>NZ_JAJNRF010000001.1:0-545134 GCF_022228075.1 Halorhodospira sp. 9628
GGTCTGCTGGCCATCCGCAGCGCCGGGGGGGGGCCCCCCCCCGCCGGGGGTGGGGCGAAAAAAACCCCCCCCCCCCCCCCCCCCGATCTACCCGACTGGTTGCACCGAGAAAAGACCCAAGAAATGGAGGCTATTGCCTACCAGCTACGACCCTGACCGAGAGAAGAATGGAGGGGGCCAAAGGATTTTACATGGCGAGAAGATCTGATAATGTTAGCGGGACACGGTGGCGCATTTCCTCTAAAATTAAGAGGTTATAGCGGGACGGATTCTGCGGCTGACTCTGCGCCCTAGCTGTCTGTCTCAACGGCCTCTGAGGAACATGCTAGTGCGATGCTCATCCACTCATGACGTTATCTTGGCTGATACCCCGGAGACCCGGCGGCAGCACTTTCGGCTCCGTTATCTTGTGTTTTGTCAAGAAAAAAAATTCGAGCCCCCGGAGGCGTTCCCGGATGGGCTGGAGACCGATGAACACGATCGGCACGCTCTGCACTTCCTGGTCCGCCAACGCCGCCGTCATGCCCAGTGGGTCGGAGCTTTTCGCCTCCTTCTCCCTTCCGCCCAACCTCGACCCATCGAGGCCATGTGCTCGCTGGCCGAGGACGTTACCCCAGATCGGACGGGCGAACTCTCTCGTCTGATCTTGCGCCACGAAACCCCAAGGCACTCCCACACCGCCCTCTTCCACCTCTGCCAGGCAGCGCACCAGGCAAGCGCCGAAAATAATCTGGATAAGTTGGTGTTTCTGATCCGCCCGGGACTGAGGCGAATACTCAACCATCGAGGCATCCCCCTGAAGCACCTTGGCAAACCTTGCTGTCACCGTGGCCTGCGTTACCCGTGCGGCAACGGCTTGGATGTCCTAAAGAAAGGACTTGAGGACTGGCAACGCAAGGAGAAGTATCCGAGACACTGGCAGGTTGGTCCTGCGTATCGGCGGGCATCTGCGCTGCTTAGGCCCAGCGGCCACCTCCCGCCGTTGGAGCAGCCCATCCGGACGGCCGTATCGCCAACCCCGGCCCTCGCCGCAAATACAACCAACGCTGGCTGAACCGGTTCACCACGCCCCGGGCAAGCATCGATTCAGGCGAACATAGGCCCCCGTGGTTGTCGAGCCATGGCGCTTGGACCACCAACACTCTGGCGGCGACCAGAGGATCAAGGAGCCAGCCATGCGTGACGTGCCGATTCACCCAGCCATAACCACTGCGTTCACGGAGCTCTTCCGGCTCGCTTTGGTCAGCAGCCCGCAGGAACTCGCCGAGGCACAACGCCTGCGCTATGACGTTTACTGTACCGAACTACAGTTCGACCCCCCCGAGAATTACCCGGATCAACGGGAGACAGACGAGTTCGAAGAGCAGTCTTGGCACTGCGTGCTCCGCTACGAACCACGAGACCGCCCGGCTCTGCACCGACTCGCAGGCCATGTTCGTATCGTCCATGCCAACGCTACGCCCCTGAGACTGCCCATGGTCCAGAACTGCGGCGAGTCCCTCGACCCGGAGGATCCCGATCATCCCGCAACCCACGATCCAGCCTTGATCTGCGAGATCTCGCGCCTGGCGGTGCATAGCGACTTCCGACGGCGCCGGGGCGAAGGTAAGTCCGCGTACGGTGAAGTGGATTCGCTGGCTGCGGTCGAGAACCACCCCCGGACCTTCCCCCTGGCCGCAGTGAGCCTTTTCATGGCCTCCGCGCGGATCGTCCAGCTAGCCGGCAAGGAGCACGCTTACGCCATGATGGAACCGCAGCTCGCCCGCCACTGCGTCCGGCAAGGGCTGCACTTTCGGCAAATCGGAAAAACAGTCTACTACCACGAGCGCAAGCGTGCCCCGTTTCACATACGCTTCTCCGAGGCCCTCGAGAACATCCAGCAGTCCGAACAACTGCTCTCGCCGCTGTTTCGCATGGCGACCAGCCAGATCCAGACGCTGCGCAGCTTTAAACAGGCGTCGGCACCCGAACCCAAGCAGTAGCCGAGCGCGCCCTAGGGGGATTGCATTGATGGAATTCGATTACGCCACCGCGTTCAAACGTACCATCGGCTGGGTCACCCCCGCGGAACTCGACCGGTTGCGCCGGGCCCGAATTGCTATTGCCGGGCTGGGAGGCGTCGGAGGCAGCCATCTCCTGACCCTGGCGCGACTCGGCATCGGTGCTTTCAGTCTGTCGGACTACGATCAATTTGAGCTGCACAACCTTAATCGACAGGCCGGCGCCACCATGGACAGCCTTGGCCGCTCAAAGCTTGATGTCCTCGAGGAACAGGCCCTGGCCATCAACCCCGAGTTGTCCGTCGCCACCTTCTCGCGCGGCATTGACACCGATAACGTCGACGCCTTCCTCGACGGCGCCGACATCTATGTCGATGGTCTCGACTTCTTCGCGTTCGAGACGCGACGCCACGTTTTTGCCCGCGCCGCCGCGCTCGGCATCCCGGCGGTGACCGCAGCTCCGTTGGGGATGGGGGTTGCCCTGCTGAGTTTCGATCCCGAGGGGCTATCGTTCGATGACTACTTCGACCTGCGCAGCGGACTCAGCGAAGAGGAGCTTGCCGTGCGCTTCATGGTCGGACTTGCCCCGGCCCGGCTGCACATGCACTATCTGGCGGACCCATCGGCGGTGGACCTCGCCGCGCAGCGCGGGCCGTCGACACCCATGGCCTGCGAGCTGTGTGCAGGGGTTATCGGTACCGAGGTACTCAAAGCGGTTCTCAACCGCGGCCCGATTCGCTGGGCCCCGCACGGTCTTCATTTCGACGCTTACACGCAGCGCATGGCCCGCACCTGGCGTCCGGGCGGCAACCGCAACCCCCTGCAGCGGCTGATGGTTCGGATCGCCCTCCGGCGTCTGGCCACCATGCGGAACGCCCACCAAGCCGCTGAAGCTGGTCGCTGAACGGAGGATCCCATGCCCCTATCGAAAGCCTGCTGGCCTTCGCATCGTATTCTGGTGGCCCTGCTGAGTGCCTCTCTGCTTACCCCTGCAGTCGCGCTGGCGGACGAAGCCCCGAGTGGCGAGGAACTCGCCCAAGCCGTCTTCGACCGGCCCGACGGTGATGATCTGGTCACCCGCGGCACCATGACCCTCACGGGCGAACGTAGCCGGGACCGGGTGCGGGAGAGCTTCGAATACCGACTCGACGGAGAGGACGGCGAGAGCTGGAGCCTGATCCGCTTCACCTCGCCGGCTAACATCGAGGACACGGCCCTGCTCGTCCACAATCACCCCGACGGCGAGAGTGACCAGTGGCTGCACCTCCCAGCGGCCGATCGGGTTCGGCGTGTCAGTGGCGACAACCGTGGCTCGAGCTTCGTCCAGTCGGATCTGTACTTCGAAGACCTGGAAGACCGCCGCCCGGAGGAAGATGAACACCGGCTGATCGGCACGGACACCTACGGCGGCCGGGAGGTCTGGCTCCTGGAGAGCAAGCCGGTGGAGGCCGACAACTCCACCTACTCCAGACGCCTGCGCTGGATCGATCCTGACACCCTGGTCGAGCTGCGCATCGACTTCTACCGCGGCGGCGAGGATCCGATCAAGCGGCTTGAGGTCCAGGAACTGGAGAAGATCGACGGCTACTGGACCGTCACCCGCAGCACCATGAGCCACCTGGAGCAGGGCACCCAGACCGTCCTCGAAGTGGATGACACCCGTTATGACCAAGGCCTCCCGCAGGATCTGTTCACCAGTCGTGTCCTGTCGAACCCGAGCCGCGAGCGCCCTTTCCGGCCCTAACCCGGGCCGATGGCTGATCGGATTGCTCTTCGTTGCACTCCTGGGGCCCACAAGCGCGGTCCAGGGGCAGACGCTGCGCTTCGATGCGCCGGAAGAGAACGCAGAGGCCAGTGACGCCGACGCCGAAGACACGGAAAGCGGCACGCGGCCGGCGCAAGGGCTGCTTGACGACTGGCGCTTTCGCTTGGAGAGCGGGCTGCTCGAGTTCGGCGCGCTGACCGCCAGCGACCGCCCCCAGGACTGGACCACCCACGGTCGCAGTGTCCTGCGCGCCGACCGCTCCATCGGCACGCAGTGGGAGGTTCGCCTGGGCGCCCGCATCGACGCCTATGCACAGCAAGGGGGCGACTACCCCGCCGTCTCCACGGCCGAATTGGACTACGGAGAGAACTTCCTGCGCTACCGGGCCATGGACTGGCAGATGACCCTGGGGACGCAGAAGCTCCTCTGGGGCCGGGTGGATGAGACCCCGCCCACGGACCGCCTCAGCACCAAGGACCTCACCCGCTTCGCCCTGGATGAGCTCGCCGACCGTCGGCGTGCCAGCCCAGCGGCCCGGCTGGAGTATTTCCAGGGCCCCTGGAAGCTCGACCTCGTCGGTCTGGTCGGCTTCCGCGCCGCGGAACTACCCGAGGACGACAGCATCTGGCACCCGGTCGATCGTGAGGCTGGACGCCTGCTCGGGCTCGACCCGGAGGCGGAACTCCCGAACGGAACGCCATTGAGCACACTGATCCAGGACGCGGACTTCGGCGACGCACCCTCCGGCCGCGGGGGCGGCGGGATGCGCCTCAGCCGCAGCGGACAGGCCGTGGACTTCGCCGCCACGCTGCAGCGAGTGCGGCACTCGCAGCCGTACTACCGGCTAAGTGCAGAGAGTCAGGCGGACCTGGAGACACTCCCCGCTGAAGACGCACTCCCGGTCACTTTTGATGCCGAGCACCCCATGACCTGGGTGGTCGGCGGCGATCTCGACTTTGCCACCGGTGGCTGGACCTGGCGCATGGAGGCGGCCTGGCTCAGCGATGTGCCCATCACCCGGGAGGAAGATTTCGCCTACGACAAGACCGGGGGCTTCGACTGGGTCATCGGCACCGAAGGCTTCCCCACCCCACGGGACGATCTGCGCCTGACCGTCCAGCTGCTCGGCGAGCACCTGCTGGATGCCGATGATGCGCTGGATCCCGACGAGATCTACTACATCAATGGCGAGATCGAGGACTTCTTCCTGCGCAACGAGTGGCGGGCCCGCCTGCGCTTCTCGGCAGCGCTCAACCGGCGTGACAACTACCTCAACCCCGAGCTGGCCTGGATCGCCGCCGAGCCGAACGAGCTGTTCCTCGGCGGGCACTGGATGGGCGGCGAGGACGACAGCCTGGGCGGCTTCTACCGAGATCGACGACTCCTTGTCGCCGGGTGGCGCGGCCAGTTTTAAGGGACACTGACGGCATGCAATGGATGCTCCAACGCCCGCGGCTGGCACTGATCCTCCTGGCCCTACTGGTCCTGCTGCCAAGCCCGCTGCTGCTGCAGCTGCAGATCGACAACGCCCCGGAGAGTTATTTCCCGGAAGAGGCACCGGCCGTTGTCACGGATCAACAGGTCCGCGATATCTTCCCCCAGGAGCAGCTGCTGGTGGCACTCTTCGAGGGCGATGACCTCTTCGAAGCGGACTTCCTCAGCCGCCTGCACGCCCTGGTGGAGGACCTGGAGGCCGCACCCACCGTCGAGCGAGTCCTCGCCCCCACCACCAACGACCACATCCGGGCCACGGTGGACGGTTTCGCCGTCGAGCGGCTGATCCGTGTCAACGAACTCGACGAACGGACCGCCGAGCACTGGCGGGAGCGGGTGACCGGCGATACGTTCGCACCCGGCTTTCTGGTGGCTGAGGACGGCTCGGCGCTGGCCATCCTTGCCCGCCCCCACGCCCTGGAGGACAGCCTGCAGCGCGTGGAGCTCGAGCAGCGCATGCGGGCAGGCATCTCCGAGCACGGGCTCGAGCCGCAACTGACCGCCATCGGCGGTCACATAGCCCTGGACGTGGCGCAGCTCCAGTCCATGATCAACGACCTGATGCTACTGGTACCCGGCACCCTGGGCATCGGCCTCCTGCTGCTGTGGTTCCTCTTCCGCCGCATCCTGGTCCTGATCCTGGCAGCGGCCACCATCAGCGCGGTCACCGGGGCCACCATGGGCCTGCTGGTCCTCCTTGGCAAACCGTTCACCCTGATCACGGCCATCGTACCGCCGCTGCTCACGGCGCTCACGGTGGCGATGCTGATGCACTTCTTCAACGCCGTGCTCCACCATGCCCGACGGGGGGCGGTGGGGCCGGATCGGGTGCGCGCCGCCCTCCGGGACGTGGCCCGCCCCACTCTGTTCATGGCCCTGACCACGGCGGTGGGCCTGGCGTCTCTAACCGTGAGTCCGATTCGCCCGATTGAAAGCTTCGGCTTGATCGCCGCCTTCGGCGTGGTCTTCGGGGCCCTGTGCGTGCTCTTCCTGATCCCGGCCCTGGTCCTGCGCTTCGACCGCGGCCCGTGGGTCCGGCGTCGCGGGGCGATGGCGGGACTGGACCGCTTCACCGCCACCACCGCCCGCTGGGCGGTGCGCCGGCCCGGGACCATCCTGGCCGTCAGTGCCCTAATCGTCATCGTCTCCATCCCCATGATCCGCCAGGTGGAGGTGGAGACCGACCTCTACGAATTCTTCGCCGACGACCATCCGCTGACCCAGGCTACCCAACGCATCGAGGGAAAGCTCTCTGGGGTCATGCCCCTGGAGGTCATCTTCAAGGGGCCGGACATGGACAGCCTCCTGGACCCGGGGCGCCTGGAGGCCATGGCACAGGTACAGGAGTGGCTCGACGAGCGCCCGGAGGTGGACTACAGCCTCTCGCTGCCCGATCTGGTAGCCGAGATGCACTGGGCCTTCCATGAAGAGGATCCGGACTACCGGCGCATCCCCGATAACGAGGCCCTGATCGCCCAGTACCTGTTCATCCACGACGGCCGGGACCTGTTCGACGTGGTAGACCGGGACTACAGCCAGGCGCGGCTGATGCTCAACCTGAACGCCACCGGGGCGCGGGAGCTCAATACCCTGATCGACGACCTACGCGACCACTTGGCTGCCGAACCGCCGGCCGACCTGGAGTGGGACCTAACCGGCATGGGCCGACTCTTCGCCGATCAGGAGCGGCTGCTGATCCAGGGGCAACTGCACAGCCTGGTGGTGGTCGTGATCGCCATCTTTGTACTGATGCTGATGATGTGGCGCTCGGCTACTGTGGCGGCCGCCAGCATGGTCCCCAATCTGGCCCCGATCCTGCTGATCTTCGGACTCATGGGGCTGCTTGGGATCTGGCTGGATACCGCTACTGCGATGATTGCCAGCGTGGCCGTCGGCATCGCCATCGATGACACGATCCACTTCCTCCACGCCTACCGGTCCCGGCGAGCGCGGGGCGCCTCCACCGTATGGGCCATCGCCCGCGCCTCCCGGCAGGCGGGACGGGCCATTACCGCCACGACGATTATCCTGGTGGGCCAATTCCTTCTGGTGGGCGCTTCGGACTTTCAACCGACCCAGGCCTTCGGCCTGCTCACTGCCTTCGGATTAGTGGTGGCGCTGTTGGTCGATCTGTTGGTGCTCCCTGCCCTACTTGCAGCCACACAGCGAACGCAGCGGCTGAGGGGTTAGCCTTACACCAACACACCAAAACTAATGAAAGGAGCCCCGGCACACCGGGGCCCCTGCAGCGGATAGACTTGCATAATACCTACTACGCGTCCGCAGCACCAGATCGCTGCTGGCGTACCCGAGTCACGAAGCCAAGAGCCAGGAGGCCGAGCCCGAACAGACCGAGGACACCTGGTTCAGGAATCGCGGTGGTTTGCCCAAAGCGCCCGTCAGCCGAACCAGTGACTTCAAAAGTTGCGCTTTGCTCAGGGTCTAACTCGTCCAACCCCCCAATGAAGCTCTGTATGAAATCAAACTGCCCTGAAACCCGAAAGTCCATCCAGAACGGATCGGGCCCAACAAAATATTCCTGGCCATCTTCGGTCAGCTCCCAATCTCCAAAGAGTAACGCAAAACTCCCGATATCATCCTCCCCCGCATCTGGGTCAAAACTTCCTGAGCCCCGCTTAAGTACATCTGCACTCCCAATTTTGATATCTTCGCCAGTCCCACTTAGATCGAGACCGTTTGCTGCATCTCCTGTCTCGCTAGAAGGATCCCAGTTAGCAAAGCTGAACTCCGTATCCAGATTAGGATCCAACCAAAGAGTAATCCGCCCGGTTTCTCCTAAAAAAGCACCATTACCCGGATCGAACTGTCCTGTCGATTCAAGCGTTCCATACAGCCCATAACGGCTATCTGAGCGTGGGTCGGGCGATTCAGCGAGGTTGTCGGGCACACCAGAACCAGCGAGTCTAAATTGCGCTGCGTTCCACCATGCTGTCGCCTCAAAGCTACCATCACCGCGCAGAGTCAACAACTCATTGTAACTGCCCGAAAGTCGATCCACCTGCTGCTCTCCAACGGGGTCGTTGGTGAGGCCAAGCCTCGAATCGTCTATCGTCCACGACTCAGAGGTAAATGCACCCGCATCCACACTCCCAGTGACCCCAATTGAAGCCACCACCAACACACTCCCAAGGGTTTTTGCCGGATTAATTTTTTCCATTTCATTCTCCCACCAGATGGCCACTGATGTAGCTTCGTCGATCTGTAACGCTCGTGTTTACGCGCCCCCGACCTATAGATAAGCACACACCGTGCCAACCATTTTTATTCTTTTTTTTCATAAGGTTACGAAGGCTATGGAAGCACCCCATCGCAACTTGTAAAGTCTACTAACGCCTGAAGACCGTGGCTGGCTGGACGCCGTCGCCTCGCAGGCCCCCCGTCTGAGCACATATCGCTGCAAAGAGCCCAAGCCTGTCGGATGAGCAGGGGAGTGGTATGCTCCAAGGGATGATGCGGAGAAGGGAGGAGGCGTCCAGCATGACGAGGCCGTCAACCAAAACGCGAGACGAGATCGCGGCAGCCTACGATGCCCCGCCTTGGTGGTACGATTTGCGGGGCTTCCTCATCCTGACGTTCGCATACAACAGTACGCTCGGCTCGCAGCTTCGCCTGTTTGGGACGAACATCGGTGATCGCCACCTCGACATCGCCTGCGGCTCGGGCACGCTGCTGGAGATGATGCTCAAGTGGCGACGTCGTCGTGCTCTACCGGTCGGCACGGTGGTAGGGGTCGATTACGCCGAGGCGATGCTCCAAGGGGCAAGACAACGCTTTGTGAACGAGCCAGCGGTGACCTTGCAACATGCCGACGCCGCAGCGCTACCCTTTGATGACGACTCCTTCGACACTGTAAACATCGCCAACTCCGTGCACTGCTTTCCAGACGTCGATGGGGCCATCCAGGATTGCTACCGGGTGCTCAAGGCCGGTGGCACCCTGGCGGCCAATGTGCTGATCCATCCACGTACGGTACAACCGCTGCGGGCAATCGCGGAGCGCATCAACCGCTGGGGCATGCGCAAGGGCATCCTGCACACCCCTTACACGGTATCGGACATTCATCAGCGCTTCACCTCGGCAGGCTTCGAGGAGATCTCCTCCCAAATCTCGGGCAACTGCTACAATCTCGTCCTGCGCAAGCCTGCCTGTTGATCGAATGTGCTGAAATGCTCCCGGAGGCCGAGACGCATCACCCCCCTACAAGCTGGCAGCGGGAATAACGACGAGCCGCCCGTTTACTGCCCTCGCCGTGCTCGACCGAGCAGTTCCTCGGCCTCCGCACGGCCATCAAAGGATGGATACTCGGACAGCAGTGTATCCAGCAGCCCACGCGCCCGACCGACGTCATCGGCCGCGAGGAGTGCGCGGGCCAGGTTAACGCCGATATCAGGCCGCTCACTTCCGCGCCTCCATGCACCCTCAAGAATCTCCACCGCCCGCTCCGTATGACCCGCCTCTAGCAGGACCACGCCGTAGGTATCGAGCACCTCTGCATGGTCGGAGGCGAGTTCATGGGCCCGCTCCGCATACTCCAAAGCTCGTGCCGGATCCTCGCCACGATACAGCCAGGCCAGGTTGTTCAATGCGACGACATCCTCCGGGTGATGGTCGAGGTGATCCTGGTACACCTCACGCGCTGCGGCATCAAGGTCGCGCTCCATCAACGCCCTCGCCAACTCGTGCCGTACTCCACCGTCCGTAGGCTCTTCTTCAAGCCAGGCCTCCAGGCGCTCGAACGCGGCATCCTCTCGCCCCGCCCCGATCATGGCTTGATAGCCCTCAACGACCCAGGAGCGCCTCTGCTCCCGATCGAGGACTTCAGCATAGAGATCAGCCGCTCTGCCGAACTGCCCTTCCCGGAGATAGAGCCAAGCCTGGTGGGCCTTCACCCCCGGCTCTTCACCATATGCCTCGAGCAAGGGCGCCAACACCTCACGCGCCTCGCCCATCTGACCGCCAGCACCTAATTCACGAGTTAAAGCCAAGCGAGCCCCGACATGCTCCGAATCCGCTGCCAAGGCGCTCCGTAAGGCCTCGATAGCAGCTTGACTCTGCCCCTGTGATCCATAATTCCTAGCGAGAAGGAAATAGATTTGCCCAGATTCCGCCCCCGCATCCAGGGCACGCTCAAGAAGAGTAGTGCTGCGATCAAGATCCCCGAGGTTGGCGTAGGCCTCCGCCGCTGTGACCAAAACGCCGACTTCAACGGGATGATGCTCCAGAACGATTCCCAGCCAATCACGAGCTTTGTCTTCGTCACCCAGCTGAACATTGGCCGCGACCAGCCGGAACGCCGTCGTCGGCTCACCAGGGTAATGCCTTTGCACCGTCTCCAGCACATCCAGAGCGACATCGGCGTTCCCCTGTAGCCAGGACAGTTCACTTAGATTGAGAGACAGACCAACGTGTCCGGGCAACTGCTCTAGACCGGTGCGAATGGCCTGTTTTGCCCCTTGCACATCCTGCTGCCCCATCAACGCAGCAGCCTGAAAGGCATACGCACTCGGATTATCCGGCGCCTTTTCCTCCAACCGCTTGGCAGCCTGGTGCACGTCTTCAAAACGCTGATCCTGCAAATACGCCACCAGGATGGCCATATCCGCGCCGCGGGCCTGATGATCGGCCTCGGCGGCTGACTCCAGCATCGCCAGCCCCCCTTCGCGATCGCCATCCTGCACCAGAGCGACCCCCAGCATCTCGCGAATCGCCGCGGTATCCTGCCCCGCATCCACTATTCCGCGCAGGGCCTCCACGCCGCGCTCACGCTCGCCGGTATCCAGGTAAAGCGCAGCCAGCCGGGGGCCGAGCGCATCGCGCAGGTCCGGGCGGTCCTTCACCACCTCGGCCAGGATGTCCCGCGCCCGCTCCGGATC
Organism: Halorhodospira sp. 9628; assembly: GCF_022228075.1. NCBI lineage: Bacteria > Pseudomonadati > Pseudomonadota > Gammaproteobacteria > Chromatiales > Ectothiorhodospiraceae > Halorhodospira > Halorhodospira sp. 9628. Next base: position 11,154 of record NZ_JAJNRF010000001.1, read on the forward strand.
CCCCTGCTCCACCCGCAGGTTGGCTAGCAGGGTGTAGCTGCGGGCATTGCCCGGACCCAGCGCATGGAATCGCTCCAGGTAATGCTCCGCCTGGCGCACGTTTCCGGCCTCCAGATGGATCTGCGCCAGATACGGCATGGGCGGGCGGTAGCGGTCGTGCTGAGCCAGGGCGGACTCAAACTGGCGGCGCGCCTCATCCCGATCCTCCCGCTCCACCGCCACGAGGCCGGCGAGGAAATAGCCGCCCGGATGGTCCGACGCCCCTTCGCGCACAAAGAGTGCGTCCTCCTCGGCACCATCGATCTCGCCCTGTTCCAGGCGCAGGGAGCCACGGCTAAGGCGTTCGTTGATACCCTGGGGCTGCAGTTCCACAGCGCGGTCGTAGGCGGCGAGTGCGTCCCCAAGGTCGTCGCGTAGCCTCGCCAGGTCGCCCTTGAGGGACCAGCCGAGGGCCAGGTCACCGTCCGTGCGCACCGCCCGATCCACCGCCACGCTGGCCTCGGGCTGATCCCCGCGACTTAGGGCCTCATAGGCACCGGCCAGGTGGACCACGGCATGTTCCGGCGCCAGCTCACGGGCCGCATCGAGATCCGCTCGGGCCTGCTCGCGGGCATCTCCTCCAGCCCCGAAGCCGCCGATGGCACGATAGGCGAGGAACTCCGCGCGCTCTGCCCCTTCCAAGCCGGGCTCCGGCAATTCCAGAACCGCAGCGCCCTGGCGCGTCTCCACCAGCAACCGGGCCAGCGGCAGGGCATACCGATCGGCGTCGGCGCCCTCGTCCAGGGCCCTGCCCAAGTGCCGGATCGCCCCGTCCGTGCGCCCTTCGCCCTTCATGGCCAGCCCGAGCAGGCCGCGCACTTCCACATCCTCTTCACTTTGCAGGGCGTTGCGGTAGTCGATCACCGCACTACCGTAATCCCCCTGCTCCATGGAGCGCTCAGCACGCTCGAGCAGCTCCTCCCGGGTCAACTCACCGCAGCCGACGAGTCCGGCTGTTAGGAACGCGGCCAAGCCCACCGCTCTCATCACCCGACCGAGGGGGGCCATAGCCTGCCGCCCGCAACGTTCGGGGGCGTCGTCACTCTGCCGCAAGGTGTTATCTGTGCGCATCGTCATTTCCTCAGAGCGAATTTATCGAGCAGCGTATACAACGTCGGCCGGGACACCCCCAACAAGGCCGCTGCTTGGGCGATGTTCCCGTTGCAGCGGCTCAACGCCCGGAGCAGCGCCTGCTGCTCGGCCTGGTCGCGGACTTTCCTGAGCCGCAGACTGCTATCCCCTTCCTGGCCGTCGCTGGGCAATTCCAGGCCGAGTTCCTCCGGCGCAATCCTCTTGCCGTCGGCCATGATGACCGCTCGACGGATGACGTTTTCCATCTCGCGGACATTCCCGGGCCAAGTGTGGGCTTCGATCGCATCGATGGCTTCCGGAGTGAACTCACGCCGCGGATGCCGCTGCTCGCGCGCGAAGCGCTCCAAAAGGGAGTGCGCAACGAGGGCGGCATCGCCTTGGCGCTCGCGCAGCGCGGGGATGGTGAGCTCGATCTCAGCTACTCGATAGAAGAGATCCTCACGGAATTTCCCTTCGCGGATCATCTGCCCCAGATCGCGGTGGGTGGCACAGACCACGCGCACATCCACCGGGATTGACTGGCGCCCGCCGACTCGCTCGATGGTCCGCTCCTGGAGAAAACGCAGCAGCTTGGCCTGCAGGCTCAGCGGCAGATCGCCAATCTCATCGAGGAACAGCGTGCCGCCGTTGGCGTACTCGATCTTGCCGATGGTCTGGCGATGGGCACCGGTGAACGCCCCCTTCTCGTAGCCGAAGAGCTCGCTCTCGAGCAGGTTCTCGGGGATGGCCGCACAGTTGATGGCCACGAAGCGCTGCCCGCTGCGCCCGCTGAGCCGATGTACCGCGTGGGCTAGGATCTCCTTACCGGTCCCGCTCTCGCCGCGGAGCAGAACGGTGGCATCCGCCGGGGCCACCCGCTCGACCATCCGACAGACGCGGAGCATCTCCGGATCCCCCGTGAGGAAGCCGTCCAACGGCGAGGCGGAGCGCTGGGCCAAGCGCCGATTCTCCGCCTCAAGGCTATAGAGCTGCGCCGCCCGGTCCACCAGCAGCCGAAGCGTATCGGCGTCCACAGGCTTGCTGTAGAAGTCGTAGGCGCCAAGCGCCACGGCACGCAGGGCATTCTCCCGGTCGTCGTTGCCGGTGACGACGATCGCCTTGCTCTGCGGCGCCTCGCCGAGGACCTCTCGCAGCGCGGCGAGCCCCTCGCTGGCGTTGGCCGGATCCGGAGGCAACCCCAGGTCGACCAGCATCAGCTCCGGCTGATGGCGGCGCGCCTCCTTCACCGCCTGCGCGCGGTCATAGGCCTTTACGATTTCGTAGCCATCAAAACACCAGCGCAGCTGCTCCTGCAGGCCCTCGTCATCCTCAATGATCAGCAGTTTATAGGTATTGGCCACCGTCCCTCGCTCCTTGTCCAATCTCAGGGCACAGCCACCGCGGGGGCCGGCGCCGCCGCGGCCGTCCGCGCCAACAACCGCACCGTGAAGCGCGTGCCACTACCCGGTTCGCTATCGACGTCGATCCGCCCGCCGAGGGCAGCGATGTACTCCCGCGCCTCATAGACGCCAATGCCCATCCCCGCATTCCCCTTGGTGGTCTGGAACGGCCGGAACAGCCGATCCCGCATGAAGCTCGGGTCCATGCCGTGCCCGCTGTCCTCGATTACAATATAGCCCCACTCTTGGCGCTGACTCAGTTGCACCGTCACCCGACCATCCGCTGGCGTGGCCTCCTGGGCGTTGCGGACCAGGTGGGCCAAGACATTGAACAGCCGATCATGGTCGGCCACCACCTGAACCTCCTGATCCAGTTGTAGCTCGGGCCGCGGCTCACCCCGCGCCCCGTTCACCACCTGGCGCAGGACCTCGGCGAGCTCCACCCGCTGCGCCGGCGCCGTCGGACCCGGCTGGGCATGGCGCAATTGCGCCAGCGTTCGGTCCAGGCGCTCTCGGGCATGACCGACGGTCTCGAAGGCATTAGCCACGAATACCGGGTTGTCCCGATGCCGCTCCGCATTAGCCAGCACCAGTGCAAGCTGGCCCGAGACATTCTTCAGATCGTGGACCAAGAAGGCCGCCAGACGGTGGAAGGCCTCGAATTGCCGCGCCTCCAACAGGGCCTCGTCGGTCTGCATCAGCGCCACATAGACGGCAAGCTGACGCCCTGCCGTCTTGAGCAGATCCCGCTCTTCCCAATCGATCACCCGGGAAGCTCGGGGTTGAGCCAGCACCACGAACCCCGTTAACTCATCGCCCTGGAACAGCGGCACGAGAAGCCAGTAACGGCGATTCTCTAGCAACCAGGCAGGCGGCTGCAGTCCTGGGTACAACTCCGGGGCACGGCGCAGATCGTCGAGGTCCACCACCCAACCGGTCTGGCACAGAAACGGCACCACCCCCCCTTCACCCGACTCCGGCGCGTGATCCGGCTCGCCGAGGTTCAGCACCCCTTCCAGCCGGTAGTCACCCTGGCGATCCTGAACCCAAAGCAACCCACCCGGGCTGTCCACCAGCTCGGCGATGGCCCCCACGCCCCGCTGGCGCAGCGGCAACTCGCCATGCTCCCGGGAGAGGATCTCGGTAAAGCGCAGCCACTCCTGCCGGTAGTCGTACTTGTAGTTGAAGAAGTGCTTATTGATCAGCACGCGCAGGCGGGCGCGAAAGCTACCCGAGAAGAGGACCAGGATCAGCAGGAGCACAGCGCCAAACAGCAGCGCTGCCTGGAGGAGCGCCCCCCAGTCGCCGCCAAGCTCCCGGAGCAAGTAGCCTGCGCCCCCCACCGCCAGCAGGTAGAGGCCGGCGCCGGTGAGCGCCGCCGTATGGAAGACCAGGTGCCGGGAGATCACCGGGGCCTTGTCCCGGGGCAGCTGCCGCTGCATGGAGATGGCAAACAGCGGCACTACCAGGGCGTTGGCCAGCCCACGTGCCTGGATGGTCGGCGTCTCCACCGCCTGGAACAGCACCCGATCGGCGAGCAGGAAGAGATCGAAGGCGAAGAGCCCGCCCACCCCAAGGCACAGGAACTTGATCGACCAGCGCTCCTGCTCCGGGGTGTTGCGGTAGGTCTGCTCGACCAGGACCAGACCAGTAATGGCGAGTAGCAGCAGGACCAACCCGTAGAGCGGCTCCAGGCCCGACCCGGGCCCCATCAGCGGGACCAGGGCCAGCAACAGTAAGCCGCCCAGGACAGCCCCCCAACGGCGCAACACCCGCTGGCCCCGTAGGTTATGGCTATGCATACGCGCCATCAGGACCAGCAGCAGGACGAACCAGCCGCCCGCTCGAACCACCTCGGAGAAGCCGCTGCCCATCACCACCGCGCCGTCATCGAACTGGAGCGACAGCCAGACGTGTTCGCCCGCCCACCCAGCGGTCAGCAGCGCCGCCGCCACCAACGCTTCAGCGCCGGAGCGGTCCCGCCAAAGCACCAGGGTGGCCCCGGCAAGCGCCAAGAACGCGGCCAGTGCCACGGCGTAGCTTGCAGCAGAGAGCATGATGCGCCTCCGGGCGCTACCGGGCGCCCTGACCGAAGAGGACGACGGCGACCGTGCGGATTAGGATGACCAAATCTAGGAAGAACGTGTGGTTCTTCACGTAGTAGAGATCGTATTGCAGCTTCTGTCGGGCGTCTTCGACAGACGCCCCGTACGGATAGCAGATCTGCGCCCACCCGGTGATCCCCGGGGGCACCGTATGGCGGGCCCGATAGAACGGCACCTCCTCGCTCAGCCGATCGACGAACAGGGGCCGCTCCGGGCGAGGACCAACGAACGACATCTCGCCTTTGAGCACATTGAGGATCTGCGGTAGTTCGTCGATGCGCAGCTTACGGATAACGCGCCCGACGCGGGTCACTCGGTCATCATCCTTCTGCGCCCAGACCGGCACCCCGTCCTTTTCCGCATCCTGCCGCATGCTGCGGAACTTGTAGAGCCAGTAGGGCTCATTGCCAGAGCCCACCCGCTGTTGGCGGAAGAAGATCGGCCCCTGGCTCTCCAGCTTGATGGCCAGAGCGGTGACGATCATGATCGGAAGCGTGATCAGCAACAGGACCAGGCTGACGAGGATATCGAACACCCGCTTGACCGTGGTGCGCAGCCCGTTCTGACGGAACCCTTCACCGAAGATCAGCGAGCTGGTGTTCAGTGAATCCAGCCTCAATTGCCGCCGCTCCCGTTCAAGGAAACTGGTGAGGTCGATCACCGAGACCTTGCGGAGCTTGCAATCGAGCAGTTCTTCGACAGGCAACTGACAGCGCCGATCCCGCACCGCCACCACCAACTCATCGGCACCGTACCTGCGGCAGATATCCAGTAGCCGTTCGCCCTCCTGCTGGTGGATCACCTCGTCTGCGGGCACATTGACATGATCGACCCCTGGCGTGGCGACGTAACCGAGGAATACGTACGGCATCTCGCAGCGGTTATTCTCCCCCTGCATTTCGGCGACAGCCGCGGCACGACTACCAACGCCCAGCGTAAGGATCCGCCGCTTGAAACGGTCCGAGGCGACCACCCGCTGGTAGAGCACTCGCTTGAACAGGATCAGGATGAAGACCGCGGCGACGGCAACGAGCAGCGGCCCGGACGCCAAGGCCAGGGCCGGCATGGCAGCCAAGACGACGAGGATGCCAACAACCGCCGCAAGCATGGCAAGGAAGAGGCGCACGCCCAGCATCAGCGGACCATCTCGCATGGTGATCTGGCCGGCATCGTAGAGCCCCATGCCAGCCATGCTGAGCACCACCACCCCGGCGGCGACCGCGATCTCAGCCTTAAGCTGGATCTCCTCCCAGCCCAAGGCCCCTGGGGCCCCGAATTGCAGCGGCAGGATGATCGCCAGCCCCGCCAGGACCAGCAGACCCTCCAGACCCACCAGCACCATCACGTTGCGCGGCACAAAGTGACCCAAAAAACGCACGTTGACGCCTCCAAGGGAGCGCCTCACCGCGCCCCCATTCCGTGGCAGCCGCTTAGAAGAACCGTTCCGGGATGATCAGAACGTCGCCGGGCTTGATGTCGATATTCGCCTCGATCTCGCCCCGGTTGAGCAGATCATGGAGGCGAACCCGGTACTGCCTGCGCTCGCCGTCCTCGTCCCGGATCAGCACCGTCCGGTTACCCGCTGCGATATCGGTGATCCCGCCGACCTCGATCATCACGTCCATCACCGACATGTCCTCGCGATACTGCAGCGCGCGCGGCTCTGCCGCCTGCCCGATGACGCGGACCTGGCGATCGTAGGGGCCAGCGAAGCCGGTCACGATCACGGTCACCACCGGATCCCGCAGGTAGAGGCTGATCTCCTCCTCCATGACCCGCGCCAACTCGGTGGGGGTGACCCCGCTGGCCTGGACATCCTCCACCAGCGGCGTGGATATCTGTCCGTCAGGCCGGACCGGGACGCTGATGGAGAGTTCGGGGTTGCGCCAAACCTGTACGCTAAGCGTGTCGCCAGGCCCAATGATGTACTGCTCAATTTCCGCTTCATCAACTGTGGGGGGGGCAGGCGGGAGCGAGGCGCAGCCGGCAAGGAACGTTAGAAGCCCAGCGGCGGCAACCATCCGAGCAATTCGGGCCGAACGGTCAAGCTCCATGGACACCCCCTTCCTGTTGGCGGGTCTTACGCCGTACCTTTGAAATAATCCCAGCACGCCCCACGAGTTCCAGGACCAGTCCCGGGCCATGGCCATCAATCGCCACTTGGCGCCGAGGTGCTACACTGCGACTCAACCAGTCTTGATAAGGAAATCGGTCCAATGCGCGTCCTCGTCACGGGTGGTAGCGGTTACATCGGCAGTCACGCGGCGGTGGCCTTGCTCCAGGCCGGCCATCAGGTCGTCATCCTGGACAACTTGGAGAACAGTACAGCCACGGTCGCCTCCCGAATCGAACAGATCACGGGACAGGCCCCCGCGTTCATCGAGGGCGACCTCCGCGATGCGCCCACCCTCGAAACGGTCTTCTCCAACGAGCCCTTCGATGCCGTCATGCACTTTGCCGGCCTCAAGGCCGTCGGTGAGAGCACGACCCGGCCCCTCGCCTACTATGAAACCAATGTAGGCGGTACCGTGCGCCTCTGCCAGGCGATGGAGCGCGCCGGCGTGCGACGGCTGATCTTTAGCTCCTCGGCCACTGTCTATGGGGACCCGGTCCGGGTACCAATCGACGAGGACGCTGCCACCGGGAACGTGACCAACCCGTATGGCCGCAGCAAGCACATGGTGGAGCGGATCCTCTTCGACTTGGGGCGCGCAGACCCGCGTTGGTCCATCGGTCTCCTGCGCTACTTCAACCCCGTCGGGGCACATGAGAGTGCGCTGATCGGCGAGTCGCCACGGGGTATCCCCAACAACCTCGTGCCATACATCGCCCAGGTGGCCAGCGGCGAGCGCGAGCAGCTGAGCGTCTTCGGTAATGATTACCCGACCCGGGACGGGACTGGGGTGCGCGACTACATCCACGTGGTGGATCTGGTGGAGGGCCACCTGCGAGCGCTCGAGTTCCTTGAGGCACAGAGGGGCAGTCACGTCTGGAACCTGGGCCGCGGCGAGGGCTACAGCGTCCTGGAGATGGTCCGGGCGTTCGAGCAGGTCAGTGGCCAGCCAGTCCCTTATCGCATCGCCGACCGCCGACCCGGCGATATCGCGGAGTGCTGGGCCGATCCAGCCAAGGCCCAGCGAGAGCTGGGCTGGCGGGCAGACAGAGATCTGGCCACAATGATGCGCGACACTTGGCGCTGGCAGTGTAATCAGCACGTCGCCTGACCCTCCGGGGATCGCTCTGCCCCACGCGCTAGCTTTCTCATGTATCGTCTTGATTCGTCCAGCATTAGTCGCCATCCCCCCGTCCGCACGAAATCCACGTGAACAACCTGTAAACAGACCGGAACCATCGGTATGCCGTAGTAACGCGCAGCAGCCAGCCGGTGGTTTCCGTTGTCCCCAAGGATAAGACGCCCAGTCCGCGAAATCGCCAAACCGATCCCCCCCCGCTCTCTGAGCCGACCCTTTGTCACGGCACTTTGCGGCAGAAGACGGCGTCTCGATCCAATGACGGCGAACAGTTCATCCAGCTTACGATAACGCTGCACCAAATCCCGTCGCGAGCGACAGCCATCCTCCTCACCGCATATCTCGATCAGTCTGTTCATGAGATCAATCTCCCCCACCGCTTCCCAGGAAGCCCCCGTCTCCAGCTTACGGACGGTCCGAGCCACGATGCGATTTTCCATGATCGGCAAAACCGCCTTATCCCAATCCCCCGGAACGATCACATTCGGCTCATGCAGAGGGCGCGGGCCGATCTGCACCGCATTTCGCGGATAGACTTTACTGAGAACCGGTGGCCGGGGGAGGACACTTAATGTCCACTCGATGAAGTGGGGCGGCACATAAACCAACTGATATTTCCTTGGGGCATCTTTACCGAAGCGCAATACATTCTTGACATCTTCCCGGAAAATGCGCAGCGCCCATCGCGGATGGCGACAGTACTCTGGAAACGAATGCGTATTTTTCCCGTGGCGGGCCTGCTCCTCCACGAAACTGCCCTCGAAGCGACCAAAAGACTAATGTGCATTCTCGTAGATATCGAAGTCATCACCATACAGGCGCTCGACTTTTCTCTTTTGCTGCTTCGTTAATGAAAAGCCGGACTTCTTATTGGACTTGTTCGCATGCGGTATTTCCGTAGGCGGGTACGCAGAGGCGCCCGCCGCTTCGTAACATGCGGACACCCCTTTTTCCATGTTCTCCATGCGGTAGATATTCGGTATATTGAGAACGCCATTGCCCCCTTGAACATCATTTACCATCGGATTTGTGTGTGTCGAAAAGAGGAGACCGTAAGGCTCGAAGATCGATCGCTCACGACACGATTCCTGCTTCTCAAGCATATCAAGAAAGACATCGAAACACTTTTTCCTCGACACCAAACACCGCGGATCCCTGGAGAGCAGGCGAAGGTTTGCCATCACCCTGCCCCTGGCCGTCATTCCCTTGGGCCAGATCAAGTGGTGATACATTGACACCACACGGTCGTAGGGGTTTCTGGAGAAGGCGATTCGAAACATATGGTCCCATGTTTCCGGGTAGAGGTAGAGACGCGCAAACTCGCTGCGCCGGAACTGATAGGGACCTAGCGGGGTTGTATAGGTGTTCAGTATATCATTCCATTCCTCACAGGGGCGCTGTATAAAGCAAGACGGCATCTTGAATCGCTCCGTACAGGTATAGAGCCCCCCTAATGCCTGCCGCAGCGACGTTCCCGCCGACTTTTTAATGTGAAGCCAAAATATCTCACCTGCCACGCCCCCCCCCCTACCCCAGAAACCCTTCCGAGGACAGCCCAAATATCCAAAGCGAAGCCGGTCAGGTTCTCCTGACCGGGCACTAACGGTGAGTGTAGTCGGCGCCAGTAATGACGCCACCCAGGTCAGCTAGACAGATGACTGAGAAGGGTTGGTGTGGGAAACGCTACGGCATCTCTCGTTGCTGAACTGGTCCTCTACCCGCCCGTACAGATCCTCAAAGCGGACTAGGTCGTCTTCCTCCAGATAGGGGCCGGTCTGGATCTCAATGATCTGCAACGGGATGCGGCCCGGATTCTCGAGCCGGTGAGGGCGGGTCGCAGGGACATAGGTGGACTGGTTTTCCTCCAGGTAGATCTCCTCGTCGCCGTTGACCACGCGCGCGGTCCCAGCGATAACCACCCAGTGTTCCGAACGGTGATGGTGCATCTGCAAGGAGAGCTTACAGCCGGGTTTAACCACGATCCGCTTGAGCTTATAACGGTGGCCGCTCTCCAGGGTCGTATAGCTGCCCCACGGTCGCGCCACGGTGACATGGTAGTCAGCCAACTCGGGCCGTTCGGCAGCGACCTGGGCCACCAGCGGCTTGAGGTCGGCGAGTCGCTCGCGGGGACAGACCAGCGTCGCGTCCCGGGTCTGCACCAGCGCCAGGTTCTCCACCCCGTAGGCGGCGAGCAGACCGCCGTCGGCACTCCAGAGGAGACTGTCACGGCTTTCGACCGGCAGCACCGGCCCGTGACAGACATTGCCACGTTCGTCCTTGGCCCGCTCCTGGTAGAGAGCCTCCCAGCTGCCCAGGTCGCTCCACCCCAGGTCCACGGGCACCACGGCAACCGTCTCCGCCTGCTCGACCAGCCCATGGTCAATGGAGGTCTCGGGCAACTGGCCATAAGCGGTTGTATCGGGCAGAGCATCGCCCTCCGCCCAGCCCTGGACCGCTTCGGCGATCACTGGTTGGTGTGCCCGCAGCAGATCCAGGAAACGATCGGCCCGGAAGACAAACATGCCGCTGTTCCAGTAGTAGCCGCCCCGATCCAGGAAACCCTGCGCAGTCTCAACGCCGGGTTTTTCGACGAAGCTCTGGACCCTTTCGACACCAGCGCCCAACGCCTCGCCGGCCTGAATGTAACCGAACCCTGTTGCCGGCGCCGTAGGGCGAACACCAAAGAGCACCAGATGGCCGGCATCCGCCGCCTGCTCCGCCAGTTCCCAGGCCGCCCGTAGCGCCTCCGGCTGGCCGATGCGGTGGTCCGAGGGGAAAACCCCGACTAGGGCATCCGGCGTCTGCCGGGCGATGCCAGCCACCGCCCAGGCGATGGCCGGGAGAGTGTTGCGGGCCGCCGGCTCGGCCAGCACCCGCTCGGCCAGCGGTGCGGCCACCTCATGCAGCTGCCCTTTGACCTCGAAGCGGTGATCGGCATGGGTCACCGTAGTCACCCGCTCCGCTGCCACGGCAGGCAGAAGCCGCCCAGCGGTCTCCTGGAGCAGGGTCGCCTCCCCGGTAAGGGCCAACAGCTGTTTGGGCATGTTCCGCCGGGAGAGCGGCCACAGGCGCGTCCCAGACCCACCGGCGAGGATCACCGCATGACGCCGATCCGCCCGCGATACCTCCCCCGACTCTCCCCCGTCCCTGCCGCTTGCGCCGCTCACGCCATCCGCCATCGCTGACCTCATCCATGCTGTTGTGGGTTGGCCGCCGCAGGGTGATTTTCCGAATCATCGCCCCGCGGGGCCAGAAAGGCCTTGTAAAACAGATGCCGTGCCAGGAGAAGCGGCGGCATCTTGAGCCAGTGGCCGCGGAGGAAAACAAACGCCCGCGCCAATAAATCGATCCAAGGGGTCGCAGAGACCCGACCGTTCAAAGCATGATGGAACATCCGGCGACTGAGCCAGCGTGCCGGTGGGCTCGCCACATGGTCGCGAAGCCGTCGCTCCACGCTCTCCGGAATCGCGGTCCCGAAGCGGCTCTGACAGCAGCGGATCGCCGGCTCCACCAGCCAGGCCACTCGGAGCGCCTCTGCCTCATCCAGCAACTCCTCCCAGAACACCGGCCCGTGCTGCGCCCGAAAATGCTCGATCAGGGCGTGGATGTCGTAAAGGTCCCTCAGCCCCCGGTCCCAATCGGTCTCCGAGAAAAGGTGGACGATGGCGTGCAAAACCAGGTGCCGGGGGGCCGGCAGCTGGAGCCGGTCCATGCCCTCGATGGGGCGAGCCGCGGACAGGAGTCGTTCCGGATCCACCGCCACGGCGAAGGTGGCGGGCAGGATGTTGTGGTGCAGGTCAAGCGCGGTACCACGCTTGACGTGCTGCAGCGGCGGCAGCTCATGCATCCATTGCCGGTAGTAGCGCTGGTCATAGGCCGAATGGTGTGTACCAAACCAGCCCTCGTAGAAGAGCACCGCCTCCGCCCGCTCGACCTCGTCACGGCCGAAAAGCAGATCGATGTCCGCCGCGATGCGGCCGGCAGCGTTCGGCAACCCCGCCAGGACGTAAGCACCGCCCTTGAGCACCAGAGGCGGCGTGAGGTTACGGATCAGCCCGCCGTCGAGTTGCTCAAGCTCCCAGCGCAGGGCGGCGGCGTTGGTCTCGGCGGTCAGCGCCGCCCCCCATAGGTGGCCAGCCGCCCACTCCGGCAGACGCTCGGCCACGCCCGCCTCTACGGCGCGATGCCAGAGGGCCCCGAGCAGCAGATTCTCTCGGCCCACGGCCAGCATCTCGGTCCACTCCCGTCCCGAGCGCTCCAACAACGACACCGGCCGCGCCAGGCCGTCACACAGAGCTTGGGTGGGATCCGGCTGCCAGGTCTTCAAAGATGGGGATCGCCTCTTCCAGTCGGCTGTAGCGGAAATCGTAGCCTTGCGCCTGCTCGACGATGTCCACGGTGCGGTGGAACGCGCGGGCCCCAAGGGCAGCATAGTTAAAGGAGTTCCGCGCCAACCCCATGAAGGTCTCCCCCTCGGGACGCTCGCTCAGCACCGCCGGACCGCGCGGTTGATAACGGGGGAAGACCACCCATGCGGGTGTCGCCGGCTCGTTCGCCCGCTGTACACTATCTCGCGGTGGGCGCATATGAGCTACCGACCCTTTCAAGGTATCGTGGCAGCGCTCACTCAGAACAGCATCCGGAGCGAAGGCCCGAATCACATCGACGGAGGCGTTCTTCAAACTCACCGGCCGACTCAGGCCAAAGACCCGCGCCTCGCCACTCGCGAGATCAACCAGCGTGGCCTCATCGCTGAGCAACCGCCAGCCGCTGCAGGCCAGCGCCGCACAGAGGGTGCTCTTCCCCGACTCCGGTGGCGCCGGCATGATAACGGCCCGGCCATTCTTCTCCAGGCAGGCGGCGTGGAAAAGCAGGAAGTGTTTGACCTGCATTCCCACGCACCAGTTTAACCCCCACTCAAGCATCGGAAACGCCTGATTGCCAGGGAGCGGCTTGAAGATATTCTTCCGATCAGCGTAGAAGAGCGCTTGTGGCCGATAGAAACGCCGAACCCCGAGAGGCCGCCGGACCTCGCACACGAAGTCGGCGCCGTCCTCAGGCTCAACCACCCGGTGATAAGCGTAAAGGTTCCAAAGACCTTCGGCGACGCTACTCAGTCGACTTTTGAGGAGGGCGCGCAAAGGGCCGGTTTCAATGACCAGGCGCCCGGCGGCGAGGCGCTCCGCAAGGTGGGCGTAACCCAGCTCAGCTACCGACGTCATCCCGGGTCTCGTGAATCAGCCCAGCCTCCAGAAGCGAGTCCAGAGCCAGCGACAGCCGCTCGGCCACCCACGCCTCCTGCTCATCCTCAAGCACCCCAGACAGCTGCGACCAGCAGAGCGGCCCCCCGCGCCCCAGGTACCGAAGGATGCGAACCGCATCGCGGGAGACGACGTAGGTATTGCCCATCCCGACACAGTAGACGAGCCCGTAGGCGCCGACGACTCGGATCTCGAAATCCTTTTCCCGCACTGCCCCGTAATACGATCTCAAAATCGTACGATACCCGGTGCGCCCCATTGGGCCCACTAAAAGTTCACTAGGCCGGAGTCTTTGTTGAATCCCTGTTTTCCGCTTTGCGTGTTCTTGAGAAAGGCAATCACCCCATCGATGGTCAGTTCATCGCCTGTGCTCGGGATCTGGTAATAGTCGCCATCCAGCACGGCTTTCACCATATCGATGATTTCTTCTCTCGTGGGCCTGTCCGAGGTGTACTTGTTATCGATCCTGCTCATATACGCAGCTGAACCGAATCGGATCACCTTACGCTCTTTATCGGTGACCTCGACAAAGTTCCTCTCGACGATGTCTTTACCCCGCCCGGAAGTGGCGTAATTCAGATCAAGACTTTCGCCTTCTGAGTTGGTGAACTCCGAATCGGCAAAACCGAAGGCCCGATTGAAATCAACGCTTTTAGCAGCGCCGGCGCCTCCTCCCTGCCCCTGAGGCGAATGGTTTCCCCAATGGCCTGGGCTCTCTCCGCCGCAATCTTCGGCTTCTCCGTGCTGGGACGTATTCCCCGACACCCAACCTGATGGATGGCAGTTCCCCGGCGTACCGCTACTCGCCCGAAGCGGATTCGAGTACAGGGTCATCAGCACAGGCACACTGCCCAGCGCCGCTTGTCCGAAGCGCCGGCGCGACATGCCCCGGCTTGGGGCTGCGTGGTCCGGCCCGTTGGCGTCGTGGTGCGGTCCTGGGGCTTGGTTGCGCTCGTGCTCCGTCATCGCGGGCTCCCTCAGAGGTCGCGCTGCTTGGGTTGTTCGGCTTCCTGTCCACCGATTCCACTCTACTGGCAAGATTCGTACCGATGAGCGGCGGGACGACTCAGCCCTCTGTTCCGTCAGGGTGTTGACGCGTCCTTCGAGGTCGCTTCCCTCTCCCCGAACCGCCCGATGTAAAACCTCCTGACGGTATCGGTCCCACAACCGGGGCCGCCCCACCAGCCTCAACCGACTCGGGCCCGGATGAGGAAGGAGTGGCAGAGACGCCGTTCCAGTGCCGGCACGATCCGCAGTGCACCGCGCACCACGCTCTGCTCCACCCAAGGCTGCAGTCGGGCTATCCGCCCGGGCAATAACAGCAACCAGGCAACCTCCCGGACCTCCACGCCCATCGTCTCGAAGTCCTCAACGACGGCAGTATAGTCGTCATAGCGCAGGTGCGGGGAACGGCCGGCCCGCCTGCGGCGCCACTCGGCGAGGACCGTGGGCAAACACCCGGCGTTGAGGGCGTCCACCCAGATTTCGCCGCCGGGGCGCACCACCCGGGCCATCTCCGCCAGCGCGGGGCGCGGCCCCGGCAGCGCCTGGAGGACCCCGAGGCACAGCACGCCGTCGAAGAGATCATCGCCAAAAGGCAGCCGCTGGGCATCTCCGGCCACCCAGGGAATCTCCGACTCGCTGCGCTGCTGCGCCTTGTGCAGGGAAGGTGGCGAGTAATCCAGGCCGACCACCTCACGCCCGCCTGCCCGCAGATAGCGCGTGTAGGTGCCGGCACCGCAGCCTAGGTCCAGCCACCGGCCCGCCGGGGCATCCACCTGCTCCCAGATTTGGCGAAACTGGCGGAAGCGGGCATCCAGCCCGGTGGGCGTCCACCCCGCGATCCCGGCATCATCCTCCAAGGTGGCGCCGCGCTGCATGAACCGCCGCTGCCAGCGCCGCGCAAAATCAGGATCGGTCACCGCGCCTCCCTGTCTCGTGATCCGGCTCGTCGAGCCGCCCGCTGCCTGGACCGGCATGACCCGCTGCCACTCCCAGCAAGAGCACCAGGTAGAAAAGCAGCGCGATATGGGGATTGAAGAAGATGGTCGCGAACATCGCCACTGCCAGCGCCCCGGTGATCCCCGCGCCAGCCGCCAGCGCCGCCAGCGTCGGCGGGCGGGCGTACGGTGCGAGGGCCCACAGTCCGGTGGCGACGAGCACCAGCCATAGCACCGCCCCCGCGACCCCCTGGTCGAAGTAGAGCTCCAGCAGCTGGTTCTCGGTGCGCCAGGCGTCGTAGTTGCTCGTGGTATAGAACCAGTGTCGCCCTGCCGCCGCAAACGTCCCGTTTTTGAGCAGCTGAGGGCCGTCGCCCCGGTGAATGCGGATCTCGTCCATGAGCAGTGGCCCCGGCAAGCCATCCTCGCGACTTAGCGAGAAGACCAGCGAGCGCTCTAGCCCAGGCATCCCGCGCCCGGCGGGCGGTTCCAACCGGAGTGCTGTCTCACGCCACTGCGCGCCGCCCCCGTCGCCGAGCCCATCAAACTGGATCAACCCCTCCACGCACTCGACCGGGTAGACCAGGGACTCCTCACAGAGGGCCGCACGCAGCCGGGCACCCGGCGGCCCCTGCACCCGGAGCACAACCTCCACCCACTCCGGTCGGTCGGCGGCGGGCAGCCGCTGGGCGAGGCGCCCGGTCGGATCCTTGCCCATCCAGAGCATCGCGGTCTCGCCCTGCCCCAAGAAACCGTACTGTCCAACGGGATCGTCTACCTGCGCTGCGGTGCGGTAGGCCGCCGGGAAGGTCCCCACGCCGTGCCCCATCCACGGCGTCCGGGCTGTCTCCGCGGAAATCGCCAGGATCGTCGCCCAGCGATCCCAGCGCCCCTCCGCGTCACGGGTCGTGGTGGACCAGCGGTCGCTGGCGAAGCCGTCGAGCATCGCCAGGGCGATCCCGATCGCCACGGGAATCGGGATCCACGCCAACAGGATGCTTGTCCGGCGGCTCCGCCCCCCGGCACGGGTCAACAAGGGCCCGCCGAAGAGCGCCAGGACCAACAACGCCACGGCGACGGCCAACCACGCCGAGCGCGTAAACGTCACCACGGTGGCGTAGCTGACCAGCAGGCTGACCGTCAGCGTCCAGAGCAGCGCCCAGCGGCGCCGGGTCCAGGCCCAGACCAGCGCGAAGGGGATCGTCAGGGCGAGGAATGCCGCCAGGCTGGGCCCACCGACGTGCATGTCGGTGAACCAGCCGGCCACCCGGAAGCCGCTCTCGGTGTCCCAGAGTCCGGGGTAGACAGCCCGCTCGCGAACCACTGCGGCCACCGCAGCGAGACACCCCAGCGCCATCCCCGGCACCAGCCCGCACAGGAACTGCTCGCGGGGCGGATCCGGGGCGTAGCGCACCAGCAACAAGGCGCCGAACGCCAGCACTACGCCGGAAGCGGTGCGGCCGGTGTTCCAGGGCGCGGCGTAGTCCACCCAGGGCCCCGGTGCCTGGGTCAGCCACCACCAGACGGCCACCCCAACGCCGAGCGCCGTTGAAGCGAATAGCCCGTAAAACGAGAAGCGCAGCGGCGCTGGCAGCAGGGCGGGCAACCCCGGCGAACGATCCGAATGCTGAAGCGCCGGCCAGCGCACGAGTGCCACCGCGAACGTCATCATCAGCAGCAGCTCCACCTCCCCGAAGTGGAGCCACCCGGTCCACGGCATCCCGTCGAGCAGGGCCACCGCAGACGGCAAGACCCAGAGCCAGGCCAGGGGGTAGCGAGTCAGGGCAACCGCGTAGGCGACCAACCCCACCGCCAGCCAGGCCCCGCCCTGGGGCCAATGGAGCGCCAGCGTGAGGGTCAGCAGGGCGAGCAGCAGACCACCCACCTGGGGCATCCATGCCCCCCATCCCACCGTTGACCTCCAGCAAAACCTGCCGGGACCTGTACACTCGTTGGTACGTCGCACGCTCACGGATGCACCTGTCAGGGATATGGCGGAACGACTCCACGACCTGCTCCTCGCCCCGGCCCACGAGCAAGCCGGCCGGATCGCGTTGCGCCAGGCGGGCAACCCGGCGGCGCTCCTTCGCTACGAGCAACTCGCCGAGGAGGTCGAGCGCACCGCCGCCGCGCTGCTTGATCAAGGCCTTGAACCGGACGATCGGGTGGCAGTCTACTTGGAAAAGCGGCCGGAAGCGGTGGTCAGCCTCTTCGCGGCGGCGGCTGCCGGCGGCATCGCAGTACCCATCAACCCGGTCCTCAAACCCGCGCAGGTCGGCCATATCCTGCGCGATGCTGGCGCGCGCTTTCTGATCACCTCCGCGGCTCGCTGCCAGCCCCTCCAGGCCGAATTGCCACACTGCCCGACCCTTGGGCACGTCTGGTGGGTGGAGGATGCACCGGCGCCGGACGCTCTGCCTCGAGGCATTGCGGGCCATCGCTGGGATCAGCGGCCGCGGCGCGCCCCCGAACCACGTCCCCGGCGTATCGAGCACGATGCGGCGATGCTGCTCTACACCTCCGGCAGTACCGGTCTACCCAAGGGCGTGGCCCTCTCGCACCGCAACCTGACCGCCGGGGCCGCGAGTGTCGTCGCCTACCTGGAGAACGACGCCGAAGATCGCATCCTGGCGGCCCTGCCGCTGAGCTTCGACTACGGCTTCAGCCAGCTGACCACCGCTTTCATGGTAGGCGCTGAAGTCGTTCTTCACGACTACCTTTTGCCGCGGGAAGTCCCCCAAAAGGTAGCGGAGCACGGCATCACCGGGCTCGCAGGCGTCCCACCCATGTGGTTCGACCTGGCCGCACTGCCTTGGCCGGCGGCCGCGCACACCCACTTGCGCTATGTCACCAACTCCGGTGGGGCCCTGCCTCGCCCGACGCTGGAGGCACTGCGCCGCCAGCTCCCGGAGGCGAAGCTCTACCTGATGTATGGACTGACCGAGGCATTCCGCTCCACCTACCTGCCCCCCGAGGAGCTCGACGCCCGCCCGGATTCCATCGGCCGAGCCATTCCCAATGCCGAGGTCCAGGTGGTTCGGCCCGACGGCAGTGCTTGCGCCCCGTACGAGCACGGTGAGCTCATCCACCGTGGCCCGCAGGTGGCACTGGGGTATTGGAACGCCCCCGAGGCCACCGCAGAGCGCTTCCGGCCCGCTCCCAACCGGCCGGCTGCGCTACCGTCCACGGAATACGCTGTCTGGTCCGGCGACACGGTCTACGCCGATGAGCAGGGCTTCCTCTACTTCGTCGGACGTACCGACGAGCTGATCAAGACCTCGGGCTACCGGGTCAGCCCCCAGGAGATCGAGGCGGCGGTGCTGGAGATACCAGGGGTGCAGGAGTGCGTTGCCATTGGCCTGCCGGACCCGCGGCTGGGTCAGCGCATCGCGGTGGTGATCGCCACCGCCGCCGGGACAGGCATCGACGCGGAGACGATCCGCCAGGCCTGCCGATCGCGCCTGCCCTCCTTCATGGTCCCGGAAACCTTCCGGATCCAGGGGCACGGCCTCCCGCGAACCGCCAACGGCAAGATCGACCGTACCGCCCTGCGCCACCATCTACTCGATACCGAGGCCCGCGACCATGCAGCGCCTTGAAGAACTGCCCTGCATGCGGACCTTCACGGTGCGCGACGGTTGCCTGAGCCTGAGCGGCAGACCGGTCCCTGAGCTGGTAGCCGAGGCCGGCGGGACACCGGTGTATCTGTACGACGAAGCCATGCTGCAGACGCGGCTGGCCGAACTCCGGGGCGCCCTCCCCGGCGATGTGGCCGTGCATTACGCCGTCAAGGCGAACCCCATGCCGGCGTTGCTCCAGTGCCTTGCCGACCGCGTGGATGGATTCGATATCGCCTCTGCCGGCGAGTTGGAGCGGCTGCTTGCCATCGGTGTTGCCCCGGACCGGATCAGCTTTGCCGGCCCGGGCAAGCGCGATGACGAGCTTGCCGCCGCCATTGCGGCCGGGATCACGCTGCACATCGAGTCCGCCGGCGAACTGGAGCGGGTGGCGGAGCTGGCGACCCGTTCCGAAGCGAGACCCCGGGTCGCCCTGCGCATCAACCCAAACTTTGAACTCAAACGCTCTGGCATGAGGATGGCCGGCGGCCCGCAGCCCTTTGGGATCGACGCCGAGTGCGCACCGCAGCTCCTGCAACGCATGGATGCGCTGCCGGTCGCCTTCCAGGGCTTCCACCTCTTCGCCGGCTCACAGAATCTGCGCACCGATCTGCTGATCGAGGCACTGGATCCGATGTTCCGGCTCCTCGGCGACCTGGCCGCGCAGGCGCCCGAACCGGTCCGACAAGTCACCCTGGGGGCCGGACTCGGCATCCCCTACTTCCCCGGCGATCAGCCGGTGGACCTGCCCGCCTACGCCCGGGCGCTGGATATCTGCCTGGCCCAGCGCGCGGAGAGCCTTCGGGGAGCCCGGATCGCCCTGGAGCTGGGCCGTTACCTGGTGGGTGAGGCCGGCGTCTATATCACCCGGGTGATCGACCGCAAGATCTCGCGCGGACAGGTCTATCTGGTTACCGACGGGGGCATGCACCACCACCTGGCAGCCTCCGGCAACCTCGGCCAGGTCGTGCGACGCAACTTCCCAGTGGCGGTGGCCAACCGGATGGACGCACCAGCCCAAGAGACCGCTACCGTAGTTGGCCCACTGTGCACCCCCCTGGACCGCCTCGCCGAGCAGGTGGAACTCCCCACCGCCGAACCGGGGGATCTGATCGCCGTCTTCCAGTCGGGGGCCTACGGGCTGACGGCCAGTCCGGTGCACTTCCTCAGCCATCCCTTGCCGAGGGAGAGACTGATTCCGTTGAACAAGGAGGGTTCAGGCCATGGCCACACCCGTTGACACCTTCCAGCGCTATTTCCGGTACAGGCTGCGCCGCGGACGGGGTCACGATGTGGTCTCCGTCGTCTACACAGGGGACTCGGCGCAGAGCCCATCGCAGGAACCACAGACTTCGGCCTCGGTTGAACTGGTACCGCAACAACGCACAGCCCTGGTCCGGGATATCCGCATCACCCCAGAGTTCCAGCTGCGCGAGGATGAGGGCGAAAACACACACGGCGACCTGAAGCGGTTACGCCACATCTACAGCCGAACCTTTCCACTACCCTACGCGGCGGCGATGGCCGGGGCCCTGGCCCACGCCAGCAACCGCGACTACCAAAAGCTAAGGGCTTATCTCTCAAGGGATGAGATCCGCATCCTGCCGCGCCTTTTCGCTTTGGAACACTGCGGCGATCGTGAGTATCAGGGACAGACGCGCCAGCTTCTGAACACCGCGGCGGAGCGCATGCCGGTGTTCTACGAGTTCGTCTGTATTGCCCACCGACAGCTGAAGGAGTGATGACGCCCCTCGCCGAGCGACCTCCAAGCCATCCCGCTCCTCTGTATTAGCGCGGGGCCGGCGCGCCCCTGCGCGTGAGAGCGAAGGCGAACCAATCGAGCAGGATCACGGCCCCCGCCGCAGCAAGGCCGGCGAGCACTAACGAACTGGAGTCGGGGCGCCCCCCCTCCGTAAACAGCTTGCCGAACTCCACCAACGCGGCGAGACTCACCGCGACCCCGGCCGCCCAGGCTGCAATCTGGTGACGCGTCGCCCGAACCCGCAAGGCCAGGAGCCAGGCGAACACCCCCAATGGTGCATAGAGCAGCAGATGGAGGAGCACGCTGCGTAAGGCCGCAACTTCGGCAACGTTGTAGTGGTAATAGAAAGGGAGCAACCTGGTTCCCTGAAGGGTCTCCAAGGCTTGGTCCACATCCCATTGGTAGGGGCGGAACTCGTGGCTTCCCACTACAAGAAGAAGGACATAGGGCAGTCCGGCACCCGCCACGATCAATGGCCCCCATTGCCGCAACACGGCCAAAAGGCGGCTGGCGTCGGTCAACATGCTCCGCCCGACGAAGATCCCCAGGGTGATGCCGAAGGCGCGCATCAGTGCCGAACGCCCCTCAACGACCCCGGAGGCCACGAAAAGATTGAGTAGCTCCAGACCCATGGCCACCGCGAGCGCTAACGCCATGCCGGCCTGCCAAGGCTCCTGTCGAGTGCGCGGGATCAGCACGGCCAGCAACAGGCCCAGCGGGATGCTGGCCACCAGCTCGGCACCCCGAAACCCTATACAGGAAGGATCCGCGAGGCAGCCCGCACTCTGCGCCCATAGGCTAAAATCGCTGGATACCAGGCGCTCGGCAAGCGCCCAAGGACTGACCACCAGATCAAAGGGCAGCAGTATCAGTCCAACGTAAGCGACAACGTATGCAGAAAGGAAGACCACCAACGCCGCGGGTCCGCCGTGACGTACCTGCTCAAGCCAGCGACCGAGCCAGGTTCGCAGGGCGAACCAACTGACCACCCCGATGACGCCACCGAGGAAATTTCCACTCATATCGGCAATGGCGGGGTAACGAACAGGCAGCCAGATCTGCAGGAACTCGATGGTCATGGTGGTCACCAACGCAACCAAAACCGCGAGCAGACCCATGAAAACCTGCCCCACCCGGTTCCGGACAGCGTGCGTAAGCCAAGCCGCCCAGAAGAACCCCAACGGGATATAGAGCAGAACATTGGCCACCCATTGGCCCTGATTACCTCCGGTGATCCCCCGGAAACCGATGCCGGTGTAGATCTCCCAGGCCCGTTCCAGACTGGTGTCACCGAACTCAAACGGCAGCAAAGTGGCGTAGGCCACCACCGCCAGGCTCAACCAGGCGCCCAATAGACAAGCACGATGGCTTAGTGGGTCGCGACACCGCGGGTCAGCCACGTGACAACCTTCTCGCCGAGGAGTCGGAGCGATGGCATGATAGAGCAGAGACTGACAAAAGCAACCCAGACACCTGCCAAATGGAGAACCACGATAACCGGCTGCTCACGGACGGATCAGTCCTTGGTGAAAAAAATGGGTCCGCTGAACGCTGCGCTGATCCTTCTTAACGGTCTCCTACGAAGGGTTTCTCCGCGCATGGAGGCGCATCGGTACTACCTGCTGGCACAGCCGGTAGGCCGGAATCAGCTCCTGCCGGACAACTTTAGCCATACCATCCGTGTCGAGCGAACCCCTGCCGACGCCACGATCCTGACCCATTGTGGGCGCTCGGCGGAAGCGGTGCGCGCGCGCGCCCAGGCCGGTGCAGTCTGTTTCGTCGCTTACCAGAACGACGAGGCTAGCGGTTTCCTCTGGCTGCACCCCGGCCCCCACGAGGAGCACACGCATCCCTGCGTGCTGCAACCGACTCCCCCCGGGCAAGCGTGGCTCGATCTGGATATCGTTATCCTGCCTCATGCGAGGCACACACTGACCTTCGCAGCCCTTTGGGATGCCGCCAACGCCTATCTCCGCGAGCAGAACGCATCCTGGTGCCAAAGCCGCATCTCGGCATTCAACACCCACTCCCTGCGCGCCCACCAGCGGCTGGGGGCCCGGGTCACCGGGAGCCTCACCTTCCTTCAGTTTGGACGCTGGCACGTTGTCTTCGGTGGCGCTGCCCCCGGGATCCACCTGAGCACACCTGATCGAGGCAAGCCCGTTGTACGACTGCGAGCGCCGTGCGACACCTGAACGTACATAATTGGGGCCGGGGCCAGATGGAAGGTGGAGTCCGAACCGTGAGCGACCTGAACCGAACTGCCCGCACATTAGCTCTTTACCCACTCATGCTGCTCGCTCTGACCACGGGTCTACTCGCCCAGATGGCCCATGCGAAGCCCCTCGCCGAGAAGGTGGCCGAACTACGCCCCGGCGACGAGCTCGAGCTCGAACCGGGCACCTACTCCGGCGGCCTCGATCTGCGCGGCCTGAGAGGAACAGAGCAGCGACCGATCGTGATCCGCGGCCCGGAAAAAGGCGAGGGACAGGAAGCCGCTGTGCTGCTCGGTGAATCAGGGCGAAACACAGTCCGCTTCGAGAATTCGGCCCATATCGTACTTAAAAACCTGGAGCTCGATGGCCGGGGGCGGAACATCTCCGCCGTCGTGGCGGAGGCCACGGGCGACTACGCCCATGACATCACGCTCGAAGGCCTTTCCATCCACGGCTATGACGCGATTCGCGGCAACTCCGGCATCACCACCCGCTCCACCGCATGGAACTGGGTCATCCGCAACAACGACATCCGCCGCGTTGGAACGGGGATGTACCTGGGCCAACCCGGGGGCGCGCCCTTTATCGCCGGCGTCATCGAGGGCAACCGGATTGCCGAGACCCTCGGCTATGGCACACAGATCAAGCACCAGGGAGAACGCACCATGGTGCCCGGTATGCCAACAGAACCTCAACGCACCATCATCCGCGGCAACACCTTCGACAAGGCCGAGGGCGGCGAGCGCGGCAGTGGCGCCCGCCCCAACCTCCTGGTGGGACACTTCCCGCCCTCCGGGCCGGGGCAGCACGACCAGTACCTGATACACGGCAACCTCTTCTTTGAGAATCCGCACGAGCGCCTATTCCAGGGAGAGGGCAACGTCGCCCTCTATAACAACCTCTTCGTCAATCGACACAGGGCTTCCGGGCTGGGAGGGGATGGCGCGATCTTCCTGCGTCATAATGACGTGCCCAAAGACCTCTACGTCCTCAACAACACTTTTGTCACCGAGGGATTCGGGCTGCGGATTGCCGAGCCGGATACGGACTACGAGCAGATCGTGCAGGGCAATGCGATCTTCTCCGCAGAACCCTTGAGCTTGGATGGCATCGAGGCCCCCTACAACTTCACAGCCAACTTGGCCGCAGCCCGGGATAAACTGGTCAATGCGGACGGCAGCTTAGAGCAGCTGGATCTGACACCCCGTGCCGGGGCATTGGAACGAGAGGCAGACCTATCCTGGCCCATTGAACTCCCCGGACTGGACCGGGATTACCATGGCGCCCAACGCTCCCAATCGGTCTGGGGCGCCCTGGAGGCGGCGGAGTAACCCCCGCGGTTCGTCAGGCGGTGACCGTTTTCGGCCGACGGATGCAGAGGTTACGAAACATCCGCGCCGCAAAGCCGCGGGCATGTCGATCCCACGGCGTAAACCGAGGGAGTTGCCAAGGATCGGCGCACCGTCGCGCCGCCCCCCACGCCGTCGATACCGCGGCCTGAAAGCCGCAAGCCTTCACGAGCTGCACATCACGCGCGGTGTAATCGTGCCCCGGCCGCCCGTTTGGATAGGCAAACAGCCGCACCGGCTCACCGATCACGTCCTCGAGGACCTCGCGGCTGCCCCCGATCTCCGCGCGAGCGGTGGCGTCATCGACACGGCTTAAGATGGGATGGGTGCGGGTGTGCGCCCCGATCTCAAAACCGCCGGCGGCCAACCGACGAACCCCGCCGGTGGTCATCATCAGATCGCATGGCAGCGACACCCCGCTCTCACGCACCAGCCGAGCGACCCCTTCTTCCCGCTCCGCCCCGTCCAGGTGCTTGACAGTACGGATGATCGCCTCAGCCAGCCGGTGCCGATCCTCGTCGCCAGCGATTCGCCAGACGCCAACCCCCCAGGCACTCAAGTCCGTTTGCCCTTTCGGCAAGGCTCGCACGACCTCGATGATCCGGTCATTGAACATGACCCCCCCATCCAGGTACTCCGCGGCGACGAAGCAGGTGGCCGGAAGGCCTAGGGCGTGGAGAACCGGGAGGGCGCAGTGGAGATTGTCGGCGTAACCGTCGTCAAAGGTGATACAGGCAGCCCGCGGCGGCAACCGACCGCGCCGCAACGCGGCCACGGCCTCGGACAAAGGCAGGACCCGGAACAGCGCCTGGACCCAGGCCATCTGCTCGGCGAACTCGGCCTGGTCGGGCTCCCCAGGCCGCAGCGGATCCCGCTCGGGCAGGACCCGGTGGTAGATCAGGATGCTCAATGCCCCGCTGCCCCCTGGCGCCAGGAGCCGCAAAGGGAGCCGCGCTGCGGCGAGCGCTGCCTGCTCGACCCGAGAAGGCGCCACCGGAACGCTCATGCGAACAGCCGGTCGGAGACCGGCCCCTCCGCCTCCGGCGGGATGAATGGCACATCTGCGCTTTCCGGACAATTGGTCAGCTCACCGACGAAGCAGTGCTGCCCATCCGTGTAGAGATCGACACGGATGAACTCAAACGGCGCAGCCAAGGCAGCGGCCAGATCGAGCATCTCCTGCAGGTTTTCGGGCCGCGGCACCGACCGATCGGCCGGCGGATAGAGCATGGAGGCGCACAGGTCTTCCCACTCCGGCGTGTAGAGCGCCCGCGTGTGGCGGACATGCCGATCCAGATCCACCTGGATCAGGCGGGGCTCGCCCCGATAGCAGAAGACCTTGTAATCAGCGATATTGGTATCCTCGAAGAGGATCGGCTCGACGATCACCCGCGGCTGCAGGTAGCGGTGGTTGATCTCACGCATCGTGTCGTAGTGGTTGTGATCGAGCCAATCGACCAAGCGCTCACGATCCACCGGAGTCTCCGTCGTGTGGAAGGCCACCTCGCCGGAGAGGTGGGTGGGCTTGATGCAGCAACGCTCGGGCAGCTGCGCCTGCCGCACTGCTTCTGGCGAATCAAGCAACGCCACGGTCGGCACGTTGTAGGACTCCCCGACCTGCGCCCGCACGTAGAGTTTGACCCACGCCTTGTCGGTAACCAGCATGCGCAGGGGGTCGAGCAGCGTATCGCTGGTTTTGAGCCGGAAGAGGTAATCCGGCAAACGCATCGCCGAAGATGGCCAGCGCCGATGGGTCCGCAGGAATCGGAGGAGCGCCACCACCCGATCCCCGATGCGGTTCCTGGGCGCCAGCCGCAGGACCACTCGTCCGATTAGGCTACCCCGCTTGTCGACGGCTTCACTCATGCTCGCTCCTCTGAGCTTTCCAGCAGACGGTCCACAGCGCGCACGACGCCCAACCGCCAGCGCGGCCGCTGAATGCGGACCCGAAGCATCTCCCCCCGGGCGCTTGCCAGGCTCCGCTTGTACTGGCTATCGCCGACCAGCAGATCGTACCGATCCCACCCCTGCCGGGCGGCATGGGCCACCGCAAGCGCATGGCAGACCAGCCCGGGCTTCAACCGCTGGTCGTCGCTGTAGTTCAGGCCGCCCTGGTAATTGCAGACCGAACCTCCGCCGCGAAGGTTATACAGATAGCCGACCTCATGCGCCGGGGCGCGCACCCGAAACATCTCCACGACGCCCCTCGGCACCGCCGCACGAACCAAACGCCGGTGGAAATCGAGCACCCGGGGATGGGCAAACGCCCCCTGGAAACCGCGCCGCGTCTGCCAATGCCGCTGGTGGAGGCGAACCAGCTGCTCGAACCACTCGATCGCCTGCTCGGCATCCGGCGCCGCTTCCTGATGCAGGGCCTCAGGCCCGCCGTATAGCCGCATCGCACGCCGGATCTGATAGCGCGTGTTGGCGCTCAGCCCGCTCAAGTAGTCGGCCAGATCGGCGATGCCGGAGAGTTCCACGTAGAAGTATGGTTTGCACTCCTCAACCCGGGGGGTGAGCGGGAGCCCCACCAGGGCCCGACGCAGGGTCTCCCAACGGTCGGCTCGGACCCAGCCAACCAGCAATTCGTCCCAGTCCCGCCGCTGCAGGAGATGCTCGAGCAGAGCGCGGAACGCCGGCACCTGGTCGCCGCCTTCCGCCAACAGGCCGTTGTGCTCAAGGCCGACGCGATCCAGTGCGGCACACCCTGTCTCATTAAGGGCATACCGGCGCAGCGGCACGCCGTGATCCCAAGCCCGGCGCGGACCACCCAGGCAGAGTGCGGCACGTGCCTCGCCATCGCGGGTAATCAGCCAGGGCTGAAACCTGCCACTAGCCGGGTTCAAGGCCCGGTACAACGACTCCTGCCAGGCTCGTGAGAGGAAGGGATTGCCCCCGGCCCGACCAAAAAGCCAATCCCAATCCGTGGCCGCCTGCTCAAAGGGCACCGCACCAACACGCCACCCCCCCTGCGTCACGGTCAGGCCCCCGCCGCAAGCTTCCGGAATTCCGCCCCGCCCTCGTAGAGCTCTTCCCAGGTCCCCTCCTCGACCAACCTGCCCCGGGAGAGGACGAAGATCCGGTCACACGGCTGGACGGTAGAGAGCCGATGCGCGATCAGGATGACCGTCTTGGTCTGCCCGAGGTTGTAGATGGCATCCATGACGACCCGCTCCGTGGCGTTGTCGAGAGCGCTGGTCGCCTCATCCAGAACCAGCAGCGACGGGTCGTGATAGAGCGCCCGGGCGATCCCAATCCGCTGGCGCTGCCCGCCGGAGAGGCGCAAGCCGCGCTCCCCGATCACCGTATCGTAACCGTTCGGGAGCTCTTCACGGACGAAGGCGTCGAGATTGGCCATGCGGGCCGCTCGCTCGACCGCAATCTGATCAATGCGAGACTCCGGGATCCCGAGGGCGATGTTGCCGCGGACGGTGGTATCCGCCAGGAAGATGTGCTGCGGCACGTAGCCGATAGCGGCCTGCCAGCTGCGCATATTCGCCGCTGTGATGGGCTCACCATCCACCTTCATCCTCCCCTGTTCCGGCTCCAGCAAGCCTAGCAGGACATCGACGAGCGTACTCTTCCCCGCTCCCGAAGGCCCGACCAGCCCCACCCGGCTGTAGGCGGGGATGCGCAGGTCCAAGTCCTGAAGGGCGGGCTCATCCGCGTTCGGGTACCGGTAGGTCACGTGCTGTATGGCGATCTCGCGACGGGGCGTGAGGGGATCGACGGATTCCTGGGGATCCGGCAACGCGATCCAGTCGTCGTCGTCCCGGAGGTCCTGCACCAGGTGGTCCAGGGCGGGTTTGGTGAATCGTAACCGAGCTATCGCATTGAAAATCGCCTGGAAGGCTGGCACGAGGCGCTTGGCGGCGAGCGCATAGGCCCCAATGATGGGTAGCGTCTGCCCCAACCCACCCTGCCCCATCAGGAACAGGACCAGGAGGACGATGCCGCCGAAGGCGAAGGCCTCGATCGCGTAGATGGGCATGGCGCTGAGGATGCTGGCATTGGCCTGGGTCCGGGCATACTGCTGGGCCGCGTCCTGGTAACGGTCCAGATACACCCCCTCGCGGCCGAGCAGCCGGATCTCCTTGGCCCCCGCGAAGGCCTCGTTCACGGCCACAAAACGCTGCTGGTTGGCCCGAACCCGGGTGCCACCGATGCGGCTGAGCCAGTGGCGCGCGAGAAAGTAGATCCCGCCGTAAACCGCTGCGAAAGTCACCGCCACAAAGAGGGTCAGCACCGGGTAGAGCAGAAGCAGGAAACCAAGGAGCAAGACGACGACCAGCCCCTGGCTGACCAGCCGCAGGCACGGCATCACCGCCCCCTCAACGGTCTGACGGCTTTCCTCAAGCACGGTCTTGGCCAGATCGCCGGAGTTGCGGTTCACGAAGAAGACGTAGGGGCGGCGCAGATAGCCGCTCATCAGCCACTGCGAAACCCGGTACTGCAGCATGTGGGTATAACGCGTGGTGACCCACTTCGTCGCCGCCTCGAAGGCGTTGCCAAGGGTGATCGCCAGGAACGCCAGGATACCGAGCAGGTAGAGGAAGGCCTGCGTCGACTCGAAACCGAGGCCGTCAAAGGCGGTTGCCAGGGCCTCGCTCTGCTGAATGGTCTGCGGATCGCCCAGCACGGCCAGGAAGGGCATCACCGATGCCACCCCCACCAGCTGCAGGGCCCCGTTGCCGATCATCAACACCAAGAGTCCTGCCGCAATCCAGCGCTCCCGCCCCTGGATGAGGATGGACAGTTTGCCAAGCAAATCGCGCATGAAGGTGCTCCCTGAGCTTGATCCCTATCCAGACTGGGACAGGAAAGAGTGGACCGACGCACCCATAATGTAGTTCGTCGCCACGCTCTAAACCGATCATGGCAGATACAGGCTAAGCCGCCTACGCTGCCAAGGACCAAAGGCCTGCTCACATGCTGCCGCTTCGCGACCTCCTCTTCGGGACCATGATCTTCGGATCGTTGCCGCTGATCCTCTACCGGGCTTGGGTCGGCGTCGCGGTCTGGTACTGGGTCGGCCTGATGAACCCTCACCGACAGGTTTGGGGTGCCTTGGCCCAGGCTCCTGTCGCTCAACTAGTCGCCCTGACGACCCTTTTCGCGATGCTTTTCGCCCGCGAAAGGCGTGCGCCACCGCTGACCAGAGAGACGGTCTTTCTCGGGCTATTGATCCTGCACATGGCAGCAGCGACCTACCTCTTCGCCTGGCAGCCCGAGGTCTCGCAGCAAAACTGGGACCGATACGCCCGAATCCTGATCCTGGCGGTCGTCACGCTCATCCTGATCGACGGCAAGGTCAAGACCTCGTCCTTGCTCGCGATCACCGCACTCTCCATTGGTTATTGGGGGATCAAAGGCGGGCTCTTTACGGTGCGGACCGGTTTTGGCGGCATGGTCCTCGGCCCCTCCGGCAGCTTTATCAGCGGGAGTACGGACATTGGGCTGGCCCTGGTCATGACCTGGCCGCTGATGCTGGTGCTGGCGCGGGAGGTCTATCGCGGTGACTTCGTGGTGCCTATTGGCCAGGCCCTGCTCGACCGTTGGCACCGGTGGCTTGGGCGTGCCCTCTACGGGGGGTTCTGGCTCCATGGCATCGCGATTATCGGCACCTTTTCCCGTGGCGCCTGGGTGGGGATGGCAATCGTGGGGCTGCTGATCTTCCTGCGCCTGCGCTATAAGGGCTTGCTCGTAGGGGCTGCGGTACTGGCCATCGGCGTCGTTGGGGTTACTGTCCCGGACCGGATCCAACACGAGTGGGAGACCCTGGTCCACTGGGAGGAGGACGCCTCCGCCGGAGGCCGCCTGGACGCCTGGGAGGTCTCCTGGAACATCGCCATGGACGCCCCTCTGACAGGTTCTGGCTTCGGGACCATGCAGTTGCCCTACGATTTGTGGAACAGCTACCGGGAAGGCCCCCCCCGCTCGCGGCTAGCGGAGCACAGCATCTACTTCCAGGTCCTCGGGAACCTGGGATTCCTCGGGCTCTTTCTCTATCTGAGCCTGATCGGTTTCGTGCTGGCCAGCCTGTGGCGCATCTTCCGGCAGGCCCGAAAGGCACCGGAGACCCAATGGATCAGCGAGTGGTCCTGGGGCGTCGCAGTCGGGCTGATCGGATTCCTGGTGTCAGGCGCCTTCCTGAGCCTCGCCTACTTCACTCTGTTTTTCTGCATGCTCGCACTGGCCATCGTCCTGCGGCGGGAGTACATGGAGGCGCAGCCGGCGGCACATCCGGCCCGCCAACCTGAAAGTGATGGACCGCAGGCCACGCCCACCGGGACCACTGCCCACGCCTCGCGAGGTGCGCGCGCATGAATCGCCAGCTGCGCCTGCTCATCGTCCTGACCAGCCTTCCCTACCCGCTGGTGGATGGCCAGAGCCTGCGGATCTTCCACTACGCCAACGGCCTTCAGCGGGACTGTGCCATCGACCTGGTCCATCTTGGCGATGACCGCCCCATCCCGCCCGCACTGGATGCGATCTTCGATCACATCCATCGACTGCCCGTTGACCCCTGCCGGCCTTCCCCCTGGTGGCAGCGGGTGCGTGAGCTCACACGAGCCGAGTCTCTTGTGCCGACAAGCCGGGCGTTGTACGAATTCCTGGCCGAGGCCGATACCCGAAATCACTACGACTTAATCTGGGCCGGCGGCGTCCGCTTGTTGCCGTCCTTTCCCGCGCTACGCACTCCCCTCCTTTTGGATGAATGCGATCACGACCCCTTGGCCCTGCGACGCCTGCTCGCCCTGGAGCGACGTCCCCGGGAGTGGTTGCGGCTCTACCGCCGGCACCGCCTGCAACTGCAGCTTGAGGCCCGCCACGCACCGCGGGCCTCCGCCGCTGTTTTCGTCACCGACGCGGATCGCCGCTCCTTTCAGCACTCCTGCCCGGTTGTGCCCGCACACACCCTCGCCAATGGCGTTGATACCCACTTCTTTACGCCCAATAACCGCGCACCACAGTCCGGGCACATCGTCTTCGAAGGGGCGATGGACTTCGAACCCAATATGCGCGCCGCACGCTATCTGGCGCTGCGGGTTGTGCCGCGCCTGCGGACCGTAATCCCCCACGCCCACCTGACACTCGTCGGCCGCGACCCGACGCCAGCGGTTCAGGCGCTTGCAAACGGCTTCGTCCATGTCACCGGCGCGGTGGAGGATATCCGGCCGTATCTGGCAACAGCCGAGGTCTTCGTCGCCCCCCTACACTCCGGCTCTGGAATCAAAAACAAGATCCTGCAGGCCTGGGCAGCGGGGGTGCCGGTGGTTGCCAGCGACCGCGCGCTCGAGGGCCTCGAAGCGCATGATCGCGAAAACGTGATTCTGGCCTACACTGAGGACGGGTATAGCGATGCCGTTACGCAGCTCCACCATGCCCCTGAGCAGGCACGGCGCATCGCGGAGAACGCGCGAGAGACTGTGACCAGGCTTTACACTTGGGAAAGGTCCACTCGCCGACTCAAGAGCATCCTATGGGGGCTGGCCGAAGACTCTGGTGGCGCTGCCCTTCCGCCGCCTCCGCAAAGACAGGAGCAGGCATGTTCTTTTCGGTGATCCTCCCAACCCGAGACCGACCTCAGCTTTTTGCCGCAGCTTTCCAGTCGGCATGCCGGCAGGATTTTGGTGACTTCGAGATCCTCGTGGTCGATGATGGATCCACCCCCGAGGCAGCCGCGCAGATCCGGGCACTGGTCGATAAGCATCCCCGGGCCTATCTGCTTCGACAGCCACGCCGTCCGCAAGGACACGGTCAAAGCTACTCCATGAACACGGCCGCCCTTGAAGCAGCAGGCGATTATCTCGCTTTCCTCGACGACGACGACGAATGGACCGATCCTTCTCATTTAACTCAAACGGCTGCGGAACTCGAGCAAGCAGAACACGAGGTTGACGCCTATTACACGAACCAGGCTGCCTTCTACAGCGACGGGCGACGCAAGCCCGGGCGCGTGTGGCTGGAAGATCTGATCCCGCGGTACACCGACACGTCCCCCGAAGAGCCAGGCCCCGCGCGCCCCGCGTTCCTGACCCCTGAGGAGCTCTTGTGTAGCGGGGGATTCGCGCATTTAAACTGCTCGATCCTTCGCCGCCCCTTTTACCTGAAGCTAGGCGGGATGGATGAGGGCATCCGCTACGAGTGCGACCGCGACCTCTACCTGCGCACGCTCGACCAGGCGGAGCATCTGCTCTACAGCCCGCGTTGGATAGCCCGCCACAATATCCCGGACCCCAAACGCGCCGACAACATGTCAACCGTAATCTCTGCCCTGCAAAAGGCGCAGTACCAGATGATCGTGTACCAAAAGGGGCTAATGACCGCTCAGCGCCCTTCGGTCCGGGAGGCCTGCCGCCTGGGGCTCGGCTATGTCTACAAGCGCGCCGCCGAACTCCTCCACACCACAGGACAACGGCAACAAGCCTACCGGTATGCGTGCCAGGGGCTCGCCCTTCATGGAAATCTCCGGTGGGCAGCCTACACCGCATACCTCGCGGCGTGCCGCATCCTACCTACGCAGACCACAACTAGCCCATGACAAGGCCGTATCACTTTATCCGCGCGTTGCCGGCTCTGCTCCGCCCCTATCGGCGCATCTTCCTGCTCAGCCACATGCGCGCGTATACAAGCCTCTTCGGCCACATCCTCGGCTCCCACCCGGACATCGAGGGGTATTACGAACTACAGATGGGCTACCACAGCTGGCGTAGCCTCCTCCGCCAGAAGCTGCACTACTTCTACTACCACGGCCACACGCCTAAACACCGTGCCCACTACCTGCTAGACAAAATTCTGCATAACGACCATCGGATCGACCCGTCCATTCTCGCCCGTTCGCGCGATACTTACATTTTTTGCTTGCGCCCCCCTGGCGAGACGGTCCCCAGCATCATCGACCTCTATCAGCGAGTATCGCCCGAACACCAGTGGGCCACCGAAGAGGGCGCCTTCGCTTACTACCTGGACCGTCTAGAAGGGCTAAAGGACTTATCCAGGCGATTGCATGGGCGGTATCTCTTCATGGACGCGGAATGCCTGACCATAAACACATCCGAGGCCCTTTCTTTTCTGACCGAAACGCTGTATTTGACAACCCCACTGGAGCCCGAATACCTGAACGGGCCGATGACAGCGAAGCCCTCTCGTGGCGACCCATCAGGGCGCATCGGCTGCGGGCACATCGTAACCGCCCCGTCACCAAAATCACCGCTCAACGACGAACAGCCGCTATCCGAAGCCACCAACCACTATGCAAAGGCGCGCGATATCCTGATCAGCAGATCACGCTACTCCTGTCTGATCGATTAGCCTCACCCAGCCATCAAGTACCCAGACCTTCACCCGACCCACCCGAGTTAACGGCCAAACCACCTCCAAAATCTTTGAGTTAAACATGAGTGACGATCCCGAACTGAACGCCAACCCTATAAAAATACTTCTGTGTGCGAACAACGACTACGCCCAGCATCTGGCGGTCACCCTCGCATCCATCGTTATTAACAATGCTAACGACCACCTGGAGATCACGATTGCCGGAAATATTAAAGAAGCGACCCAGAGGAAGCTCCATGAGGTCCTTTCTTTAAATAGGAAGTCCTCCTTAACCTTCATTACCCTCGACACCATTCACGAAGCTTGCCTGGACCACCTTTCAGCGCACGATCTACCCACACAGGGCGATTACAACATCAAGGGGTCCTACAGCATCGACGTCTATACCCGCCTGCTCTTAGACCACATCTTCAGCCCAGAAACCGAAAGAGTCCTCTATCTAGATAGCGATCTCGTCGTCGATGGGTCCTTACGCCCCCTCTGGGATACCGACATTCTCGACTACCCCGTTGCCGGGGTACCCGTTCCCTATTACGACCGCACGCACTTACCTAATCTTACTCCTGGCGACCGCTACGTAAACTCCGGCGTCTTACTCTTCAACCTGCCTGCGTGGCGATCCCTCGGTTGTGAGATCAAGTGCATATCCTTTATCAAAAACAATCAGGCGATATTGCGCGACCCCGATCAGGACGCCCTGAACGCCGCACTCAAAGGTCATATCTTTTTCTTGTCAGCTAAATGGAACGCATTCGGCGCCTACCTAAAAGCTCTCGACAACGAAAAACCAAACGCCCCCTCGGAACCACCAGTTGTTTACCATTTCAACGGAGCCAACAAACCGTGGCTTTACCTGTCCGACCCCCCGATGAAACATCTCTACAGTTATTACTTACAACGAACCCCTTGGCGCGGTTCTACACCTCCGGACAAGACTCCCACCAACATCGCTTGGAAATGGGCGCGCCGTTTAACTCCTTCCGTCTGCAAACGCGCCGCCCGTCGACTCTTATTCCGGCCCACCCTTTAGCAACTCGCATCGCCAGCGGTCCGCTCTTATTAGGATGCGAAATATCATTTTCACTTTCCCATTTTCAGAAGGAAGGAACCATTTATGGCCTTGCCCAATTATTTGACTCATGCAGCCCACAAATCGAGAACACTATTTAATCGGGCATTATTCACGCAGTATAAGAAACAAATATTACATACCCCACCATTACATTGTGCTCGGACTAGCGACACGCTAATACTTTCAATGATCGGCTCCAGTTCATTCCTCGAGTATCTTATCGCGATTAAATCTTTTTTGCGGTTCACCTCCTCTTTTTCGGTGGAGGTTATAAGCGACGGCACGCTGGACCGAGAACATGTCGATCTACTCCAGACCCACATCCCGAATATCCGGTTCTCGTCTCCGGATGCCGTTAAACTTGGCCCGTGCCCGCGGGGAGGGACTTGGGAACGCCTTCTACGGGTTGTTGAATTGACGGGCAGCCATTATGTCATTCAGATGGATTCCGACATCATCGTCGCGCAACAACCAGGCGAGGTCTTCTCCTTCCTCCGAGACCAAAAGCCTTTCGCCATCGGGAACAGAAAGTGGCCGGCACCCGTTTCTCTACATCACATGGCTGAGACATCTCGGTCCTGGCACCAGAAGAGAGGCTGGAAAACCAGCCATATCCAACCCTACTGCGAAAGCCTTCTGGACCATTTACCGGATCGACTTCCCTGTGCCCCAAAGGGTTATTTGCGTGCGTGCTCTGGTTTTTGCGGGTATCCAGAAGGCAGCCTGAGTTTCTACCATACCTACTCCTTGTCCGAGGCGATGCGGGAACTCGTGGGGTGGGATCGTTGGAGGCAATGGGGAAGTGAGCAGGTTATGTCTAATTTACTTCTTGGTGGAATGGACGCAGCGAGCGCTTTACCTTGGCCGGAGTACCAGAACTTTATGGAGCCACGAACTGACCAAACCGGTAAGGTCATACATTTTATAGGCGCACACCGACATAAGACCCTCGATTACCTCCTGACCTCCCGGGCATTGCTGAAAGAACTAAACAAACAACAAAAAGCCAAAACAAAAAGGCGCTAAAAACGTGCTTACCCAGATCGTACTTCCTGTATATAACGCAGAATCAACCATATCTTGTTCAGTCGAATCTGTTATCAAACAGACGAACAAGAATTGGATCTTGACCGTGGTCGACGATGGTAGTACAGACCACACGCGAGAGCTCATCGCCCCCTATTTAGAAAACCCTCAAATAAAATACATCTACCAATCAAACTCCGGCCCTGGCGCTGCCCGTAACACCGCGATCAACCTGGGTTGCGCTTTCCAGCCGGATATATTCGCTTTCATCGACGCGGACGACTGCTGGCATCCACGAAAGCTCCAATACCAGATTGATACGTTCCTTACTCACCCTTGGGCAGACGTGGTTGTCACGGATAGCGCCAATTACCATTCTTTCCCGAGCCCATTTTATTTAGAAACTCGACCGCCTGTGCACGCCATAAACAACCTTTTTACAACGCTTTGCACGAAAGACTTCCCCTTCCACCCTGCAAGCGCAGCTATAAAAAGCTCTCTTTTTGAGCGTGCACGCTATACAGAAACACCTCAAGGCGAGGATTTTTTTCCATTTCTATATTGGTCCTTACTGGGCCGAAACTTTTTGCGCCTAAAAGCTCCACTTTATATCGAACGCTCTCTCCCGGGCAGCTTGCAGAGAACCGATGCCGGGACTCTTTTTAGCGGCGAATCGCGCCTGAACGGGATCCAAAGGCTGAAGGATGAACATTATGATCTACTGTGCTCCAGATGCCATAACCCTGCCACCCTAGTCGCGCATGCAAAAAAAAGATTCTACAAGCGCGCGACGTCCGGCGCACGCGCATGCCTAACAGGCTTTGAACTTATACGCTACCCATTATTTCGGGCGGACCGCGACATACCAGCGCTCGTTGTTTTTACGGAAAGCCTCAAATGTTTAGCCTATGCCGCATGGAAGATCACACGGACGGGATAAGCCGTGTCTCAAGTCGACTCCCTGTATTTTTTCTTACCCAAAAACCTTTCAGGTGATTTTGGGTACGCCTCCCTTGTTATCTTTCCGTAGCATCAAGCGATTTCACAAAAAGATCGGTCCTTTTCCCGGTATCGCAAAACTCGTCATCACGGCAAATGGCGTCAATAGATCCAAGAAGGGATAATTGGCTTACCGAATACTTTGAACACACAGCAGGCATGCAGAAGGATCTCGCCCATGCCGTATACGTTGGGTTGAAGGGCCCGCCCGTTATGCGCCCCCCTCCTGAACGACGGTCTATTGACTTAAATAGGTTAACGATATCCGTAACGCAGCTCCCGCTATTTCTCGAACACTCCCAGTCGATAATTTTTAAGCGACCTTTCGCATCCACATATATGTTGTCAACCTTTAGATCGCCGTGCGCCCGGGTTACCGGAAGAGCCACGCCCTCTAGACACACAGAAAGACGCTGCTGGGCCTCGCGCGACAATCTTGCCCAAAAACGCTCAAAAAGGTCTTTTTTAAACGTCTCGTACCATGGCTTATACTCCACGCTGCATATCGAAGAGTGAATTCTTCGATCAAGTATTTTCGGTATCTCAAGACACTCGACGGGTTTTGCTTGCCGCTCCAACTTTTGTGCTCTACTCACATTCAATGCAAACAAACGAGCAAGCGCCCACGGGCGGTAGTAGTGACCCAACCCCTGCCAAACCGTTTTTTGCTCTCGGACGCTCGCTTCTGTCTCGTTATCCTGCATATGCGCACTGCGCGCCCATGCGATTTTATAGCAATGAGTTTTTCTGCAAAAGGTAATTTTTTTTCTGTTCACTGCATTCTGAGTTATGCGTTTTATCCTACACGGACGACATTCCCCCAGTATACGCATAATCGTACCCATTTTCCGTGCGTGATTTCATCCGGCCCTGAATAGTCGATTCTGAATAACCGGCTATGCCGGAACGCCGGCGGGTTCCAGTGCGCCCAGCGCCGGGCGTTGACCACCCAGACGCGAGAGCAGCCACTCCAGTAGAGCGCGCAAAAGAGCTGGCCCCCTTCCAGCCGGATCAGAGCGTTACAAACACGAACCCGGGGGTTTAGCGGCACTCAGCTGTGGAAGTCGGGAGATCAGCGCCTTGCGATTTTCTCAGGACCGAATTCGTACTAGTTGGTACCAAGCGGCTTCTCGGGTACCCACCTGTCTGCGTATTTTATCCGAACGAACAGCCCAGCAGTAGCCCACTCGCCCCCTAGCCTTGCTTTACCCTTTTAACCTGCATCTCGATATCATCAGCGTTTTCGCTTATCTCTCGTTCTCCGTCACACTCAATGACCATAACTCCTCGACCCCGCATTATCTTAACCCCCAACCGACTTATCTCACACGCTTTTTTGATCGTTCCAAGGTGACGCGCCATATCACTCCGGTCCCGGTTCCTAATTCTGGCCTCCATAAGCTCTTCATTCGAACAATCCACGTGCACAATGACATCCGGTAACGGAGCGCTCTCAAAGTACGCCTTAGAGAACTCAAGTGGTGCCTCGAAGCCAAGGCTAAGCCCAACGCCGCGCTGCGCAATAGACTCGTCATGTACGATGACTCTCCCCGGGCCTGCCTTCTCATTAAGAAGCGCAAGATCGGTAACATCCCGTATAAACCTTTCCGCACGTCTTACCTTCTCAAAGCAAGGCGCCTCATTAGAGAACCCCTGAGACATGACTAGCTCTATAAAATCACGCCACTTGGCATTTTCTTCCATAGCGCTCCGCGCTATTTCGGTAATATTTTTATCTATTAAAACATTAAAAAAATGACCTCTCCGCAACAGCCCCTTTGTCAGGTAACAATAGGCCCGCGACTTTTTCTTAACCTCGTCAAGGATAATTTTTCTTTTTGCGCTCTTCGCACACTCCAGCGAATAGCTATTTCCTTTTATTAAATCAGAACATATAACGCTTTTACCCGCCCCCATAGGCCCAATAAACTCCACCCTCTTACGCATTGCCTGTTTCATTTGTAATATATATACCTTTTTAGGGCACCATTTAAACGCGCGTGCTGGACAACAATAGACGCACAGGGATAGCTATACTTTGCCGCGCGCCAAATACCAGACCATTTCATCAATGCGCGCTATTGAGAATGCGTCTTCCGCAGTTGTACGCGCACCTTTTGCTAGGCGTTTATAGGCGCTGCTTTCTGTACGCAACTTTTTTATTGCATCCACTACCTCCGGGTTGCCCGATGTAATGTAACCATTTTGATCCGGTACCACCCACTCAGTAAACCCACCTTGATTCCCGCAGACGACCGGAAGACCAGACGCTAATGCCTCCGTAACAACCCTGCCGTGCGGCTCTACCCAAAACCTGGTATCCGTACGATAGAAAAAAACGTCGAGCGACTTAAGAAACTCCTCTGGTGCCTCCTCGCCTTCTCTTATAACTTCTATATTAGGATGCTTCTCAAGACCCAGACATTCCCCGCCCATAATTCTTACCTTTATACCGAGTTCGGCCAATAGGGAATAAAGTTTTTTATCATCCGGGTGGTGTTTATAGTAGATATCGCGACTCATCCGCCCCACTGTAAAATCATCTTTATTCCGCTGGAGCGAGGCTGCACAGGGGCGAAACCTCTCTATATCTATCGGAGAAATCAGAACCCTCCCTGGGCGCCCTACAGCATCTCTTATCCATCTCGCTGCATAAACGATTTCAAGATATCTTTCAAGACCATACACCTTTTCGAGCTCGTTAATTCTTTTGAGTGTCTGCCGGATGTTTGGAAGCTGACATATAAGTATTACTCTTTTTGGTTTCCAAAACTTTATCCATTTCCCTATCCACCAAGGGCCGCTACCTGCTAAAACCACGGTACCATTCTTGGGGAATCGAAAAAGCCTAGGATATATACGTCGCACTGGCACCTTAGACGCTATTTCAGCGTTAGGGACCGCACCGGGCGGAGCCCATACTTGGACTGACGTCTTTTTATGGAGAATATTATATAGCTCCATAACACGGTTCTCGGCCCCACCATTTGGATTGGCCAACGGATTAATAATGTGAATACTACTCATTTCGTAAAGAGCAGAGGCGGGAAGAGCTTCCCGCTTCTCCAGGGCCCTGAGTTAGCTCTAAACAATAACAAACCCAGCCGGGCGGGACTGTCGGCATGATTTTTAGGTCCTGCGTTTACTTGTTACGGTTTTTGCTTCCTTGGTACAAAGATTTTTGCTCATTCAACATCACACCTGGGAAAAGAAAACTCCGTGCAACCTGTCCCCATGCACTAATCCTGAGCCTTTTTGTAAGATTAAGGAAAACATTTTTCGGCACTCGACAGGTTAAAAATTATCCTGAAGGCTTTTTTATTTGGCGCGCCGCCAAAAACGTTAAAAATTTCCGGATCTCCTCTATAAACGGCACTTAGGATCGTCTCCTCATCATGGGCGTAGGCCGCGGCAAGAGAACCACGAGCTTTCATAAGAAACCTTTCCTCCAGCTCTTGCCAAACCGCTTCCCCACCCCCCAGAAACGACGCACTCACCGGAAGCGCGCCACCAAAGTACTGCATATCACTCTTGTAGCAGGACACTTTATCATCAGGAAGCCTAACCCGGGGGAAATCCCAGTTGCGTCTTTTTTTTGAGACACGCGCCACTGAAACATCGGCCCATGCAAAATAACCACACTGACCCCGATCGCCTAATTGATCGATGGCCTCACAAACCAGAGACACTTTGCTTAGCCAAATCGAAAGAAGGTCTTTGTAAAACGCCGGACCGCCTCGCTTCCAGTCCCGCCAGTAGTGAATCACACCTTTTTCTTTATTTTTATGCTCGGGCTCAGGAAAGGCATCCAGCCCCATCCGTTCGCAACTTGCAGCGAAGCCCTCGCTTAGATCACGCGCAGGGAGCTCTCCGATGGACCGTTTCACCGGAACAAGGTCAACATTCTTATCCTGTGCATTTTTTTCCACGAAACGCAGCAGGGCGGGGTCTTCGTAAAAAAAAACCAATCGGCTTTCCGCTAGCATGTCCAGGGTTTTCGGGATCAACTTATAGTAGTGTTCTACTGGGTTCTTCGGACTATCTGCAAGCATCCAATGCCCGGATACGTAAGTCCGGTTCAGCTGAGGCCTCCTGAGCCTCATTGAGACACCTCTTGGGGTTTCTGGGCCAAGGCCCAGACTGTTACCGGGTAGCGCCGCTCATTCTTCAAGCTGCCGAACCAACCCCGCCGCGCCCAAGGTGTGAAGTTTGCCTTGACGCAGGCCCGGTTTCCCCAGGAGTACGTCCGCGTCGTCTCCAGCGGGAACCCGCATTCCGCTAGGAAATAGCGCATCCCGGTCTCGGTCCACCGCGTGCAGTCGTAGGGGATCTCGTGGACGAGGACGAGAAACGGCGTGGCGTTAAAGAAGTAGCCGCCTGGTTTCAGCATCTCGTACACGTTCCGGCCCGCCCGATAGGGCCAGAGCAGGTGCTCGAATACCTGGTCTGCGATGATGAGGTCAAATTTCTGATCCAGAGGTCGATCGCAGACGTCGTAATCCGGGTAATTAGCTTCTGTGTAAGCGCGAAAAGGAATTTTCCGAAACCGCTCGCCCGCGGATATCTCAAGAACATCGAGCTGCTGCGGACCCAACTCTTCGATCAACGCAAAGGCTTGCGGGTACATCGCCGCCCGGGACCAGTGCTGATAGTCGTAGCCAACGGCGGTCAGGAGTCGCTTCGTCTTAGCGGCCAGCTGCGGCCTTTTTTGAAGCTCCCGTATCAGCGCTCTTTTCATGCTTCCTGCCTTTTTTTCTCTTCTGCCTGCGGGAAGAGCGAGCCTTTTCTGATTTTATTCAGCACCAAGCGATCGGATACAAAATAGAGCAACCGATTCCGCGGGCGCAAATCTCTTATACGATCTTCGGTGTAGATCTCACGGATGTACGAAGGGAGCGCTGCAACACCACACTCTTTGAGAAGCGCGTACAGCAACTGGTTCTGGAAACTGCGCTCGCTGTAGCGTAGAAGCCGACGCCAGTAAAGCCGTATATCCGCCGGGGACAAAGAGAGGGAGTCAAAATAGAATCGGGCGTCTTCCGGATTGACGATGCGCTGAGTGTGTGTGTCGTCTTTGCCGCCCTGCAGATCGGTGAGGAAGAGATAGCTCAGCAGCCCATCCTCACCCTTGGCACCGACCGGCAGCCGAATGCCACGCCGGCGCATCAGCGCCACTGCGTGGTCGCTCAAGGCGTACAGATTCCCGCTCAGGTAGTGGTTCTTCACCAGCTCGGCGGACCACGGCTCCTTACTCCGCCCGGACCCAGGCAGGGCTGCTGCCGCGTAGGCCTGCGGGTTGTTCTCCAGTGCTTCGATGAGATGCTGAATGCTGCCCCGGCCCGGGCGGATATCGCCGTCCAGGAAGCAGTGGGCCGGTGCGTCCAGCGCGAGTTCATGGATGTAATAATTCCACGCGTTGGCCTTGTCAGCGATTTCGAGTTCGTGGCCGACAATTCGCCGGTCCTCCCGGGCCAGCCGGTGGACGATGGCGGCGGAACGGTCCGCTGAGCCGTTGACGATCACGTGGGCCCTGAAGGCGCGGTCCCCACACGCCTCTTCCAGGGCGCCGAGCGTGCGCTCGATCAACCGTTCTTCGTTATGGGCGAGGACGCAGACTGATATGGTCATGATTACCATCAGGCTAGCAGGCCCTGTGGCTTTTGCCCTCTTAACTTGCCCTCGCTTTCCCCGTAACCTAGCCGAATGTCAATGCCCCCTGAGCGAGCACTGGTCCTGGATGGTGAGGAGCAATCCACACTGTCCATCGTGCGTTCCCTGGGTCGTCAGGGCGTCTCGGTAACTGTAGGCGCAGCCGATCCTGCTGCGATTTCGCGCTACTCCCGCTACGCCGCGGGTTTCATCACCTACCCAGACCCGCTTACCGATCCAGCCGGTTTTCTGGAGCGACTGGTCGGCCATGTGGCCGAAAACGGCTATGAACTGCTCATCCCGGTCACCGAGCTGACCACGCACCCGGTCGCACGCAACCGGTCACGGTTCACGCCCTACACACGCTTGGCGATCCCGGAACAGTCTGCGCTGGAGATGGCTACCGACAAGGAGCGCACCATCGCGCTCGCTCAGGAGTTGGGCATTCCGACGCCGCAGACGGTTACCGTCGCTGACGCTCAGGGCCTAGCTGACTGCGCGGAGGCCATGCGTCTGCCCTGCGTCCTGAAGCCCATCCGCTCGATTGCGGAGAGCCCAGGCGGTCAACGGGCGAAGATGAGCGTCGCCTACGCCCACCACCGATCCGAACTCCTCGAGCTGGGGGGGCGTTTCCTGCAGCGCGCCCCTGTACTGATCCAAGAGCACTGCGCAGGCCAGGGCGTGGGGATCGAGCTCCTGGTCGATCGCGGTGAGGTCGTACACGCCTTCCAGCACCAGCGCCTGCACGAGGTCCCCCTGACCGGGGGCGGCAGCTCGCTGCGCCGCTCGGAGACACCAGAACCGGAGTTGGTGGGGTACGCCCAACAGCTCGTCCGCGCCCTCGGCTGGCACGGCGTATTGATGGTGGAGTTCAAGCGCGAGGGTGCGACAGGTACGCCCTACCTGATGGAGGTCAACGGGCGCTTCTGGGGGTCGCTCCCCTTGGCCGTGGCGGCGGGCGCCGACTTCCCCTGGTTGCTCTACCAGCTCTTGGTCCACGGGAGACGGCCGCCACCGTTCACCGCCCGCCCCGGGCACTTTGCGCGCAAGCTCCAGCCCGATTGCTACTGGTATCTGCTGGCGCTTTCCCGTCGCGACCCGAGCCCGCTCATCCGATGGCCCAGCGGCGGTGAGATCGTCCGGAGCGCACTACTGTGCCTGCATCCGCACCACCACATCGACGCCTTTTACTGGCGCGACCCCCGCCCGGCGGCGGTCGACCTCGGGCGCACCCTAGGTTGGTTCGCCACCATGCTCGCCGAGCACGGAGGCGAGGCCTGGCAACGGTATCAGCAACTACGCCCTCGGCGGGGTCTGCAGGTTTTGCGCCTGGCCAGCCAGGCGCGC
The DNA here is from genome assembly GCF_022228075.1 of Halorhodospira sp. 9628. NCBI lineage: Bacteria > Pseudomonadati > Pseudomonadota > Gammaproteobacteria > Chromatiales > Ectothiorhodospiraceae > Halorhodospira > Halorhodospira sp. 9628. The sequence goes on from NZ_JAJNRF010000001.1 coordinate 54,597, forward strand.
CGGGTGCTCTTCATCTGCCATGGCAACATCAACCGCAGCGCTGTCGCTCAGCGCCTGATGGAGCATCGTGGCGAGCATCTGGAGGTGACCACGGAGTCCGCCGGCCTACTGGCACGCGGTGAGCGCCCTGCCGATCCGGTTATGGTGGCAATCGCCGCCGAACACGGGCTCGACCTGGGGGGGTGGCGCTCCAGGACCGTCACCGCCGAGCAGATGGAGCGCGCCGATCTGGTCCTGGCCATGGAACTGGCCCATCTGCGTGCGCTGCGCCGGCGTTTTCCGGAGCATCGGGCCAAGATGTACCTGTTGAGCGGCCTCGATCCGTTCGGCAACACACCCACTGATATCGCCGATCCATACGGCCAGCCGCGAGCAGCGTACGAGCGATGTTTCCGCCAGGTCGAGCACTGCCTTCGCAACCTGAGTGCCGCGCAGGCCGCTGGCGCCGCAGGTGGCGTACCCAACATACAGCCCAGGGATGGAGAGACATCATGACGACCGAGCAGCGGGTATTGGCGGTACTGGAACAGACCCTCGAGCTCGGTGGAAGAACGCGCGCCATGGACGCGGACACCCCTCTGCTGGGCGCACTGCCCGAGCTGGATTCCATGGCGGTGGTGCTCGTCATCGATGCCCTCCAGCGCGAACTGGAGATCGAGTTCGAGGAGACGGATATCACCGCGGAGGCTTTCGCAACCGTCGGTTCCCTGGTGGCCCTGGTAGAGGCCCGGCAGGCGGGCTAGCCGGGCCTCAGCGCCGCCCCGCCTCCTGGATGCGGAACCCCTCATCCGCCGGCTCGGCGTGCTGGCTGAGCCAGTCGCGGAGCGCTGGATCGGCCCCCTCACGTGGGGTCACCACGGCGTCGAGCTGATAGCTGCCGTCCCGGCTCACCTGCCACTGGCCCGACAGCCCAACGGCCCCGCCCTGGTCGCTGAGTTCGCCACGGGCGCGGTTGCCCGATCCGCTGACCGTGGTCGTGGCACCACCCAGATCCAGCGTCTGGCCGTCTTGGGTGACGCTCAGATCCTGACCGGTGATCCGACCCTCCACCGAGCGGATTTCGCCGTCGTTGCCCAACGAGAGTTGATCTACCTCGTAGGTCACGTTGCCGCTGACCGGCGGCAGCTCCACACCGCGCTCGCTTGCCATCTGGCGCAGCCGGTCCATGGGGACCTCGCCGGTACCCTCGGAGACCTGCCAGCCGCGGGCCGAGCGGGTGGCGACACCCTGGAAGCGCGCATCATCCAGGCTGCCGTCCAGATCGACACTCAACCGGCCGGTGGCCAGCGATCCACCGCGGACCTCCCAGGCCAGATCGAGCGTCCCTGCATCCATACCCCAGACCCGCGGCACCTCCAGCTGCTGGATGCGTCCGGATCGTACGCTGCCCTCCACCTCAGCGCTGCTCCATGCAGCGGGCATGGGCAGGTGGCGTTCGGCGGTGCTCCAGGCCGAGCTCGCGGGGATATGGCCCACAGCGTAGACGGCGCTGGCACCGACAGCGATGAGGAGCAACAAGGCGATTAACAGCGTTCTCATGTCTGCCTCTGGATGGTCGGGCGGGGATAGCACAGCGCAGCGGCCCTGAGCTGCCGGCCCCCGGATCGCTCAAGGGCGGAGCAGTTCCATCAGCTCCCGTTGCCGTGCCGCTACGGCCCGCCGATCGGCATCGGGAACCGAGCCGAGAAACTCCGTGATACGCTCCCGTTGCGCCTGAATGTCCGCGATGATCTCTGCCTTGGCGACATCGCCGAGGTGCGGGTTCTCCTCGATCTGCTCGATGGCCTGTTCCAGCTGGGCCTGCAGCTCCCGCGGGTCACCGGTTTCCAGGGCGATGAGCGCCCGATAGATGCGCGCGCCGTCCTCCGCCCAGGCGGCCACCTCCTCGTAACCGTTGGACTTAAGCGCCGCCACCGGCTTCTGCAGCTCATCGGCCGTGCTGCGGAAGGCCTGCTCGCTCTCGCCGACACCGCGTAACTCCCGGGTCGGGTGCCAATCGGCTAGCTCCTCCTCCACAGCCTGCGCCTGAAGGGCGCGAGTTGCCTCCTGCCATTGATCGACCCGCTCCGGGGTGAGGGCCAGCACCGCGCCGGGAAGCGCTCCGGTGAGCAGCGTCAGCGCCGGAAACAGGAAACGGCGGTTGAGCATCGGCCGACTCCCATTGTCGGTCCATCATTGCTTACAGGATATCAGGTCAGCCCGAGACCGCCCGCTGGACCCACCACCGGGTCAGCGCATCCCGTGCTTATCGAGGAGTTCATAAAGAGTCGGCCGGGTCACCCCCAACCCTACCGAAGCCCGCGAGATGTTTCCGTTGCAGCGACCCATGGCCTCGGCGATCACCCGGCGCTCGGCCTCTTCGCGCACCTCACGCAGGCGTGGCAGCTCTTCCTGGGGTTTCGTCGAGCGGGGCAAGGGCACCCCCAGATCCTCAGCACGGATCGGCCCCGTTTCCGTCAGAATGACTGCACGGCGAATGGCGTTCTCCAGCTCGCGCACGTTCCCGGGCCACGGGTAGGCAGCGATGACAGCCAGCGCATCTTTGCTCAACTTGCGGCCGCGGTCGCGGCGCCGCCGCGTCATCCCCTTGAGCAGCGCATGGGCAATCAGCGCCGGATCCCCGGGCCGCTCGCGCAACGGCGGCAAGCGCAGCTGGACCTCGGCGATGCGGTAGTAGAGGTCGTCCCGGAACACCCCCTCGCCCATCCGCTCCACGAGATCCCGGTTGGTCGCGCACACGACCCGCACATCCACCGGGATCTCCTTGCGACCCCCGAGGCGCTGGATGGTCCGCTGCTGCAGGAAGCGCAGCAGCTTCGCTTGAACCTCCAAAGGGAGCTCACCGATCTCATCCAGAAACAGGGTGCCGCGGTGGGCGCGCTCGATCCGCCCCACCTGTGACCGGTAGGCTCCGGTGAAGGCGCCTCGCTCGAAACCGAAGAGCTCGCTCTCGAGCAGCTCCGAGGGGATGGCGGCGCAGTTGATGGCCACCATCGGCCCGCGGGCTCGGGCCCGGTTAAGCTCGTGCAGGGCCTTGGCGAAGAGCTCCTTGCCGGTGCCGCTCTCTCCGAGCAGGAGGATCGTGGCATCCGAGGGGGCCAGCTGCTCGGTGTCCCGGCAGAGCTGGATCATGCGCGGATCGCCCGTGACCAGCCCGAGTTGCCGCGGGCCGGCCTCTCCGGGCTGACTGCGCACGCCGCCTGTCGGCGCATCATCGCCCCCGCAGAGGTCTCCCGATGCTGCCTCACCGACCATGGCCCGCTCCACCGCCCGGATCAGCGATGCCGCGGTAACAGGCTCCACCTGGATCTCCGATTTCAGGGAGACCGAACCTTCGGAGTCGACTTCCGCCCGCCCCAGGCGCAGCCCCTCGCCGTGTTCAACCAGACACCACGCTCGAGGCGTTTCCCGCGCGTCTTCTTCCCATTGAGCCATGCTCGTCCACCCTGACCGTTTGTCAGTCTGCGGCCATGACACGCATTGAGCGACGCCCCCTCTCCGATGAACCGTTGGACCCAAACGTCAGCCGGCCGCCCGGAACACAAAACTGAAGCCAGACCAAGGACCGGGGAAGCGTCGTGTTTGCGTTCTTCGGCGAGAACCTTCGCTAGAAAATTAGCACCCTGTCAGGTGAATACCACGGTCGGCGGGCCGTTTCGGAAGCACGGATGTCCACTTTTATGGACGACTGCCCATGGCCCGCCGTCCAACTCGCAACCCCTTCCGGATCGTTGATCTACCATCAGGTGACATCAGTGCGCGCCAAGGATCCTCGGATGAAAGGCCCCAGCCTGGATAGCCAGCCCGCAGCGGGACCGGGCACCCCGAATCACCCTGCTCTACGGGGCGTGAGCGCCGAGGGCAAGATCGCCGTCCTGCAGGAGGTCGGCGGGATCGGGTTCTGGACCTACGACGTGGTGGGCGAGCGCGTCCACCTGGATGCGCGACTCCAGGAGATCTACGGCTACCAGCACCCCACCGGGCCGGTGGTCATGGATCTGGAGTCCTGGCGTGGGCACATTCTGCCGGAGGACCGCCCGTGGGTCTTTCAGCGCTTCTGGCAGGCGTTCCGGAACGACGAGCCTTGGCAGCTGCGCTTTCGGCTGGTCCGCCCGGATGCTGAGATCCGGCACCTGCGCTGCGAGGGCCGACTGACCGCCCACTCCGGGGGTAAGCCGCGTTATGCGGTAGGCTTTGAAGAGGACATTACCGATCGGGTTCTGCTGGAACGGGAGTTGGAGCGGCAGGCGCAGCACGACCCACTAACCGGAACCAGCAACCGGCGTCGGATGGATCATGTCCTGCATGACGAACGTGAGCGGGCGCTGCGCTACCAGGACCCGCTGTCTCTGCTGATCATCGATGGAGACGGCTTCAAACAGATCAACGACACCTATGGCCACGAGGCCGGCGATCTGCTGCTCCATGAGTTGGTACAATCCTGCTTCCGGCCTCAGCTGCGCACTGCGGACCACCTCGGACGCTGGGGCGGGGATGAGTTTCTGGTCGTTCTCCCGCAGACTGACGAATCCGGTGCCATCGATGTCGCGGAGCGTATCCGCGAGCGGGTGGCGACCCTGCAGCCGGGGCCGGGACACGTCACGGTGAGCATCGGCATCGCCACCTACCGGCCGCCGGAGGCCACCGGAGCCTGGCTGCGCCGGGCGGACCTCGCCCTCTACGAGGCCAAACGCACCGGACGCAATCGAGTCGTGCGCTACCGGGAAGGGTTCTTGTAAAACTCCACCGGTTGGGTACGCTTCCCCCAGCCCCGCTTCTGCACACCGCCGGCAACCCACCGCCCGCGACAATCCTCGCCATTGCCTGCGGGCGTCCTCATCGGGCAGACATTCTCCGTCGCCACCCTGCCAAGCGCAGACCCCGCCGCGCGGACGCGCCGTCGGCCTCCGCCCGCGGCAGGCTGTAGAATGTCGCCCGTTCCAGGTACCAAGGAGCCGCCCATGGCCAAGCGCTACGATCGCCCCCCGCACCCGGAAGGCCCCTTTAACGCCGACCGCGTGGCCGATAGCGATCCCCCCGAGCAGGAGGAGCTGGGGGCGTTCCAGGAGCGCATGCAGGTGCGGGCCCGGGAGCGCACCCTGCTGTTCCTGGGTGCGCTGGGGGTTGCCGCTGTCCTGGTGCTGGCGACCCGCCACGAGCCCCAGATCGCCGCGTTCATGAACGCCAGCGAAGAGGCGGTGGGGGTGGCGCTGCTGGGCCTGACGATCGGAGCCATCGTCCTCTGGGGATACACCCTGCACCAGCTCATGGACCCGATCTTCGGTGATGTCCTGGGGGCGCGCGGCGACCTGGAGGTGATCGACCCCGATGTACCCGATTATCGCCGGCTGTTGATCGTGGCGGCGCTCATCAACCAGGCGGCCACAGGCTACTTCCGCGCCCTGCGCGAGACCTGCGACCGCGAGGTCCGGCTCGGCGATCTGCGCGCCCTGCGGCAATACCTACGCCAGCTGAAGAACCCCAATCTGGCCGGCGCCGCCGCGCCTCCCTCCACCCCCCAAGACGACTGGGAGCGGGGCTACGTGGTCTGGTCGGAACACAGCTACCGGTTCTTTCTCGACGAGCTGGATACCCTGGACTACATCGAGTTCCTCGACGGGGAGCTGGAGGGGGTCTCCCTCTATTTCGGCCGACCGGGGGAAGGGAGCTTTCCCTACAAGATCATCAGCTGCCCGGACTCGGTTCTGGAGGCCTTCGGTAGCCGCAGTGGCCTGGAGGAACGGATCGACGAAGAGCTTGAAGATGTGCTGGAGGTCTTCGGCGGCTGGGGGCAGGACCTAGTGCTCTACTAGGTCCCAGGATTGTTCCTGCGGCGGTCAGCAACAGGGGGCTGACCGCCGCCGAATGATCATCCGAACACCATCGGATACCAGAAGAATCCGACGATCGTGCTGATGCCGACGACCACAAAGGCGTGAAGCAGCACTCGGCGGTAGCCCAGATACATACCGAGCAATAGCCCCAGCGTGGGCAGGAACACGGCGCTCAGATAGGCAACCACCATCAGCCAAGTCGGCACCGCCCCCCGTCTCGCAGCAGATTCCGCCATCGGTCATGCACTCCCTGAAACGAAAAGAACCCCCGATCGGCGGACACTGCACGTGTGCGCTGAGCGGGGGCTCATCTCGATGACTGACTGGTAGCGGGGGCAGGATTTGAACCTGCGACCTTCGGGTTATGAGCCCGACGAGCTACCTGACTGCTCCACCCCGCAACTGGTGAGGCGCATTCTAGGCACCAGGGAGCCGAGCGTCAATTCATCGTGACGCACAACCGGAGAGGCGGCGGCCCGGATGACCGCGCCGAAAAACGATCTGCCGGGGCGCAACGCCCGCCGGGCGGGGCCTGCGCCCTGCCCGGCGGGCGCCCCGGGGAGGCTCAGACGCTGTAGTACAGGTCGAACTCCACCGGATGGGTGGTCATGCGCAGGCGCGTGACCTCCTCCATCTTCAGCTCGATGTAGGCGTCGATCAGGTCGTCGGAGAAGACCCCGCCCTGCTTGAGGAACTCCCGGTCGCTGTCCAGCGCCTCCAGCGCCTGATCGAGCTGGAAGGCGACCTTGGGGATCTCCTTCTCCTCCTCCGGCGGCAGGTCGTAGAGGTCCTTGTCCATCGCCTCGCCGGGGTGGATCTTGTTGCGGATGCCGTCGAGACCGGCCATCAGCATGGCGGCAAAGGTCAGGTACGGGTTGCCCGTGGAGTCCGGGAAGCGCACCTCGATGCGCCGCGCCTTGGGGCTCGAGACGTAGGGCACCCGCACCGAAGCGGAGCGGTTGCGCGCCGAGTAGGCGAGCAGCACCGGCGCCTCGAAGCCCGGCACCAGACGCTTGTAGCTGTTGGTCGAGGCGTTGGCGAAGGCGTTGATCGCCTTGGCGTGCTTGATGATCCCGCCGATGTAGTAGAGCGCCTCCTCCGAGAGGCCGCCGTACTGATCGCCGGTGAAGATGTTGTTGCCGCCCTTCGACACCGACTGGTGGACGTGCATGCCGTTGCCGTTGTCACCCACCAGGGGTTTGGGCATGAAGGTGGCGGTCTTGCCGTAGGCGTGGGCGACGTTGTGCACGCAGTACTTGAGCGTCTGCAGCTCGTCGGCCTTCTTGACCAGGGTGCGAGCCTTGGTGCCGATCTCGCCCTGCCCGGCGGTGGCCACCTCGTGGTGGTGGACCTCCGGCTCCAGGCCCATGTCGCTCAGCGCCTGGCACATGGCACCGCGGATGTTGTGCAGCGAGTCCACCGGCGGGACCGGGAAGTAACCGCCCTTCACGCCGGGGCGGTGGCCGATGTTGCCGTCCGGGTAAACCCGCTCGGAGTTCCAGCCGGCCTCCTCGGAGTCCACCTTGTAAAAGCAGCCACTCATATCGGCGCCCCAGCGGACGTCGTCGAAGACAAAGAACTCCGGCTCGGGGCCGAACAGGGCACTGTCCCCGATCCCGGTGGAGGCCAGGTACGCCTCGGCCCGCTTGGCGGCCGAGCGGGGATCGCGGTCGTAGCCCTGCAGGGTGCTGGGCTCGAGGATGTCGCAGACCAGCTTCAGAGTGGGCTCATCGGTGAAGGGATCAAGGACGGCGCTCTCCGGATCCGGGAGCATGATCATGTCCGACTCCTGGATCCCCTTCCAGCCGTCGATGGAGGAGCCATCGAACATCTTGCCGTGCTCGAACAGATCCTCGTCGACCTGGGAGACGGGCAAGGTCACGTGCATCTCCTTGCCGCGGGTGTCGGTGAAGCGCAGATCGACGAACTTCACGTCCTCATCCTTGATGAGCTTGAGTACGTCCTTACCGGTTGCAGCCATGGGGTTCCACCTCCGAATCGGCTAATCAATGTTCCCCAGCTGGGGCTCACGAAGGTGGTAGCAATCCCTGTGCCAGCTTCCGGGATTCCCGCCCAGACGGGGCCTTATGATGGTGCAGCCGAGCGGGATGGAGGCCCGGTTGCACCATCGTGATGCAACCGGGCACGAGTGCGCACTCTCATAGTGCGACCCGGGAGGGGCTCTCCCGGGGCCAGGCGCTATCGCAGTTCCTGTAGCTCGTCTCGCGTCTCACGCAGCATCTCGCCGAGCACGCCCAGCATACGGACATCGTGCTCGGCCAGGGCATCCGGACACTCGCGCTGAATCGCCACACGAATGCTGCTCTCGCGAATGCCCTTGCGCTGGTAACGCTCGTCGAGCGCTGTGATGGCTTCTTGCTGCTGCTCGAAGGGCATGTCGTCGGCGTTGCGGATGTAGTCGCAGTAATCGGCAGCCAGCGTGCCAGCGTCACCACCGCTGCACGCGGCCATCAGGGCGCCTGCAATCCCCAGGCACCCTGCTCCGACCCAACGCCGAAGCCGACGGGACATGGCAACCTCCTGTTACTGATCCACCGAACGCTTGAGCGGCGCCCCAGGCTTGAAGCGGACGTTCATGCCGGCGGGGATGTCGATCAACTCCCCCGTCTGCGGGTTGCGCCCTTGCCGCTCGGGGCGCGCGACCACGGCGAACTTGCCAAACCCGGGGATCGAGACATCCTCCCCGCTCGCCAGGCTCTCCTCGATGCCCGTAAAGACAGCATTGACCGCATCCGTGGCGACACGCTTGGAGACCCCGGTTTCGGCTGCGACCTTGTCAGCCAGATCGGCTTTGTTCATGCGCTACTCTCCGGTTTGTTACAGATTGGGAATTGGGCGTTCCGATTCTAGCCCAGGCCCGCCGGGGACGGGCAGCGGACCTAGGCGACCAGCTCGTCGATCCCCTGATTGGCCAGGGCATCGGCGCGTTCATTCTCGGCGTGACCGGCGTGGCCGCGCACCCAGCGCCACTCGACCCGATGGTAGGCCGCCAGCTCATCGAGCCGCTGCCACAGATCCTGGTTGAGCACGGGCTTGCGCGAGGCAGTTCGCCACCCCCGGCGCTTCCAGCCGTCCAGCCACTCGGTGATCCCACGGCGCACGTACTGCGAGTCGGTGGTCAGAACCACGCGGCAGGGCCGCTCTAGGGCCTCCAGGGCCCGGATCGCCGCGGTGAGCTCCATGCGGTTGTTGGTGGTCTCCGGCTCCCCGCCGTAGAGTTCACGCTCATGCTCGCCGTAGCGCAGCAGCACGCCCCACCCACCGGGGCCGGGATTGCCCCGACACGCGCCGTCCGTGAATGCCTCGACCACACCGCGCTGCTCGGTCACGCACTACCTCCTCGATTCAGGGCCTGCACGCGGACCCGTCCCGCCGGATGCGCTGCACCGACGCGAGCCCCTCGGCCCACGCGCTCGACCAGGGTATGCCCCCGTAGCGATCCCGGCTCCCGCCGCACCGCTACGGTCATCTGTACGCCGGCGGCAAAGCGCCCGAGCCGGCGGAGCCTATCCTCCCACGGATCCAGTCGCTTTTGCAGGCGTTCACCCTGCATGGGCAACCGAAAACAGAGCGAGTGACGCGCCAGCGTCTCGAACCCGCAACGCCGCAGGTGGACCCCCACGCTGGACGCCGGCCACTGCCGCCCGCACCACGGGGCCCGGGATGACCGGCACCAACCCCACAACCGACAAACGCCCCACAACCCCAACGGATTGAAGGTCAGCACGACCAACCGCCCCTCGGGGGCCAGCACTTGGTACGCCTCGGAAAGCACGGCCGCCGGCTCTTCACCGAACTCGAGGACGTGACTGAGGATCACGGCATCGACGCTGTGGCCGCGAAACGGCAGCTGCTGGGGGGTTGCCACTAGATCGCCCCCGGGCCCCACCCGCCACTGCCGGACGGTGGGGGCCAAAGGCAACGGATGTGCAACCGGACCGATGCAGACCGTATCGCCAATCCCCAAATGCGCCAGGGCGTCGGCCACGGCCCCGCGCTCGGCAGCACCGACCCGCTGCCCCAACGGTGTGCCGTACCAGGCGTGAAGGTTCTGCATGTGCCCCCCCGTGGCGCGCATTCTTTCAGGTCCAACCTTACCCGAGCACTGCACTGAACTCATCTGCTCGCCCCCTCCGGCGCCCCGGAGAAACGCTGCGGCCGCGGGGGGTTTGCCGCACGGGCTTGACACGGTAGGATGCTCGGCGATGATTAGCGCCGAACCCCTCGCGGCACTTGCCGATAATTACATCTGGATGGCCCGGGACCACGCGGGCGCCGCCGCGATCGCCGTGGATCCAGGCGACGCCGAGGTGGTCGCGGCTTGGCTGAACGACCACCGCCTTCGCCTTGCCGGCATCCTGGTCACCCACCACCACGGCGATCACACCGCCGGCGTGGCGGAGTTGGCCGAACGGCACCAAGTGCCCGTGTTCGGCCCCGCTGGTGAGGCGATCCCGGCTGTCAACCACCCGGTCTCCGGCGGGGATCACTTCGCCCTGGATGGTTTCGGTGACTTCCGGGTACTGGACTGCCCCGGGCACACGGCCGGGCACATCGCCTACCTCTGGGACGGTCACCTGTTCAGTGGCGACACCCTCTTCGCCGGGGGCTGCGGCCGAGTCTTCGAGGGCACGGCCGGGCAGATGCACGCCTCCCTGCAGCGCCTCGCCGGACTGCCGGCCGATACCCGGGTCTGCTGCGGGCACGAATACACCGTCAAAAACCTGGAATTCGCCCACCGGGCTGATCCGGACAACGAACGGCTGGCCCAGCGCCTGCAGGCGGCGCGGCATGCCCGCGCCGCGGGACAGCCTACGGTCCCGTCGACGCTGGCCGAGGAGCTGGCCACCAATCCGTTCCTGCGCGCGGATCGCCCGGAGCTGCGCCGTTCGGCTCAGGACTGGTGCGGCAAAGACCTGGAGCAGGCGGATCACGTCTTCGCCGCGCTGCGGCAGTGGAAAGACGCCAGCTGAGGCCCGGCCACCGCCGGTACCGAGCAATCAAGAACAACAACCCGGACCTTGGGGGCATGACCGTGGACGTGAAACGGACAGCTGCCGGAGCGTTGACCGCGCTTTCTGTCACCGCCTGCACCAGCTTTGACTCGCGCACCTTTGTCCATGATCTGCACGGTCCGGAAGCGGACGGCCGGGACATCCCGGCCTGGGTGCGGGACCTGGAGACCGAAACCCTGGAAGCCGGCCTGGGTCGCCCCTTCGAACTGACACCGGACTATGACTACCAGCCCGGCCACTACACCCGCACCGTACCCGACTACCCCCTGCAGGTCTGGGACAGGCTGCGCACCTCGTTCCGGATCGACCGCTACGAGAACGAACGGGTCGAGCGCGAACTGCAGCTCTTCGCGGGCCGCGATGCTTATTTCGAGGCGGTCGGCCGGCGGGCCGAGCCGTACCTTCACTACATCCTCGACGAGCTCGAGGAGCGCGATCTCCCCGCCGAACTGGTCGCGCTCGCCATCGTCGAAAGCGGGTTCCGCCCCTTCGCTTACTCCCACGGTCGGGCAGCCGGCATCTGGCAATTCATCCCGAGTACCGGACGTTTCTTCGGCCTGGAGATGAACTACTGGTACGACGGCCGACGGGATCTGGTTGCCTCCACGGACGCGGCCCTGGACTACCTGGAGCGGCTCAACGAGGCGTTCGATGGCGACTGGCTGCTGGCCATGGCCGCCTACAACGCCGGCCAAGGTAACGTGCGGGCCGCCATACAGCGAGCCCGCGCCGAGGGCAAGGACCCCAACTACTGGAACCTGCAGCTGCCTGCCGAGACGATGCGCTACGTCCCGCGCATACTGGCGATCCGGGATATCCTTCAGGATCCCGAGGCCCACGACGTGGCACTGCCAAACATCCCCAACAAGCCGCGCATCCGGGTGGTCGAGGCGGACCGCCAGATCGACCTGGCGCTGGCCGCCGAACTCGCCGATATCTCCATCGACCGGCTCTACATCCTCAACCCCGGTCTCAACCGCTGGGCCACGGCCCCGGAAGGGCCGCATCGCCTGGTACTCCCCAAGGAGAACGCGGACCGGTTCGAGCGGGAACTCGCCGCCATGGACCCGGAGGACTTTGTCGAGTGGCGCCGCCACCGCATCGAATCCGGCGAGACACTGACCCACGTCGCCAACCAGTACAACGTCACCGTCGAGCTGCTACGGGATATCAACGGGCTGCGCGGCGATACCGTGCGCGCCGGCGACCACCTCTACGTCCCCGTCTCCAGCCGCCCGCCCAGCGAGTACTCGCTGAGCGCTGCCAATCGCCTGGAGGCGCTGCAGAATCGGGAGCGCCAGGGCGAACGGCGCGAGCATACGGTGCAGGCGGGCGAGACGCTGTGGGACATCGCCCGCACTTACAATGTCGGGGTCAAGGAGCTGGCACGCTGGAATGGGATGGCGCCCGGGGACACCCTGCGGCCGAGCCAGGAGCTGGTCGTCTGGGTCGAGGGAGACGTCATGCAGGCCGCCGGCGGTCCCGGCGACAGCAGCACCCAGTCGGTCACCTACACGGTCCGCCAGGGGGACTCGCTGGCCCGGATTGCGCAGCGCTTCAACGTTAACGTCGGGGATATCAAGCGCTGGAACGGGATTTCGGAAGGCTCTTATCTACATCCCGGGGACCAGCTGAAGCTGGAAGTCGACGTTACGCAGCAAAGCAGCAGCCTTTAGCAGCACAGTGGGACCAGGTGTTGGCCCAAGGCCAGGCGCTGGGGCCTTGAGGCTCCGGGCACCGCGGCGCAGCCGTCGTTAGCGCTGCGCCCCCTCCTCCTCGCGCTCCGGGAGGGTGATGTTCAGCTCCAGAACCTCGTGCGGCCCGTCGCGCTCGACATCCACCCGCACCGCGTCCGGGTCGACCGTCACGTAGCGGCGAACCACCTCCAGCAGCTCCTGACGCAGCATAGGCAGGTAATCCGGTCCGCCACGCTCGGCCCGCTCATGGGAGACGATGATCTGCAGCCGCTCCTTGGCGACGCTGGCGCTGCCGCGCCGGCTTCGCCGCCGCTCACGAAAGTAGTCGGCGATCCCCATAGCCTTCATTAACCTCCAAACATCCGGCCAAACAGCCCGCGGCGCTCCGCCTGCAGGAACCGGTGGGGCCGATCCTCGCCCAGGTAGCGAGCGATGGCGTCGTCGTAGGCCTGCCCGGCGTCCTCGCCCTCTTCCAGCACCACCGGAATCCCGGCGTTCGATGCATTGAGCACGGACTGCGACTCCGGGATCACGCCGAGCAGATTGATGGCGAGGATCTCCTGGACATCCTCGACACTGAGCATGTCCCCCTTCTTGACCCGTTGCGCATCGTAACGGGTCAACAGCAGATGCTCCCGCACCGGATCGTCGCCCTGCTCCGCCCGCCGCGTCCGGCTGGCAAGCAACCCGAGGACGCGGTCGGAGTCGCGCACCGAGGAAACCTCGGGGTTGGTCACCACGATGGCGTCATCGGCGTGATACGAGGCCAGATGCGCCCCACGCTCGATACCCGCCGGCGAATCGCAGATGATGTAATCGAACTCCGCCCGCAACTCATCGAGCACGCGCTCGACCCCATCCGGGGTCAGCGCGTCCTTGTCCCGGGTCTGAGACGCCGGCAGGATCGACAGGTTCGACAGCCGCTTGTCCTTGATCAGGGCCTGATTCAGCCGCGCATCCCCGTTGATCACGTTAACGAAATCGAACACCACCCGGCGCTCGCAGCCCATCACCAGATCCAGGTTGCGCAGGCCGACATCGAAATCGACCACCGCGGTCCGATGGCCGGCCCTGGCGAGCCCGGCCGCCAGCGAGGCAGCCGTGGTCGTCTTGCCGACCCCGCCCTTGCCCGATGTTATGACGACAATCCTCGACACGCGTGCTCCCCCGTCGTGATTACTATTTTCCGAAGGCCTCAATCCGCAGGCCTGAGTGCTCATCCAGGTGGACGCGAGCCGGGCGGCCGATCAGATCGGTGGCGATCCGCTCATTGACCTGGTATTCGCCGGCCACGGAGACCAGCTCCGCTTCCAGTCCCTGACAAAAGATACTCGCCCCGGCGTTGCCTTGCACCCCGGCGAGTGCGCGGCCTCGCAGCGCACCATAGATGTGGATGTCGCCGTCGGCCAGGACCTCGGCCCCCGGTCCCACCGGACCGAGCACCACTAGACTGCCTCCGCGCGCATAGATCTGCTGCCCGGAGCGCACCGGCGTCTCGATCACCCGTGTGGGCGCGGGCGCGGTAGCCGACGGGGCAGGTGTGGCCTCGCGCCGCGCAGGCCGTCCAACCGCCTGCCCGCCGGTGTCCCGCTCCTCCTCGGCGGGCAACACCCCCAGCCCGGCGGACTCGAGCCGCGCCGGATCCACACCGTTACCACGCACCGCCACGGGGGCAGCGCCCAGAGCCCGCATCTCGCGGGTCAGACGCTGCAGATCCAGCGCCCCGCCGTCAACCCCATCGAGATCGAGAAGCATAGGCGCCCCGCGCAGCAGGCGGGGCGCCTCCTCGAGCTTTGCGGTCAACTGCCCGATCAGGGCATCGACATCGGTGGTCAGGACCCGGACCACCGTTAGCGTCGCCATGCGTCCCTTGAGTTCGAAGGCCTCCGACGACGATGCATCCGGGGGTCTTGATGCCATGGTCACCCTCTTCAGCCGGCCAGCAGGTTGTTGACACGCCGGACATAGGCCGCCGGATCCTCAAGCTGCCCGCCTTCGGCGAGCAGGGACTGCTCGTAGAGGGTCAGGGCCCAGTCCTCGAAGCGCTGCCCCGATTCTGCCCCCAGCCGCTCGATCACCGAGTGATCCGGGTTGATCTCCAGCGCCGGCTTGCCGGTGGGCAGCTGGTGGCCGGCAGCCTGCAGCAGACGCTGCATGCCCATGCCAAAGTCATACTCGCCGACCACCAGGCAGGTCGGCGAGTCCGTCAGCCGGTGGCTGACCCGAACCTCGCTGACCCGCTCCCCCAGGGACGCCTGCAGACGCTGGCACAGCTCTTGGCAGGCCTGCTCCTTCTCCTCGCGAGCCTCCTTGTCGCCCTCCTCACCAAGGGCCTCCAAGTCCAGCTCACCCTTGGCCACCGAGGCCAGCTGCTTACCATCGTACTCATGCAGGTGGGCCACCAGCCACTCGTCCACCGGATCTGGCAAGAGCAAGACCTCGATACCGTGGCGCCGGAAGATCTCCAGGTGGGGGCTATTGCGCGCGGCGTTGAAGCTCTCCGCCGTCACGTAGTAGATCTTCTCCTGGCCCTCCTTCATCCGGGCGACATAGTCGTCCAGGCTCACGTCGGGGGTCTCTTTCTCCTCGTGCGTCGAGGAGAAGCGCAGCAGCCGGGCGATGCGCTCCCGATTACCGGGATCTTCGGCAACGCCCTCCTTGAAGACCCGGCCGAAGGCCTGCCAGAACGCGGCGTAATCTTCCGGCTCGTTCTTGGCCATGCGCTCGAGACGGTCGAGGATACGCTTGACCGAGGCCGAGCGCAGCGAGCTGATCATCGGGTTGTGCTGGAGCATCTCGCGGGAGATGTTCAGCGGCAGGTCATCGGAATCGATGACGCCCCGCACGAAGCGCAGGTAGCGCGGCAGCAGGTGCTCGGTGTCCTCGGTGATGAACACCCGCCGGACGTAGAGCTTGACCCCGTGCGCGGGCTTCTGCTCGTAGAGGTCGAACGGCGGCCGCTTGGGAATGTAGAGCAGCGAGACGTAGGACTGCCGCCCCTCGACGTGGTTGTGGATCCAGGTCAGGGGATCGTCGAAGTCGTGGGCAACGTGCTTGTAGAGTTCGCGGTAGTCCTCGTCCGAGACCTCGCTCTTCGGCCGCATCCAAAGCGCCGAGGCCCGGTTGACGATTTCCCGGCCTGGCTCCTCCGCCCCTTCGCCGGAGTCGTCGTCCGAGGCCGTGCTCGGCACGGGCATCTCGATCGGCACCGAGATATGATCGGAGTACTTGCGGATGATCTGCCGCAGGCGCATGCCGTCACAGAATTCCTGTTGCGCCTCGGGCAGATGCAGCACCACGGCCGTCCCCCGTTCGGAGCGCTCGATGGTGTCTACCGTGTAGGAGCCCTGGCCGTCGGATACCCAGCGCACGCCCTCGCCCGCGGGCGCGCCGGCCTTGCGGGTGTAGACCTCGACCCGGTCGGCGACCACGAAGGCCGAGTAGAACCCGACCCCGAACTGCCCGATCAGCTGCGCGTCCTTGTGCTGATCACCGGTGAGCTGCTCGAGAAAACGGCGGGTTCCCGAATGGGCGATGGTCCCGAGGTTCTCGATCACGTCGTCCCGGCTCATGCCGATGCCGTTGTCCGCCACCGTGATGGTGCGTGCCTCGGAATCGAAGTCGACACGGATCTTGAGCTCAGGGTCGCCTTCGTAGAGGGCCTCTTGCTGGAGTGCCTCGAAGCGGAGCTTGTCGATGGCATCCGAAGCGTTGGAGATGAGCTCGCGGAGGAAGACCTCCCGATTCGAGTACACCGAGTGGATCATCAGGCTCAGCAGCTGCTGAACCTCGGCCTGGAATTCGAGGGTCTCGCTCTGCGTACCTGCGCTCATGGGTGGGGTCCCCTCCTCCTCTCGTTGAACACGTGGATCCGCGCGCCGGAGCACGGCGTCGACGGCCTGCGTCGTCCGGATGTGGGACCTTCTGCGCGGCTTTTCAAGGGGACGGACCACGAGGCGCCGACGCCCGTTGCTCGCGCTCCAGCAACCACGCCTTGAACTGCGTCAAATGGCCCTGTCGGGCACCGGCGTAACCACCGCTGCCCCGAAGCCCCACCACCCGGTGGCAGGGGACAAGCAGAGGGAGCGGGTTGGCCCGGCACCCGGCACCGACGGCACGCGGAGAGGTCCCGAGACGCCGTGCTAGCGCCCCGTAGGAAACCGTCTGCCCCGGCTGCAGCTCGAGCAGGGCGTCACGCAGGCACGCCTGAAACGGGGTAGCGGCCGGCGCCCGCGGGAGCCGCGCCGGACCGGCAGGGTGCTGCTCCCACGACTCTAGGCAGCGCACCACGCGAAGGGCCTGCGGATCAGCGGTCTCGTCCGGTGCCGGCGTGGGAGCATTCACCGAGACCGCCACACGGGCCACGCGCCCCTGCGCGTCCAGGAACACCCCCAGCCACAGGCCACCGAGCCGTGCCACCCCGTGCGGAGCGGGACCACTGCTCACGGCCCTCGGCCCGGCTCGCTCAGAAGAGGTCCGGAGACTCGCCGTCCTCGAGCTTGGTGCGCGGGCGCAGGGCCACATCCCGGCTCGGGATGTAATCGCCGGTCACCATCTCCTTGTAGCTGCTGCCCGGCCCAACCATCGGGAACACGCCAGCATCGGGATCGATCATCACCTCAAGGAAGGCCGGCCCGGGGAACTCGACAAAGGCTCGCAGGGCCTCCTCAAGCTCCGCCTTATCGGCGACCCGGCGGGCGAATTCATAGCCGTCGGCCTCCGCCGCCTTGATGAAGTCCTTGCGGTGCAGCGACTTGTCCGACCCGGAAAAACGATCGCCGAAGTAGAGCTTCTGCCACTGCCGGACCATACCGTCGCCGACGTTGTTCAGCGACAGGATCTTGACCGGCAGGTCGTAGGTCGTGGCCGTCTCCAGCTCGCCAAGGTTCATGCGCAGCGAGCCATCGCCATCGACATCGATGACCATCCGGTCCGGACGCCCGAGATAGGCGCCAATGGCCGCCGGCAGGCCAAAGCCCATGGTGCCCAGGCCGCCAGAGGTCAGCCACTGGCGCGGACCGCGGAAGTCGCAGTACTGCGCCGCCCACATCTGGTGCTGGCCGACGCCTGTGGCGATGATCGCCTCCCCCGCCGTCAGCTCGTTGAGTTTCTCGAGGACGTAGTGGGGCTGGATCAGCGCGCTGTCGCGATCGTAGTTCATCGGATGGCGCTCGCGCAGACCGCGGACGTGCTCGAGCCAGGCGTCGAAGCGAGGCTCGAACCCCATGGATTCCCCATAGCGCAGCAGCTGGCGCAGGCTACGCCCGGCCTCGCCGACGTGCGCCCAGTCAACCCCCTTGACCTTGCCGATCTCGGCGGCATCGATATCGATGTGGGCGATCTGCTCGGCGAGCGGCGCGAACTCCTCCACCTTGCCGGCCACACGGTCATCGAAGCGCGCGCCGACCGCGATGAGGAAATCGCAGTCCTCGACGGCGTAATTGGCGTAGGCCGTCCCGTGCATGCCGAGCATGCCCAGATAGAGATCGTCGGTGGTATCCATCGCGCCCAGCCCCATCAGGGTGCTGACCACCGGGATCCCGAACGTTTGTGCGAAGTCGCGCAGCTCCTGATGGGCCTCACCGTTGACCACGCCGCCGCCGACGTAGAGCAGCGGCCGCCGGGAGTGCTCGAGCATCTCCATGAAGGCGCGGCACTTGCGGTCCGAGAGCTTGGCCGAGCGCAGGGACTCCATGCGCTGACGATAACCGCGCACCTCCAGAACCCCTTCGCCCCGGAACTCGCCGATCCAGTTCTGCATATTCTTGGGCACATCGACCACAACCGGACCGGGACGTCCGGAGCGGGCCACCTCGAAGGCGGTGCGCACCGTGGCCTCGAGCTGCTCCGGGTCGGTGACCAGGAAGACGTGCTTGGCACAACTGCCCATGATATTGACGATGGGCGCCTCCTGGAAGGCGTCGGTCCCCATGGCGTGGGTCGGCACCTGGCCGGTGATCGCCACGACCGGCACCGAGTCGGCCATGCAGTCGCGAATCGGGGTCACCGTGTTCGTCGCCCCAGGGCCCGAGGTCACCAGGAAGCAGCCCACCTTACCGGTGGCGCGCGCATAGCCGGCCGCCATGAACCCCGCACCCTGCTCGTTGGCGGGGACGATCAGCCGAATGGGGTCCTCTTCTTCGCCGGCCTGTTGCTCCTTCCGGCGGCGCTCGTTGTACTTGAAGATGGCGTCGTAAGTGGGAAGGATCGCGCCGCCGCTGTAGCCGAAGAGCGTATCCACCCCCTCCTGCGCCAGGACCTCTACAATGATTTCACCGCCGCTCATGGTCTTGCCGGCAAGCGGATGGCGGGTTGCGTCGGTCTCTGCCTGGGGGTTGACGATTGCGGTATCCATTTTCCTCACGGCTCTTCGGCCTCTCGATTGCTCCACGAACACTGCAAGCGGGCGCGCCGGGCGACGCGACCGCCGCGGGGTACGTACACCGGTGGACCGGATATCCTACGCCGCCACCTGCCTGTTCAGCAAGGATACTCTGCCCCGGAAACGCCGCCCGGCACCGCGAACGAGGCGATCACTCCGGGGCGGCTTCCTCATCGAGCTGCAGTGCCACCGAGTTAATGCAATAACGCAGCTGGGTCGGTGGCGGACCATCGGCGAAGACGTGCCCCAGGTGAGCGTCACAGGTCGCGCACAGGACTTCTTCTCGGACCATGCCGAGGGAACGGTCTTCCCGGATCACGATCTGGTCATCGTCGACCGGTGCCCAGAAGCTGGGCCACCCGGTACCGGACTCGAACTTGGTGCGCGAGGAGAACAGCGCTGAGTTACAGCACACGCACCGATACACCCCGGACCGATCACAGTGGTAATAGGCCCCGCTGAACGGTGTCTCGGTGCTGCCCCGCCTGGTCACCGCAAACTGCTCCGGCGTCAGCAGTTCCCGCCACTCCGCCTCGCTCTTGTCGATCTTGGCCACACGTCACCCCTTCGATCTACCGCCGTGCCCGGACCCGGACGGGCTACACCGTCCCATCCACTTCCCTTCAACATAACGGGGGATGGCGCCGCCGACCACCCAGGTGCCATCCACCGGCCACGGCGCTATATTGAGAGGATGACATCCGCACGGGAGCATGTACCCCATGGCAGCCAGAGCGGTCCATGAACTACCCAACGAAGTCGAGGTCGTCGAGCACCAGTGGATCACCATGCGCGACGGCACCCGTCTTTCGGCGCGCATCTGGAAGCCCGCCGGAGCGGAGCGGAACCCGGTCCCGGCGGTGCTCGAATTCATTCCCTACCGCAAGCGCGATATCAAGCGCATGCGCGACACGCAGATCCACCACTACTTCGCGGCCCACGGCCACGCCGGGGTGCGGGTCGACCTGCGTGGCAGCGGGGACTCCGAAGGGGTCCTGACCGACGAGTACCTGCTGCAGGAGCAGGAGGATGCCGAGGACATCCTGCGCTGGCTCGCCGAGCAGCCCTGGTGTACCGGGGACGTGGGGATGATGGGCATCTCCTGGGGGGGCTTCAACGCCCTTCAGGTGGCCGCCCGCAGGCCGCCGCAGCTCAAGGCCGTGATCGCCGTCGCAGCCACGGATGATCGCTACGCCGACGACGTCCACTACAAGGGCGGCTGCCTGCTCAACGACAACCTGTCGTGGGCATCGGTGATGTTCGCCTTCAACTCCATGCCACCCGACCCGAAGATTGTCGGCGACCGCTGGCGGGAGATGTGGATGCAACGCTTGGAAGACAGCGGACTGTGGGTCAAGCGGTGGATGAGTCACCCGCAGCGCGACGACTACTGGCGCCACGGCTCGGTCTGCGAGGATTACAGCGCCATCCAGATCCCGGTGATGATCGTCTCCGGCTGGGCGGACGGCTACCCGAATCCGGTCTTCCGCCTGGTCGAAAACCTGCAGGCTCCTTGCAAGGGCCTGGTCGGCCCCTGGAGCCATATCTATCCCCATATGGGGCTGCCAGGCCCCCAGATCGGCTTCCTTCAGGAGGCACTGCGCTGGTGGGATCAGTGGCTCCGTGGCGAGGAGCGGGGCCTTCTGGAGGAGCCGCGCCTGCGGGTCTGGATGCAGGACAGCGTGCGCCCGCGCACCCAGTACGCCAGCCGCCCTGGCCGCTGGGTGGCCGAGCCGGGCTGGCCGTCGCCGAACATCGACTGGACCCGGCTGCAACTGTCACCGCGGCACATGCAGTGGCCCGGTGAACCTCCGCCGGAGACCGACGCGGGCAAACCGGTGGCCATCCAGTCGCCACTCTCCCTGGGGCTGTTCGGCGGCAAGTGGTGCTCCTACAACAACGGCCCCGACCTGCCCTACGACCAGCGCGAGGAGGACGGTGGCGCCCTGATCTTCGACACGCAGCCCCTGGAGGAGGCGGTGGAGATCCTCGGCGCCCCCGTCGTGGAGCTGGATCTTGAATCCAGCAGGCCAGTGGCGCAGATCGCCGTGCGCCTCTCCGACGAGGCCCCGGACGGCAAGGCGACCCGCGTCACCTACGGCGTGTTAAACCTCTGCCACCGCAACGGCCACGACCAGCCCGCCTACCTGGAGCCGGGCAGCCGTGAACGCATCCGGGTCCCCCTGGACCACATCGCCCAGTCATTCCCCCGGGGCCACCGCATCCGACTCGCTGTATCCACTTCCTACTGGCCCCTGGCCTGGCCGCCACCGCAGCCGGTGCGTCTGACCCTCTATCCGGAGGGCTGTCACCTTGGTCTACCGGTGCGCCCGCCCCGGGAGGAGGACCGGGGGCTGCCCGCGTTCGATGAGGCCGAGGCGGCGCCACCCCCGGCATCGACGGCCCTGGAGCACGGCCACGGCAATTGGATCGTTTCGCGCGACCTGGCACGGGATGAGTCGACCCTACACGTGATCGAGGACGATGGCCGCGCTTACCTGGAGGACGTGGACCTAGAGGTCGAACGCTCCGCGGACGAGTGGTATCGGGCACGCGGCGACGACTTCACCTCCCTGAGCGGCGAGGTCATCCACCGCCGACGGCTACGCCGCGGTGACTGGTCGATCTACACCGAGACCCGCACCCTGCTCACCTGCGACGAGGGCCACTTCCGAATCCACGCCACCCTAGATGCCTACGAGAACGGGCTGCGCGTCTTCGCCAAGACCTGGGATGAGCGGGTGCCGCGCGCTTTCCTCTGAACCGCGGCACGCGGCGATTCAGACCTGCTCGGTCGCCGCCCCGACCAGCGCCGGCAGGATCTCGCCGGCGCTGCCGCGCAGGCTCCAGTCCGCCACCGGGGTCAGCGGTGTGGGCTCCCGGTTGACCTCCAGGACCGGGATATCCCGCTCCAGCGCTTCGAGCGGCAGGGAAGCAGCCGGCTGGACCAGTGAGGAGGTGCCAACGGAGAGGACCAGGTCGGCCTCCCGGACCGCAGTCACCGCAGCCTCGACGGCACCGGACGGCAGGGCCTCGCCGAACCAGACCACATCCGGACGCAGCAAATCGCCACTGTACGGACACCGCGGCAACTCCGGGGCATCTGAAGCGCCGGCTACCGCACCCTCGAAGACACGGTCGCGGTGGATATTGCCGTGCAGCTCGATGATGTCGTGGCTCCCGGCGCGCTGGTGTAGGCCATCAACGTTCTGGGTGATTACGCGCAGGCCGCCAAGTTGCCGCTCCCAGTCGGCCAAGGCGCGGTGCCCGGCATTGGGCTCGGCCTGTTCGGCCAGGCGCCGGCGCTGCGCGTACCAGGCCCAGACCCGGCGGGGGTTGCGCCGGAAGGCTTCCGGTGTAGCCAGCTCCTCGGGGTCGAAACGCTCCCAGAAGCCGCTCTGCGCATCCCGGAACGTCGGCACACCACTCTCGGCCGAGATCCCGGCGCCGGTCAGCGCCACCACCCGGGCGGCCCGATGAAGCACCCGCCTGAGCCCCTCTTCGATGTGCGTCACTTGCAATCTCCTCGCCACCAGTCAGGGAAACGCGCGGAAGCGTTTTAGTCTGCGATGAGCCCGCGGATTCGGCAAGGGCTCACGGTGTCCACCACGGCCGGGGCCGGATCCCCTACAATGACGCGCTCACCCCGGAATGGTAGATGCTATGAGCGAGATCATCCTGATCAACGTGTCCGGCGAGGATCAGCCGGGACTGACCTCTTCCCTGATGGGCATCCTGGCCGAGTACGATGTCGACATCCTCGACATCGGGCAGGCGATGATCCACGACACCCTGTCGCTCGGCATTCTCATCGAGGTACCGGAGCAGAAGGACGTCTCCCCGGTGCTCAAGGACGTGCTGTTCCACCTCCACGATGCGGGGATGCAGGTGCGTTTCACCCCGGTGGCACAGGAGCAGTACGAGCACTGGGTGCGTGGCGCCGGCAAGCCGCGGCACATCATCACCCTGCTCGGCCGAAGCGTGAGCGCCGCACAGATTGCCCGCATCTCCAGCGTCGTCACCGCCCAGGGGTTGAATATCGAGGACATCGTGCGACTCTCTGGCCGTCGCCCGCTACATCTGGAGGGTCGACGCTCAAGAGCCTGTGTGGAGCTGACGGTGCGGGGCCAGCCCGTCGACACCGACGCCATGAAGCGCGACTTCATGGAGATCTCCCAGCAGCTCGGGATCGACATCAGCTTCCAGGAAGACAATCTGTACCGGCGCAACCGTCGCATGGTCGCCTTCGACATGGACTCCACGCTCATTCAGCAGGAGGTCATCGACGAAATGGCCAAGGCGGCCGGCGTCGGCGAGGAGTGCGCGCGAGTCACCGAGCAGGCCATGCGCGGCGAGATCGACTTCCGCGAGAGCCTGCGCCAGCGCGTCCGGCTCCTGGAGGGACTGCCCGAAGAGACCCTGGAAGAGGTCGCCCGGAGCCTGACGCTAACCGAGGGCGCCGAGCGGCTGATGCGCACGCTGAAGGCCTTCGGCTACGTCACCGCGATTATCTCCGGTGGCTTCACCTACTTCGGGCGCCATCTGCAGAAACACCTGGGCATCGACTACGTCTACGCCAACGACCTGGAGATTGTCGACGGTCGACTGACCGGGCGGGTCCAGGGCGAGATCGTCGATGGCCCGCGCAAGGCCGAGCTGCTGCGCCACATCGCGGAGCAGGAGGGCCTGGCCCTGGAACAGGTAATCGCCGTCGGGGACGGCGCCAACGACCTGCCCATGCTGCGCCTGGCCGGGCTCGGTATCGCCTTCCACGCCAAGCCGGTGGTCCAGGAGAGCGCGCGGCAATCGATCTCCACCCTGGGCCTGGACGGGACCCTGTATTTGATGGGCATCAAGGACACCGACACCCCGGCCTGACGCGGCCGGGATAAGGGCGCCTTCCGCCAGGGGCTTGCCCGGGGCTATAGTGGCGTCGGTCCCGCTAGCCCGATCGCCGACGACAGCCCCATGGCCCGACGCGCCCGCCAACTGCTGGCCGCCCTGTTCATCGGCCTGGGCGGCGCCCCCGCCCTCCTGAGCGCCGGCTCACCGGGGGGCGTGGTCGTGCCGCTGGTCTTCTACACCCCGGAGACCGGGGGGGCCGGCGGAGCAACGGCGGTGCTCTTCCGGCCACGCCAGCTGGCTACCGGTGCGGAGGGCACCGACACCCTCAGCCTGGTAGGCTTCTATACTGCAAAAAGCCAGTACCTGGCCGCCCTCAGTGGCCGCGCCTACCTGGCTGATGGGCGCTGGCTGATCGCCAACAGCACCACACTCAGCGAGTTTCCCCGGGATTACTATGGGCAGGGCCCCCTGGCTCGGCAGGACGATGAGGAGTCGTACACCGCACTGCGCCGCAGCAACAGCCTCCGCCTGCAACGCTGGGTTGGCGGCCCCTGGTACGCGGGCGTGCGCTGGGATGCCGCTCGCTACGACCTGGAGGACGTCGATGCGGGCGGCAAGGTGGATCGGTACTACCAGGAGCGTGAACTGCCGCGCGAGAACCGGCTCCACGGCGTCGGTGCCACCGTCTCCCAGGACACTCGCAGCGGCCCGTTCTTCCCCACCTCCGGCAGTCGCACGGAGCTGGCGGCGGTGGCCTTCCCCGAGTCACTGGGGGCCGATGAGGCGTTCGGTGTGATCGAGCTCGACCATCGCCACTACTTCGGCATCGGCGAGCGACACGCCGTCGCGCTGCAATTCGTCGGCGAGTACGCCGGTGACCACGCACCGCTGCCGCTCCAACCCCGACTGGGCGGCAGCACCCTGCGCGGGTTCTACGAGGGGCGCTACATCGACAACGTGCTGCTTGCCGGACAGGCCGAGTGGCGCTTTCCCATCGCCGGGCGGTGGCAGGGCGCTGCCTTCGCCGGCGCCGGCAACGTCTTCCCGCGCCTTTCGGAGGCCTCCTCAGAACACCTGAAGTACGGGGTTGGCGGCGGCCTGCGTTACGTCCTCGTGCCCGACGCCGGCATCCACCTGCGTCTCGATTTCGCCCGCGGGTACGCCCGCGGCGACGCGGAAGATGGCGACGGCCTGGCCGTCTACTTCAACCTGGGCGAGGCGTTCTGACCCGCCGCGGCGAATGGGCGCGGCCGACTGTCACGCCCGCTTGACGCCGGGGATCGGGGCTCCTTACTGTACCGTCATGTCTGGGGCAGCTCATCCTGATACAGCGCTCACGCGCCCGCGCCTGGCGACGGTGTTCGAGATCATGCATCCGATCACCTGGTTCGCGCCGATGTGGGCATTCGCCTGTGGTGTCATTTCCGTGGGCGCTTCCCCGGAGGGGATCCACTGGCTGATGATCGCCGCCGGTGTGCTGCTCGCCGGTCCGCTGGTCTGCGGCACCAGCCAGATCGTCAACGATTGGTACGACCGCCACGTGGACGCCATCAACGAGCCCGACCGCCCCATTCCCTCGGGCCGCATGCCCGGGCGTTGGGGGCTCTACATCGGGATCGGCACCACTTTGCTCGCCCTGGCCGTCGCCGCTGCCCTCGGGCCGGTGGTCCTCCTGGCCGCCTGTATCGGCCTCTTTCTGGCCTGGGCCTACAGCGCCCCTCCCATACGCCTGAAGCGCAACGGCTGGATCAGCAACGCCGCTGTGGGCCTTTCCTACGAAGGGCTGCCTTGGGTCACCGGTGCGGCCATCATGGCCACCGGGCTTCCGGACTGGCGGATCCTGCTCGTCGCCCTGCTCTACAGCATCGGCGCCCACGGCATCATGACCCTCAACGACTTCAAGGCCATTGAGGGCGACCGGCAGACCGGGCTCAAGACGGTGCCCGTTCATCTCGGCGCGCAGAATGCGGCGCGCCTGGCCTGTGTCGTCATGGCGCTGCCGCAGGCGGTGGTGATCGGCCTGCTCCTCGCCTGGGAGCAGCCCTGGCACGCCCTGATCGTCAGCGCCCTGTTGGCCGCTCAGCTTCTGCTGATGATCCGGCTGCTACGCGATCCAAAAGCTTACGCCCCCTGGTATAACGCCACGGGCACGACCCTCTACGTGCTCGGCATGCTGGCCACGGCCTTCGCCTTGGGCGGCATGCTCGGAGGCAGCGCATGAGCGCACCCAACATCGGCTGGCTGGGGATCCTCCGGCTCGGCCTCGTCCAGACGGCCCTGGGCGCTGTGGTGGTGCTGACCACCACTACCCTCAATCGCGTCATGATCGTCGAGCTGGCCCTGCCGGCGATGCTGCCCGGCATGCTGGTCGGCTTCCACTACGCCGTTCAGATCCTACGCCCGCGCCTGGGCTACGGATCGGATGTGGGCGGGCGACGAACCCCTTGGATCCTTGGCGGCATCCTGGTGCTTGCCGCCGGCGGGGTCACCGCCTCCTTCGCGACGGCGCTCATGGAGACCAACACTGCCGGCGGTGTTGCCCTCGCCACGGTCGCCTTCCTCATGATCGGGGCCGGTGTCAGCAGTGCCGGTACCGCGCTGCTCGCCCTGCTGGCGACGCGGGTGTCACCGGAGCGACGTGCACCTGCAGCGATGGTCACCTGGGTGATGATGATCGCCGGGTTCGCGGTAACGGCAGGCACCGCCGGGCACTTCCTTGATCCGTTCTCCATGGAGCGCCTGGTAGGGGTCACCAGCGTCGTCTGCGCCCTGGCGGTCGTCCTGGCCTTCGTCGCCGTCTGGGGCGTCGAGGGCGAAGGGCGCGAGAGCGTCGGCGCCCATGCGCAGAGCACCCCAACGACCCCCTTCTTTCAGGCGCTGGGCCAGATCTGGGATGAACCGAAGGCGCGGCGGTTCACCATCTTCGTGTTTTTCTCGATGCTCGCCTACAACTCCCAGGATCTTATCCTGGAGCCGTTCGCCGGCCTGGTCTTCGGCCTGACCCCCGGGCAGTCCACCCAGCTGGGCGGGTTTCAGAATGGCGGCGTCCTGGCTGGGATGCTGCTCGCGGCCCTCGCCGGTCGCGGCAAACTCGGCAGCCTGCGCACCTGGACCATCGGCGGCTGCATCGCCTCGAGCATCGCTCTGGGCAACCTGATCGTCGTCGCTGGCGTCCAAGAGCTTTGGTGGGAGAGTGTTTCCGAGAGCGGCCTCTGGCGTGTCGGCCTGCCGGTGTTCGCGCTCGGCGCGGCCAACGGCGCCTTCGCCGTAGCCGCCATCGGCTCCATGATGCGCCTCGCCAGCGAGGGCCAGGAGCGCCGGGAGGGGGTCCGCGTCGGCCTCTGGGGCGCTGCCCAGGCCATCGCCTTCGGCCTCGGCGGCTTCCTCGGAACCGTTGGCGTCGACGCAATCCGCTACCTGGCCGGTGACGAGACGGCCGGATACTCCATGGTCTTCGGGCTCGCCGCCCTGCTCTTCCTGGTCTCGGCCTGGCTGGCTGCGCGGGTGGACCGAGCCGGCGAGACCGACCAGAAATACGGCACCGCCACAGCAGGGAGCTGATGCCCATGAGCAACTCGCAGAATGTCGAGCGCTTCGATGTCGCTGTCGTCGGTGGTGGCCCTGCGGGTGCCACTGCAGCCCGATACCTCGCGCAACAAGGTCACGCCGTACTACTACTCGACCGCCCGGGCCGCATCAAGCCGTGCGGCGGCGCGATCCCTCCGCGCTGCGTCCAGGATTTCGAGATCCCCGACGAAATGATCTGCGCAACCGTGGGCTCCGCCCGCATGGTCTCGCCCTCCGACCGCCACGTGGACATGCCGATCCAGGACGGCTACGTGGCCATGGTCGATCGCGAGGTCTTCGACGAATGGCTGCGCAACCGTGCCGCCGAGGCCGGCGCCGAGCGACGCGAGGCCACCTTCAAGCACCTTGAGGAGGGCGACGGCGGCGTCTACCTCCGCTACACCGAGGGTCGGGGTGGCCCGGAGGCCGAGCCCCGGCAAGTCTGGGCGCGGTTCGTTATCGGCGCTGATGGCGCCAACTCCGCCGTGGGCCGGCAGGCCATCCAGGGGGCGACCGAGATCCCCCAGGTCGCCGCCTACCATGAGATCATCGAAGCCCCGGCTGCCGACGACGACGACCGCTTCGATCCACGCCGGGCCGACGTCTACTACCGCGGCTCGATCTCTCCCGACTTTTACGGCTGGATCTTTCCCCATGGCGACACGGTCAGTGTCGGCGCCGGCAGCGCGGTCAAGGGTTTCTCCCTGCGCTCGGCCGTGGAGCGCTTGCGCCAGGACGCCGGACTGGAACAGGCGACAACCCTGCGCCGGGAGGGGGCACCGATCCCGATGCACCCGCTCAAGCGCTGGGACAACGGGCGCAATGTGGTCCTAGCCGGCGACGCCGCCGGGACCGTGGCTCCCGCCTCCGGCGAGGGGATCTACTACGCCATGGTTGGGGGACAAAATGCCGCCCAGGCCGTGAAGCAGGCCTTGGACACCGGCGACGGCGCGGCCCTCGCACAGGCGGAGAAGGCCTTCACCAGGGACCACGGCCAGGTCTTCCGGGTACTCGGCGTGATGCAGCGTTTCTGGTACACCAACAACAACCGCCGGGAGCGGTTCGTGCGGATCTGTGCCGACCCGGACGTGCAGGCACTGACCTGGGATGCGTACATGAACAAGCGCCTGGTTCGAGCACGTCCGCTCGCACATATGCGCATCTTCTTCAAGAACATCGCGCACCTGACCGGGCTGGCACCGGTCCGCTGACCGCGCAAGGGGTGCGGCGGCCGAACCCGGCCGCTCGTGCCCCTACTCGCTCCGCTCCTACCTCCGCCCCCGGACCCGACCCTCTACCGTGGCTCGCCGCAGTTCTGACTCAGCCAATACGCCGTACGCGACGGACACTTCGCCCACTTATCCTTGCACCGACTTCTAGTTGTCGGGCCAATGCTTTGCCTTCGGCTTCCTTCAGGTTCCACCTCACGATGGACACCCTTGCCGTTCGGCTAACCTTCCTCTTGCCGGGCCGGTAGAAGACTCGCACCTCCAAGTCATCCGGCAACCACCACAGTTCCCCGAATAGAGCCAGCCAAGGCGCTGGCGCACCACAAAAAGAAAAACGGCGCCTTAAGGCGCCGTTTTCTTCAGGACGGGCCCGGAGGCCGAGGCCCCCGGGATCGCTTCCTGCCTCTTACTCGGCGTTGCGGTCGCGCAGACCGTCGGTACCGAGATCGCCAAACTGCAGGAAGTCGAAGTCCGCGTCCTCCTCGCCCATCAGGCCCGGATAGTCATCGACCATCTTGGCCCCGTCCAGAGGCAGCTGCTCACCGTAGTGGCAAGTGGCGCACTGGACCTTGGCGATGTCACCGGTCGGCCCCAGGCGAACCTCGGGTTGACCAGCCTCCAGCGGCTCGATCCAGTTGGCGTTGATATCACGCGTCATCCGGATGCCGTGCCAGGAGATCTCCCGCTCCTCCGGGCTCTCGTCCCACTGCCCCAGCCGGCCGGTGTTGTGGCAGGTGGTGCAGTTGGAGCCGGTTGCAGCGGACATGTGCATCATGAGGCTGTAGGAAGCCTCGGTGTCCTGGAGCGAGACGTCCCACTCATCGAGGTGGGGCAGGATCGTGTCGCCCTCGACCCGCAGATCGTCGTGCCCGAGCAGGTACCGCTCGAACGCATTCCGCGGAAGCGAGGTGTACTCGGTCTTCTCGCTGGCCAGGTTCTGCATCATGGTGTTGCCGAGGCCGGCCATGTTCACATCCGGAGTCGGCTCGGCGAACCAGCTCTCCTCCGGCAGGTTCTCGCCACGGTGACACGTGTAGCAGGTCACACCCGTGTCATCCATGTGGCTGTCCCAGTTGGCGTTCACATACCGGTTCATCTCTATCATCTGACGAGAGACCTGGTACGTGTACAGCTCCTCGCTGGCGAAATCGTTGCCATCGTGGCAGTAGGTGCAACCCTCGTCCGGCGACACCCAGTCGGTCATGCTCTGCATGAGCCGGGTGAACTCCGCCACGCTCAGGTCGTCGAGCACCTCCACGTTCTGGTAGATCTCGCCGGCGCGGGGCCCTTCAGCCGAGACCGGATCCGCGGCCTCCGGCGCCAGATGGAGGTCATCGTCCCGCAGCCGCGGGTTGTTGACCTCCTCCATGCCGGTGCCACGGTAGCCCTTCTGCTCGGTATCTACCGGCGGACGCTCACACCCGACGACGACTGCGAGACCGGCGGACAGGGCACCAACTGCCAAGGATCGGTTCAGATACATTTTACTGCTCATCACTCCGTCCCCCCTGCTGCCGGATCCACTGCCGGTGTGAAGAACTCCGGATACTCGGGGGCGATGCCGTGGTGGACACCCCACAGGTACCAGTTCTCGACCACGGTGCCGGTCAGCAGGATACCGATGCCACCCGTAATCACGCAGAGGATGGCGAACCAGTAACCCCACCGGTGGATGGACTCCATCGTAGCGTTGAAGCCCATGGTCCAGCGCCAGAACAGCGCCGAACGCTCCGCAGCGGTACCGCGGTCGGTGATCTGCTCGATCTCGCGCTCCGCGTTGTAGCGACCCGCCGCCAGGATGGTGGCGCCGTGCATCGCGAACAGCAGAGCCGAACCGAACAGGAACACGATCGACAGCATGTGGAACGGGTTGTAGTACAGGTTGCCGTACCGCAGCGAGAACGCCGTGGTCCAGTCCAGGTGCGGGAAGATGCCGAACGGCACACTCTTCGCCCAGCTGCCCATCAGCACCGGCCAGATGAAGCCGATCGCCAGGAACAGGAAGATCGCTGCAGCGAAGGCCCAGGCCACGTGGGTGCCGAGCCCGAGCGCCCGTGCCCGGTTGTAGGTCCGCGCGAACCAGAGCAGGACCGACAGGGTCAGCGTGAACCCGGCGATCAGCCACCACCCGCCATCATTGAGCGGCGGGAGGCTCAGGCCGTACTCCGGCGGCGGCGGCTCCAGGGCCACCCAGAAGAACTGACGGATGAACTCGAGCGGGCTCCAGTCCACCGACGCCAGCATGTTCATGCCGATGATGACGATGGACACGATGCCGAAGAGGATCGACATCACACCGGTCGTGCCGAGATAGATCGGACCGACCTGGGCGTCGCCGATCTTCCCGAGCAGCCAAGAGTGCGTCGCTCCCTTGGTCCGGGGCCAATCCGCGGCTGGGAGCTCGACGCCCGGATCCGTCGGGCCCCGGACCTGAACGCGGGTAAAGATGTTCTGATACTCAGCCATTTCTGATTACCCCCCCCAGGACCAGATCGGGACGTTGAGCCACCAGTTCCACCACTCGGGCCAACCGCGGGTCCAGAACGGGCCGCTGATGATGATGCACACCGCGCTCCAGAAGCCCGCATTCAGGGCCAGGAACAGGCCGAGGCGGTGGATGCCCAGGCTGCCGATGGAGTAGCCGATGACGTCACGGAAGAAGGTGTTCTCATGCTCCGCGGTCTTAACCGGCTCACCCTTCTTGGGGTTGGTGACCGAGAGGATCAGGCCACCGTGCAGCGCCAGGGCCAGGGTGGTCGTGAAGAAGAACGTGACGGCCAGCATGTGGGCCGGGTTGTAGTGGAAGTGGAGGTATTGATACCCCACGTTCGACACCCAATCCAGGTGGCTCAGGATCCCGTACGGGAACCCGTGGCCCCAGGCGCCCATCAGCAGCGGCCGGAAGACCACCAGCGTCGCGTAGGCGAGGATCGCGACCGCGAACGCCACCGGCACGTGATACCCCATGCCGAGCTTCTTGGAGATCTCCGCCTGCCGCAGGGCCCAGGTGATGAACGCGCCCAGAGCGCAGACGGTGATGATCTGCCAGAGGCCGCCCTCCATCATGGGCGCAAGGGCCAGCCCGTAGCTAAGGTCGGGCGGGGCGATCGAGATCTGCCACAGATTGAAGGTGTCTTGGGAAGCACCGTAGATAATCAGGACGGTGCCAAGGACCGCGAAGATCGCCGTAAGCACCCCGAAGATGCCCACGTAGAACGGCCCAATCCAAAAGTCAAACAAGTCCCCTCCGAGGAGTGTACCTCCTCGGACACGATATTTTTTTTCAAAGTCGAGCATCGCCATGGCTGGGTCCTCACATCACGGGCAACACGGCGCCTCAGGGATCCCGAAGCCTTCGGCGAGCGACCGCCCCGGGTGTGAAGCACACCGGGGCGGTCCTCCCGAAGAGCCGGGGGCTCGGGTGCTTAGACCTCCCGCTGCTGCGGCATGACCGCAGCATCGGCGACCTCGGCAGCCGACTCGGCGTCGCCGTAGGGGTTACCCTGGAGCCAGTTGAAGTTCTCCGTGCTCAGGAGGATGAAGTGAATAAGCAGAGCCAGGACGGCCATGCCCACGTGGGCCAGAACCACCGTACGGCGATAGTCGAGGATCTTCCACATTCTCCACATGATTACGTCTCCTTAAGCAGCGATGGGCGCGATGGACTGAACAGCGGCGGTGACGGCGTTGGCACCCTCGATCAGAGCGGCACCGAAGCCCTCGTCACCCGGGATCCACGGACGCCAGGCCCAGGCCAGGATGTGCGCCACAACGGCAACACCGATGTAGACGGTGAAGGCCTGAGAGAACATCGCGTGAAACTCTTTGGCTTCCTCGTCGCTAACGTTCCGCATCTCGTCAGCCATAATTACTTCCTCCGTTCGACTTTTCGCCTGCGCCGCGCGCCCCCGCGCGGCTCGGGTTGGTCACCACGCTTTGGTGGTGCTTTTTTCCCGACCGAGGATGGATCCTCGATCAGAAAAATCGGTTATTCGTTCTCTCTTCCCCTGCGAGCTGCGGCCCAATGCCGCGCATCAGCTCATGAAGGCAAAGGGGACCGAGGTCTGCGCCGCCGCGCGTGCCTCGGCGATTACCGACTGCCGCTCGCCCTTTTGCTGCGCAGCACGCCAGCGTGCCGGGACGAGACGGGCC
Organism: Halorhodospira sp. 9628; assembly: GCF_022228075.1. Classification (NCBI taxonomy): domain Bacteria; kingdom Pseudomonadati; phylum Pseudomonadota; class Gammaproteobacteria; order Chromatiales; family Ectothiorhodospiraceae; genus Halorhodospira; species Halorhodospira sp. 9628. The sequence goes on from NZ_JAJNRF010000001.1 coordinate 87,339, forward strand.
AGAAGAGCGCCGACCAGAAAGACCGCGAAGCTGACGGCCATCAGCAGGCGGTACTGCGCCTCTTCCTTGCGGCGGGCTCGCGCTGAGTTCGGCCGTGCTTTGACTGCGTGTGCCATCGGAGTGCCTCCTCTCGTCGAACTCTCCGCTGCGCCTCTACCCGTCTATAACAAAGCACAACGCGTAAGGCTTCAACGGGATAGCGCGCTTTCGCCGCGCCCTTTTCGTGCTTTAGTTGCCGCGCCCCGGACCCGACCCTGGCAGCACGTCGCTGCAGCTCTTGACCCGGGCTGCGGTGACTCGAGTCTCGCCGGCCTCCTTGGCCCGCTGTTCCGCTGCATCGCGCAACCGCTTGGTGGCCGAGATGCGGACCAGCATCGGTTGCTCCTGAACCCAGCGGTCAAGTATCGCTCGAGCCTCTTCGTCCCAGGTCAGGGTCTCGGAGGCCTCGGCCGGGGCGGCTTCGGATTCGGCTGCGACATTCTGCGCCGTTTTTTCCGGTTGCACGCCGCGGGCCAGAGTGGCCTCCACCTGATCCATTTCCGTGCCCAACGGCAGGATATGGAACAGGGCGTCGAAGAGCGCGTTACAAACCTCCTGCACGATGTAACAGGATCCACCGTACCCCATGAACGGGGTCCCCGTGTGGCGGCGTATGACCGCACCGGGGAAGGAGGCGGGGATATATCTGGCGTGTCCTCCTACTTCCGCAAGATACATCCGCTCGTTGTAGCTTCCGAAAAGCACGAGTGGCGGATTGCCGCGGATCGCGGCACGAATGGCGTCGTTATCGATCTTGACGCCGGGCGCCCGAGAGAAGGCGAAATTGCAGGGCATCCCCAGGTCATTTTCAAGAAATTTCCGAATGCCCAGCGAATGGGTTTGTGCTGCAACGATCCCGAAACTGGCCGTGGCGTAAAAATCCTGTGTGACAGAACGCCACAAATCCCAGAGCGGTTTTAGTGTGGTGTGTTTCTCTTTTTCGATAAACGGCTCCGGATCGAGCCCGAGCTGCTCGCCGAGGGCGTGCAGGAATCGCGTCGTACTGTGCAGGCCGACCGGCGCCTGCAGATAGGGCCGTCCGAGCGCCTCGCAGAGCCCGCGCCCATACTCCCGGTACATGCAGATGTTGACGTCAGCATCCACCAGCCGCGGGATCTGATCCACGTGGCAACCAAGAGGAAAGACCAGATTGACTTCCGCGCCGATGCCCTCGACCAGCCGGCGGATCTCGGCCAGGTCCGAGGGCATATTGAACATCCCGTAGGCCGGGCCGATGATGTTGACCCGCGGCGGCGCGCCGGCCTCCCGTTCGCGCGGACGCGGCGCGCGCCCGCGGCGCATGCCGAACTGCTCCCAGAGCCAGCGCAGCGCCCGATCCGAGGCCTGCCACTGATCCTCGTCGATGGTTCTCGGCAGGAAACGGCGTATCCCGGTGCCTTCAGGCGTCACGCCGCCGCCGATCATCTCGGCAATGGAACCGGTTACGACGACAGTCGGCTGCTGGGGATCGAGGGTGCCGTGGGCCCGCTTCATGGCGCCCTCGGTGCCCTCTCGGTTGAGCTCTTCCTCGGAGAGGCCGGTGACGACCACCGGGAGTTCTTCCGGCGGCAGGGCGTCGGTGTAGTGCAAAACGGCGGTCACCGGCAGGTTCTCGCACCCGACCGGGCCATCGATGATCACCTGCAGGCCCTTGACGGCCGTGAACGCGTACACCGCCCCCCAGTATCCGCCAGCACGATCAAGATCGGGGATGAGCATCAGCGTCCCTCCCCACAACGCCCGACGCCGCCCGCCTTGATCTCAACCCGCGGCGGGATCTGCGGCGATTCGCTCCACACGCCGCCGGTCTCGCCCGTACCCACGCCGGCGAAGAATGCGTTCATGGCGTCAAAGCGCTCCTTGTTCCCGATCGCGGCGTTGATAACCTGAGCCAGCGCCCCTGGCCCCGACGGCCCCATCAACGGTCGCGCAGAGATCAGATTGGTGAAGTACAGGCCGGGAATGGCCTGCTCCTTGGCGTGCTGGACCACGGGTGTGGTGCCGATGGCCAAATCGGGCTGGTGCTCGTCCACCGCCGCGGTATCGTCCTCCAGCGTCGCCCGGAAACGCACTGGGATCCCTCGCGCCTCGAGCCACTCGCGATCCGGATCCGACCACCGCGTCTGACCCACGGCCGTGCCCACGTAGCGCACGTCCGCGCCACATTCGACGAGCAGCCGGGCAACCAGCAGCTCGGAGCCCTCGTATCCGGAGACCGTAATCCGGCCGTGCACCGGCGCAGCCGCGATGGCCTCTTCGATGGCGGGAAGCGCAGCCGATTTCGCCGTGTCGATCTCGGCACGCCCGACGTCGCAGGCCGCTCCGACCGCCTCGAGCCAGGCTGCGGTGCCATCCCGTCCGACGGGGGCCGAGGGCACCAGCGCCCGCCCCGCTGCTTCGAACTCCGCCAGCGACGCCGTATAGAACGGGTGGATTGCGGCAGCCGCGCGGCAATCGAGGGCCGCGTAAAGCTCGCGCCACTCGCGCGTCGGCACCACCTGCCCCGCCGCCAGGCCCATGGGCTCGAGCAAACGGCTGATACTGACCGGATCGCCCGGGAACATCTCGCCGAGCAGCGCCACCGTGGGCAGATCGCCCCGGCCACTTCGCGGCGCCGCCACAGGGCCCTGTTCGGCCTCCTGCCGGGCGTAACGCAGCATGGCGGCCGCCAGCTTGTCCTTGGCCTCGGCATGAGTGGGCACGCCGAAACCGGGCACCTCCAGCGGCACCACGCGGACACCGTTGATCGCCTCGGGCAACAGCCGCAGGGGCACGCCGGAGGCCGTCGGCACGCAGAGGTTGATGACCACGATGGCGTCGTAGCGCGCCGGGTCGGCAAGGTCGTACACCGCCTGGTGGACGTCTTCGAACAGCCCCCCGGTCACCAGCGACTCGGAGTCGAAGGGCACGTAGCCAACGCTGCGCCGGGCACCATAGAAGTGCGAAGTGAAGGTCAGCCCGTAGACGCAGCAAGCCGAACCCGCCACCACGGTGGCGGTGCGGCGCATGCGCAGCCCCACGCGCAACGACCCGAAGGCCGGGCACATGGTCTGGGGTTGATCATGGGGTCCCGCTCGATCGTTCATGGCCCTTACTCCGGGGTCTGGCTCAGGTATCGTCGTAGACGATCTCCAGGGATGGCTTCCTGGTCGCCCCCTGCGGGCACATGTCCTCCGGAGTGGCCGGCACGAGTTCGACCTCGCCGCCGACCTCGTCACTCTTGAACAGCCCGAGCAGTTGGTCGTGACTCAGGGGTTGAGGCATGACCGGCGGGGCACCGGCGATGTTCTGCGCCAGCTGCCCGAACAGGTCTCCCCAGGGACCACCCGGGTAGCCGATGATCTCGTAGTTGGCGCTCTTGCGCCGGATCTCGTCGTCCGCGGGGATGCTCGAGAGCACCGGTATCTCAGCCTGCTCGGCGAGTGCCTGCGCCTCGCCGGTACCGTCATCCTTGTTCACCACCAGCCCGGCGACGCCGACACTCCCGCCCAGGCGGCTGAAATACTCCACCGCCGAGCAGACGTTGTTGACGACGTAGAGCGACTGTAGATCGTTCGCCCCCACCAGGATGACCTTCTGGCACAGGTCACGCGCGATGGGCAGGCCAAACCCGCCACAGACCACGTCGCCGAGGAAATCGAGCAGGACGTAATCGAAGTCCCAGTCGTGGAACCCCAGGTTCTCCAGGATCTCGAACCCGTGGATGATCCCGCGTCCACCACAGCCGCGGCCCACCTCCGGGCCGCCGAGCTCCATGGCGAAGACCCCATCGCGCTTGAAGCAGACGTCGCCGATGCTCAACGTCTCGCCGGCGGCCTTCTTGCGCGAGGAGGTATCGATGATCGTGGGGCAGGCCCGCCCGCCAAAGAGCAGCGAGGTGGTATCGCTTTTGGGGTCGCAGCCGATGAGCAGGACCTTCTTGCCCTGTTGCGCCATCATGTAGGAGAGGTTGGAGAGCGTGAAGCTCTTGCCGATGCCGCCCTTGCCGTAGATGGCGATGATCTGGGTCTCTTTCGCCGGCTGCTCGCTGCTCATCAGCTGTTTCTCCAGTCGAGGACCATCTTGAGACAGTCGGGATCACCGAAGGCGATCCGGTAGGCCGATGCCGCCTCGGCGGCATCGAGGCAGTGCGTAATCAGACCGTCGAGGCTGAGCGCCCCTGACTCGATCTGCCGCGTTACGGCCTGCAGATCGTCCCGCTGCCACTCGGCCGCCACACGCAGCCGGGCCTCACGCATGAAGGCCGACGGGAACGCGAACGACAGGCGCTCGCTGTAGAAACCGGCCAGCACCACCTCACCTCCGTGCGCCAGCCGCCCGATCAGGGTATCGAGGAGCGCGGCATCGCCACTGACATCGCAGATGCGCGCGTAGTCGTGGCGCTCATCGCTGTCCGGTTCCAGCACCGTGTAGCCGTCGGCACCGGTTCGCCGGTCCTCGTTGGTCTCCCAGACCGTCGGAGGATGGCCGAGCGACACCCCGATGCGCGCTATCAGCCGGCCCAGCACACCGTGGCCGATCACCAGATCCGGGGGTGCCTCGGCCACCGCGTGCCACGCCGTAGCGGCCAGGGCCAACAACACGCCACGCTCGCCGAGGCCATCCGGCAACGGGATGACCCGCTCGCCGGAGACCACCAGGCGCGAGGCGGCCCCGCCGAACAACCCGCTGACCTCCCGGTAGCAGCGGGCGCCGGGGACGAACACGGCCTCGCCCTCCTGCCGCCCCGACTCGGCCCCGGCCGCGATGACCCGGCCCACGGACTCGTAGCCGGGAACCAGCGGGTAGGCCAGCCCCGGAAACTGGGGCATGGTGCCCTTCCAGAGCAGGCGCTCGGTGCCGGTGCTGATCCCGCTGAAGTCGATATCGACCACGACGTCCCCCGGCCCGGGGTCCGTCAAGGCCACATCCTGAAGGGCGAGGCGCTCAGGGGCCTCGAAAAGGACCGCACGAGCCGAGTACGGGCCGCCGGACGGCCCACCCGGATCGGCATTCGATACAGGGCTTGGGTCAGACATGGTGTCAGCCTAACTTGACTTCCCCGTGTGTCAAGCTGGTCGATCACCGGGATAGGCTGCGGCTTTTAGCCGCAATTACACGGGCCTGCAGCGGATTGCAGCCTGGCAATAACCGGATCTGCTCAAACCCGGCCCCCTCGAGAAGCCCGCGGTTTTCGGCCACGGTTCGGGGCCGCCCACGCCCCATCGCGAAAAGGTAGATCCCGAAGTAGGCACCGCCCACCCGCTCGGCCCCCGGTGTCCCCGACATCGGCTCGGCCACCAGGACCGTGGTTCCGGGGCGCAGGCTGCGGTGCAGGTTCTTTAGCAGCCGGGCTGCCTCTTCATCGTCGTGATCGTGCAGGATGCGCACGAGCGAGACCACATCCGCATCGGCGGGCAGAGCGTCCCGGAAGAAGTCGGCCCCCGCGGCGGTCAGGCGTTCTTCAAGGCCTGCCTCGGCGATACGGGCACGGGCGCGTTCGGCTACGGCGGGGAGATCGATCACCTGCCCATGCACGTGGGGCCATCGACGGGCAGCGGCGATCAGGAAGGCCCCCTCGCCCCCGCCCACATCCATCAACCTCCGGTGCCGGCGCAGCGGATAGGCATCGAGCACCTCGGTGGCCACCATCGGCTGCGAGGCAGCCATCAGCCCGCTGTAGCCATCCACCTCGCTGCCCGTCAGCGCGTCCGGCGACTGGTTGCCGGCATAGGCCCAATAACGCCCGAGGGCGGTCTCGCCACGCTCGCCCTGCAGCAGCGCCAGCGGATCCTGAAGATCCTCGTAAAGCAGGGCGTGGTGATCGACCATGGCGCGGATGCCCGGCGCGGCCACCAGCACGGCCCCCAGGTCACCGAGACCGTACCGCCCTGCGCTGCGAGACTCTGCCAAGCGCAAGGCCTCGGCTGCCTCGAGCAACCGTTGCCCCGCCATCTCCGGCAGCCCGAGGCGGTTCAGCAGACGCTCCCGGGGCTGCGCCCCCTCGTTGAGCAGATCCAGCAGGCCGCTGCGCACGCTGGCCAGAACGACCTGCGAGTAGATGAACCCGGCACACAGGTCGAACAGCTCGCTGGAGCGCCGTCGGGCGATTGGCCGGGTCAGCGGGAAGCGTGCCGCCAGCCGATGGAAACGGGGGCTGGCCAGCAGGCGGTCTCGCCAGTCATGCAGGCGATCCCGCCATCGGCTGTCTCGCCAGCTACGGATCACGCCGCGCTGCGGCCCAGCGTCTTGGGCAGGACCCGCTCCATCTCTTCGAGGATACCGGCGCGCAGCTGCTCGGCACCGGCGCAGTCCGGAACCGCGTCGACCGCCTCCTGCACCAGCCGATCCAGACGCTCCTTGGCCCCCTCAAGGCCGTGCTCCGAGACCGCGTTAGCCAGGCCGTGGGACGAGTCCTGGCCGGTGGGCTTGCCGAGTTCATCCTCGGCCCCGACAGCGTCACGCAGGTCATCGGCGACCTGATACGCCTCGCCCAACCGCTCGCCTACCGTCCGCCACCGATCGGCCTGCTCCTCGGCGCCGACGGCGATGGCTCCGGCAACGGTGGCAGCCGCGAACAGCGAGCCGGTCTTGGCCTGGTGATACTCCGCCACCGGGATTTCCGGCTCGGACTCCCAGGCCTGCCCGGCCGTAATGCCGTAGGGCATACCGGTTGCCCGGGTCACCGTGGCCAGCAGGGCACCGGCCCGCTGCGGGGCCTGGGGCACCTGCAGCGCCAACGTCTCCAACGCGTGGACGATGAGCGCATCGCCGGCCAGTACAGCCAAGCGCTCGCCGTAGGCGGCGTGCACCGACGGCTGCCCGCGACGCGTCGCCGCATCGTCGAAGCACGGCAGATCGTCGTGGACCAGCGAGGCACAGTGCATCAACTCGATAGCGATGGCCGCCGCGTCGGCCAACTCGGGGTGATCATCGCCACAGGCCGCAGCGACGGTCAGGCACAGGCGCGGCCGGACGCGGGCGCCGCCGGCAAATACGGCATGATGCACGGCATGCGCCAGCTGTGGCGGGGCCGGGGCAGCCGTTGCCCGGGCCACTGCGGCCTCCAGGGCGCTTTCGATTCTTTTGCTTGGTTCCATGTAGCCCCCTCCCGCCGGCGGCGTGTAGGCTTGCGTTCCAGGGAAGACGTGAGTCGTCGAGTACGCTAGTCAGGGACCCACCCCATGTCAACGTCGATGCGAAGCCCAGCCGCAGGAGAACAGAACGCCGTGGTGATCGGCGCCGGTGTCGGCGGGCTCGCCACCGCCATCGACCTGGCCTGCGCCGGACTGCAAGTCACCCTGGTTGAACAGGCACCGACACCGGGAGGGAAACTGCGCCCGGTGCGCATCGGTAACGCCTGGCTGGACGCCGGGCCGACGGTCTTCACCATGCGCGGTGCCTTCGAGGAACTCTTCGCCGACGCGGGGGAACGCCTTGAGGACCATTTGCGACTGCGCCCCGTTGAGCGCTTGGCCCGGCACGCCTGGGTCGAAGGCGGGCAGCTGGATCTGTTTGCCGATCCACGACAATCCGCCGAGGCGATCGGCGAGTTCGCAGGCCCCGCCGAGGCGCGGCGCTTCCGTGCCTTCTGCCGCCGCGCCGCGGAGATCCACGACACGCTGGACAACACGTTCATGCGCGCACAGCGCACTACCCCGCTGGGTCTTTTCCACCGCGTCGGGTACCGCAACCTCGGCGCCATGCTGCGCATCAGTCCGTTCACCACCCTCTGGCAAGCTCTTGGCCGCTACTTCCACGATTCGCGCCTGCGACAACTCTACGGCCGTTACGCAACCTACTGCGGCTCCTCCCCGTTCGAGGCACCAGCCACACTGATGTTGATCGCCCACGTGGAGTCGGAAGGAGTTTGGCAGGTCGAGGGCGGAATGCACCGTCTGGCCACCGCTCTGGCCGGGCTCGCTGAACGGTGCGGGGTCGAACTGCGCTGCGCCACCCGGGCACGGGCCATCCAAACCGCCCGAGGCCGGGTCAGCGGCGTCGAACTGGCCCACGGCGAGTTCCTGCCAGCCGGGACGGTCGTCAGCAACGGCGATGCCGCCGCCCTGGCCAGCGGGCTCTTCGGCGACCACCTGCGCTCGGCGGTGCGCAGACAGCCGCCCCGGACCCGCTCGCAGTCCGCGATCACTTGGAACTGGCGGGCCGAGACCGGGGGGTTCCCGCTTCACCATCACTCGGTCTTCTTCAGCAGCGACTACGCAGACGAGTTCCAGGCCGTCTTCCGCCGCGGCGAGCCGCCCCCGGAACCAACGGTCTATATCTGCGCCCAGGATCGCCACGACCAGCAGTCGGTTGCCGGCCCCGAGCGCCTCCTCTGCCTGATCAACGCGCCGGCCCAAGGCGACCGGAAAAGCTTCAGCGACACGGAGATCCAACAATGCCAGCACCAGACCCTCTCGCTCCTGGAGCGCTGCGGCCTCAGCATCCAGCCCACGGAAGAGACGCCGGTCATCCACACGCCCACGGACTTCGAGGCGCGTTACCCGGCGACGGGCGGGGCGTTGTACGGGATGGCCAGCCACGGGTGGCGGGCCTCGTTTCAGCGTCCAGCGGCGCGCACGCGGGTGCCGGGGCTCTATCTGGCGGGGGGCAGCACGCACCCGGGGGCGGGTCTGCCGATGGCGATGATGTCCGGGCGCCTGGCGGCGGCGCAAGTGCTGGCCGACCTGACTTCCGTCACACGGTCCCTTCGGGGGGCTACGTCTGGTGGTACCTCGACGCCCTGAGCGATGACGGCCGTCACGGGCTGACGGTCATCCTGTTCGTCGGCAGCGTCTTCTCACCCTATTATGCGTGGGCACGGCAGCGCGGGACGCCCATTCCGGAGGACCACTGCGCCTTCAACGTCGCCCTCTACGGCGAGAAGCGCGGACACTGGTGCATGACCGAACGGGACCGACACGCGCTGCGACGCGACCGTGACACCCTGGTCGTCGGCCCCAGCCAGGCGCGGTGGGTGGACGGGGAGCTCCTGCTGGACATCGACGAGCTAACCTTCCCGCGCCCGGCGTACCTGCGCGGCCGCATTCGCCTGACCCCCCGGGTCGCCAACGACCAGGCGCTGGTTCTCGACCCCGCTGGCCGCCACCGCTGGTGTGCCCTGGCCCCCTGCGCCCGGGTCCAGGTCGAGCTGGAGAAGCCGCGGGTCCGCTGGGAGGGCGAGGGCTACCTCGACACCAACGCCGGCGATGAACCGCTGGAGGACGGATTCAGCGGCTGGCACTGGTCGCGCGCCAGCGATGCCGACGGCACCACGGTGCTCTACGACGTCACCCCCCGGCAGGGGGAGGCGTACCGCAAGACGATCCGTTTCGACCGGCAGGGGGCGGTCAGCGAGGCCCCTGCTCCGGCATCGGCCCCCCTGCCAACGGCGCTGTGGGGCATCCGCAGGCGCATCCCGGCCGACGCCCCGGAGCAGGCCCGACTCATCGAGACCCTGGAGGACACGCCGTTCTACGCGCGCTCCCTGGTCGATACGGCGGTGGACGGCCGCCCGTTGCGAGCGGTCCACGAAAGCCTAGACCTCAACCGCTTCGCCAGCGCCTGGGTCAAACCCTTGCTGCCATTCCGGATGCCTCGCCGCGTGACGCGTACCGGCTGAGGTACTGGGCAAGCGGCGACCGTCGCCACGAGCAGCCCCGGCTGCCCGTGGCCTGTCAGCGTCCGGCGCCGTCCCGATCGCGTTCGCGCTCCTCGCGGATCTGCCGCAGGTCGCGGCGCATGATCACGATCTCGCGTACGGCGTAGGCCATGGCCAAAGCCACGAGTGCGAGCTTGAAGATGATGAAACCGGGCAGATCCATCGACCGCCCCTCCGCGCAGCGATGCCGCCCGGACTATCCGGAGACCTGACGCCCGGAGCGGGCGGCGTCCATACGCTCCAGGCGCTCCGCGTCCATCCGCTCGAGGCGCTCGAACAGGCCCAGCACCCAGGCGACCTGCCCCTCTAAGCGCCCCGGCGGGCCGACGGCCTCGGGAACCTGCCTGACAGCATCGATCAGGTACTGCCCCTGAGGCAAGGCCGGCGCCGAATCGTCCCGCGGCGCGGCGGCCAGCGTCGAGGCAACCTGAGAGAGGACACGCACTTTGCGCTGCCCGCTGACCACGGCCCGCTGGTTCACCGAGTCACAGCCGCGGCGTTCCAGCTCGCGGCCGATCTCGGCGTAGAGCAGACGTGCTGCGCACAGGCCGGGACGCACCCGGCGAGGCAGCGCGTGGAATCCCGGCATCGCCCGTTCGTAGTGGCGATCGGCGTCCCGCAGCAGTCGCTGGATGACGCCGCCGAGTTCCGACGAGAACCGCGGCCGGGCGAGGAAGGCGTCCGGGTCGACGCCGGCCTCGCGCATCCACTGCCGCGGCAGATAGAGCCGGCCACGCCGCGCGTCCTCACCCACATCGCGGGCGATGTTGGTCAGCTGCATGCCGATCCCAAGATCGCAGGCCCGAGCCAGGGCGGACGGACTGCGCACATCCATAAGCAGCGACATCATTACGCCGACGGTCCCGGCAACGCGCACGGCGTACTCGTAGAGTTCCTCGATGGTCTCGTAGCCGCGTCCCTCGGCGTCCCAGCGAAACCCCTCGATCAGGGCCCCCGGCAAGGTTTGCGGGATGTTGTAGTAGTGGGCGACGCAGGCAAAGGCACGGTCCGCCGGGTGCGACTGGGGCCGGCCGGCGTAGGCCGCCTCCAGGCGCTCACGGAGCGCGGCCAGGGCCGCCGCATCACCCGGTCCTTCGTCCACGGCGTCATCCGCTTCGCGACAGAAGGCGTAAAGGGCCGTCGCGGCATCCCGCTGCTCCCGCGGGAGCAGCCAGGAAGCCGCCATGAAGGTCCGCGACCCGGTGCTGAGCAGGGCCCGACAAGCTCGGCGATCGGTATGGAGCAGGTACGGCTCCGGCGCCAGGCTTGGATCAGGCGAAGGTACGAGCATCTGGGACTACCTCGTCGAGGATTTTGGCGGATGAGACTACACCGGGCAGGCCGGCGCCGGGGTGCGTACCGGCACCGACCAGGAAAAGGTTCTGGACGTCTTCGCTGCGGTTGTGCGGGCGGAACCAGGCGCTCTGCTGGAGCACCGGCTCCAGGCTGAAGCCGGTGCCGAGCCACGACTTCAGCCGGTGGCGGAAATCAAGCGGCGTGGCCACCAGGGAGGTCACGAGCTCTTCCTCCAGCCCGGGCAGGACCGTCTCGCTGAGGTACTGCGAGATCGCCTGCCGGTAGGGCTCGGCCTGCGCCTCCCAGTCCACGTCCCCACCGAGGTGGGGCACCGGCGAGAGCACATAGAACGCGTCACACCCCTCCGGCGCCAGGGACGGATCGGTGGCCGTCGGCCGATGCAGGTACAGGCTGAAGTCTTCCGCCAGCACCTTGCGCTCGAAGATGTCTCGGATCAGCTCCTTGTACCGTGGCCCCATGAGGATGGTGTGATGCGGCACGTCGTGGTATTGGCGGCGGGTACCGAAGTACCAGACGTAGAGACCCATGGAGTAGCGCGCCCGGTCCAGGCGGCGATCGCTCCAGCGGCGGCGGGCACTGGCCGGCACCAGCTTGCGGTAGGTCCAGGCGGCATCGGCATTGGATACAACGACATCGGCCGCGATGCGCTCGCCGCTGCTCAGCTCCACGCCGGTCGCCCGCCCCTGATCCACGGTGATCGCCTCGACGTCGGCGTTGTAACGGACCTCGCCCCCCTGCCCGGCGATCAGATCGGCCATGCCGCTGGCCAGCCTGCCCGTACCACCCATGACGTAGTGGACCCCCCAGTGCTGCTCAAGGTACTCGATCAGGCAGTAGACCGAGGTCACCGAAAACGGGTTGCCGCCGATGAGCAGCGGGTGGAAGCTGAGCACCTGACGCAGCCGCTCGTCCTTGACGTAGCGCGAAACCAGCCCATGAACGCTGTAGTAGCTCTGCAGCCGGATCAGGTCCGGGACCACGCGGAGCATGTCGGTAAACCGGTTGAACGGCTTGTAGCTGAGCTCCTCGAAGCCGATCCGGAAGATCTCCTCGCTGGCCGCCATGTAGCGGTGGTAGCCATCGACATCGCCGGGTGCGAAGCGCTCCACCTCGGCCCGCATCCGCTCCGGATCGCCGGTGTAGTCGAAGTGACTGCCGTCATCGAAACGGACCCGGTAGAAGGGGTCCATCAGGCGCAGGTCGATGTCGTCCTCAAAGCGCCGACCCGCCAGCTCCCAGAGTTCCCGGAAGAGAAATGGCGCGGTCACGATGGTCGGCCCGGCATCGAAGGTGAATCCGTCCTGATGATGCACGTAGGCCCGCCCCCCTGGTCCGTCCAGACGGTCCACCACGGTGACCCGGTAGCCACGCGCGCCGAGACGGATGGCCGCCGCCAGCCCGCCGAAGCCGGCCCCGATGACCACGGCGTGGGGAGACTGACCGCCGACAGCGGGTGCAGGAGCATCAGGATTCATTCGCATAGGTTTCACCTTAAGTACGGTCGGGACTATGTCAACGAACATCCGCTTCACCGCGACCTTTTGGCGCGGTCGTGCGGATGGCGGCCAGGACCTGCTCGGCCACCCGATCCGGTGCTTCCTCGTGCGCCAGATGGCCAAGGTCGGAGAGGGTTTCCAGTCGCGCCGACGGCACCCGCAGCCGAACCCGCTCGGCCTGCGCCGGGGGCACGGTGCGATCCCCACTGGCTGCGAACAGGACCAGCGGCACGGTCAGCCGCGGCAGATCCTCCATCAGCGCGTAGAGACCGTCATGGGTGCGGGCCATCATCCCCAGCGCAGCGGCCACATGCCCTGGGTGGGTGGCCAGCCGCTGATAGAGGTCGATACCCGCCTCGTCGATCCGGGATCCGGTGCGCGCCAGCACATCCGCGAGGAAATCCCGGTTGCGGGCACGAAAAGCGAGCCAGAAGGGGACCAGCGGGTTGTAAGTCAGGAGACGGGCGGTGGTGGGAAACAGGTGGCCGGCGATGCCGCTGAAGGGCAGAAAGGCGCCGTTGATGCTGATCAGCACATCCGGGCGGATCCGCGCGTCGAGGGCCATGCGCGCCAGCAGCGCTGCGCCCACCGAGTGGCCGATAGCCACCCGTGGACACAGCTCAAGCGCATGGAGGAGTTCGGCGATCCCCTGCCCGGCCCCGCCCAGAGTCTGCAGGCGGCGCGGCGGCGGGGCGCTGAATCCGTGACCCGGCAGGTCCGGCGCGACCACGGTATAGTGCCGAGCCAGCCGCGGGCCGAAATCGCGCCAGGAGTGAACGGAAGCGGCACTGCCATGCAGCAGCAGGGCGGGCGGCCCCTCTCCGTAGACCTGGACGTGCCAGCGCAACCCGCCCGCGTCGACGAAACGGCTCGCCTTGTGGTTCGGCCACCCGGCAGCCTCCCGCTCCCAGGCCAAACCCGCTCCCATGGCCTCCCTCCTAGGTCTAGCGCCCGGTACCGGTCACCGCCTGCACCGCTGAGCTGATCGAAGAGGCATCGGCACGCGGCAGGGGCAGGTATTCGGCGCCCATGGCCTCGGCCAGCTCACGACCCATCGGCCGCGGCCGCGGCGAGGTGTCCACCACCAGAGCCCGGATCCCCATCACCCGGATGGCGCGAGCCGACTCGGTGGCCTCCTGCTGCGCCTTCTCCCGACCGCCCACCCCTTCACGGGTGACATTGGCGCGGCCGTCGGTGAGCAGGATCAACACCGGGGTGGCGCCCTTGCGGCGGACCTCGTCGGTGAGCTGTCGGGCGGTATCGATGCCTGCAGCCAACGGCGTGCCGCCTCCCCCGGGCAGCCCGGCAAGCCCCTTCTTGGCGCGGGTCAGCGAGCGCGTCGGCGGCAGCAGCACCTCAGCCCCTCGGCCCCGGAAGGCAACCAGCGCCACCTCGTCCCGACGCACGTAGCATTCGGCCAGCAGCAGCTCCACGGCGCCCTTGGCCTCGGAGAGGCGGTGCATGGCTGATGACCCCGAGGCGTCCACCGCGAAGATGGTCGTCGTCTGACTGCGCTGCTTGAACCGGGTAATACGAAAGTCCTCGGGGCGGACGATCACCCGGCGGCCGGTCTGGTCGTGCTGGCGCCGCAGGGGCTGCCAGGGGGCCGCCGTGCGCAGGGTCTCCACAACATTCAACCGAGCCCCGCCACCGGGACTGCCCGGGCGCACCCCGGCCGGCCGGCCGCGCCCACCGCCCTGCTGAAGGGCACCGGCCCGCCCCGGCGTCTGCGAGCGGTTGCGCTGGGCCAGTTCCCGGATCTTCATCTGCTGCAGCAGGTTGTCAGGCAGTACGGCACGCGCTGCATCGAGCACCACCTCGGCGGGGATCTCCGCCGGCGCCTGCTCTTCGTCGTCCTCCTCGTCCGGCCCTTCCTCGGGCTGGTCCTGCTCGCCGCCGTCATCCTCCGGCCGCTCCTCATCCGTCTCCTGTTCTGGCGGCGGGGGCGACTCCTCCTGTTCCTGCTGCTCGGCCTCCTGCTGTTCAGGCTCCTGCTGCTCTTCGGGCTGCTCCTGTTCCGGCTGTTGCATCTCCGGAATGCGGGTGGCCCGCGGCACCAGGATCAGGCGGGTGGCCAGGGCAACATCCTCCTGGCTGACCTCGGTCCGCCCATCCAGCGCTGCGGCCGCCCGGGCGGCGCGCAGGGCCTGCAGCGGTGCGCGCAGCGAGCCGATGCCGAGCGCCAGCCCGCCGGCACACAGGGCCTCGGCGAGGTCGTCGGAGCAAGTGACCTGGTCCAGGCGCTCGCGGGCCGCAGCGACATCCTCCGCTGTGTACTCGCAGCCGCCAGCGACGTGGACCGGAATCCCGTTAAGCTCGAGATGGCAACCCAGGCGGTCCCGGAGCGGTCCCACCGGCCGCTCGTCCTCCTCGGCCCCCTCGTCCAGGGCGATCACCCCGAAACGACTCGTCATCCGATCGGCCAGGCCGTCCCGCTCCAGCCGGACCTCGCCGTTATCGAGCACGGCCCCCAGCTTGCCGGCCGTGGCCGGCGCAATGCGCTCAGCCATCGCCAGCACGGCCACGCCGCCATCGACCTCGGCCAACACCCCGCGCTCGACCACTGGCCGGCCGGAACGCAGCGTAGCGGTCAGGTCGAGCCCGCCTAGCAGGCGGCTGTCCGAGATATTGATCGGGATGCGGCGCCAGGGCGTACCCGCGGGCAGCAGCTCACGGGCGATCTGCACCCAGCGCTCGCGCACCGGCCCGGGCAGCGAGCGCAGGCATACCCCCCCCACGCCGGGGGGGTCGATCGCCAGCAGCGCCGCGGCGCACGTCGCATCCTCCCAGGCGGACTCGGCGTTGGTGTAATCGAGCGCGGCGCTCATGCAGGCAGGTGCTCCTCCACGGCTCGCTGGACCCGGGTGGTGGACCCGGACTCGTCGAGGGGATCGCGGCGCAGCCGATGGCGCAGCGCCACACTCGCCACTTGGCGCAGGTGCTTGACCTCGACCTGACCCGCCTGCTCGAGGGCAGCGGCAGCGCGGGCGGCACGGATCAGGGTCAGTTCACCGCGGAGCCCGTCGGTGCCCAGGGCGATGCACAGCGTCGACGTGCGCTCAAGGATCTCATCGGTGACCTCGACGTGCGGCAGCTGCTCGCGTCCGCGCTCGATGCGCTCCCGCACCTCGGCGTCATGATCCGCCCACTTGCGCACGAACGCCTTCGGGTCGGACTCGTACTCATCGCGCCGGCGGACCACCTGCATGCGCGTATGCAGGTCTTCCGGCGTGGAGACTTCCACCGACAGCCCGAAACGGTCGAGCAGCTGCGGGCGAAGCTCTCCCTCCTCAGGGTTGCCGCTGCCAATCAGGACGAACTTGGCCGGGTGGCGCACGCTGAGCCCCTCGCGCTCGACCACGTTCTCGCCGCTGGCGGCCACGTCAAGCAGGAGATCAACAATGTGATCCTCGAGGAGGTTCACCTCGTCGATATAAAGAAAACCGCGGTTGGCGCGTGCCAGAAGCCCCGGCTCGAAGGCCTTTTCCCCCCGCGTCAGCGCCTGCTCAAGGTCGAGGGCACCGACGACACGGTCCTCGGTCACCCCCAGCGGCAGGTCCACCACCGGCACGTTGATCTCTTGCACGTTAAGTTGCTTGCCCGCCTGGGTCTGCTCCCGGCAGTGATCGCAGAGGGTATCGTCGTGATCCGGGTTGCAGTGGTACGGGCAGTCAGACACTGCGCGAATCGTCGGCAGCAGCCCGGCCAGGGCACGGACTACCGTCGACTTGCCGGTGCCGCGGTCGCCAAAGACCAATACACCGCCGATGGAGCCGTCCACCGCGGCAATGGTCATCGCGAGCTTCATCTCGTCTTGCCCGGCGATCGCCGAGAAGGGAAACGCTGGTGCCATGGATTGTGCCGTCCCAGTTTTTGGAGTCAGTGACCTTGCGGAAACGGGCCGCCCGGCCCGCGCGCAGATTAACAGAGGGACACGCCCGGTACAGCCCTACCGGGCCGCCCACTCCGCGACCGGCTGCTCACGAATCAGACGCCGGAACCACGGCGTGTAACGCCGGGGATGCTGCTCGGTATCCGCCTGGATCCGCAACGGGGCCGCCCAGGCCCATGCGCCGATTTCAGCCGAATCCGGGGCGGGCTGATCGTCCAGGGCGCGGCCAATCAGCACATGGGCGTATTCATGTTCGGCGAGCCCGGTATGAGGATCTTCGGCGTGGTAGGTAAACTGCGCAACCGGCTGCAAGCGGGTCGTGAAACCGAACTCTTCGCCCAGGCGGCGCTCGGCCGCCTCGGTGACGCCCTCGCCGGGCCGCGGATGGCCACAGCAGGAGTTCGACCAGAGCCCCGAGAAGTGGTACTTGCTATCGGCGCGACGCTGCAGGAGCAAATGACCGCGCGGACTGAACACGAGCACGCAGAACGCCAGGTGCAGGGTCCCGCCGTCGGCGTGGGCGCGGATCTTCTCTTCGGTGCCGACGCGCTGCCCTTCCGGGTCGACGATCACCACGTGCTCCATCGTGTCCTCCCCGCTAGAGACCTCGGCGCGCATTGGGCAACATCGTCGCGCCCCCCTTGCGCCTGGCGCGATAGTACGACCATTCTCTAAACGCTGGCAAATGCGCCGTTACGTCGCACAGAACCGTATACTGGAAAGATCCATCACCGGCCCCCTGAGTCGGCCGGGGTGGTGCATTGGAAGGTCACCTCGACCCTGACGTGAGAGGAGCCAGAATGATGAGCAAGAAACCGTGTGACCGCTCCCGCCGCAAGTTCCTGCGCCTGGGCCTAATGAGCACGGCGGCGATCCCGGCCGCGAGCCTGTTCGGCTCCAAGGCCATGGCGGATGACAACAACAACGGCAACGACCGGACCTGGGAGATCATCAGCGAGGATGCGCCGGAGGCCAAGGGCATCGGCTACGTGCATAATCAGGCCGACGCCGACATGGACCATCCCCGCTTCGAAAGCCACCAGTTCTGCGCCAACTGCCTGCTCTACGTCCCCCACGAGGAGGACGGAGACCACGGCTACTGCGCCGCCTTCGGCATGGACGAGAAGCGCCTGGTCAATGCCAACGGCTGGTGCTGGGCCTGGGAAGACGCCGGTGATGCCGCCGAGGTGGGTCCCCGCGACGTCCCCGCGGACCAGCTGCGGCGGGGCTGACCCCACCGCTTCAGGTACGGGGTGAACCAGCCGGGCGGGAGCGCCCCGGTTGCTGCGCCAGAGACCGCCGGGCTGCCTGATCCAGGCGCCCGGCGACGTCTTATTGGCGCGGCCGATCACGATATCGGTCAACCATCGAAGATCCAGCGTCAAGGACCCTAGACAGCAGGCGGTCTAGCCGTGCAAGTTACGCGGATAGACCGAATCACGCAGTTACCAAGGCAGTCGCGGAGGCTCGACCCATGCGTATCGTCTTTATCCATCCCAACTACTCTTCGGGCGGTGCGGAAATCGCGGGCAACTGGCCCCCGGCATGGGTCGCCTACCTGGCCGGCCATCTCAAGCGCGCCGGCTACGACAACATTCGGTTCATCGACGCGATGACCAACAACTTCTCCGACGAGTACATCCGCGAGGAGCTGGAGAAGGAAAAACCGGACATCGTGGCGACAACGGCGATCACGCCTTCGATCTACGTCGCCGAGCGAAGCCTGGAGATCGCCAAGGAGGTTGACCCCGAGGTCGTCACCCTCATCGGTGGTATCCACCCGACCTTCATGTACAAGCAGGTCCTCAGCGAGGCGCCCTGGATTGACGCCGTGGTCCGTGGCGAGGGTGAGGAGATCATGGTCAACCTCGCTCGCGCGGTTGACGAGGGGCGCTGGCCCGATGAGCGCGAGTCCATCCTCGGGATCGCTTACCGCGACGGCGAGCAGATCGTCGCCACGCCGGCGGCGCCGACCATCAAGGACCTCGACAGCATCGAGCCGGACTGGGGCATCCTGGAGTGGGAGAAGTACACCTACATCCCGCTCAACACCCGAGTCGCCATCCCCAACATGGCGCGGGGCTGCCCGTTCACCTGCTCGTTCTGCTCGCAGTGGAAGTTCTGGCGCGACTACCGGATCCGCGATCCGAAGAAGGTCGTGGACGAGATCGAGAAGCTTGCCGACGAGCACGACGTCGGATTCTTCATCCTTGCCGACGAAGAGCCGACCATCAACCGCAAGAAGTTCATCGAGTTCTGTCAGGAGCTGATCGACCGCGGACTCCCGGAACGCGGCATCCTCTGGGGCATTAACACCCGTGTCACCGACGTGCTGCGCGACGAGGAACTCCTGCCCTTCTACCGCAAGGCCGGCCTGATCCACGTCTCGCTGGGCACAGAGGCAGCCGCGCAGCTCAAGCTGGACCGGTTCAACAAGGAGACCACCGTCGCCCAGAACAAGAAGGCGATCGAACTCCTGCGCAACGCCGGGATCGTGGTCGAGGCTCAGTTCATCGTTGGTCTCGAGAACGAAACCGCCGAGACGCTCGAAGAGACCTACCAGATGGCCCAGGACTGGAAGCCGGACCTGGCCAACTGGGCCATGTACACCCCCTGGCCGTTCTCGGACCTGTTCCGCGAGCTCAAGGACACCGTGGAGGTGTACGACTTCGAGAAGTACAACTTCGTGACGCCGATCATCAAGCCGCAGGCCATGGACCGCGGCGAGCTGCTCGATCGCACGATGAGCAACTACCGGCGCTTCTACATGCGCAAGGCGCTGTTCTCCTACCCGTGGGCGGGGACCGGTGACCGGCGCAAGTATCTCTTCGGCTGCCTCAAGGCCTTCCTCAAGGCTGGCTTCCAGCGCAAGTTCTACGACCTGGGCAAGCATGGCTACTGGGGTCCGCAAACCCGGAAGAAGGTCAGCGAGAACATCGAGAAGAACTTCGACAAATCGCGGACCCTTTCCGAGGCACAGCGGGCGGAGTACGAGGAGCACGCATCCAAGGAAGAAATCAAGGCTGCCCGGTCTCACAAGGCGGGCACGGAGACGGAACGCACTCCGGCGGAAGCCACCGTGCAGGTCCACCGGGACGGAGTCCCCGGCAAGGACAAGCAGCAGAAGGCTGCTGAGACCGACGAAGTCTGAGGGTTCCAGAGTGGACGCAGCGACCGGGCAACATGAAGAGGCCCGCATCGGGCCGAACGCGATCCTTCAGGTTGCGGCGGCGTTGTCCGCCCTCGAAGACGAGGATACCGCCCGGCGGTGCTTTGACGCCGCTGGGCTATCCGACTGGCTCGAGCATCCCCCAGAGGCGATGGTTCCGGAGTCAACGGTCGCCGCACTCCACCAGTGCGTACGACGCGAAATCGGCGCCGACCGGGGCGCGCGGGTGATGCGCGAGGCAGGCGAGCGGACCGGGGAGTACGTCCTGAACAACCGCATCCCCGCCCCTATCCGGGCCCTGCTGCGGTTTCTGCCGCCGGTCCTGGCCGGACCAATGCTGCTCAAGGCCATCTCCCAGCACGCCTGGACGTTTGTCGGCTCCGGACAGCTGACCATTCGCAAGGGTCGACCCTGCTTGCTGGAGCTGGCCCACAACCCGGTCATCGCCGGCGAGCGGGCCGAAGGGCCGGTTTGCCACTGGCATGCCGCCGCCTTTGAGCACCTGTTCCGGTCGCTCGTCCACGGCGACTCCACCATCCGCGAGACCCGTTGCGCGGCCGCTGGTGACGAACGCTGCGTCTTCGAGCTGCGCTACCGCTGACTTCTCTCCGCCCGCCGCGATATCAGCCGGCCGGACCGCCCAACATGGGGAAGGTCACTCCGAGCGCCCAGGCGAACGCCACCGCGTTGGCCAAGCCGGCCACCAGCGGATGCCCCGTGTGCCGGTAGACCCACCGACTGAACAGCCCGTAGACCGCGAAGAAGACCACCACCACCGGGACGATGAGCAGCAGGAAGAACAGCCCTTGCGGATCGAGTGCCACCGCCAGTCCCAGCGAGACCAGGAAGAGCACCTTGGTGGCGGCGTAGGCGCCGCGGCGCATCCCCTGCCCCCGGCTCAGCCACTCATCGGCGAGGAAGTACGGCAGCGTGCCGGCCACCATCGCTAGCATCAGCGGCAGCCGCTCGATGGAGGGATAGAAAACGGTCACGAACTGATCGAGCACCGCACCAAGGATGACCAGGCAGTAGGCGGTGACCGCAGCAGCGCCGAGCAGCCAGCGCCCCCCGGTGCGTCCGGACACGCCGACGGCGGCGGCGATATCCCGCACGCCGGGCCGCCCCGCGGTCCACCACAGCAGGACCGTACTCAGCAGCCCGTAAACCCCGAAATGGATGGCAACGTAGTCGCCGATCACCACCGGCAGGAAGTCGGTAGGCACCGGCGCAAGCACCAGTGGCGTCGCCAGCGCCGGGACACCGGCAACAACGGCCAAACGCCGCCATCCGGCACCCGCTCCCTGCCCGACCACGGCCACCCGCGGCAGCAGGCGCGCAGCCGGCCGCGCCAGGGTGATCACCGCCGCCAGCAGGAGGGCCACCCACGGCCCGCGGGCCGCCACCCAACCGTCGCTGTCGCGCTCGAACGCCTGATCCAGCCAGGCCACCGCCTCCTTCAGGCTGACCTGACTGTACAGCACACCCACGTGCTCGACCCCCGGCGCCACCGCAATGCGCCGCGCAGTGCCGTCGCCGAAGTCGCCGTAGGTCCGCCCGAACTCCACGTCCTCGGGCTCGAGCTCGGCAAAGGCCATCGCCACCACGCGTTGACCCTCCTCCTGCAGACGACGCTCGAACCCCCCAACCACACTCATTACGTTGGCCGGGGTCTCGGCATCCACGGTCGGCGCAAACATGGACACCCCCACCGTGGCCACCACATCGTCCCGCTGCTGCGCGAACCGTACGATGATGTTCGACGCCATGGAGTGGCCAAGGACGGCCATGGGCTCAGCCTCGCCCATCAATTCCGCCCGAGCGTAGTCGGCCACCCGCTCCGTCTGCTCCACCAGCGCCTGAGCTGCGCCATCCTGTGCGGTGATGTCACCGTGCAACGGGCGTGGATTCCGACCGTGGCCGAGGTAGTCAAAACTGACCACGGTATAGCCGTTACCGGCCAGCGTCAGGGCGAAGGGATCCATGAGGGGGCGCGAGCCGGCAAACCCGTGGGAGACAAGCACGACCGGCCCCGGTTGACCGGCTTCCGGCCGATAGATCGTAGCTGGTGTATCAGCGATGGTCAGCACCTCGCGCTCAATGCCGACCTCGTCGCCGAAAAGTTGATGGAGCGCCACGCCGATAGCGATCAGCGCAGCCAGTGCCAGCCCCAGATCCCACCGCGCAGAGCGTCCACTGCCAGCCATCTTCGGCGGTCACCCCGAGGAGGAGGAGGCGTCCGCGTCGGCCGGCTTGGCAGCCACTTCCCGCGTGCCCCGGTTGCGCGCCTTGAGGCCCCAATGCCAAAGGAAGGCGGTGGGCATGGGGATGACCAGGAACCAGTGTTCCAGGATGGCTAGCGCCATCAGAGTCGCCACCAGCGTCAGCCCCACGGCGGTGAACGCATCAACCCCCGGGGCCATAGCGGCCTGAACCAGAAGCACCAGCGCAACGGTAGAGACACTCACCGAAAACGGGAAAAACAGGTTCATCGGGCGCCGCCGCATGAAACCGCGCAGGAACTGCATGTGCTCCGGCACGAACTCCTCGTTGAGATTGCGCACCCCGAGGAATACGTTCACCCGCGCGCTCTCGTGCATCCAGGCCAGCACCAGGAAGGTCCACAGCGCCACCAGATTGCCGTCCCCCCAGGTCAGGATCGCCAGCACGACGCCGAGCACTAGGATGGCCAATTCGTGGTAGACGTTGCTCTGCAGCGCATGACCGAAGTGACGCCAGCCCGAGCAGTCCGGCGGGCAACGGATCTGCCGTGGCCCGGTAAGGTAATTGGTATAGTAACTCAGCTCCACCCACGCCCAGATCAGCAAAGCGCTGGTAAAGGCGATGTAGGCACCGCCAACCGAGGTGTCGGTGCTGCTAATCGCCACCCCGTAGAGCCCCATCCCGAGCCCGACGGTCCCACCGAGCATGCTCCAGCGGAAGGTATGCACCGGGAGGTTGTCCAGATAGATCACCACGCCGGTGCTGAACCACCAGAGAAACAGCGCGAAGAGCGCTGGCAGCAGGTATTCGACCATTACGGCCCCTCGACGCCGTTCTCTTCGTCCTCAGTGTCCAGGAAACGGACGAAGGCGCCGGCGTTGTCCTCACCGAACGCGGCCAGGTCGACCCCCTGCCCGGTGACCGGATCCTCGAGGATGAGCCGTCCGTCCGCGCGCCCCTTGAGGATGAATGGGACCTCGTCACTGCCGCCCGTCCGGACCCGCGACTGGGCGAGCTGCCGAACCGTCTGGCGCATAAACGACTCCTCGCCCTCGCCAGCCCTCGCCAGCTCCTCGCCGGTGCGGCCATCACGGACGACGATCTCGCCATCCACATCGTGGAACGACAGCGCACGCTCAGCCACCGGGGGCTGAAAATCCGTCCCGGTCGTGCCGAGGACCAACTCGGTGTAAAGCACGTAGACGGTCAGCATCAGGATGAGCCCCAAGGCGGTCACCGGCATAATGACCTTGGAGATCGGTCCTGCCTTAAGATGCTCGTCGTTGTCGGAAGAAGCCATGGTCAGATCGTCTCTCCGGCGAAGGTCAATGCCGCCGCACTCAGGAGTGCGCGGCGGCTTCCTGATCGACCCCGGAGGCGGTCTGCGTACCCTCTTCCCGTGCCCGGTGGGCCTCCAGCGCCTCGGCCAGAATCCGCGCCGCCTCGTCGCCATCCGGGATGACCCGGAGGGTCGGCTCGGGGGGGCTCAGCCGCCAGGGCCGAACGTGGGGCCAAAATAGCAGAAAACGGACCTTCTCGCCCTCATCCAGCCGCAGGGAAACGTCACTCGTGCCGTCCCTGTGCTGGGCCAGGTTCGCTGCCTCGATGCGGTCAAACGGCAGATTGACCGTCGTGGGTAACGACGCCCCGATACGCATCACCACACGCCGGTTGGTGATGGTGTAGAGCGTGGTAGTGCCCATCCACCAAGCCAGTGCCATGAGCAGGCCCACTGCAACCGCACCGATGAGCAGCTGGTTCAGGGCGTAACCGCCCGCGGCCACCGCCCCTTCGCCCTGGAGCAGCGCGTCCGTGGCGAACCACGTGCCGACGATGACGAAGTAGGCGGCAACCTTGCGGACATGAAGCGCCCGCTTGGCGAGCGACCACCAAGCGGGCTTTCCCTGCCACAGGATCTCTTCCCCATCCGGGAGCTCCTCGGGGAGCCCCGGGATGGGTTCGAACTCGTGCGTCCTCAAAGGAACGGCTCCGTGCGGCCAGGCACCGCGTACAGGACACCACCGCCGAAGTACCCGGTGATGAAGTCCTCTTCCTGCGGCGAGATGCGATCCGCTTCACGCAGCCGCGGGACATCGGTGAACTGCTGCCCCGTGATGGCGTTGACGCGCACCTTGCTGTCGTAGCCGACGCGGGCGAAGTTGATCGGCAGCAGGACTCGGTCGCCGCTGGAACCCACGCCGGAGAGGTCCATCTCCAGGTACATCGGGCGCAGCTCGCCACGATCGACCCAGATATCCACGATCTTACCGGCGACCTTGCCGTCGCAACCAAGCACCTGGTAGCCACGCGGGTCAGGATCAATCTCCGGCCAGAAGCGGGCGACATCACGACTCATGCCCACCTCGAACTCGGTGGCAACCCGCAGCGGGCAGATCTTCTGCTTGCCGCCGTGGGTGACCTCCGGCTCGTCCTCACGCTTGGCCCACGCGGCGGGACCAAGGCCATCAACCATCGGGTTGCCGGTCGGCTCCAGGGGCGCACCGTCCCAAGGCGCGGTCGGCTCCGCACGCAGCTGGGTGTTGAGTTCATAGTCGGTCTTCTCGGCACGCGGCACCTGGATGCTGCGGCCGTCCGCGAGCTTGAAGACCTTGGGACTCGGCGGAGCCGGGAAGCCGAGCTTCTTCTCCGGGGTCCGGTTGCAGTTTTCGTTGGCTTCCGCCTGCAGCGGATACCCCTCGCGCTTGTCCTCCATCCGCAGATAGACGATCAAGCCGGCCAGAAAGAGCCAGAACGCGTAGAGCGTCATCTGAGCTACGTTCATGTAGTCAGTAAGAGCGCCAGTTCCTTCCATAACGAACCTCCACTCGAAAGGGCCTTACCGATTGAACGGCGTGGCCTGTACGAGACGACGATGACGTTTGCCTAACCCTGCCACGCTGGGCGCGCCAAGGGCCCGTGTGCGACCGCAGTCGCTAGTAACCCGACTCGTTGGACGTTGCTGTCGACGGCGATACGCTCCTCCCCCCCTCTCTTGCAAACCGCGCCAGCGGCCACGCCGCGACGACCATGGCGAGCAGCAGCACGATCTCCACCGAGTAGACCACGCTGTACCCTGCCGCCGGGTGCAGATACAACTCCGGCATCCGGCCGGCTTCCGCCAACGCCGGGACCAGATCCGAGATCCCGGCACCAGCAGCCAGTGCGGCACCGAGCACGGTTGCCTGCACTGCACCCCATGCACCGATGGCGATCCCGCTCTGCTCGCGCGTCGCCATCGACATCGTTGCGGCGAGCGTCCCGACGTAGAACAGGGCCCCTCCGACCCCGATCACGACCTGCCCGATCCTGAAGACCGTCGGCGAGTCGAGGGGTGCCGAGACGATCACCAGCGAAAACGCCAGCACGCCAACCAGGGCACCGATGGTCGCCACACCGTAGGCGTTGATCCCGCGCTCAAGGGCCATCTTGGCGAACCAGAAGCCGATGAGCATGCCAATCGCCCACAAGCCGGTCAGCAGCGTGGTACCGGCGACCTCCAGGCCCAGGACTGAGGCCCCGTAGGGCTCGATGATGATGTCCTGCATCCCGAAACCGGCGGCACCGATACCGATGACCACCAGGAGGCGAACCACCGGCCCCCTCTCTACGAAACTTTGCCACGACTCGCTTAACGGTGGACGCGGTCGATCGACGCGGCTGCGCTCGGGATCCCGTGGCTCCTGGCGCCAGAGCGCGAACACATTGAGCGCCCAGACCACCAGAGCGGCCCCCTGAAGCACCTGCACCAGGCGCTCGTGGCTAAAGTCAGAGAGCAGCAGATAGAACACACCGGTGGAGATGACCATGCCGAGCAGCAGCATGACGTACATCACGCCGACCACCTGCGGCAGTTTTCCCTCCGGCGCAAGGTCGTTGGTCAGGGCCAGGCCGGTCGTCTGGGTGACGTGGACACCGAGGCCGGCCAGGAAGAACGCCAGCGCCGCACCCAGGGATGCCAGGAAGGGCGCATCGGCGCCGTACTCGGCCTGGACCAGAAGCCCGAACGGCATCACCGCCAGGCCGCCAAACATCAGCAGCGTGCCGATCCAGAGGTACGGCACCCGCCGCCACCCCAGCGCCGACCGCCGGTGGTCCGAGCGGTGCCCGATCAGCAGGCGCAGCGGTGCGAACAGGATCGGCAGGGCGATGACCGCGCCGAGCAGGGAGGCTGCAATGCCCAGCTCGTAGATCATCACGCGATTGAGCGTCCCCGTGAACATGACGTAGAGCATGCCCACAGTGACCTGGAATAGGGACAGACGCAGGATCTGCGTCATGGGCAGTTCCCGGGTCCCGACATCGGCGAAGGGGACGGCCAGGCGGCGCAGGCGCGCCTTGAGAAGAGACGCGGTATCCGTCATGGTCGCTGCAGCTCCAACGCCTGAGAAATGTAGAACCCCCGTGCGATCTTGCGTGTCCGACCGACTTGCCAGCCGCTACCCAGGGTCGGCTCGTTGCCAATGGCCTGGCGCAGCCGGCGCTCGGCAACCGGCTCAATCGCCGGAGAGCGATCGCCCCGCGGGAAGAGCTTGCCGACGGCGTGCATGGTCGCCAGAAGCGGCGTGCGCGGCGCGAAGGTGAACACCATCTGCTGTCGTGTACGCCTGGCCAGGCCCGCCAGCGCCGCCACGGCGTCCGCGCAGGGGTAGTGGATGAGCACATCCATCGACACGACCCGATCAAACTCTCCCCAGTCCGGATCGAGCATGTCGCCGACGTGGTACGCCAACCGTCCGGCACCCACGTCATCCGGCATCCGTTGATGGGCGATATCGATCAGGTTTTGCGAGACGTCGACACCAACCACATGGGCGCCCCGGCGCGCGGCCTCGACACTCAGTTCACCGGGGCCGCACCCGGCATCCAGGATGCGTTCACCGGTGAGATCGGCCGGAAGCCAGTCGAGCAGCGTCTGCCGCATCTCGGCCCGACCGGCGCGCACCGTGGCCCGGACACCGCTGACCGGGGCATCCGAGGTCAGCCGCTCCCAGGCCTTGGTGGCCGTTCGGTCGAAGTAGGTGGTGACCCGGCTGCGCCGTTGTTGATACGACTCCGTAGGCATCAGTCGAACCCCAGCAGATCGAAGACCTCGCGATCCTTCAACGGCGCGGGGTTCAACGGATCGACGCCATTCCACAGCGCAGCCGCCAGGCTGAGGTATTCGTCGCGCACGCGGTCGAGTTCATCGGACTGCTCGTCGAGTTCGAACAGCGTGGCCTTGTGAAGACGGCTGCGCCGCACCACGTCGTAGTTCGGCACGTGCGCCAGGGTACGCAGCCCGATGCGCTCGTTGATCCGGTCAATCTGATCGGTCCGCTCGCTGCGATTGGCGATCACCCCGCCGAGGCGCACCTTGTAATTCTTTGCCTTGGCCTGGATGGCACCGGCGATCCGGTTCATGGCGAAGATCGAGTCGAAGTCGTTGGCGGTGACAATCAGCGCCTGGTCCGCGTGCTGTAAAGGCGCCGCGAACCCGCCACAGACCACGTCGCCGAGCACGTCGAAGATGACCACATCGGTCTCTTCCAGCAGGTGGTGCTGCTTGAGCAGCTTGACCGTCTGCCCCACGACGTAACCGCCGCACCCGGTTCCGGCCGGCGGGCCACCGGCCTCCACACAGAGCACGCCGTTGTAGCCTTCGTAGACATAGTCCTCGGGGCGGAGCTCCTCCATGTGGAAGTCCACCTCTTCGAGGCTGTCGATCACCGTTGGCACCAGACGCTTGGTGAGCGTGAAGGTCGAGTCGTGCTTGGGGTCGCAGCCAATCTGCAGCACGCGCTTGCCCAGCTGGCTGAAGGCGACGGCAAGGTTGGAAGAGGTCGTACTCTTGCCGATCCCGCCCTTGCCATAGACAGCGAAGACCTTGGCCCGGTCCATGCCGCCGGTGGATTCCATGTGGACCTGCGAGCTCCCCTCGCCATCGCCTCGGCCTCCGATCCCGGACACCGGCACCGAGCCATTGCTCATGCGGCCTGCTCCTCCTCGTTGACGCCCTCGTAGTAGTCCTCGAGCTCGTCCCCGGCCCGGCGCAGGGCCTCGAGCGTCTCCTCATCGGGGTTCCAGTAGTTGCGCTCGTGGGCTTCCAGCAGCCGGTTCGCCAGCTTGGCCGACGCCGCCGGGTTGAGCTGCGCCATGCGCTCGCGCATCTCGTCGTCGAGCATGAAGGTCTGGGTAAACTGCTGATACACCCAGGGCTGTACCTGGCCGGTGGTCGCCGACCAGCCCATGGTGTTGGTCAGGTGGACCTCGATCTGGTGCACCCCCTCATAGCCGTGCTCCAGCAGCCCCTCGTACCACTTCGGGTTGAGCATCCGGGTGCGGGTCTCCAGCGCCACCTGGTCGGAGAGGGTCCGCACCTTGCCCTCCCCCCGGGTCTGGTCGCCGATGTAGACCGGCACGTGCTCACCTCCGCGGGAGCGCGCGACCGCGCGACTGATGCCCCCGAGGGTGTCGAAGTAGTGATCGACCGTGGTCACGCCGAGTTCCACCGACTCCAGGTTCTGGTAGGTCAGCTCAACCCCGGAGAGCATGCTGCCGAGCAGCTCCTCCTGGCGCTTCGGTTCACCGCTGCGCCCGTACGCGTAGCACTTGCGCCGGGTATAGGTATCCGCCAGTTCGTCCTCGTTTTCCCAGGCGCCCTGGTCGATCATCGAGCCGACATTGGAGCCGTAGGCCCCGTCCGCGTTGGAGAACACCCGCAGCGCGGCGGTTTCGAAATCGCACCCGTGCTGCTCCTGATACGCCAGGGCGTTGCGGCGGATCGGGTTCATCTCCGGCGGCTCGTCCTCGGCGGACGCAGCCAGGTACGCTGCCTCGGCCAACACCCGGGTCTGCAGGGGCAGCAGGTCGCGGAAGATCCCAGAGAGGGTAATCACCACGTCGATGCGCTTGCGACCTAGCTCCTCGAGCGGGATGAGCTGCGCCCCGGCGAGCTTACCGTAACTGTCGAAACGCGGCCGGGCACCGATCAGGTGGAGGGCCTGACCGATGGGGGCTCCCTCGCTCTTCAGGTTGTCCGTCCCCCAGAGGACCATAGCGATGGAATCGGGCAGCTCCTGGCCCTCCTCGCGGTGCTTCTCGAGCAGCCGCTCGGCCTGCCGTGCGCCGTCCTGGACGGCGAAGGCGCTGGGCAGGCGGTAGGGGTCGAAGCCGTGCATGTTCCGCCCGGTAGGCAGGATCTGCGGGCTACGCAGCAGGTCACCACCCGAGACCGGCGGCACGAACCGGGCATCCAGGGCGTGGACGATGCCCTGCAGCTCCTGGTTATCCCCCAACTTCCGTGCCGTGTCGGCCAGTCCTTCCAGAACCTCTTCGGTGACCTCCGGGTCATCGTTCTCGGCCCGGGCCAGCGCCTCCCGTGGCGAACAGCCGTCAACCAGTGCCTCGACACAGGCCCGCTCCACGGTCACACCGTGGGTGGTCTCCGCCATGGTCACCAGCTGGTCGACCCGGCCCTCGCGGGACGGGGGCTGACCCACCACATGGAGCCCCTCGGGGATGAGGGTGTACTCCATCTCGAGGATGTCCTCGCTGAGCTGCGCAATGCGCCGCTCCGCTTCCTCCTCGGCCCACTCGGGCTCAAGTTCGGCCAGATCCACCTCGGCGGCCTGGGCCTGGATCAGGCGGGCCAGCTCGGTGCGCTCTTCCACGTTGTCCGGCGGCGCAGAGCGGTAGCGCTCCACGGAAGCCTTGAGCTCGAGCAGCCCCTTGTACAGGCCCGCCTTGCCAACCGGCGGGGTCAGATAGCTGATCAGCGTGGCGGCAGAGCGCCGCTTGGCGATGGACCCCTCGGAGGGGTTGTTCGCCGCGTAGAGGTAGTAGTTGGGCAGATCGCCGATCAGCCGATCGGGCCAGCAACCCGCGCTCATGCCGCACTGCTTGCCCGGCATGAACTCCAGGGCACCGTGGGTGCCGAAGTGCAGCACCGCATCCGCCCCAAAATCCTCTCGGATGTACCGGTAGAACGCCGACATGGCGTGGGTCGGTGTCAGCCCCTTCTCGAAGAGCAGCCGCATCGGGTCGCCCTCGTAACCAAAGCCCGGCTGCACGCCCACGAAGACGTTGCCGAACTGCGCGCCGAGGACGTGGATGGATTGTCCGTCACTCTGCGCCTTGCCCGGAGCTGGTCCCCACTGCTCCTCGATCTCCTTGAGATAGGGCTCGCGGGCAACATAGTCGTCCACCGTCACCCGGTGGTGGACGTTGGCGTGGGCCCCATAGCTGCCGGCGTTGCCCTTGATGATGCGATCGCGCAGATCGTCCACGGACTCGGGCAGATCGACCCGATAGCCGGCATCATCGAGTTCCACCAGGGTGTTGTAGAGGGATGCGAATACCGACAGGTATGCCGCCGAGCCCAAGGCGCCGGCCTCCGGCGGGAAGCTGAAGATGACGATGCTCAGCTTGCGGTCGCTGCGTGGGCTACGCCGCAGGCGGATCAGCCGATCGACCCGGGAGGCCAGCATCGCGGCCCGCTCGGGGTGGGCCTCCATGCGGCAGACACCGTCGGCCCCAGGGATCGCCGCACGGCCACCGAAGACCACCGGTCCAGTGGCACCATCAAGCTCGGGGATGGCCACCATCATGGTGGTCTCTACCGGGGTAAGGCCGCGATCGGAACCTTCCCATTGCTCCAGGGACTGGAACTCCAGCGCCTGGGCGTTGAGATACGGCACGTCGAGCTTGCGCAGCAGCCGCTCGGCGGCGCCGGAGTTGTTGTAGGCCGGCCCCCCCACCAACGAGAAACTCGTCAGCGAGATCACCGCATCGACACAGGCGCGGCCGTCCGCCATGAAGAACCGCTCGACAGCCGGACGGTTGTCGAGGCCGCTCGCGAAGGCCGGGATGACCCGATAACCGCGGCTCTCCAGGGCCTCGATGACGCCGTCGTAATGCGCCGAATCACCGGCCAGTACGTACGAGCGCATCAGCAGCAGTCCGACCGTCCCGCGCGAGGCGCCACCCTCCGGCTCCGGAAGATGGGCCGGGCTGTCGCCAATGCGCCGCTCCATGCGCGGGTGGTAGACGCCGACATCGGGATACTCGATGGGGTCCTGCACCTCCAGCTTTCCGCGCAGGCCGCTGCGCGGGCCCGCCGCGTACCGATTGACGAGGAAACGGACCATGTTCTCGACGTTCTCGTCGGAACTGGCCAGAAAATACTGCCAGGTCAGGAAGTAGGCCCGGACATCCTGCGCCGTGCCCGGGATGAAGCGCAGGATCCGAGGGATGCGGCGCAGCATCGCAGCCTGCTTCTCCCCCGAGCTGCTGTCGTCGTCGTCATCCTGCTGCTCTGCCTTGCCCTTCTTCCCGCGCAACTTCTTGAGCAGGGACATGGGCCCACGGGAGCTGCCGTCCATGGTGAACTTGCCCATCCGCGTGAGCTTCATCACCTCGCCGGCGGACATGATGCCAACCAGCGCGTCGCAGTCGTCCCGGCGCGCCTCGAGGTCCTCGCGCACGGGCTCGATGTGCTCCTCCATGAACAGCATGGTGACGACGATGATGTCCGCCGAGGCGATCCGCTCCCGCGCGCGCTCCAGCGCCGCGGGGTTGTTGTTCCAGTCCGAGGCGGCGTGGTAGCTGAGCTCGAGACCCGGGATATCGCGTTGCAGGGCCGGTCGCGCGCGCTCCACGGCGCCCGCCATGTGGCTGTCCAGCGTGATGATGGCGACGCGCACCGGCGTCGGGTCAGCGACTGAAGTGGGCTTTGGCATCGTAAATTGTCTCCACTGTTATTGTCGCAATGCCTCGGTCGGCGGCGAAGCGCTCGGTGTTGCGCCGGGCCTTGCCCCGCACGAAGAACGGGATCTTTTTGAGTTCGGCTTCGGCCTCCGGCGTCCAGCGTATCTCAGCGCCTTGCTCCGACTCGGCGACGGCAGCCGTCGTCTCGGTCTGTCCCTCTTCCCGAGCCGCCCCGCCCGAAGCCGGCGCTGCGCCGGCTTCCAAGTGGGACGGTGCGTCAGCCGTGAACTCGAAGTCTTCCTTGAACATCCCGAGCAGATGCTCTTCCAGGCCCATCATCAGCGGGTGGACCCAGGTGTCAAAGATGACGTTGGCCCCTTCCAGGCCCATGTTCGGCGCATAGCGCGCCGGGAAATCCTGTACGTGCACCGGTGCCGAGATCACCGCGCACGGCAGTCCCAGGCGCTTGGCGATGTGCCGCTCCATCTGCGTGCCGAGCACCAGCTCCGGGCTGGCCTCGGCCGCGGCACGCTCCACCTCCAAGTAGTCGTCGGTGATCAGCGGCTCGACCCCGTAGGCCTTGGCGGCCCGACGCACCTCCCGCGCCTCTTCGCGGGCGTAGGTCCCCAGTCCGACGACCTGAAAGCCGAGCTCCTCGCTGGCGATACGCGCCGCGGCGACGGCGTGCGTACCGTCACCAAAGATAAACACCCGCTTTCCGGTCAGGTAGTTGGAATCGACCGAGCGGCTGTACCAGGCCATGCGCGCATCGGTTTCGGCCAGCACCTCGCTGACGTCCAGGCCGGTCACCCGCCCGACCTCGGCCAGAAAATCGCGGGTAGCGCCCAGGCCAAGGGGCACCGTAGTGACGGTCGGCTGCCCGAAACGGCGCTGCAGCCAGTCGCAGGTCGTGCGCGCCACCTCGGGATAGAGGCAGACGTTGAAATCGGCCTCGGGGATGCGGCGCAGGTCATCTGGGCTAGCCCCGAGCGGAGCAACCACGTTGACCTCGACACCGACCGATTCGAGCAGCCGGGCAACCTCCTGCACGTCATCCCGGCAGCGGAAACCAAGCGACGTGGGACCGAGCAGATTGGCGCGCGGGGCACGCGCCGTATCCGGTTGTGCAGCGGCGCCTCCACTGTCGCCCTCGAGCAGTCCGCGAACCAGCTGGTAGAAGGCCTCGCTGGCGCCGTACCCCTCCTTGCGTGAGTATGCCGACAGCTCCAGCCCGATCACCGGGACCGGCAGGTCCATGCCGCGTGCCAGATCCCCGGGCTGATCCTGCAGCAGCTCCGCCGTGCAGGAATCGCCGACCAACAGCGCTTCCGGCCGATAGCGCCGGTAGGCAGCGGTCACCGTCTCGCGCACCAACTCGGCGGTATCCCGGCCCAGGTGCCGCGCATTGAAGGTGGTATAGCTCACCGGCGGACGCCCGGGGCGGCGCTCGATCATGGTGAATAGCAGATCGGCGTAGGTGTCACCCTGAGGAGCGTGGAGGACGCAGTGGACCCCCTTCATCGACGCCGCGATCCGCATCGCGCCGACGTGGGGAGGGCCTTCATAACTCCAGAGCGTCAGCTGCATCCTCTACACCTTCAGCGTCTCGTGGCGGACCAGCGGGCGGGCGAAGAGCTCGGCGAGATCGCCAGCCTGCTCGAAGCCCTGGATGGGCGAGAAGACCAGCTCGATGGACCATTTCGTGCGCAGGCCTTCCGCCTCCAGCGGGTTCGCCAGCCCCAACCCGCAGACCGTCAGATCGGGACGGTCCTCGCGCAACCGGTCCAGCTGGGCGTCGACATCCTGCCCCTCGACCAAGCGAACCCCCTCTGCGAGAGCATCCCGCTCCCGGCCGTGGAACTCGCGGTCGAAGTACGGCGTGGCCACCTCAACTGGCTGCATGCCGCACTCCACGCTGAGGAATCGCGCCAGCGGCAGTTCCAGCTGCGAGTCCGGCAGGAAGGTGATGCGCTTGTCGCGCAGCACTTCCCGCTGCCGCTCCAGCGCTGCCTGTGCCCGCGCGATGGGCGCTTCGATGACCGTCTCAAGCCGCTCATCGGAGACCCCGAAGGATCGGGCGGCCGCCTGGAGCCAGCTGCGCGTTCCTTCAATCCCCAGAGGGTACGGGGCATCGATCCGCTCTGCGCCGCGGCGAATGAGCGCACGAGTCGCCTCGCCAGTGAACGGCTGAGCCTGCAGGACGCGGGTCCCGGGGCCGACCGGCGGCAGCTCGGCCCCGGTGCGCGGCGGCAGGAAATGAACGGGACCGATTCCCAGCTGATCGAACAGGCGCCGGAACTGGTCCTCGACCACGTCCGCGAGGGTGCCGAGAACGATAAGCGAGGGCGTGTCCTCCTGACTCGGCGGAAGCTCATGCGCCAGCGTGCTCAGGAACTGATCCTCACCCTGGGTGAACGTTGTCTCGAGCCCGCTGCCCGAATACGGGAGCACGCGGACCCGCCCCTCGTGGGCCGCCGTCAGCCGCTCCGCGGCCTTGTCCAGGTCGAGCTTGATGACTTCCGAGGGGCAAGAGCCGACCAGAAACAGCGTGCGGATCTCCGGACGGCGGGCGAGGAGCTCGTGGACGACCCGATCTAGTTCCTCGTTGCAGTCGGCCATCCCGGCGAGATCGCGCTCGCCGAGCACCGCGGTTGCGAAGCGGGGCTCGGCGAAGATCATCACGCCTGCCGCCGACTGCAGCAGGTGGGCGCAGGTCCGCGACCCGACCACCAGGAAGAAGGCGTCGCGCATCTTCCGGTGCAGCCATACGATGCTTGTCAGGCCACAAAAGACCTGGCGCTGCCCCTCTTCCTGGGCCAGCCCCCCGCAGACCCCGCCGGCATTGCAGCGATCCGCTTGCGTCATTCCGCCCCTCCCTGCCCGGCGGCGCGCATCTGCTCTTCCTGCAGGCGCGCGGCGCGGAGCTTGAGGAGAAACTGCATGGCGTTGACGACGTAGGCCGCGTAGGCGGCCAGCGCGATCCACATTTGCTGGACCGAGGTCAGGAAGTCACCGAACCAGACCACGAGGTAGGCGGTGTGCAGGACGATCACCCCCATGCTGACCACGTCCTCCCAGAAGAACGCGGGAGCGAAAAGGTAGTGCCCGAAGACCTCCTTCTCCCAGATCGCCCCGGTGACCATGATCGTGTAGAGGATCAGGGTCTTGATGATGATCGACCAGGCTGCCCACTCGAGCAGTTCGCCGGTGGCGAGATACCACAGAACCAGCCCCAGGCTGGCCAGAAACACGATGAACTGCGTGGGAGCCAGAATCCCCTGGACGAGGGTCCAGGGCGACTCGTCTCGACGGCGGCGCTCTTCGTCGGTGTATAGACCGGCGGGAGGTGATTTCATGGAACCCTGATGCTGCATTGCGCTGCATCCCCACTTTACGGGAGTGACTTCTCGGCGAATCTAAAGCGCCCCCCGGGGTGTGTCAAGCTGGCTGGACGTGCCTCACGATTGACACAACCTTTCAATACAGGGCCTTAGCATTCGGTCGCGCAGGACGACAGATCGTCGCATTCCCGCGTTACGCCCTTGAACTATCCGCGCCGGATGGCGTCAATATTGAGTGCGCAAGTATTCTCGATGAAATCGGTCCGAATTCAACGCCCCGAATCCCCCGAAAAACCCGATCAAAGCCCCAGAGGACGGCCGAAGTTGAAATCGATGAACGCGCCGCAACAGACGCTGGGCGATCTGCCCGCGGAGACGGTCGCCCGGCTGCTCAAGGCCGCCGCGGATATCGCCCTGATCGTGGATGCTGAAGGAACCATCCACGACGTGGCGGTGGGCAGCGATGACCCGGGTGTCCGCGCCGCCGCTGGCTGGCGGGGCCGGCAATGGCGCGAGGTGGTCGGTGCGACGGAGCAGCAGACCGTCGACCGTTTGCTCGTCGACCAGCAGAGCGCAACCCTGCAGCACATCGACGAGCGCGGAAACCCGATCCCGGTGCGCTACCGATTGATCCCGCTCGGCGACGGACGAATCGCCGCGGTGGGCCGGGACCTGCGCCCCTGCGCCGCACTGCGCCAGCAGCCGCGTGAACACAACCGCCTGCGCTCCATCGAGCAGACTACGGCCCTGGTCGGCCAGGTGCCCCTGCGCGATCTGGTCCGCGAAGCGACCGACCTGATCGAGCGCATGTGCATCGAGACGGCCTTGAACATCACCCACGACAACCGGGCCTCGGCAGCGGAACTACTCGGACTCAGCCGCCAGAGCCTCTACTCCAAGCTGCGACGCCACGGCCTGATGACCTCCCACAACGACGCCGACTGACCGGTGCCGCACCTCCCTTGACCCACCCCGCACACCCCTCTAGCTTGAGCTCCTTGTCGTTGGGCGACTGAGCGAGGGCCCTGTCATGGATCCAGCCACTGCGCAGACCCCCCCCCTGGCCGCTGCGGCCCCGCGGGATCTCTGCACCGACTGCGGACTCTCGCGCAGCTCCGAGCCCAAGCGCTGCGGCCGAGCCTGTCAGTTCATCCGTCCGGACTACCCTGGACTGGAGCGCCGGACGCACGGCCGCAGCCGGGATCCTGAGCGCCCGGACGAGCTGCACTTCGGCCCCTTCCGGAGCATGCACCAGGCCGCCCTGCGACGCCCGCGGGCCGGCGCTCAGTGGACCGGCGTCACCACCCGACTGGCGGAACGGCTGCTGGAGAGCGGGCGCGTGGACGCGGTCCTGACCGTCACGGGCAACGCCGACGACCCCTGGCGACCCCGCCCCGTTCTGGTCACCGATCCGGCGCAGCTGACTCAGTGCCGCGGCATGCGCATGGGCTATGCCCCCCTGCTCGCCCTGCTTGAGCCTGCGCTGGCGCAGGGCTACCGACGGCTAGGGGTGATCGCACTGCCCTGCCAGACCTACCCGCTGAGAGCCCTCGAGCGCGAACTCGGCCTGGAACGCCTGGAGATCATCGGCACGCCGTGCTCGGACAACACGTCGACAGAGCACTTCCACCGCTTCCTCGAACTCTTGACCCCTGCACCAGAGGACGTGACCTACCTGGAGTTCCGGGCCGACTACTACGTCGAACTGCGCTTCCGCGACGGCAGCAAACGCGAGATCCCCTTCCTGCAGCTGCCGATCTCCAGGCTGCCCGCCGACTTCTGGCCGCTAACCTGCCGCACCTGCGTCGACTACACCAACGCCCTGGCGGACATCACCGTCGGCTACATGGCCGGGCGGGGCGAGCAGTGGATCATCGTGCGCAATGAACGCGGCGAGGCCATGCTGGAGCTGCTGGGCGACGAAGTGCGCCTGCGCCAGCCAAGCTCCGGGGGCAAGCGCGCTGGCCCGGTGCAGGGTTTCATCGACAATACTGAGCGCGCAGCGGGGGGCATGCCGGCGCGAGGCATGCCGAACTGGCTGCGGCCGATCGTCGGCCGGCTCATGCCGTATGTCGGCCCACGCGGGCTGGAGCTGGCGCGGGCGCGGCTGGAGATGAAGGCCGCCGAGACCCTCATCCACCTCCGACATAAGGCGCCCCGGCGCGCCCGGACCATGGTGCCCGCACACGTCAACCGGCTGGTCGAAGGCTATCGTATCACCACCCCGCAGCAGCACCCCGGGCCCCGGCACACCGAGGCCCGGAGCGGGGCGGATTCAGACCGGATCGATTAGTAGCACATAGCGCAGCGCCTCGGCGTACTCCCGGGCAGTGGCCTTCTCGCCGTTCTTCTCGCGCTCAAGGGCCCGATCCACCTGCGCCTTGGCAATGACGGATAGGCTGCGCAGCCCCATCGGCCCGAGCGCCTCGACGTAGCGGGTGAGGAACTGCCGGGACTGCAGCCGCTCCGTTTCAGCGCTGATGGCCCGGATCCAGAACATCTTGCGCAGACCGACAAGCACGAAGATCGCGGCCGGCAGTGCGATGGCGATGATCATGACCGCCAGCGTCTGCTCCGCACCGGGGAGCAGATCCCGCTGGATACCGATGAGGTAGGCGATCACGCCACCGATCGCCGCCAGCGAGAAGCTGATCCCGGCGGAGAGCCAGGTCGACTTGGTGAGTTCCTGGAGTAACCGTTTCCGCTCCTCGAGGATCTCGTTGGTCATGCTGCGCTCCTTACTCTGAAAGTGGGATGGGCAGGCCGCCGTCAGCGCTCCACCGACGGCAGTCCGGACAGCGCCATGGCCGTCTCGACCTGGCTCCCGCCGAGGTCGCTGAGGTTGCCCGCCAGGTAATCCGTGTAGGCCTGCATGTCGAAATTGCCGTGGCCGCAGAGATTGAACAGGATCGCCTTCGACTCGCCACGCTCGCGGCACCCCTGTGCCTCATCGATCACGGCCTTGACCGCGTGGTTGGCCTCCGGCGCGGGGATGATTCCTTCGGCCCGGGCAAACTGCAGCCCGGCGGCGAAGCAGTCGAGCTGATCGTAGGCCCGCGCGTCGAGGTAGCCGAGGTCCATCAGGTGGCTGATCTGCGGGGCCATACCGTGGTAGCGCAGCCCCCCGGCGTGGAACCCCGGCGGCATGAAACCGGAGCCAAGGGTGTGCATCTTGGTCAGCGGCGTCAACTGCGCCGAATCGCCGTAATCGTAGGCAAACCGGCCCCGCGTCAGGGTCGGACAGGCCAACGGCTCGACGGCAATGGCCTCGATGCTCGGCCCGCCGCGCATGGCCGCCCCCAGGAAGGGGAAGACGATGCCCGCGAAGTTGCTGCCTCCCCCGGTGCAGGCAATGACGGTGTCG
This sequence comes from Halorhodospira sp. 9628, assembly GCF_022228075.1. Classification (NCBI taxonomy): domain Bacteria; kingdom Pseudomonadati; phylum Pseudomonadota; class Gammaproteobacteria; order Chromatiales; family Ectothiorhodospiraceae; genus Halorhodospira; species Halorhodospira sp. 9628. The sequence continues at coordinate 125,501 of NZ_JAJNRF010000001.1, forward strand.
GGGTAATCATCGGCCATGGCCAGCTGCTCCATGGCCTCGAGCCCCGTAACGGTCTGGTGCAGCAGCACGTGGTTGAGCACGCTGCCCAGCGCGTACTTCGTGTCGTCGCGCTGCGCGGCCAGCTCGACCGCCTCACCGATGGCGATGCCCAGGCTCCCGGTGCTGTCCGGGTTGTCCGCCAGCACCGAGCGCCCGAAGGCCGTCTCTTGGCTCGGGCTAGCGATGCACCGCGCCCCGAAGCTCTCCATGAAAGCGCGCCGGTACGGCTTCTGCCTGTAACTCACCCCGACCATAAAGACCTCGATATCGAGGCCGAACATGGCACCAGCGAGGGCCAGTGAAGAACCCCACTGACCAGCCCCGGTCTCGGTGGTAATGCGGCGCACACCCTCGGCGTGGTTGTAGAAGGCCTGCGGGAGAGCCGTGTTTGGTTTGTGGCTCCCGGCGGGACTGACGCCCTCGTACTTGTAATAGATCCGTGCCGGCGTATCGAGGGCCCTTTCCAGGCGGCGCGCCCGGTAAAGCGGCGCCGGCCGCCACTGCCGGTACGCGTCACGGACCGGCTCGGGGATCTCGATCTCCCGCTCGGTGCTCAGTTCCTGCTCGATCACGCCACGGGGGAACAGCGGCGCCAGATCCCCCTCAGAGACGGGCTCCCGCGTCGCCGGATGGAGCACCGGTGCCAGCGGGGCAGGTAGGTCGGCACTGATGTTGTACCAGGCGCGCGGTATCCGCGCCTCATCGAGCACATACTTGACGGTCTCACTCATGGTTGGCTCTCGCGCTGGCCCTGATCAGAACGCCGGCTATGGTAGCCGCGCCCGCGCGTCAGGGAAAGCTGACAGGGCGCGACACGCCGCCGCCGGAACAATGAGGGTTGCCACCGGACACCCTTACACGGTATGGATGAGGGACAAGCTGCCGCAGCTAGGGAAGGCTCAACGCCATGGTGACCGATCAGCAAACCCTCCTCGAGGTCGCGCAGGCGACCACCGCGATCGGTGGCTGGATGCTCGACCGCTCCACACAGGTCATCCACCTGTCCATGGAGACCCGACGACTCCTCGAACTGCCCCCGGACCGCCCCCTGAACCTGCGCACCGGACTCGGCCTCTACCCGCCCGAGCATCGGGCCACGGTCACCCGAGCCACCCACGCCGCCCTCCACCATGCCCGCCCCTTCCAGGTCGATGTCGATATCCTCACCACCAGCGGCCGCCGGCTCCATGTCCGCAAGCTGGGCAAACCGCTGATGGACGACTACGGCAACATCCTGGGCCTGCGCGGCGCGCTGCAGGATCTGACCGACATCAAGGCCGCCGAACGTCAGGCCCGGCGCCTGTCACAGCGCCTGGAGACCACGCTGGAGAGCATCACCGACGCCTTCTTCCTGGTCGATCCAGCCTGGCGTTTCACCTATCTCAACCGCGAGGCGGAACGCCAACTCAACTGCCGGCGCGAGCAGATCCTCGGCCGCGTGGCCTGGGAGGTCTTCCCTGAAGCGCTGGGCACCGCGTTCGAGGCAAATTACCGCCATGCCATGGCCAAGCGGGATCCAGTGGTCTTCGAGGCCTACTTCGCGCCGGTCGAGACCTGGTTTGAGGCGCGGGCCTACCCCTCCGAAGAGGGGCTGGCGGTCTACTTCCGCGACATCACCCAGCGCAAGCAGGGCGAAGCGGAGATGGCTCAACTGAACGAGGATCTGCGCCAGGCCCGCGAGCGCGCCGAACGAGCCAGCCGGGCCAAATCGGAATTCCTCGCCGCCATGAGCCACGAGCTGCGCACCCCGCTGAACGCCATTACTGGCTTCGCTCAGCTGCTCCACCACACCCCGCCTGAAGCGTCCGCAGACCGGGATCACCACCTTGACCAGATCCTGTCGGCGGGCTGGCACCTGCGCGATCTGATCGGCGACGTCATCGACTTCGCGCAGATCGAGGCGGGTCAACTGGCTGTTCACGCCGAGCCGCTGGCCGTCGACGCCCTCGTGCGCAACAGCTTGGCGATGATCGGCGAGCAGGCGCGGCGCCGCGGGCTCTTCGTGGACTGCCAGGACACTGCCGAACCGGCCCCCTGGGCCCGAGCGGACCCGGTCCGCAGCCGCCAGATCCTGCTCAACCTGCTCTCCAACGCCATCAAGTACAACCGCCCGGGGGGCACGATCAGCGTCTCCTGGTCCGCCGCCGAGCACGGCGTACATATCGATGTCGCGGACACGGGCAGCGGCATCCCCCATGCCCGACGCGAACGCCTGTTCGAGCCGTTCGAGCGGCTCGGACGCGAGGCCGGTTCCATCGAAGGCAGTGGCATTGGTCTATCGCTGTCGCGGCGCCTAGCCCGGATGATGAGCGGCGACCTGAACCTGCTCACCACCGCCCCGGAACGCGGGACCACCATGCGACTAACCCTGCCCCACCACCTCAACGAGCCCTCCCCGTCAAGCGCGGAGATCCCCCTGCGCCTCGATGAGACGAGGCCCGCAGCGCCCATGCGCATCTGCTACATCGAGGATAACGAGCTGAACATGATGGTCGTCCGCGGTCTGATCCGCCGCAAAACGGGGGTCGAATTGGATGAGGCCTGGACCGGCGCCGAGGGCTTGGCGCGCGTCCGGCAGTGTCAGCCCGATCTGGTGCTTCTGGACATGCACCTGCCCGACATGCATGGCCGCGAGGTGCTGCGCGCCCTTCGCGCGGATCCCGAGCTGTGCCGACTCCCTGTGGTGGCGCTGAGTGCCGATGCGGCCAACGAGACGCTGGAAACCGCCGATGGCACCTTGGACGGCTACCTGCTCAAGCCGTTTCGACTGGCCGACCTGGATGCGCTGATCGCCCGATTCGCCCCGCGATGAGCCGGCCAGTGGCCGGATCCGCAGCCGCCGCCGCTCACCCCGATGGCGCCGTGCCGTGCTCCACCCGCTGGAGCTCCTCGACATCGAACCCCAGCGCCTCGGCCCGGCCGACCAACTCTTCCAGAATCTGCTCATCGAGTTCCGGCTCCCGGGAGAGGATCCACAGGTACCCACGGGTCGGACCGGAGACCATCGCCCACTCATACGCGTCCTTATCCAGCGCGATGACGTGGTAGCCGCCGCGGATGGGCCATGTGAAGGTCACCGTCAGGCTGGCCACGTCCGGTTCGCCCTGGAACCGCGCGGTACCCTCAATCTCCTGCCACTGCTCATCGCTGGGATCGTACCCGCGGTTGCGTACGCCGAGGCGCCCGTCCTCGCGGATCCAGTATTCCGCGCTGACGTCGGTCAGGCCCCGCTCGAAGCGATGATCGAGCCGTTTGATGGAATACCACTGCCCCGTAAACCGCTCCGCCTCGAACCCATCGACGGGATCCACCCCCGCGGGCAGTCCGGTACACCCTCCGGCTATCGAAAGCGCCCCTGCAAGCAGCAGCAACACCCCGGCTCCACGCAGACAACGCCCCAGGACCCTTGCCATCAACGCCCCCTCCTTCGACCGCATCACCGGGTCATGGTGTCACAGCCCGGAATCAACCGATGAACTTATCGCCCTGATCCGTCATCCTACTGGATAGGAGACCAGACGCAGGGGAAGAGCAGGATCATGGACACGGACCATCCGCAGCACGACTCCGCGGCGAACAACTCCTCGCGTTACGTGGTTTTCGGCGCCAGCGGCTATATCGGCTCCCACCTGGTCGCCGAACTGCTCGAAGCCGGCTGCCGGGTGCGGGCGGTTGCCCGCAACCGCGAGGTGCTCGAAGCCCGCGAGTGGGAAGGGGCCGAACTGGTCGCTGCCGACGCCCTCAAGCCCGAGACCCTAGTACCGGCCCTGCAGGGTGCGGACGTGGCCTACTACCTGGTCCACTCCATGGGCGCCGGCAAGGCCTTCGGGACCCTGGATGTCGAGGCGGCCCGCAACTTCGCGGCTGCCGCCGCGGAGGCCGGGGTGCGCCGAATCGTCTACCTCGGTGGACTGGTGCCCGAGTCGGCGAGTTCCGCGCACATCCTCTCGCGGCGACAGACCGGCGATACCCTGCGCGAAGGATCCGTGCCGGTGACCGAGCTGCGGGCCGGCATCATCGTTGGACCTGGGTCGGCGGCGTTCGAGATCATGCGCGACCTAGTGCTCCACCTCCCGATCATGGTCACGCCGCGCTGGGTCTTTGCGCAGTCGCCGCCCATTGCGCTGCAGGATCTTCTTGAGTACCTGCGTCGGGCACCGCAGTGCGAGGAAACCGCCGGAGCCATTCTGGACGTCGCCGGCCCGGAACACCTGACCTACGCCCAGATGATGCGCATCCTCGCCGAGGAGGCGGGACGGCGCCCCCCGAAAGTGATCCCGGTCCCCTTGCTGACTCCGAAGCTCTCCTCCTATTGGCTGCGCCTCGTCACCGCCGTCCCCACACCGATCGCCAGAGCCCTGATCGAGGGGCTGCGTGAGGACTACCGGGCCGATGACAGCGAGATCCGCCGCCTGGTACCCCAGCAGCTGCGGGACTTCCGCGGCGCCGTGCGCGACGTCTTCCGCGCCGAGCGCGAGCGGTCCGTGGCGGCCCGCTGGACCGAGGGCGCCTTCATGTTCCGCAACTACCGGATCGACTACAGCTACTACGCCAAAAAGGCCCACGGCTCCGCCGTCACCACCGCGGAGCCCGATGCCGTCTGGCCCGTGGTCACCGCCATCGGGGGCGAGAACCGCTACTACTACGCCAACGCGCTGTGGAAAATCCGCGAGACCCTGGACTGGCTGGTAGGCGGACCGGGCAGGAACTATGGCCGACGCCACCCGACGGAGCTACGCGTGGGCGACATGATCGACTCTTGGCGGGTTATCGAACTGGAACCGGAGCGGCGGATGACCCTGTGGTTCGGCATGCGCGCCCCCGGCTCCGGCGCACTAGAGATCGAGCTCACGCCGCGAACCGGGGGCGGCACCGAAATCACGGTGGCCAACCACTGGCACCCGGCCGGGGTCTGGGGCCTACTCTACTGGTACGCCCTAGCCCCAGCTCACTCCCTCATATTCTCGGGGCTGGCCCGATCCATCGCCCGGCGGGCTGAGGCTTCTTCCACTGCGTCCGGGTCCCGCTCGGCGGCACCCGACTCGGACTGACCCTCGGCGCTCTGCGCCAGCAGCGCACCGCCGACCACGGCCAGGCCCGCGATCAGCAGAGCCGGCTCCGGCTCGGTAAAGCCGGTGAGAACCAGCAGGACCGCCGAGATGACCGGGACCATGTAGGTCAGCACACCGAGCAGCCCGGTGGGACCCTTGCGCAGGGCGAGCCCCCAGGTCATGAACGCAATCCCGTACGGACCCACGCCGATCAGGGCGGCCGCCAGCCAGTCCGTACCCTGAGGTGCACTGACGCTCTCACCAAGCAGGAGCTGGAGCACCACGGCGATGAGCGCCGCCTGGGCGAACATTCGCGCATAGCCGCGGAACGGGATCGAGCCCGCCTGCGTGAGGTAGACCGAGAACGCCGCCCAAGCACAACCACTGATCACCCCGAAGACGTAAGCGACCAGCGGAGTCTCCACCCCGGCAGGCGCGTCTCCCAGGATCAGCGGCGCCACGCCGACAAACGCCACGACCATCCCGACGAGCACCCGGGGCTGAACCCCGCGCCCGGCCAACCAATTGGCGACAAGCACGAACACCACTGGCCACAGGTACGTGACCAACGTCACGCGTGCTGGCTCCCCCCAGGCCAGCGCGGCGAAGTAGAGGTAGAGCGCTGCCACAAGCGAGAGCACGCCGCCGAGCCAGTAGCTCAGATCCGGGTCCGGCATTCGGCCGTGCGGCTCACGCACCAAAATTGCCGAACACCAAGCGACCGCAGCGGCCGCCATCAGGGCCACTACCGTCGTCATCATGGCCGGCAACTCGGTAAGTTGGCGCAACAACGGCAGACTGCCCCACAGACTTACCGAAAAAACACCAGCCACAAGACCCGAAAGCAGCGCACGGTTCAGCAACGCATGACCTCCTCTAACCTTTTGATGGACCTGAACGGGCCGCGTTATATAGGGCTCATCATTCGATCTTCCAAACGAATCTTCGTAATCAACCGATCACGTTGCTCGATCGCTCATGAAGACACGCATCCTCGATCTAACGCTGCTCCAGACCTTCGTCGCGGTCGTTGAACAAGGCGGCTTCACGGCCGCCGGCGAACAGCTGCACCTTGCCCAATCCACTGTCAGCGCTCACATTACCCGCCTGGAGGAGTTGGCCGGCCACCGCCTTCTGCGCCGCGACCAGCGCAAGCTGGCGACAACCACCAAGGGCGAACGACTGCTCGCCCACGCGCGTCGGCTATTGCAGCAAAATGCCCTCGCCTGGCAGGAGCTTCAGGAGGAGCGCATGGAGGGACGGGTTCGGCTGGGAATCCCCGACGACTACATCATGTTCCTGCCGGAGAGCCTGAGCGATTTCGAGGCCCGCTACCCCGGCATCGAGCTCGAAGTCAGTGGCGGCCTGAGCGTTGACCTGATCGAGCAGGTCCAGGCGGGCCAGCTGGACCTGGCCGTCGTTACCAGGCAACCGAAAAGCCCGGGCGGCGAGGTCCTGCGCCGCGAGCCCCTCGTCTGGGCGGCAGCGGCGGCGTACGCCGCCGAGGAGCGCGAACCACTCCCGCTCGCCCTCTCCCGCCAGGGCGTGTGCACCTTCCGCGAGCAAGCCGTCGAAGCCCTGGAGGCCGCCGACTTCCCCTGGCGCATTGCCTATACCAGTACCAGCCTGGCCGGGCTGCGCGCGGCAGTCCGCTCCGGGCTGGCCGTGACGGTTCTCACCCCTTCGATGCTCGATCCGGATCTGCGCACACTGGGACAGGAGACGGGGCTACCGGAACTGCCCAGCATCGAGCTGGCCCTCCACCGTGGCGCCGGGCGGCCCAGCGAGCCGGCACGCCAGTTGTTCAACACGCTCCAGGAACGACTCGGCAACGTCAGCCACGGCTGACCGACACTGTTAGAAAAACCGATACCTCGGATGCAGAAAAACGCCTCGACTGCTTGCAGCCGCAGACACCGGCGAGTAGGTTAATGCCGCGCTGCTAGCGGATTGCTCCGCGCGAAGCCCCGGGCGCCCTCGCCCCACGCACCGGAGCGGACAACGGAAAGGATTGGCTTATGAAACGCAACGAAGAGATTATCGAAGCGCTACGGATCTACACCAATCGCCGGATCCCGCTGCTTTGGGGCAGCGTTCTGGCGATCCTCTTGGTGGCGCACTTCGTCACCGCCTACCTGGTGGAGCAGTTCTGGAGCGAGCACCTGGCGGTGAGCCCGTGGGTGGCCATCGCCGCAGTGCTGATCGGCATTGCCTTCTTCCTTTACGAGAAGATCGGCAACAAGCTGCGCGCCGCAGAGTTCGAGTTCCAGCGCACGGCGCTGGGCTACTGGGACTATGAACGTGGCTACCAGCAGTCCGAACGAATCCGGCAGGCGGCGCTAGTAGGCTTTCTGGGCACCGTGGTCGTCTACGTCGGGTTCGCCTTCGCGCAGTTCTGTGCCACCGCCGACGACGCCAGCCGCAAGGTGCTGACGGACCTCGCCCCGGGCAAACAGATGGAGCTGCTCAGCAATCCGGAGCAGGCCGCCGTGCTGGGCCTCGGCGCAGCGCTGATCATCGCGGCGCTGGTCTGGATCCACCGGGTCCGCGAGCAGATCCGTAGCGACCTGAGCGCCTGACCCCCTGGCCGGCCGGGTAGCCAGCGCCCGGCCGGCACCCCCGCCTGACATCCGCTTCACGACAGCTACTGACCCGCGGCCTGAGCGGCCTCGACCGCCTCCTCCGCCTCGATCCACTGCGCTTCCAGCGCATCCCGCTCACGCTGCAGCCGACCCTGCTCCTGCAGAAGCCCGGTCAGGGCCTCGTTGTCGCCGCTGTAGAGTTCCGGATCGGCAAGCTGCGCCTCCAAACGAGCCAGCGCCTGATCGCACGCCTCGATGCGCTCGAGCAGTTGCTCGGCGCGCTCGCGCAACGGCTTCAGTGCCGCGCGCTGCTGAGCCTGCCGGCGCCGCTGCGCCTTGCGCTGCTCGGCAGTATGGGCGGCTTCCGGGGTGGCTTCCCGGGCACCACGCCCGTCACCTCGTCGTGGTCCGTCTCCCCCACGGCGCCGCTCGAGCAGCCAGCGGTGGTAGTCGTCCAGATCGCCATCGAAGCCCCGAACACCGCCATCGGCGACCAGCCAGTAGCGCTCAACCGTTGCCCCCAGCAGGCTGCGATCGTGGGAAACCACCACCACCGCCCCGGTGAACCCTTGCAGGGCCCGGGTGAGTGCGTGGCGCATCTCCAGATCGAGGTGGTTGGTCGGCTCGTCGAGCAGCAGCAGGTTCGGCTGTTGCCAGACCAGCAGCGCCAGCACCAGCCGGGCCTTCTCGCCACCGGAGAGCGGCGCCACCGCGGCGGTAGCCTGATCCCCGACAAAGGCGAAACCACCCAGGAAATCCCGCAGCCGCTGGGGCGAGGCCTCCGGCGAAAGGCGCTGAAGATGCTCCAGTGGACTGGCCTCGGGATCCAGCTGCTCCAGTTGATGTTGGGCGAAGTAGCCGACCCGCAGGCCCGACGCCTGCACCATCTCGCCAGCCAGCGGGGCCAGCTCGCCGGCAAGGGCACGCACCAGCGTCGACTTGCCGGCGCCATTGTTTCCCAGCAGGCCAACGCGCTCCTGTTTCGCCAGACTTAGGGCCACCCCGCGCAGGACGGGGTCGGCGGCATATCCCAGATCTACCCCATCCAGCATGATCAAGGGGTTGGCCACGGCAGGCGTGTCGCTAAACCCGAACTCGAAGGGCGAATCTGCGTATGCCGGTGCAACCCGCTCCATACGTTCCAGCGCCTTGATCCGGCTCTGGGCGGCCCGAGCCTTGCTCGCCTTGGCCCGGAAGCGATCGATAAACCGCTGCATGTGCGCGATTTCACGCTGCTGCTTCTCGTAAAGCGCCTGCTGCCGGGCGAGGCGCTCGGCCCGCTGGCGCTCGAAATCGCTGTAGCCGCCGCTGTAGAGGGTGAGTCGGCGCTGCTCGATGTGCAGCACCCCGTCGACGACCCGATCGAGCAACGCCCGGTCGTGGGAGATCAGCAACAGCGTCCCGGTGTACTCGCGAAGCCATTGCTCGAGCCAAAGAACCGCCTCCAGATCGAGGTGGTTGGTCGGCTCGTCGAGCAACAGCAGATCCGACGGCGTCATCAGTGCCTGGGCCAGGCTCAGCCGCACCCGCCAGCCGCCGGAGAACGCCGATACCGGCCGCTGCGAATCTGCGGGGGCGAACCCGAGGCCGTGCAGCAATTCTTCGGCCCGCGCCCGCGCGCTGTAGCCATCCGCCGCCTCGAACCGGGCATGCGCGGACGCGATCCGGTGCCCGTCCCCCGCGCGCCCGGCGGCGGCCACCTCCTGCTCTGCCGCGCGCAGAACCGCATCCCCATCGAGGACAAAGTCCACCGCCGCGCGCTCGAGCGCCGGAGTCTCCTGTGCCATCGAGGCGATCCGCCACCCCCCGGGGTATTCGACTTCGCCGCGATCCGTGGCCAGCTCACCGCGAAGCAGAGCCAGCAGGGTGCTCTTGCCCGAGCCGTTGGCACCGATCAACCCGATCTTGTGCCCCGGGTCGATGGCGGCACTCGCCCCTTCCAGGAGGGGCTCTGGACCGCGGCGCAGGGTGATATCGTGAAAGCGGATCATGATCGCCATGGTAACAACTGAACCAGGACTCAAGCGTGCAACGCCAACGAGAAAGGGAGGGTCATGGACCGCCTCGAACAATTCCTCGACCGCGCCGAGCAACTCCTCGAACGCATCGAACCCCTTCTCCCGCCCGCCGAGGCGGCGCCAGACTGGGACGCGGCCACCGCCTTTCGTTGGCGCCGGCGCGCCGGCCAGGGCTGGCTGGAACCCATCCCCGCCGCGACGCGGGTCGAACTCCGTCACCTGCGGGGCATCGAGCGCCAGAAAGAGACCCTGGTCCGCAATACCCGGCAGCACCTGGCCGGGCTGCCAGCGAACAACGCGCTACTCTGGGGGGCACGCGGCACCGGCAAATCGTCACTGATTCAGGCCCTGCACACCGCCTACGCCGAGCAGGGCCTGCGCCTGATCGCGATCGAGCCCGAGCACCTGACCGATCTACCCGGCTTGCTGCCGCTGCTCGGCCAACGCCCCGAACGGTTCATCATCTTCTGCGATGATCTCTCTTTCGACGCGAGCGACCAGCACTACCGCGCCCTCAAGGCGGTGCTGGACGGCTCCCTGACCTCCAGCGCCGAAAACGCCCTGCTCTACGCCACATCCAATCGACGGCATTTGGTCCCCGAGCACATGGCGGACAATCGCCAGGCGCACCTCAGCGGGGGCGAGCTCCATCACGGCGACGGGGTCGAGGAACGCATCTCATTGTCCGAGCGCTTCGGCGTACGCCTCTCCTTCCACCCTTTTGCCCAAGAACGCTACCTGGAGATCGTCCGTGGCTGGATCGAGTATCTGGGCGGGAGGATCGATGGCGACACCGAGACGACCCGCCAGGCGGCACTGGCCTACGCCCTGGATCGCGGCTCGCGCAGCGGACGGGTGGCCTGGCAGTTCGCCCGCGACTGGGTCGGCCGTCAGGGCCTGGGCGAGCACCACCCGTAAAAAAAAGCCCGGCCCTTACGGGCCGGGCTTTAAGGACGTGATCCCCCCTTCTTCGGGCGCTCTCCTCGCGCGGTGATGGCATCGGCGGCGGCGTGGACCTGCTCAGTGGTGATCGCCATGCCGAAGACCTCCTCGCCATATCGCTGTTGTGTGTAGCGTCCATAATATCCAACACACTATAAACGCGACGCGCTGCCTTCGGCCCAGCGGCGCACTGCGCCGGCTGCGAGGCGGCTGGGGATGGGGAAGCGGCCCGCGACGGCGGGCGCACTGCCGGCCGTAGAGAAGCCCCGAAATCTGAAACCTCAGTCAGGCGCTGCGGACTCCGATAGTCAGCACCAGAAGGGATGATCTTGCCCAGCACGGACCTCCACACCGCGGAACGGATCGACAACGAGATCACTGCCAATGGTTATCACTGGGCTTCACGAGCGAATCCAAGTGGGCCTCAAAGGCTCGAATGAGGTATTCAGGCTGTATCTCTTTCCTTTGCGAATAACGCTGAGCAGCCCTCGAAAAATGAGCGTAGGTAGCCGGGTCGTCCCACAGACGGGAAAAGGCCCGCACCCACTCCGCCGTGGGCGCCTTGAACGGTAGGCAAATCCCGCCTGGCCCAACGGCCTCGGGCAACCCCCCGGCATTGCTAGCTAAAAGGGGGATACCGTTGACATGCGCTTCGGTCGCAATACGCCCCCAGGTTTCCTCCTTGCTGGGCGCCAGCACGACTCTCGCCCTGCCATACACCTTTCTCATGTCTTCAACGGGGGCGATAACGCGAATGTTGTGAAACCCGCTGATGTCAAGGGACTTGCGCATGCTGTTCACGATGAAAAGGAAGGACACGTCCGGGCGTGCCCGCGCTAGCGCCAGAACGATGTCCAGTCCCTTGTAGCCTGCCGGGTTCACGAAGATCGCCGAGGAGCGATCCGTCTCGGTTTGATAGTCCTCGGGATGGACCAAGGGAGGGATGATTCTCGACACATATTTATCGCCGTGCAGCGACGCGGTGTAACTTGAGTTGGCCAAGAAGGAAAGACGTGGCGGCTTGGGGGCATCATGCTGCATTGGAAGACGGTCGGATGTGTGGAGATAGGCCACCACAGGAATCCCCAGGCACAGCAGTGATTGCAGCATGGGCGCGAAATGTGCACCGCCTTGTAGTACGGCGACGTCGGGCTTGAACTTTGCGGAAAGCTTCTCGACCACGGTAGCAGGATTCCAACTTCTCCAAACGGGGTAACCCATGCGTCGATCCTGAGGCGATGGGTCCCGTAAGAGCTTCATCCTGAGTCGTGCGCTTAACCCGGTGCGACCAACACCTTTCAACCCCGCGACCACGGCCACGTGGTGCCCGCGCTCGAGAAGTCCGCATGCAAGACGGTGTGTGTTGACGCCAAGCCCGCCGAAGATTTCAGGAGGGTATTTATGGTGAGTGGCAAAAAGGATGCGCATTGTAGCTCCTAATCGTCGCGAGCTGACTGGTCATACCTCTACTTGTGGACTAGACCAGGACTCTCCTCGTACGACTGCTTGAGCTTGCGCAGAGGGCAGAAATGCCCGCGGTCACGTCGGGGCAGGAGCCGGTGTCCACCCCGGGCTCCCGCTGCCGTGCCCATCTCCGCGCGTCGGCCTGGATTCTGGACAGCTTGCGGATCTACGACGGCCCTCGCGGTGGCCCCCGCCAGCCAGCGCCTGAAGCGCTTGTCGATAGTTGCCATACGCCCCTCCCGCCTCCCAGGGGGCAATATAGCCCATCCGGACTGCCTCGCAGGTGTCCTGATCTAGGGCAAACTCAGCCATCTGTCGGCCTTACCCTATCGCACAACATCTCGGGCCACCGCGGCGTGACCTGATGAGGCCGTCACCCATGCAGATTTCGTTAGCGCCCCCGGAGGGCGGCGAGGGGCTGTCCTCGCGCGACATCGTCACGCCGGCCGGCGGGGGCGGCGAACGGGGGTTTTGTTGAAACGCGCTCTCAGGTGTCGGCGAATTTTACACCCAGCACGCCCGCAACCGGGCTACCACTTGCCCGAGACACTCACTACCCCGGTTCCCGCCGCCCTTTCAGGGTTGGCCCACCAATTGCTTGCTATTCGCACCCCCGGGGGGAAACGAGTCGATTCACTCACATTGGTAAAGGATGAAACCTTCTGATTCCAGACAGCGCATGAGAAGTGGAGGCGATCATGAAGACGATCACAAGGGTTCACTGGAGCGTGGGTATCGCCACTTTGGTCGCAGCGGCCGGCCTTAGCGGCACGGCGATGGGAGCCCCCATCGATTTATCGGGATGGACCACGGAAGGCAATAGTGGCACTTCCGGGGCCGACGGGGTAGTGGATTTATCGCCATTCGGTAGCAGCGAGTACGGGTGGATCTCCACCGCCAACGGTGTCGATCAAGACGGGCTCGGCGCTGGAAACGAGACCACAGGGTCCCTCATCACCTCTCCGAATTTTTCAGCAGGTGCCGGCGACGAATTGAGCTTTTATTTCAATTACGTAACATCTGACGGTGGTACTTTTACCGACTACGCCTGGGCACAGATACTTCCCGTAGGTGACGATCCGATTCAGCTGTTCTCCGCACGCACAACCCCGGAAGGCAACACCGTGCCCGGGTTTAACTTGCCGGAGCCCGATGTCGACGTAACCCTCGATCCGGAAGAGACACCGGTGATCGGCGGCGCACCCGACTGGTCCCCGCTCGGGGATAGCTCCGGAAGCTGTTGGGATGAGGGCTGCGGGTACACGGACTGGCTCAATGCGTCCTACGAATTCGAGGATCCCGGGGAGTACGCCTTGGAATTCGGCGTTGTAAACTGGAACGATACCCAGTTTCAGTCTGGCCTAGCCTTCGATGGTGCCACGATCGAAGGCGAGGAGATCACGGCACCGGTCCCTGCACCCGGTGCGCTAAGCCTAATGGCGGTTGGCTTTGCGGCCATGGGCCTGACCCTACGCCGGCGCCCGCGCAATCTCTATTAAACGAAAAAGGCCTTTGACCTCCGTGCGACCAAATCGATACATCGGGGGGGGCGCCCCCCGGTGTATCTTGGCGCTACCCCTTTTCCTTACCACCCCCCGAGCCGGTTGTACGTTTCCGATTGACCCCCGCAGGTCGACTACCGGCGCTACGCCCAGAAGCTGCACATGCTCTTCGGCAAGGCGCGGCTCGATCAGATCAAGCCCCATCACATCGCCAAGTACCTAGACAACCACCCCTACCCGACCACGGCCAACCGGGAGATCGCCACGCTCTCGACCGCGTTCAACCACGCCCGGCGCTGGGGCATGGCCGGGGTACCCGACACCAACCCCTGTCAGGGCATCCAGCGCAACCGGGAGCAGGCGCGCCGAGCGCTACCTGGAAGACTGGGAGCTGCGGGCGCTGATGGCCGCCTCCGGCCCGCAGCTTCGGGCGATCATCGAGGTGGGCTGTCTCACCGCGCTGCGCAAGTCCGACCTGCTGCGCCTGACCCTGGCCGCTCACTCGATTGGCGAGACCACCGAGACCTACGTGCGGGCGAGGGATAAAGTGATCGTGGCGCCCACCCGGTGAGTGCCACGTCCAAGGAGGATGGCAGACAGCCTGGCCGTTTTGGCAGACAATCTGCTGTAAGTTGGCGCGCCGGGGAGGATTCGAACCCCCAACCTTCTGATCCGTAGTCAGATGCTCTATCCAGTTGAGCTACCGGCGCTATAAAGCGCTTTATTCTGCCGTTGACTGCTTGCCGAGTCAACCGTTGTTTTGGCGGAGAGAGAGGGATTCGAACCCTCGAAGGGCTTTCGCCCTTACTCCCTTAGCAGGGGAGCGCCTTCAGCCACTCGGCCATCTCTCCGTAGGGTGCGTACCTTAAGGGATAGACCCCCTCCCCGTAAACCCTCGAGCTACTGCGAATCGGCACCCTGCCCAGGGGCCGCCTCCGGGACATCGCCATCCTTCTCGTGACGGATCCGCTCATAGATCTCTTCACGGTGCACGGAGACATCCCGCGGCGCATTTACACCGATTCGCACCTGGTTACCCTTGACCCCGAGCACCGTCACACTGACATCGTCGCCGATCATCAGCGTCTCGCCCACTCTCCTCGTGAGTATAAGCATCGAACTTGACTCCTTGATTATGCCACCGCTACCGGCGCCTCTTGAGCGGGCGGCCGCTTCGCCCTCCAGGGCGGTCCGGGACCTAGCCGTCACCCCTTTCCGCCCCGAAGGACCGAAACTGCGCTACTCGTCGGAGAGACCCTCAAGCTCGGCCACGGGCTGGACATCCAACTCAAAGGCCTTGTGCAGGGCGCGCACGCCAAGCTCCAAGTATTTCTCCTCGACAACCACCGAGATCTTGATCTCCGAGGTTGAGATCATTTGGATATTGATCCCCTCGTTGGACAACGCACGGAACATGGTGTTCGCCACGCCGGCGTGGGAACGCATCCCGACGCCGACCAGGGAGAGCTTGACGATCTTGTCATCGCCATAAACCTCCCGGGCCCCCAACTGTTCGGCGTTGTCCCGGACCAGATCCAGGGTGGCCTGATAATCGCGCTTGTGGACCGTAAACGTGAAATCCGTCAGCCCCTGCTGGCTGATGTTCTGGATGATCATGTCCACTTCGATGTTCGCGTCGGCCACCGCCCCGAGGATCTTCGCCGCGATCCCCGGCGTATCCGGCACCCCGATGACAGAGATCTTCGCTTCGTCGCGATTGAACGCAATACCGGAAATCAGCGGCTCTTCCATTCCCTCTTCCTCGTAGGTGATGAGCGTTCCAGGCCCTTCTTCGAAGCTGGACAGCACCCGCAGGGGGACGCGGTACTTGCCGGCGAACTCCACGGCCCGGATCTGCAGGACCTTGGAGCCTAAGCTGGATAGCTCCAGCATCTCGTCGACCGTAATACGGTCCAACCGCCTCGCCTCGGGCACGACGCGCGGGTCGGTGGTGTAGACCCCATCCACGTCGGTATAGATCTGGCACTCGCTCGCTTCCAGTGCAGCTGCCAGCGCCACGGCCGTGGTATCGGAACCGCCACGGCCCAGCGTGGTGAGCGCGCCTTCCTCGTCGACACCCTGGAAGCCCGCGACCACCACGACACGTCCCCGCTGCAGATCCTCTTGCAACGGCTCAGCATCGATATCGAGGATCCGCGCCCTGCTGAATGAGCTGTCGGTCAGGATCCGCACCTGCGCACCGGTGTAACAGCGCGCCGGACAGCCGATCTGCTCCAGCGCCATGGTCAGCAGGGCGATGGTGACCTGCTCACCGGTGGACAGAAGCACGTCCACTTCACGTGCCGGAGGATCGGAGTGGATCGACTCGGCAAGCTCGACCAGGCGATTGGTCTCACCACTCATCGCGGAGACGACGACGACCACGTCCTCTCCGGCCTCGCGGCTAGCCTTGACCTTCTCGGCCACTGCCTGGATGCGCTCGGTCGTCCCGACCGAAGTTCCACCGAATTTTTTGACTACCAGCCCCATGGGCATTCCTCAGCTAGCAGGGGCGCCTCACCCTCCTATTGAAAGCATTATAGGATGGTTATTAGACGCCATTAAGTCAAGTTATCCTTAATCCAGGCTTCCACAGAAGCCAACGCATCATTGACGCGGCTTGGGTCTTTCCCGCCCGCTTGGGCGAAGTCCGCCCGTCCTCCGCCACGCCCCCCGACCTGGGCGGCGACATGATTAACCAGATCACCGGCGGAGAGGCGATCGGTCAGGTCCTTGGTCACGCCCGCGACCAACTGAACCTTCTCGCCCTGGACCGCCGCCAGCACGATCACCCCGCTACCGAGCTGGTTCTTGAGCTGATCCAGCGTATCCCTCAACCCCTTGCCACCCCCCTCAACGCAGGTGGCCAGGAAGCGGACACCGGCAACCTCGCCAGCATCGTCTAGCAGTGACCGACCGGCCTGGGTCGCGAGCTTCTGCTTGAGGCGCTCAATCTCTTTCTCCTGCTCGCGGGCGCGCTCGCTGAGCTGCTCGACTTTCATCACCAGGTTGTCGGGACCCACCCGCAACAGATCCGAGAGGCGATTGAGTCGCTCCTCGGCCTCTTGGACCCAGCCAAGGGCACGCTCACCGGTCAACGCTTCGATACGGCGCACCCCGCCGGCAACGCCGGTCTCGTCAACAATCTTGAACAGACCGATGTCACCAGTCCGCGCGGCGTGGGTGCCGCCACAGAGCTCCCGGGAATAATCACCCACCGAGATCACCCGCACCGTATCCCCGTACTTCTCACCGAACAGGGCCATGGCCCCAGCCTGCACCGCGTCCTCGTAGGCCATGTTCGCGGCCTCGACGGGGTGGTTGGTGAGGATCTCCTCGTTGACGCGCGCCTCGATTCCCGCCAGCTCTTCGCGCGACGGCGCCTCGTAGTGGGAGAAATCGAAACGCAGCCGGTCCGGTGCCACGAGAGACCCCTTCTGCTGGACATGGTCGCCGAGGACTTCGCGCAGGGCTGCGTGCAGCAGATGGGTGGCAGAGTGGTT
Organism: Halorhodospira sp. 9628; assembly: GCF_022228075.1. Lineage (NCBI taxonomy): Bacteria > Pseudomonadati > Pseudomonadota > Gammaproteobacteria > Chromatiales > Ectothiorhodospiraceae > Halorhodospira > Halorhodospira sp. 9628. Next base: position 142,602 of record NZ_JAJNRF010000001.1, read on the forward strand.
GCGCACGGTCGCTTCGCGAGTCCCGCGATCCACCCGAGCGGTCACTTGGTCCCCCACGCCCAGCTGGCCCGCCTCAAGCCGCCCCAGGTGGCCGTGGGCGTCTCCCTGCTTGACGGTGTCCTCTACCCGGAAGCGTAGCCCGTTGGCCAGGATCTCGCCGCGATCGCCCACCTGGCCACCCGATTCGGCGTAGAACGGGGTCCGGTCAAGAACCACCATGCCCTGCTCACCAGCCTGCAGCTGCTGCACCGAGCGGCCATCCTGATACAGGCCGGTCACCGAGCCGACATCCTCCAGCGTCTCGTAGCCAGTAAAGCGACTCTCCCCGGCATCGACCACTTCTTCGCGGGCACCGCCGAACCGGCTCGCCGCCCGCGCGCGCTCGCGCTGCTCGGCCATGCGCGCCTCGAAGCCTTGATCATCCACCTCCAGGCCGCGCTCGCGGGCGATATCGGCGGTCAGGTCCACCGGGAACCCGTGGGTGTCGTAGAGCTTGAACACGACCTCACCGTCGATCACCCCGCTGTCGCTGCCCGAAAGGTAGTCGTCGAGCAGCGCGAGACCGTCCTCGAGGGTCTCGCGAAAGCGCTTCTCCTCCTGGAAAAGGATCTTCTCGACAAACTCCCGGCGCTCGCGAAGCTCAGGGAACGCCTCCCCCATGACCGTGTCGAGCGACTCGACCAGGCGATAGAAGAACGGCTCATCGATGCCCAGCTGGTAGCCGTGACGCACGGCCCGGCGAATAATGCGTCGCAGCACATAGCCGCGCCCCTCCGTGGAGGGCAGCACCCCGTCGACGATCAGGAAGGAGCAGGCCCGGATGTGGTCGGCGACCACCTTGAGCGACGGCTTGCGCCGGTCGGCCACCCCGGCGATCTCGCCGGCAGCATCCAGCAACGGCGTGAACAGGTCCGTCTCGTAATTATCGTGAACGCCCTGCATGACCGCAGCCAGACGCTCCAGCCCCATGCCGGTGTCGATGGATGGGCTCGGTAGCGGGTGCAGATTGCCCTCGGCGTCGCGGTCATACTGCATGAAGACGAGGTTCCAGACCTCGATATAGCGGTCGCCGTCTTCGTCCTCGGACCCCGGCGGACCGCCCGCAACCTCGGGGCCGTGGTCGTAGAAGACCTCGGAGCACGGACCACAGGGGCCGGTATCGCCCATGGACCAGAAGTTATCGTGGGCACCGATTCGCCGGAAGCGCGCCGGATCCACGCCGATCTCTTCCAGCCAGATCCGCGCCGCCTCGTCGTCGTCCTCGTAAACCGTAACCCAGAGCCGTTCGGCCGGAAGGCCGACCACCTCGGTGAGGAATGTCCAGGCGTAGCGGATGGCATCCCGCTTGAAGTAATCGCCGAACGAGAAGTTGCCAAGCATCTCGAAGAAGGTGTGGTGCCGGGCGGTGTAGCCGACGTTCTCAAGATCGTTGTGCTTACCGCCGGCGCGCACGCAGCGTTGGCTGCTCGCGGCCCGCTGGTAGCCGCGCTGCTCCCGCCCGAGAAACACCTCCTTGAAGGGGACCATCCCGGCGTTGGTAAAGAGCAGCGTCGGGTCGTTGGCCGGCACCAACGGCGAACTCGGCACGACCTCGTGCCCCCGCTCCCTGAAGAACTCCAGGAAGGCGGCGCGCAACTGCGCCGATGTCATGTTCTCACCCATACGGGCCCCTTTCGTCGTCTTCGTCCGCGGCGGCCACAGCCGCACGCACCTGTTCTGCCGTAAACCCGCGCCTTTGCAGGAATTGCGCCTGCCGCAGCGCCTCTCGACGATCCGCAGGAACGACCGCGCCGAAGCGACGCTGACGGACCGCGCGGGCCTGCTCCCACCAATCGACACCGGCGTCCGCCAGCGCCTCGTCGATCACACCGCCGATCACTCCGCGCTGGCGAAGCTCCTGCGCGATACGCACCGGACCCTGGCCCCGCTCGACGCGGCTGCGCACAAAGACTTCCGCAAAGCGCGTCTCGTCCAGCAACCCCTCATCGACCAGGGCCTCGAGCACCGGCTCCACCTCGCCCGGATCGAAACCGCGGCGGGCCAGCTTCTGCGCCAGCTCACGCCGCGTGTGCTCGCGCCGGCCCAGCAGGCGCAGGGCTACATCCCGCACAGCCCCGGGCTCCACCCCGGCTTCGCTCATGCCCCCTTGCCGGAGTCCGAATCCGAGCCGGAACCGTCGCCCTCGGTCGCTTCGGCCTCGGGAATAGCCGTACCGAGGACCTTCTCGCGGATGCGGGCCTCGATGTCGGCGGCGATCTGCGGATTGTTGCGCAGGAATTGCCGGGCGTTGTCCTTGCCCTGCCCGATGCGATCCCCGTTGTAGCTGTACCAGGCACCGGACTTGTCCACGAACCCTTGGGCGACGCCCATATCGATGATCTCACCCTCGCGGGAAATCCCCTCGCCGTAGAGGATCTCGAACTCCGCCTGCTTGAACGGCGGTGCCATCTTGTTCTTGACCACCTTGACCCGGGTCTCGTTACCAAGGACCTCGTCACCTTTCTTGATGGCCCCGAGGCGGCGGATGTCCATGCGCACCGACGAGTAGAACTTGAGCGCGTTGCCACCGGTAGTGGTCTCGGGGCTGCCGAACATCACACCGATCTTCATGCGGATCTGGTTGATGAAAACCACCAAAGTGTTGGAGCGCTGGATACTGCCGGTGAGCTTGCGCAGCGCCTGGGACATCAGCCGCGCCTGCAGACCCACGTGGGAATCGCCCATCTCGCCTTCGATCTCGGCCTTCGGCGTAAGGGCGGCCACCGAGTCGACCACCACCACGTCGAGCCCTCCCGAGCGGACCAGCATATCGGCGATCTCCAGCGCTTGCTCGCCAGTATCCGGCTGCGAGACCAACAGGTCGTTGATATCCACCCCGACCGCCTCCGCGTAGTCCGGGTCTAGGGCGTGCTCAGCATCAACGAATGCCGCCGCGCCACCGGCCTTCTGCGCCTCGGCGATGATGTGCAGGGTCAGTGTCGTCTTCCCGGACGACTCCGGCCCGTAGATCTCGACCACCCGCCCGCGCGGCAGGCCACCAATACCCAGCGCCACATCCAGGGCCAGTGACCCGGTGGAGATGCTCTTGACATCCCCGCGCACGGCACGGGCGTCACCCATGCGCATGACGGCGCCCTTGCCGAACTGCTTCTCGATCTGCCCCAATGCGGCGCCGAGCGCCTTCTTGCGATCGTCATCCATTTCCGAATCCACCTCGTCGCGTGATTGCCCCATGATGACGGGCTCCGGCGCCCCCTCGACCCGGTCTGCGTCCCTGCCACCGGCCCGCCGCCAGGGTCGCGGATTATTCCACAACCCGGCCGAGTCTTTCACCCGGCACCATCGAACGATTCTAACAGCCCCGCCGGCATCCTTGGCGCCGTCACGCCCCCTGACTCGAGGTATCGGCCGCTAGCGCCCAGCGCTGGAGTATCTGATATAGACGCGGCCTGTCCGCACCACCGCTCAAGCCGCCCCCCGGCAACGCTCCAGCAGCCCTTCAAGGGCCATAGCCACGCTGGCCCGGCGCACGGCGTCCCGATCCCCTGGGAACCGGTACATCCGGGCCTGGACCCCGGCCGGCGACCCCCAGGCGATCCACACCGTGCCCACGGGCTTGGCCGCCGTCCCGCCCTCGGGGCCGGCGACACCAGTCACCGCCACGCTGTGGGTCACCGGCGCGCGGCCCAGCACCCCAAGGGCCAACGCCTCGGCCACTTCCTGGCTGACCGCGCCGTGCTGCTCGATCAGTCGCTGCGGGACGCCTGCCAACTCCCGCTTGGCCGTATTGCTGTAAACCACCAACCCACGCTCGAACCAGCTGGACGCACCACCACCATCGGTCAGGATCTTGGCCAGCAACCCGCCCGTGCACGACTCCGCCACCGCCAGACTGAGGTCGTATCGCTGCAACGCCTCACCAACCTGTCGCGCGTGCTCTTGCAGTGTGCGGTCGTCGTGTACCATATCTCCCCCTCATCCAACGCGGCACCGGAATCACCCCATGGCAGCAGCTACCCAAGAGGCCGAAACCGCCGAGGCAGGCGCCGGACACACCCCGATGATGCGACAGTTCCTGCGCATCAAGTCGGAGTATCCGGAGACTCTGCTGTTCTACCGGATGGGTGATTTCTACGAACTATTTTATGAGGATGCCGAGCGCGCCGCGAAACTCCTCGACATCACCCTGACCACCCGGGGCGAATCAGCGGGCGCGCCGATCCCGATGGCCGGCGTGCCAGTCCAGTCCGTCGAGAGCTACCTCGCCCGCCTGGTCCGGCTCGGCGAGTCGGTGGCCATCTGCGAGCAGATCGGCGATCCCAACGCCGCGAAGGGGCCGGTGGAGCGCCAGGTGGTGCGGGTGGTCACCCCCGGCACCCTGACCGAGGACGCCCTGCTCGAGGAGCGCAGTGCCAACCTGCTCACCGCCGTGGCCCCAGGGCCCAAGGGCCGATTCGGCGTGGCTTCCCTAGAGCTCTCCTCCGGGCGCTTCTCGGTGCTCGAAGCACCCGACCAGGAGTCCCTCGCTGCCGAGCTCGAGCGCCTAAGGCCCGCGGAACTCATCCTCCCCGATGATGACCAGACTCCGGCGCCGGAGGGGGGATGCGTGGCACAGCGCCGCCCGCCGTGGCACTTCGAGCACGATACAGCCCGGCGCCTGCTCCTGCGCCAGCTGGGCACTCACGACCTCTCCGGTTTCGGCGCCGAGGAGCTGCACGCCCCGGTGACCGCCGCCGGTGCGCTCCTGCAGTACATTAATGAGACTCAGCGGGCTGCCCTGCCCCACGTGGGCGCCCTGACCGTCGAGTCGAGGGACGAGGCCATCACCATCGACGCCGCCAGCCGGCGCAACCTGGAGATCGAGCGCAACCTCTCCGGGGGGACCGAGCACACCCTGGCTTCGGTGATGGACACCAGCGTCACCGCGATGGGCGGCCGGCTGCTGCGCCGTTGGCTCCAACGCCCCCTGCGTCAGAGCGGGACCATCGCTGCCCGCCATGCCGCCGTGGCTGCCCTGGCCGACGGTGCCTTCGCCGACGTGCGCAACGCCCTAGAAGGCTGCGCCGACGTCGAGCGCATCCTCGCCCGGGTCGCCCTCGGCACGGCGCGCCCCCGGGATCTGACCGGCCTGCGCGATGCGCTGGAGCGTCTGCCCCAGCTGCAGATCCTTCTCGGGCAGCTCAACAGCCACCGCCTGCAGGAGCTTGGGGTCGAGCTCGATGAACACCCGAAGACCGTCGACCTGCTGCAGCGGGCGATCATCGATGCACCGCCGGCAACCGTGCGTGACGGCGGCGTCATTGCTGACGGCTTCGACGGCGAACTCGATGAGCTGCGCTCGATGTCGCGCAATGCCGATGACTACCTGGCTGCGCTGGAGGCCGAGGAGCGGGCGGCCACCGGGATCCCGACCCTCAAGGTGGGCTTCAACCGAGTCCACGGCTACTACATCGAGGTCAGCCGCAGCCAGAGCAGCCAAATGCCGGAGCGCTACACCCGCCGCCAAACCCTCAAGGCGGCCGAGCGGTTCATCACCCCGGAACTCAAGCGCTTCGAAGAGCAGGTCCTTTCCGCCCGCGAGCGCGCCCTGGCCCGCGAGAAGGCGCTCTACGAAGAGCTGGTTGCCGGCCTCGCCACCGAGCTAACCCCCCTCCAGCACAGCGCCGCCGCACTGGCCGAGCTAGACGCCCTGGCCGCCTTTGCCGAGCGGGCCCGGACCCTCGACTATGTCCAGCCGGAGCTGGCCGACACCCCCGGGGTACGCATCGAGGGCGGCCGGCACCCGGTCGTCGAACAGGCCCTGGATGCCCCCTTTGTGCCCAATGACGTCCGCCTGGACAACCGCCGGCGCATGCTGCTGATCACCGGTCCGAACATGGGCGGCAAATCGACGTACATGCGGCAGACCGCCCTGATCACGCTGTTAGCCTACGCCGGCGCCTTCGTCCCGGCGCAACGCGCGGTCCTGGGCCCCATCGACCGCATCTTCACGCGCATCGGTGCCGCCGACGACCTTGCCTCGGGCCGCTCCACCTTCATGGTGGAAATGACCGAAACGGCCAACATCCTCCACAACGCCACCGCCGAGAGCCTGGTGCTGATGGACGAGATCGGCCGCGGCACCAGCACCTTCGATGGCCTGGCCCTGGCCTGGGCGACGGCCGAGCGCCTCGCCACGCGCATCCGGGCCTTCACGCTGTTCGCCACCCACTACTTTGAGATGACCGCCCTGGAGCAAATCCACCCCGGGGTCATCAATGTCCACCTGGAGGCCGCCGAACACGGCGAACGCATCGTCTTCCTGCACGCCGTGCGCGACGGCCCCGCCAACCAGAGCTACGGACTGCAGGTGGCCGCCCTCGCCGGGGTCCCGCAGGAGGTCCTCCAGGCAGCTCGGGAGAAGCTGCGCAGCCTCGAGTCGGGCGATGGCGACGACAGCGGCTCCGCCCAGCTGCCGCTGTTCGGCCCCGAACCGGTCCTGCAGCCGCCGGCGCAGCCGGAGCCCGAACCGGACCCGGTCCGCACGGCGGTCGAAAACCTTGACCCGGATGGGCTGACCCCGCGGGAAGCCCTCGAGACCATCTATTGGCTGAAGGGACAGTGCGAGGAGTAGGACCGCGGTGCATGAGTCGTTAGAATGCTCGCCGCGGGTAGGGTGCCCGGTTGGGCACCATCACCTCCCAGGTGAAGGACCTGAAACGGCAACGGAGCCAGTTACATGACCTACGTCGTCACCGAGAACTGCATCAAGTGCAAGTACACCGACTGCGTGGAGGTCTGCCCCGTGGACTGCTTCCACGAGGGGCCGAACTTCCTGGTCATCGACCCGGATGAGTGCATCGACTGCACCCTCTGCGAGCCGGAGTGCCCGGCCGAGGCTATCTACTCCGAGGACGACCTGCCGCCGTCCATGGAGCACTTCCTAGAGCTCAACGCCGAGCTCGCCCAGAAGTGGCCGCTGATCACCGAGAAGAAGGATCCGCCGCCGGACGCCGAGGAGTGGGACGGCAAGCCGGACAAGCTCCAGCACCTGGAGCGCTGAGCCTCCGGCCGGGTTCAGCCGCGCGGGTGGTGCGCGGCATGGAGCTGTTGCAGACGCTGCCGGGCCACGTGGGTGTAGATCTGGGTGGTGGACAGATCGGCGTGGCCCAGCAGCATCTGTACAGCACGCAGATCCGCACCGTGGTTGAGCAGATGCGTGGCGAAGGAATGGCGCAGCGTGTGGGGCGAGATGGCCGGATCGATCCCCGCTTCGACGGCGTAGCGCTTGACCCGGTACCAGAAGGCCTGACGCGTCAGCCCTTCTCCGCGGCGCGTCACGAATAGGGCTTCGGCCACCCGACCACCAAGCAGCAGCGGACGCACCTCATCCAGGTATCGGCGCAGCCAGTCCAGGGCCTCCTCGCCTAGCGGGACCAGACGCTCCCGCCCCCCCTTGCCGACGACCCGCACCAGACCCTGGCGCAGGCTTACCCCGTCCACCCGCAATGCCACCAGCTCCGAGACCCGAAGCCCGGTGGCGTAGAGCACCTCAAGCAGACAGCGGTCCCGCAGTCCCAGCGGCTCGTCGGTATCCGGCGCAGCAAGCAGGGCCTCGACCTGGCGCTCGGTCAGCGTGCCCGGCAGGGGGTGGCCGAGACGGGGCGCCTCGACCTCGGCGGTGGGATCCTCGCCACGGACCCCGGTCGATACCAGCCGGCGATAGAAGCGGCGCAGGCTGCTGAGCAGACGCGCCGTGGTCCGCGGCCGCGCCCCGGCGGCCACCCGCTCGGCCAGATAGGCCAAGACATCGCTGCGCTGCGCCGTGGCAAGCCCGCCCCCGTGGCGCCGGTCAAGGAACGCGGCAAACCCCTCCAGGTCCGAGCGATAGGCCGACAGGGTCGCATCGGAAAGCCCCTGCTCGGCCCACAGGGCGTCGAGAAAGCCCTCGATCTGCGCGGCATCCTCGGCGCCGGGGGCGGGCCGCTGCCGCGGCCGTCCCCGGCGCTCCCCACCTTCGACCCCCTGGCTCCGCCGTCGGCTCAGCGCGCACCTCCATCACCGGTGGTCGTCCCCTGCCCGTGGGCACCGCTACCAGGCCCGTGCCCCTCGCTGTATCCAAAGGCACGCAACAGCTCCAGCGGAAGCGGGAAGACGATCGAAGAACTCTCATTCTCGTTGGCCACGGTGACCAGCGTCTGCAGGTAGCGCAGCTGCAGCGAGGCCGGGCTCTGGCCGAGCACCTCGGCGGCATCCCGCAGCTTCTCGGCCGCCTGCATCTCGCCTTCGGCGTGGATGACCTTGGCCCGCCGGGCACGCTCGGCCTCGGCCTGCTGAGCGATGGCCCGGATCATCGACTCGTCGATATCGACGTGCTTGATCTCCACGTTGGCCACCTTCACGCCCCAGTAGTCCGTCTGCTGATCCAGGATCTCCTGGATGTGCGCGTTGAGCTTGTCCCGCTCGGCCAGCATCTCGTCGAGCTCGTGCTGGCCAAGCACCGATCGCAGCGTGGTCTGCGCCAGCTGACTGACCGCCGAGAGGTAGTCCTCAACATTGATAATGGCCCGCTGCGGGTCGATGACGCGGAAGTAGAGCACCGCGTTGACGCCGACCGAGACGTTATCCCGCGAGATCACATCCTGGCTCGGTACGTCCATGACCACCGTGCGCAGGTCGACGCGGACCATCTGCTGGATGAAGGGGATGACCAGGATCAGGCCCGGGCCCTTAACGCTCCAGAAACGCCCGAGCTGGAAGATCACACCTCGCTCGTACTCGCGCAGGACCCGGATCGCCGAGACGACGATCGAAAGCAGCACGGCGAGGACGACAATAAGAACGGTTTCCATGGGTATACCCCTCAGGCACGGTACGAATGCGCCTTCTCAGCATAGTCGCCCCCGGGGCGGGCTCGCTACCCGTACAATGGGGCCATGGAATGGCAAGGTTGGATCCTCCACTGCCGCGCCGGCTACGAGCAGAGCCTCGCCTCCGAGGCTACCGCAGCGGCGCGCGAAATCGGCGTACACGGCTATTGCCGGGCACGGGAGCAGAGCGCCTATGTGGTCTTCCACGCCCCGGCCGGGGACGCCCCGCAACAGCCACCGCCATTGGTCTTTGCACGCGCTGCAGCCGGCCTATTCGACGAGCTGCAGGGGCTCCCGGAAGGCGGCCGCGCGGAAGCCATTGCGGCGGCGCTGCCCCCGGCGACCGGCGGTGCCTCCCCATGGCTCGAGTACCCGGACAGCGACGAAGGCCGTCCCCTGGCCCGCTTCTGCCGACGCTTCGCTGGCCCCCTGCGCCACGCGCTGACTCAGGCCGGGGTGACTGCCGGCGATCCGCAGCAGCGTCTGCGCCTGCTGTTCCCCGACTCCCGCCACTGCTTAGCCGGTGTCGGCCCTGCCAGCGGTTGGCCGGGCGGCATCCCCCGGCTGCGGATGCCGCGAAGCGCGCCAAGCCGCTCGGTGCTCAAGCTCGAGGAGGCGCTCCACCGCCTGGTTCCGGAGCACGAGCAGCCCTACCCCGGCGAACACGCCGTGGACCTCGGGGCGGCCCCGGGCGGCTGGACCTGGCTGCTGCGCGAGCGCGGGCTCACCGTGACCGCCATCGATAACGGCCCGCTCGCCCCGGACCTTGCCCAAGATCCCGGTGTCGAACACCGGCGTACCGACGCCTTCCGCTTCCGGACACGAGCGGAGGTGGACTGGCTGGTCTGCGACGTCGTGGACCGGCCGCAGGGGATCACACGCCTGATGGCACAGTGGCTGCGCGAGGCGCGGGCCAGGGCGGCAGTATTCAATCTGAAGCTGCCCATGCGCCGTCCACTGGAGACCGTGCGCCACGCCCTGGAGGCGATCCGAGCCACCGGCGCGCGGGTGCACGCCGCGCAGCTCTATCACGACCGTGAGGAGATCACCGTCTACGCACGGCGGACGGCCTCGCGGAATCGGTCGTAACGTATTATCCTATAGATCCCTATCTGTACTCCGCCCGGTGCCGGACCCACCGCACCGGCCAGACTCCGATCACGACAAAAGCCTATGGATCTCAACGAGTTAAAGGAGACCTTCGAGTTCATTGAGGACTGGGAGGAACGCTACCGCATCCTGATCGACCTGGGCCGGCAACTGCCGGAATTCCCGGAGGCGGAACGGACTGAGGCCAACCGGGTGGAGGGCTGCACCAGCAACGTCTGGCTGGTGTGCCGGCGCGATGAAAACGACCCGCAGCGGCTGGTCTTCCTCGCCGACAGCGACGCTTTCATCGTCAAGGGATTGATTGCGCTGGTGCTCATGGCCTACTCCGGCGCCACGCCGGACGAGATCCAGCGAACCGATATCCGTGAGGTGTTCCGCCAGCTGGGACTGGAGCGCAACCTCAGCCCCAACCGGCGGGACGGCTTCTTCGCCATGGTCGATCGCATCCATGAGCTGGCCGCCGAGGCTCAGGCCGCCTGAGCCACCGGAACAGGTCGCAGACGCAAGCCACCCACCAGGCGCCAACCAACTCAGGACGGATGAACCGAGACCCCTTGCAGAAACAACCCGATATCAAGCAGCGGCTGCAGGAACTCTCCCTCGACCAGCTGCGGGAACTCCACCGAGCCATCGACCGGGAGATCGAGGCGCGTTCCTTTGCCGACAGCCTCGAGGCGCAGATGCGTCTGTTCATGCGCCGTCGCGACCAGTAGGCAGCCAACCGGGGCCCCCTTGCGCAGACTGACCCTCGCCATCACCCCGCTGCTGCTTGCCACGCTGGCGGTCGGCTGCAGCCGCGCCGCTGTGGACGGCCCGGCAGACCCGCCCGGCGAGACACCCGCCTGGGGTGAGGGGTACATCCTCGCCGACGACGGTTACCGGCTACCTTACCGACGCTGGGGCCCCGAGCACGACGACAGCGCCGACGCTGTGGTTCTGGCGCTGCACGGGCTCAATGACTATAGCCGCGGCATGCGCTTCGCTGCCGAATACCTCGCCGAGGGCGGGGTCGCCACCTACGCCTACGACCACCGAGGTTTCGGTGAAACCGGGGACGCGGGCACCTGGCCTGGGGGGCAGGCACTGATCGACGATGCCGCCACGGCCGTCGAGCTGCTGGCCGAACGCTACCCCGATACCCCGCTCTACCTCATGGGCCATAGCATGGGCGGGGCCATCGCCATGATCCTGGTCGCCGAACAATCGCCGGAGGCGATCACCGGCACCGCGCTCCTGGCCCCGGCGGTCTGGGGGCGCGAGGCGATGCCCTGGTATCAGCGCACCGGCCTGTGGCTCTCTTCACGCCTGACCCCCGGTCTGCGCCTGAGCGGCGAGGATCTGGGGGTCGATCCGACGGACAACCCCGAGGTCCTCGAGGAGTGGCGAGAGGATCCGCTCATCCAGCGCGAAGTCAGTGCCCGCGCCTTGGCCGGGGTCACCGACCTCATGGACCGCGCCCTAGAGGCCAGCGAGCAGCTGGACTCGCGGGCACTGATCCTTTACGGCGAGCAGGATGAGGTCATCCCGCCAGAACCCACCTGTCTGATGCTCCATCGGCTCCCGCAGCGCCCGCCGAGACAGTGGCGCCTGGCCCTCTACCCGGAGGGCCATCACCTGCTGACCCGCGACCTGCAGCGCGACCGCGTACACGCGGACCTGCTTGCCTGGCTCCAGGACCCGGAGGGGGCGCGTCTCCCGTCAAGCCACGAGGTCGGGCATCGGGAGGGGCTGTCGCGACTGTGCGGTCACCGCGACTGAGCCGCCCCCTCACCCCGGGGCGACGAACCATCATTGACATGATTAATATCAAATCGACGCTTTGACAGCGCCCGCCACTCGTATACATTGAGCAAACATCGCGAGAGATCGATATAACCGATCCGCGGCGCTTCACAAGCGGACAAAAAACAACTGCAGCATGCAGTCAGGAGGAGCGAGATGAACGACCACTCCCCATCCGGGTCCGAGGGGCTCGACCTCAAGCGCCTGGTGGAGGCCTGCAGCCGGCGCGACTTCCTCAAGCTCTCCGGGATGAGCACCGGGGCGATCGCGGCCGGCGCCCTCGGGGCGGGCACCCTGCTCCACAGCGAGCCGGCCCGGGCGGTTCAGACCAACGCCCGCATCGTGATCGTCGGTGCCGGCGCCGGCGGGCTCAACGCCGCCAACCGCTTGCGCCGGGCCCTGGACGGCGCCGAGATCACCCTCGTCGACCGCCGCGAGGACCACTACTACCAGCCCGGACTGACGCTGGTGGCCACCGGCGAGTGGCCTCGGAGCAAGACCGAGGACCGTAACGAGCGTTACGTCCCCAGCGGGGTCAACTGGGTCAAAGCGATGGTCGCCGAGTACGACCCGGAGAACAACCGCCTCGTCACCGACGAGGGCGAGACCTTGGAGTACGACTACCTGGTCGTGACCACTGGTCTGGAGCTGCGCTTCGACCGCATCGACGGCATGAGCGCCGACCTGATCGGCTCCCACGGCATCGGCTGCGTCTACGACAACCCCGGCAACGCGTCCGCCACCTGGAACGCGGTGGAGAACTACCTGCAGGAAGGCGGCAAGGGCCTGTTCATCCGCCCGCCGGGGGCGATCAAGTGCGCCGGCGCCCCGCTGAAGATGAGCATGATCACCGAGCACCGCCTGCGCCAGCGAGGCATGCGCGGCAATGCCGACCTCCATTACTACGCTCCGGGCGACGGCCTGTTCTCACAACCGGATATCGACGAGTTCCTCAAGCGCCACTTCCCCGAGGAGCGGGACATCGACGTGCACTGGCACCACCGGGTCAAGGGCATCGAGCCGGAGCAGAAGCGGGTCACCTTCGAATCGGACGGGGACGGGGAGTACACCGAGTCCTACGACTTCATCCACCTGCCGCCGTCGATGAGCGCCCCCGAGCCGCTGCGCGAGAGCGATCTCGCGGCCCGGGAAGCCCCCTACGCTGATGGCGGCTGGTTGGAGGTGGATCAGTACACGCTCCGGCACAAGCGCTACCCGAACGTCTTCGGAGCCGGCGACTGCTGCGGCGTGCCGATCGGCAAGACCTCGGCCACGGTCAAGAACATGACCCCGGTCATGGTCGAGAACCTGATCCGCGTCATCCAGGACCGGGAGCCCACCGCCGAGTTCGACGGCTACACCTCCTGCCCGCTGATTACCGAAATCGGCCAGGCGATCCTGGTGGAGTTCAACTACGATCTGGAAATGACGCCCTCGTTCGGCTTCATCAGCCCCTACCGCGAGCACTGGATGGCCTGGGTGATGAAGGAGCACCTGCTGCTCCCGGCCTACAACGCCATGCTCCACGGCCGCATGTCCTGAACCAGCGAAGGGGGTAGAGAAGCATGATTATGGAAACCATTACCGTGGCGATCCAGTTCCTCGGGGGCACCCTGCCCGCGATCATCATCCTGGCCATCGTCGACCTTATCCTGCTGGCCCTGCTCATCGCACGCGTAGGCAGCAGCTTCCGCAACTTCGGTCGGGCCCTGGGCAGCGCCCTGGGCGTGGGCGGTGTCGTGGCCCTCATCTCGGTATTCCTGCTGCCGGCCCACACCGGCGCGAGCTGGGCCAACCTGTACGGAGCCACCGACTATCTGGGCCTGCTCGGCATCTCCGTGGGGCTCGGCCTGGCCGCGGCCGCCGCGACCTTCCCGCCGATCCAGTACCTGCTGGGCATGGCCCCGTCGGGGCATGGGCAGCGCCAGAGGGCCCGCGCCTGATCGGCACCATACCCGGGCGCCGGGTCTTCCCCACGGACCGGTGGAATACAGCAAGGCCGCCCCGAAGGGCGGCCTTGCTGTCTGCGGGTGTGGCATCGGCTGCTCAGAAGAGGAAATCCGGCAGATGTTTGCGGATTTGCTCGGGCCGCTCCAAGTGGCAGATGTCCTTGTCCACCTCATGGCTGATCGCCGCTTTCAGCCCACCATCTAAGTGATGCCGGATCTGTCCGAGAAAATGCGGCGCAGCCGCCACCACCAGATGCTCGAAACGCTTTTGCTGATGGGCCTGCTCAAGCCATCGCACCAGCTCACGGGCAAAACGATCTGACTCCACCTCCTTGATGTCGGTGGGCGGATCCATCGCATGGCGCCCACCTCCGGCGGACTCCGAGATCCGACCCGGGCGGTCGGTCACCAACTCATGGGCCGGTACACGCAGCTCCGGGTTCACCCAAGTCTCGACCTCCTGCAGGGACTGGCCCGAGCGCTGGTCGCTGGCAAAGACCCGTGCCTGGGCTGCGTCGGCTGCCACTACCCACACTTTCGACATGTTGCGACCTCCTTCGCGCTGATGTCATAACCCATGCGTGCCTACCCCAATATTAGTAGACTGCGCCCCTTTCCCGAGGAGGACAAGCCATGCCCGAACTCGGCGCTCACGTCTCGGCGGCCGGCGGGCCGCAGCGCGCCCCGGAACGCGGCCGGGAGATCGGCTGCGATAGCATCCAGGTCTTCACCCGAAACCAGCGCAGCTGGCAGGTCAAGCCGATCACTGCCGAGGAGGCCGAAGCCTTCCGACGCGTTCGGGCGGAGCAGGGCATCGGTTCGGTGATGAGCCACGCCTCCTACCTGATCAACCTCGCTGCCACCGATCCGGAAAAGCACGCCAAGTCGCAGGCAGCGCTGGAAGCCGAACTCGAGCGCTGCCACCGGCTCGGCATTGAACTGCTCAATTTCCATCCCGGTGCCCACCTCCAGGCCGGAACCGAGGCCGGGATCGAGGCCATTGCGGCCACGCTCAATGCCATCTGCCGCAACCACCCGGACAAAACGGATGTCTGTCTCGTCCTGGAGAACGTCGCCGGCCAGGGCACCACCGTGGGCGCCGACTTCGCCGAGCTGGCCGCCATCCTGGAACGGCTGGAGACCCCGGAACGCTTCGGGGTCTGCATCGACACCGCACACGCCTTTGCCGCCGGCTACGAGCTGCATACCGCTACGGGCTGGGAGGCCATGTGGGCAGCCTTCGACACCCATATCGGCCTGCGCCGGCTGGTCGCGCTGCACCTGAACGACTCGCGCCCACCCTGCGGCAGTCGCAAGGATCGGCACGCGCTTATCGGCCGTGGCGAGATCGGCCCCGACGCCTTTGAGCGCGCGGTCACCGACGCCCGCACCCGCGCCCTGCCACAACTGCTCGAGACGCCCGCCGGCCCCGAGGGCTGGGCGCGCGAGATCGAATGGCTGCGTGGCTGCGCCCGTGGCGAGCGCCCTGCTCTGCCGGAGATCGAAGACCGCAACATCAACCTGTGACCGCTGTGAGGAGTCCCCAATGAGCCAACCCCCCTTCCTTATCGTCGGCCAGGGCCTCGCCGGCAGCCTGGTCGCCCTGAGTCTGCTCGAACGCGGAGCGGCGGTGACTGTGGTGGATGACGGCAAGACCGACGCCCCCTCGCGGGTCACCCCGGGACTGGCCACACCGATCGCCGGTCCGCGCCTGACCTTCCCCCCTAGCGGCGCGGAGACCGCCGCCGGCTCGTGGCGGCGCTATCGCAGCCTGGAGCGGTGCTTCGGGCAGCGTCTGCTGCAGTCCCACGACATCCTGCACATGGCCGGCGGCCGCGAAGAACTGCGGCAATTCCAGAAGCGCAGCCTCGACCCGGCATTTGCCCGCTGGCTCGGGCGGCAGTTCTCACCCGGCGATCACGATGGCGTTCTGGCCGACCCCTGGGGCGGGTTCGAGATCCGCGGTGGGCAGGTCAACGTCCCGGCGCTGCTCGGTCACGTCGCCGACTATCTGCGCGATCGGGACTCGCTGCGCGACGGGATGGTAACGACCGAGGCGCTCCGAACCGATGCCGATGGAGTCACCTGGCAGGGCCAGCGCTACCGTGAGGTGGTCTTCTGCGACGGCCCCAGCGGCTCGGACAACCCTTGGCTGGCCGGCGTCGGTCTGCAGTGCGTCCCCGGCGAGGTGCTCACCGTGCGCCCCACGCACCCGATCCCCAACCACATCTACCATGGCCGAGCTGGCTACCTGGCACCGCAGCCCGGACAGCGCGGCGTCTTCCGGCTCGGCGCCACCTACGGCAAGCCCGACACCCCTGCCGCAGCCACCGAGTCCGGTCGCGAAACCCTGCTCGGCCAGCTCCCCCGTTTGCTTTCTCGGCCGCCACGGATGGAGGTCGTCGAGCATCGGGCCGGCACCCGACCGGCCACCCCGCAGCGCTGCCCGGTGCTCGGCCGAATCCCCGGCCGACCGGCCGCCGTACTCAACGGCCTCGGCGCCCGCGCCATGCTCCAGGCCCCCTACCTAGCCGAGCGGCTGGCCGAGCACCTGCTCGAGGACGCACCACTGCCCGAGGGTTGCCTGGCACCCGCTCGCCCGGAATGAGCGAACCCCTGACGCAGACCGCTCACCGCCACGTGGCCCAGGTGCTGGGCCGTGGCGGCCGCGCGGTCGACGCCACGGCCGGCAACGGCCACGATGCCTGCTTCCTGGCCGCCCAGACCAACCCCGGAGGCAGTATCCTGGTCATCGATCTGCAGTGGGACGCCCTGCAGAATACGCGGGCTCGCCTAGCAGCACGCGGACACCTGCCCGCCTGCCACCTGGTCCAGGCCGATCATCGGCACCTTGCCGGCTTGACGCCGCCGGACTGGCACGGCAGCGTCGATACCGTCATGTTCAACCTCGGCTACCTGCCCGGAGGCGACCGAAGCGTCACGACGCACCCGGAGCGGACCAGGCCGGCACTGGACGCCGCCCGGCAACTGCTCAGGCCCGGCGGCCTGATCAGCGTCATCGCCTACCGGGGGCATCCCGGCGGTCCGGATGAGGCCCGCTGTGTGGCGAGCTGGATGGCCACCGCCGCGGCCGCCGGCGACCTCTGGCAGGAGCGGGGGAGTGGCGGCGATACCGCCCCGATCCTCCACCTGCTCTGGCGCCGCGCCGAGGGCGATCACCACTAGGAGGCAGCATAATGGCGAAATTGATCCTAGGCGCCAACCGAGGCATCGGCCTGGAGACCACGCGGCAGCTTTGTGCGCGCGGCGACCACGTAATCGCTACCGCGCGCAGCGCCTCGGAGGAGTTGCGCAACACCGGCGCCCAGGTCCACGAAGGAGTGGACATCACCCGGCACGACACGCTCGATGCCCTGGCCGACCAACTGTCCGGGCAACCCCTGGAATGGGTCCTGGTGGTCTCCGGGCTGATGCGGGTCCAGCGCCTGGGCGCCCTCGACGAGGCCGCAGTGGCGGGTATCCGCGCCCAGTTCGAGACCAACGCCCTCGGCCCGCTGATGGCCGCGGAAGCTCTCCATCCCCTGCTCAGCGACGGCGGTAAACTGGGGATCGTCACCAGTCGCATGGGCTCGATCGGCGACAACACCTCTGGCAATAGCTACGGATACAGGATGTCGAAAGCCGCGGTGAACATGGCGGCCGTTTCGCTGGCCCACGACCTACGCCCGCGCGGGATCGCCGTGGCCCTGCTACACCCCGGCTGGGTGCGCACGGACATGACCAGCCAAAACGGCCTAATCGACCCGCCGGAGTCCGCTGCCGGGCTGATCGACCGGATGGACCACGTCAGCCTGGAGGACTCGGGGCGCTTCTGGCACGCCCCTAACCGGGAGATCCTTCCCTGGTAGCCAGCGGCTGGATCGTCTCCAACTTGCCCTGCAAAACGATCTGCGCACGATCCAGGTCGTACTGATTCTGCAGCTGCAGCCACAGTTCCGGCGCAGTGCCGAAAAAACGGGCCAGACGCAGCGCGGTATCCGCTGAGATGCCGCGCTTGCCCAATACCAGTTCATTGATGCGCCGGGGCGGCACGCCGATGGCGCGGGCCAGCTTGTACTGGGACAACCCGGCCGGCTCAAGGAACTGCTCGAGCAGCACCTCGCCCGGGTGGATAGGCATCCCGGCGGTGGTGTTCCGTCTTTGGCTCATGCCGTAACCATAACGCACCCCGTTCAGGCCGCAAACGCGGACACCGTGGTAGGCTGCGACTTAACAATCGCGAAACCATGACCCATCATGTTCATTGATAGGTCGTTGCTAAAACCGACGCCGTGCCCCACGGGAGGAACCATGACGGAACACCAACAGCTGCTTCGTTGGGTCGAGGAGATCCGCCAGCTGTGCCGACCGAGCAACGTCCACTGGTGTGACGGGTCAAGGGACGAGTACCAGGCCATGTGCCAGCTCATGGTCGCCGACGGAACCGCCCAGTGGCTCAACCCCGAGCTACGCCCCAACAGCCTGCTCATTCGCTCGGACCCGGCCGATGTGGCTCGGGTTGAAGACAGCACGTTCATCTGCTCGACCGATCCCGACGACGTCGGCCCCACCAACAACTGGGCCGACCCGGAGGAGATGCGCAGCCACCTCCGCGGCCTGTTCGACGGCTGCATGGAGGGCCGCACCCTCTTCGTGATTCCCTTCTCGATGGGGCCGGTGGGCTCGCCGATCGCGCACATCGGCGTCCAGCTCACCGACTCGCCCTACGTCGTGGCCAACATGCACATCATGACCCGTGTAGGTCAGCCGGTGCTCGACGTCCTCGGCCGTGACGGACGCTTCGTCCCCTGCCTCCACTCCGTGGGCTATCCGCTGCGTGACGGCGACCCCGGCGTGCCCTGGCCCTGCGATCCGGACAACCGTTACATCGTCCACTTCCCCGAGTCCCGGGAGATCTGGTCCTACGGCTCGGGCTACGGCGGCAACGCGCTACTCGGCAAGAAGTGCTTCGCCCTGCGCATCGCCTCGGCCATGGCCCGGGACGAGGGCTGGCTGGCCGAGCACATGCTGATCCTCAAGCTCACCAGCCCCGATGGCGACGTCCAGTACATGGCCGGGGCATTCCCGTCGGCCTGCGGCAAGACCAACCTGGCCATGCTGCGGCCGCCCATGCCGGGCTGGAAGGTCGAGACCATCGGCGACGACATCGCCTGGATGAAGTTCGGCTCTGACGGGCGCCTCTACGCCATCAACCCCGAAGCCGGCTTCTTCGGGGTGGCGCCGGGCACCTCGTACAAGTCCAACGCCAACGCCATGGAGGCCCTCCACGGCAACGTCATCTTTACCAACGTCGCCGGAACGCCCGAGGGCGACGTCTGGTGGGAAGAGATGACCGACGAGCCGCCGGCCGAACTCACCGACTGGAAAGGACGCCCGTGGACGCCGAACAGCGGCGAGCCGGCAGCCCATCCCAACGCCCGCTTCACGGCCCCGGCCCACCAGTGCCCGGCGATCGCCCCCGAGTGGAACGACCCGGCGGGTGTGCCCATCGACGCCATCATCTTCGGTGGCCGCCGGGGCGAGACCATCCCCCTGGTCCAGGAGGCGCGAGACTGGCAGCACGGGGTCTTCCTCGGCTCGGTCATGGGCAGCGAGAAGACCGCCGCTGCCACCGGCAACCTGGGGGCCCTGCGCCGCGATCCCATGGCCATGCTGCCGTTCTGCGGCTACAACATGGCTGACTACTTCGCCCACTGGCTCCGGCTGGGCGAGCAGTCGGGACGCCAGCTACCGACGATCTATCACGTCAACTGGTTCCGCAAGGACGACAACGGCCGCTTCATCTGGCCGGGCTTCTCCGATAACGCCCGGGTCCTGAAGTGGATCTTCCAGCGCAACCGAGGCGAGATCGACGCCCTCGAGAGCCCGATCGGGCGGCTGCCTCGCCCCGGCGACGTCGACCTCAGCGACCTGGAGATCGGCCCGGAGACCCTCACCGACCTGCTGGAGGTGGACGCCCCGGGCTGGCGGCGGGAGATCGAGCTTATCCGCGATCACTACGCGCAGTTCGGCGACCGGCTCCCGGCGCAGCTCTGGCAGGAGCTGGAATGGCTGGAGGAGAACCTCTAAAACCGACCCATCGGCCCCAGCCCATTGCAAAAGACCCCCGCCAGGCACCTGCCCGGCGGGGGTCTCGTTCCGGCCGATTCTGGTGCAGCGCCGGTCTCAGGGCTGCGCCGGCACCTCGACCTCGTCCGGCTTGCGCACCTCGCCGCCGGTCTGCTCCGACAGCCCGAGGTTGTGCCAGATGCGCTCGACCACCGGCGCCTTGTTCAGGGCGTAGAAGTGGATACCGGGCGCACCGTTGTCCAGCAGGTCCTCGCACAGCCGCGTCACGACGTCGATGCCGTACTCCATCCGCGACTGCGGGTCATCCTTCCAGGCCTCCATCCGCTGTGCCAGCCAGCGCGGCATATCGGCCTTGCAGGCCGCGGCGAAACGCGCCTGCTGCTCGAAGTTCATCAGCGGCATGATGCCGGGGACGATCGGGATGTCCACCCCGCGCTTCTCGCAATCTTCGACAAAGCGGTAGTAGCAATCCGCGTTGTAGAAGAACTGCGTGATTGCCGAGTCCGCGCCGGCCTTGGCCTTGCGGACGAAGTTCTCAATATCGGTCAGGGCGTCCGGGGCCTCCGGGTGGAACTCCGGATAGGCACCCACCTCGATGTAGAAGTGGTCACCGGTGACCTCGCGGATGAGCTCGACGAGCTCGTTGGCGTAACTCAGCTCGCCCTGGCCCATGGATCCGGAGCCGGACGGCCGATCGCCGCGCAGGGCAACGATGTACTTCACACCCTGCTCCTTGTAGTCGAGGATCATCTGCTTGAGCCGATCCCGACTGGCGTCGATGCACGACAGGTGGGGCGCCGCGTCGGCGGTGCTGCTGCGCTGGATGTCGATGACCGTCTCGAAGGTGCGATCCTGGGTCGACCCCCCGGCGCCGAACGTCACCGAAAAGTAGGCCGGGTTCAGCCGCTCCAAGCGCTCCCGCGTGGCCTTCAGGTTCTCGGCCCCCTCGTCCGTCTTGGGCGGGAAGAACTCGAAACTGAAGACGCGGGGGTGTTTCTTTTGACTTTCCATTGAACCCCTCCGATTGACTCGAAGCGTTCAGTGCTCAGTGTTCAGCGTTCGGACCGCTTGGCCCGAACGCTGAACGCTGAACGCTCTGGGCGCTCAACCGAGACCCCGGGGGCTGCTGGGCCGCCCCCGGGTCTGTCGGTCAAGCCGTAGTGGCTTACCGGCTTAGTAGCGGTACCACTCCGGCTTGAACGGCCCATCCACGGAGACGCCGATGTACTCGGCCTGCTCCTCTCTGAGACGGGTCAGGTTGGCGCCGACGCGGCCCAGGTGCAGCGCCGCAACCTTCTCGTCCAGGTGCTTGGGCAGCACGTAGACGTCCTTCTCGTACTTGCCAGGGTTGTTGTAGAGCTCCATCTGAGCCATGACCTGGTTGGTGAACGAGTTGGACATCACGAAGGACGGGTGGCCGGTGGCGCAGCCCAGGTTCACCAGACGGCCCTCGGCGAGCAGGGTGATCTTCTTGCCGTCCGGGAACTCGATGTGGTCGACCTGCGGCTTGATCTCGTCCCACTTGTACTGCTTCAGGCTCGCCACGTCGATCTCGTTGTCGAAGTGGCCGATATTGCAGACGATGGCCTCGTCCTTCATCGCCTTCATGTGATCGTGGGTGATCACATTGTAGTTGCCCGTGGCGGTGACGAAGATGTCGGCCACCGGGGCGGCCTCTTCCATGGTGACGACCTTGTAGCCGTCCATGGAGGCCTGCAGGGCACAGATCGGGTCGACCTCGGTGACCCACACCTGGGCGCCCAGGCCACGCAGCGACTGCGCCGAGCCCTTGCCGACGTCGCCGAAGCCGGCCACGACAGCCACCTTGCCGGCGATCATGACGTCGGTGGCGCGCTTGATGCTGTCGACCAGCGACTCACGGCAGCCGTAGAGGTTGTCGAACTTCGACTTGGTGACCGAGTCGTTGACGTTGAACGCCGGCATGCCGAGCTCGCCCTTGCGGCTCATCTCGTAGAGACGGTGCACGCCGGTGGTGGTCTCCTCGGAGACACCGTAGATGTCCTTCATCATGTCCGGGTACTGCTCGTGGATCACGGCGGTCAGGTCACCACCGTCGTCCAGCAGCATGTTCGGCTTCCAGCCGTCCGGACCGTTGATGGTCTGCTCGATGCACCACCAGTACTCCTCCTCGGTCTCGCCCTTCCAGGCGAAGACCGGGGTGCCGTTGGCCGCAACGGCAGCGGCCGCCTGGTCCTGAGTGGAGAAGATGTTGCAGGAGGACCAGCGAACCTCGGCCCCCAGCTCCTGCAGGGTCTCGATCAGGACCGCGGTCTGGATGGTCATGTGCAGGCAGCCGGCGATGCGCGCACCCTTGAGGGGCTTCTGCGCGGCGAACTCGCGCCGGGTCTCCATCAGACCCGGCATCTCGCTCTCGGCGATCTTGATCTCCTTGCGGCCCCAGTCGGCCAGGGAGATATCGGCAACCTTGTAGTCTTGATTACTCATGCTATCGAGTTACTCCTTGCGTATTCAGTTACTTGAGGCCAGCGGCGTCCTTGAGGGCAGCAGCACGGTCGGTGCGCTCCCACGGCACGTCGATGTCCTCGCGGCCGAAGTGGCCATAAGCGGCGGTCGGGCGGTAGATCGGCTGCTCCAGACCCAGCATCTTGAGGATGCCGTACGGACGCAGGTCGAAGTTCTCGCGGACCAGCTTGTTGATCACTTCCTCGTCGACCTTGCCGGTACCGAAGGTCTCGACGTTGACGGAGGTCGGCTCGGCGACGCCGATGGCGTAGGAGAGCTGCACCTCGCAACGATCGGCCAGGCCGGCGGCGACGACGTTCTTCGCCACATAGCGGCCGACGTAGGCGGCCGAACGGTCGACCTTGGACGGGTCCTTGCCCGAGAAGGCGCCACCACCGTGGCGACCCATGCCGCCGTAGGTGTCGACGATGATCTTCCGGCCGGTCAGGCCACAGTCACCCAGCGGGCCGCCCGTAACAAAGCGCCCGGTCGGGTTGATGTGGTATTTGGTGTCGTTGGTCAGCCAGCCGGTGCTGCCGAGCACGGGCTTGATGATCTCCTCCATCACGCCCTCGTGGACGGTCTTCTGGTCCACGGTCTCGTCGTGCTGGGTGGAGAGCACCACCGCATCGCAGCCAACGATCTTGTCGCCTTCGTACTGGAAGGTGACCTGACTCTTGGCGTCCGGGCGCAGCCACGGCAGCTTCCCGTTCTTGCGCACCTCGGCCTGGCGCTTGACCAGCAGATGGGAGTAGTGAATGGCCGCCGGCATGAGCACGTCGGTCTCATTGGTGGCGTAGCCAAACATCAGGCCCTGGTCGCCAGCGCCCTGCTCCTCTTCCTTCTCGCGATCGACGCCCTGGTTGATGTCGGGCGACTGCTCGCCCAGCGCGTTCAGGACCGCGCAGGTGTCGGCGTCGAAGCCCATGTCCGAGCTGGTGTAGCCGATCTCCCGGACCACGTCGCGGACCAGCGGCTCGACGTTGATCTTGGCCGTGGTCTTGATCTCGCCGGCAACGACGACCATGCCGGTCTGGATCATGGTCTCGGCGGCGACGCGGGACTTCGGGTCCTGGCGCAGGAACTCGTCCAGCAGGGCATCGGAGATGGCATCGGCCATCTTGTCCGGATGGCCCTCGGACACCGACTCAGACGTAAAGAGGTAGCGCTTGCTCATGGTTACTCCTTCTCGCTAAGGATTCTCAGGTTATACAAACCCGGCGGCGCGGCCGCAGCCGCGCGCGGCCCGGGAGAAATGGATAAGTGCGCGGGATCAGTCCTTCCGGAAGTGGAAGATGCCCCAGGTCAGGTAGCCGTTGTTGCCACCCTCGACCCAGTGCTGCAGACCCTTCTTCATGCGGGCGACGTAATCGTCGGAGACGATGCCGTCGAGCTCGTGCCCGCGCCGCTCCAGTTCCTTGTGGACACGGCCGTAGTGGCGCGGAAGCTGGGGCGTGTTGTCCTCGAACTCCAGCTCCGTCATGCCGTTCTTCTTCAGCTCGTCGCGGTAGAAGCTCGGCGTGCCCATGGTGGAGAGGTGGATCCGGTCCAGGATCGGCTGAATGACGCCCTCGGGGCAGTCGTCGGCCTGCATCGGGTCGGTGAAGATGAACTCGCCGCCCTTCTTGAGCACACGGGTCACCTCGCTCATCACCCGGGGGCGATCACCACTGTGCAGGAACGAGTCCTGGCACCAGACGATGTCGAAGGTCTCGGCGTCGAACGGGATGTCCTCAAAGGCACCATCGACCACCTCGATCAGGTGATCGACGCCCTGCTCCTTGTTCATCTGCCGGTCGCGCTCGTTCTCGCGCTCGGAGAGGTTCAGGGCGACCACACGGCAGCCGTAGGTATGCGCCAGGTAGCGCGCCACGCCGCCATAACCGGCGCCCACGTCCAGCACGTAGCTGTCGGCGCTCAGGTTGCTCAGCTTCGAGGCCATGCGCTCGACGGTCCGACGACTGGCGTCGAAGATCGGCTCGTCCTCGTCATGATAGATGCCGACGTGCAGATCCTCACCACCCCAGATGTGGAAGTAGAAGTTGTCCGCATCGCGACTGTTGTAATATTGGCGGGCCACCTCGATGGCCTCGTCATCATACTGACTCATCAGGTTATTCCTCCTCCCGATAGGCCTTCTCGGCGACATGGATGAAGAAGTCCGGATCGGCGTCCCGATAGGTCTCCTTGAAGTCGCCGTAGGTCTCGATTTTCTGGAAGCCGACCTCCCGCATCAGCCGCCGCGTGTACTCCTTGCGCAGCGGGAACATGTTCAGGAAATAGGTCGACCCATCGGAGAACGCGTACTTGAACCGCGCCAGCCCGTCGTCCACGTGCTCGGGATAGACCGAGACGTCGTCTCCGCAGTAGTAGTAGGTGTGGCTGGAGTCGTAGCCGTGATCCAGGATGCCGTCGTAGTTGCGCTGGTCCAGGATCAGGACACCGTCGTGGTTGAGGGCGGAGTAGAACTCGGCGAGGGTCTTGCGGCGGTCGCGTTCGTTGAATAGGTGGGTAAAGGAGTTGCCGAGGCAGATGATGGCGTCGTAGCGACCGTGGATGTCTTGGTTCAGCCATCGCCAGTCGACCTGGACGGTGCGCAGAATATGGCCACGTTTTCGCCCATTCTCGAAGGCCTTGGCCAGCATCTCCGCGCTACCATCGGCACTCACGACCTCGAAACCGGCCTCGCGCAGACGAACCGAGTGAAAACCCGTGCCGGTTGCGACGTCGAGTACCCGCTTGGCACCCCGTTTCTTGAGCTCTTGGATGAAGAAGTCACCCTCGCTCTGGGCCCGACTGTCCCAGTCGATCAGGTCGTCCCACTTGTCCACGAACCCGTCGACGTACTCCTCCGTGTAGTGGTCGGTGTCCCGCACCTGGGTCGGGTCCGCCCCGAAGTCCTGCTCAGTCTGAACACTCATAGGTCACCTCTGTCTGGCGATCTTCCCTATCGGCGCACGCGCGCCATGGATACAGTGCCCCGCTTCGGATCGGAGACTTCCACGTCACCGCCAACGCTTGGGCAGGTTGCGAATTGTTCGCCTCTCTACTGCTTCCGATGGTTCTTGTGCGGCATGCGCCCGCGCACCGTGCGGGGCGTGTCTCGGACAGGGGCCTAGGCCCATTTGACGATGCCGAGCCAGCCGCGGGCCGTCGAGCGACTCCGGGTCTCGGCACCTTCCTTTACATGCCTATACGACCGCGTCGGCCGTTAGCGTGGGCATACTGTGCGCGAGATCGGCGGCGAATTCAAGCCCCGGCCCCGCAGGGTCACCGGACCGGACGCAGGCGCTGCTCGGCCGACGCGGATTCCGGAAAGTACTGACGTGACGGGACACAGGCGAGCACGTCGAGTTCGCGCTGGAAGGCCCACCCCTCCCCGGGGTCGACACCCCCCCAAGCATCCAAACCGCCCGGCACAGAGGAGCTTGCCCACCCATCCGCGGCGTATTGCCACCCCTGGCCGACCCGCGCCTCGTCCAGTTCCCTGCGCAACCGCCAGCGATCCCGGCCGAACGGATCCAATGCACCGGAGAAGATCAGCGGCTCAATCTGCTGCGCCGGCGCCGTACCCCCGAAACCGCGGATGATGAGGTCCATCACGCTGCGGTACTCGCCGCCCCGGCGGCGAAGCACCAGACGCTCGGCGGTCTGCCGATCGATCTGCGCAACGGCCCCAAGGCCGAAGAGGACCGTATCCCGGTCCAAGGGACGAAACCCCCAGTCGCTGCGGTTAATATCCGGCGGTAGTACGATCACCCCGTCACTAAGCGCCTCCCGGCACAGATCGACGAGTGCCTCGCGATGGGGGCAAGCCACCCCTTCCGGCCCTCCACCGGCGCCGTAGCGGACGCCGTTGCGGGGGGTAATCCGCTGCAGCGCCCGGTTCAGACGCGCCGCCTGGAACACCGCAGGATAGCGCGCCCGGTAGTAGGCCTGGCGGTAGGCCTCGGTGATCTCGATCAGCGCCGCCGCACGATCGACCACCTGGGCCAGTGCCTGACGGAGCGTGCGCAGCAGGTAGAGCCCCCGGGCGTGAGGCAGCTGACATTGGGTGGCTATGCGCTCGCCCAGCTGGCGCGACAACTCACCCTCATGAGCGTCGGCCCCCTCCTCGCTCAGCCGCTGTGCAAGCGTCACGGCCTCGGCCAGCTCGCAACCGAGCAACCGCGCCAGCGCCACGATGACCTGCTCGCGATAGAGCCAGACGTTGGCCGTCGGGTTGAGGATGTCCTCCAGCTCCGGGTGGGACAGCGGCGGGCGGGTGGCGCCGGTGCGCGCCGCCCGGTAACGCTCCGTCAGGCCCTGCGGCGCCCCGTCCCGGGCGACCACCACGACCTGCGTCACCTCCTCCAGACTGCGCGGCGCCGCCTCGCGCAGGCGCGCCTGCAGCTCCGCCCCCTCCAGCAAGGGGATGCCGGCGGTCTCGCCCCGAGCGATCAGACGCAGCGTGTCCGGGTCATCCCACGGGTAGGCCCAGCGCAAAGGATCGCAGTCACGCCCGCCGTTCAGCGCCCGCGCCAGGCGGGCCATCTCGCGCGTCAGCGCCAGTGTCGGCTCATGACCGACCACGACCTCGATCCCCTGCTCGGGCGCGTCGGCCGGCGCCGGGCCACCGCGGCGCAGTGCCGAGGTCAGCTCGGCCTGCTCGGCACGGCTGGCCACGCGCAAGTGCAGGCGCCGCGCCTCCAGCTCGCGCCCGAAACCGAGGAACGGCAGCCCGTGATCGATGGGGTCGATCCCGTTGAGACCGAGCAGGTTGAGCAGCAGGGAGCCGCTCTGCGGGCCGTAGCCCGCGCCGAAGGTGACGCCGCGGGCCGCCAGGTCCTGAACCACCCAGGAAAGCTCCAGGAGTACGCCAGGCTCCAATCCGAGGCGCGCGAAAGCCGCCATCTCCTGCTCAACCCGGCGGTGATAGCGAACCCGCCGCTCGCCCAGCGCCCGGCGCACGCAGCCGCTGTCGGCAGCGTCCCACAGCCGGTCCCAGGCAGCGCGCTCCAGCGCGCCGCCCCGGAACGGGACAATGGTGGTGGCGTCGTCGTGCATACCGTGACTATAGCCGCGCCGGTGCCAGAGCGTCGACGCGGCCCGGGACAGCTAGCGCCGGGCGCGGAAGAACTCGCGCAGCAGCTCGGCGGCCACAGTGCCGGAGACCCCGGCCGTCACTTCAACGCGATGGTTGTGCCCCGGCAGGCCGAGCAGATCGAACTGACCGCCGCAGGCGCCGGTCTTCGGATCGGAGGCGCCGTAGACCAGCCGACCGATCCGGGCATGGATCATGGCCCCGGCGCACATGAAACAAGGCTCAAGGGTGACGTAGAGGGTGGCCCCGGGCAGACGGTAGGCCCCGGCGGCCTGGCCGGCGGCACGCAGGGCGTTGAGCTCGGCGTGGGCGGTCGGGTCCCGGCTGGCGATGGGGTGGTTCCAGCCCTCGCCGAGGAGCGCCCCGTCGCGGACCACCACCGCCCCCACCGGCACCTCGCCCTGCCCGGCGGCGCACCGGGCCAACTCCAGCGCCCGCGCCATCCACTGCGCGTCGTCCGATGCCCCGTTCACTCCCACTCGATGGTGGCCGGGGGTTTGCCGGAGATGTCGTAGACCACGCGCGAGATGCCGTCGATCTCGTTGATAATGCGCCGCGAGACGTGGTCGAGGAACTCGTAGGGGAGCTGCGCCCAGCGGGCGGTCATGAAATCCACCGTCTCAACGGCGCGCAGGGCGACGACGTACTCGTAGCGGCGGCCGTCCCCGGTCACGCCCACCGATCGCACCGGCAGGAAGACGGCGAAGGCCTGGCTGGTGCGCTCGTACCAGTCCCATCGGCGCAGCTCCTCGATGAAGATCGCATCCGCCCGCCGCAGCAAATCGGCATAGCGCTTGTGGACTTCGCCCAGGATCCGCACCCCCAATCCCGGCCCCGGGAAGGGGTGACGGTAGAGCATATCCGCCGGCAGCCCCAGTTCCAGCCCGACGCGCCGCACCTCGTCCTTGAACAGCTCGCGCAGCGGTTCGACGAGCCTGAGCTTCATCGTCTCGGGCAGCCCACCCACATTGTGGTGCGACTTGATGACGTGGGACTTGCCGCCGGCGTTGCCCGCCGACTCCACCACATCGGGGTAGATCGTGCCCTGGGCCAGGAACTCCACGTCCTCGAGCTTGCCGGCCTCCTCGTCGAAGATCTCGACAAACAGGTTGCCGATGATCCGACGCTTCTCCTCGGGGTCCTCGACCCCGGCCAGCGCGGCCAGGAAGCGATCCTCGGCATCGACATGGATGACCCGCACCCCCATGTGGCGGGCGAAGGTGGCCATAACCTGCTCGGCCTCGCCCAGGCGCAGCAGGCCATTGTCGACGAACACGCAGGTCAACTGCTCACCGATGGCCCGGTGCAGCAGCGCGGCCGTCACCGAGGAATCGACACCGCCGGAGAGCCCGAGGACCACGTGGCGATCACCAACCTGCTCGCGCACCCGCGCGATGCTATCCTCGACGATGTTCCCCGGTGTCCAGTCGCCGGGGCAGCCACAGATCTCGCGCACGAACCGCTCGAGGATGCGGCCGCCCTGGGCGGTGTGGGTGACCTCGGGATGGAACTGCAGGCCGTACCAGCCGCGGGCGTCGTCGCCGATGCCGGCCACCGGCGCCGCCTCGGTCTCGGCAATCACCTGGAAGCCTTCCGGCGGCACCTCGACCCGATCGCCGTGGCTCATCCAGACGTCGAGCAGACCGAAGCCGTCCGCGCTGGCGTGGTCCTCGATATCGCGCAGCAGCCGCGAATGCCCCCGCGCCCGGACCTGGGCGTACCCAAACTCCTTGTGATCCGACGGCGCCACGCGCCCGCCGAGCTGGGCGGTCATCGCCTGCATGCCGTAGCAGATCCCGAGCAGCGGCACTCCGAGTTCGAACACGGCCGCGGGGATGCGCGGGGTCTCAGCGTCGGTGACTGTCTCCGGGCCGCCGGAGAGGATCACCCCGGACGGTGCGAAGTCGCGCACGGCCCGGTCATCGGCATCGCAGGCGCGGATCTCGCAGTACACTCCGCACTCCCGTACGCGACGAGCGATGAGCTGGGTGTACTGCGAACCGAAATCGACAATAAGGATGCGGTGGGCGTGGATATCCGCCCCGGACTGCTCGCTCACAGGCAACGGCTCCGATTGATTACTCGACGCGGTAGTTGGGCGCTTCCTTGGTGATGGTCACGTCGTGGACGTGGCTCTCACGCATGCCGGCGCCGGTGATGCGGGCGAACTGCGGCCGTGTACGCATCTCCTCCATGGTGGCGCAGCCGACGTAACCCATGCTGGCCCGGATCCCGCCGATGAGCTGGTTGACGATGGTGACCATGCTCCCCTTGTAGGGCACCCGGCCCTCGATCCCCTCGGGGACAAGCTTGTCCACCGACTGCGACCCCTCCTGGAAGTAGCGATCAGCACTCCCCTGGCTACCGGACATGGCCCCGAGGGACCCCATCCCGCGGTAGGCCTTGTAGGAACGCCCCTGGTAGAGCTCCACTTCGCCCGGCGCCTCTTCGGTACCGGCCAGCAGGCTGCCGATCATGACCGTGTGCGCCCCGCTGGCCAGCGCCTTGGCGGCATCCCCGGAGAAGCGGACGCCGCCATCGGCGATCAGCGGTACGTCGGTCCCGGCCAGCGCCTGGGAGACGTTGGAAATCGCCGTCACCTGGGGCACCCCGACCCCGGCCACAACGCGGGTGGTACAGATCGAACCCGGGCCGATGCCCACCTTAACGGCGTCGGCACCGGCCTCGGCCAGCGCCCTCGCCGCATCGCCGGTGGCGATGTTCCCGGCCACCACCTCGACATCGGGGTAGTGCCGTTTGACCCAGCGGACCCGGTCCATGACCCCGCGGGAGTGACCGTGGGCGGTATCCACCACGAGGACATCCACCCCCGCAGCGGCCAACGCCTCGGCGCGCTCTTCGGTGCCCTCACCGACCCCGACAGCGGCGCCGGCCCGCAGACGGCCGTGCTCGTCCTTGCAGGCATTGGGGAAGTCCTGGCTTTTCTGGATGTCCTTGACGGTGATCATGCCGCGCAGGCGGAAGGCGTCATCGACCACCAGGATCTTCTCGATGCGGTGCTGATGCAGCTTGCTCAGCACCTCGTCGCGCTCAGCCCCCTCGCGCACCGTGACCAACCGCTCCTTCGGCGTCATGGCCACGGAGACCGGCTCGCTGACCCGGCTCTCGAAGCGCAGGTCACGCCCGGTCACGATGCCGACGAGCTCCTCACCGTCGACCACCGGGACCCCCGAAATGCCGTGCTGGCGCGTGAGCTTGAGCACCTCGCCAATGGTCATGAAGGGCGAGACAGTGATCGGCTCCTTGATGATCCCGCTCTCGAACTTCTTGACCCGGCGCACCTCGGCGGCCTGTTGCTCGACGGTCATGTTCTTGTGGATGATGCCCAGCCCGCCTTGCTCGGCCAGGGCAATGGCCAGTCGCGCCTCGGTGACGGTATCCATGGCTGCGGACACCAGCGGGACGTTAACCTGAATTCGGCGCGTCAGCGGAGTGCTCAGATCCACATCCCGAGGGAGCACGTGCGATTCAGCGGGAAGGAGAAGAACGTCATCGAAAGTCAGGGCTTCCTGGGCGATTCGCATGGTGTCGGGACCTCGGGCGGAGACGCTGTCTGAAGATGGAAAAGAGCAGTGTATTTTACGGTGCAGCAGCACCCCCACTCAACAAACTTCCCATGGGCGATAGCGGCGTGTAGGTTGTAATCAGCCAACGGGAGCGAGCCGCCGCCGAGTATGGAGCGCCGCAGCGACGATATCGCCGTCTACAGCCCCTCGCAGCTCAACCAGGAGGTGCGGGGCATGCTCGAGACGGTCCTGCCGTCCATCTGGGTCGAGGGCGAAATCTCGAACCTGGCCCGGCCCTCATCCGGGCACCTGTATTTCACGCTTAAGGATGCCAGTGCCCAGGTCCGCTGTGCGCTGTTCCGCGGCCGCGCCTCGGCGCTTCGGCACCGGCCCGCCGACGGCGACCAGATCCGCGTCCGCGCCAAGGCCAGCCTCTATCCCGCCCGCGGCGAGTTTCAGCTGGTCATCGAGCACCTCGAGCCGGCCGGCGAGGGGGCCCTGCAGCGCGCCTTCGAAGCGCTCAAGCAGCGCCTGGGCGCCGAGGGATTGTTCGACGCGGCAAGCAAGCGCCCCCTGCCCCGCCTGCCGCGCCGGCTCGGGGTCATCACCTCGCCGACCGGCGCCGCCATCCGCGATGTGCTGCAGGTGCTGCAGCGGCGCTTCCCGGCGCTGCCGGTGCTGGTCTACCCGGTACCGGTCCAGGGCGATGCTGCCGCACCGGCCATCGTCCGGGCCCTGGAGCTCGCCGGCCGCCGGTGCGAGGTCGATACCCTGCTGCTGACCCGGGGCGGCGGCTCGCTGGAAGATCTCTGGCCCTTCAATGAAGAGTCGGTGGCCCGGGCGATCCGCGCCTGTCCGATCCCGGTCGTCAGTGCGGTGGGCCACGAGGTGGATGTCACCATCGCCGACCTGGCGGCGGACCTGCGCGCGCCGACCCCCTCGGCCGCCGCCGAGACCCTGTCACCGGACCGGCACGCCTGGCAGGAGCGACTCGAGCGCATCGGCCACCGCCTGGAGACCGCCGCGCGAAGGCGCCTCGGCCGCGACGCCGAACAGCTGGCGGCGCTCCAGCGCCGGCTGGCAGCACAGCACCCGGGACGGCGGCTGCGCGACCGGGCGCAACGCCTCGACGAGCTGGAGAGTCGGCTACACCGCCTGGGCCGACAGGCCCTCGAGATGCGGGGTGCACGGCTTGAAACCGCCAGGCAGCGGCTTCAGGTCCAGGATCCACGCCGGCGCACGGCCCACGAGCGCCGGCGGATCGAAGAGCTGGCGCAGCGGCTGCGTCAGTCCGTGCGTGGCCGGCTGGAGGCCTCGCAGCAGCGCCTCGGCACCGCCTCCCGTGCCCTGCACGCGGTCAGCCCTCTTGCCACGCTGGAGCGCGGCTACGCGGTGGTGCAGCGGGTGCAGGACGGCGCCATCCTGCGCCAGGCCGAAGCCGTGGAGGTGGGCGAGCGCATCCGTGCCCGCCTGGCGCACGGGGCGCTAGACTGTCGGGTCGAAGCCAGACGCACCACGGAGGACCCGTTGCCCGATGCCGACTGAATCCTTGCTCCCCCGCGTCGGAAAAGCAGTCACGGCACTCGCCGCCGCGGTCGGGCTGCTGCTGGCCTCTGCGCTGCAGGCCGCCCCATTGCCCGACTGGCCCGTCCCCGGCGGCGTGGCACGGGTTGATCTGGAGACCGACAGGCGGCCGGGCGATGTACGCTATGACGACGAGCCGGTGATGGTGCGCTCCACGCCGGAAGGCTGGCAGGCGGTGGTGGGGATCGGCCTGGACGCCGACCCTGGAACCCACACCCTCAAGGTGGATGGGACCCCGCACACCTTCGAAGTCGAGCCCATCGACTACGAGGAGCAGCACCTGACCATCGACGACGAAGACATGGTCACACCCCCCGAGGAGACGCTGGAGCGCATCTGGGCCGAACAGCGCGAGATCCGAGCCGCCTTTCGCAGCCGCGAGGTCGACACCCAGCCGCGGCTGCACCTGCACACCCCGGTCGCAGAGCACCGGGTTTCGGCCACGTTCGGGCTGCGGCGTTTTCTCAACGGCCAACCCCGCAATCCGCACAATGGCCTCGACATGGCCGCCCCCACCGGCACGCCCATCGAGGCGGCCGAGGCCGGCCGCGTGGTGCAGACCGGAGACTACTACTTCAACGGCAAGACCGTGTTCATCGACCACGGCGCCGGCCTGGTCACCATGTACTGCCACCTGGACGAGATGGACGTCGAAAAGGGCCAGTGGGTAGAGCGTGGCGAGGCAATCGGAACCGTCGGGGAGACCGGACGGGTGACCGGGCCTCATCTGCACCTGAGCGTCATCCTCAACGGCAACACCGTTGACCCCAACCTATTCCTTTAGGACCAACGCGATCGAGAAAGGAGGCATCATGTCCCAGCGTCGAGTCGTCATCTGCTCGCCCACTCGCACACCCATCGGGACGTTCGGCGGGGCCCTCAAGACCGTCCCCGCACCGGATCTCGGTGCCACTGCTATCCGCGGGACACTGGAACGCTCCGGCCTCGACCCGGCGGCCGTGGATACCGTGGTCATGGGCAACGTGATCCAGGCCGGCTGCAAGATGAACCCGGCCCGCCAGGCCTCGATCAATGGCGGTGTCCCCGCCGAGACGCCGGCGCTGACGGTCAACCGCGTCTGCGGCTCCGGCGCCCAGGCCATCGCCAACGCCTTCCAGGAGGTGGCACTTGGCTTCGCCGAAACCGCTGTCGCTGGCGGCATGGAGAACATGGACCGCGCCCCCTACCTGCTGATGCAGGGCCGCTACGGCTACCGCCTCGGCCACCAGCAGATCCTCGACGCCGTGCTCAGCGACGGCCTGAACGACGCCTTCTCCGACCAGCACTCGGGCTGGCATACCGAGGATCTGGCCGAGCAGTATCAGATCACCCGGCAGGAACAGGACGAATGGGCCCTGCGCTCGCAGCAACGCTTCAGCACCGCCCAGTCCGCCGGCCACTTCGAGGCGGAGATCACCCCGGTGGACGTGCCCGGCCGCAAGGGGCCCACGCGCTTCGAGACCGATGAGCACAACCGCGGCGACACCACCCTCGAGGGCCTGCAGAAGCTGCGCCCGGCCTTCCGCAAGGAGGGCACCATCACCGCCGGCAACGCCCCTGGCGTCAACACCGGGGCCGCAGCCATGGTGGTCGCCGAGGAGGATGCCGCCCGTCAGCACGGACTCACGCCAGCAGCGCGGCTGGTGGCCTACGGCGTCGGCGGGGTCGAGCCGGGGATGTTCGGGATCGGCCCGGTACCGGCGGTCAGGCAGTGCCTGCAGCGCGCCGGCTGGTCCACCGATGAGGTGGGGCGCTGGGAGATCAACGAGGCCTTCGCGGCCATCGCCATCGCCGTCACCCGGGACCTAGGTCTCGATCCGGAGCGGGTTAACGTCGAGGGCGGCGCGGTGGCACACGGCCACCCGATCGGTGCCACCGGCGCGGTGCTCACCACCCGACTGATCCACGCCATGCAGCGCGACGGTGTGGACAAGGGCGTGGTCACCATGTGTATCGGCGGCGGCCAAGGGGTGGCCCTGGCCATCGAGCGGATGTAAGGCCCCCCCCCGGACGCCGATCCCCGTCGGCCGATGGCCGTCGGGGACGGAAACGCAGCAAGCCCCGCGGTGCGCGAGCACCCGGGGCTTTTTTGCATCCTCCGGCCGGACTACGGCTCGGCTACACCGCCTCTCGGCCGTGGGGGGCGTCCAGATCCAACCGCGGCATGCGCGCCACCAGGCCGGTGGGATTGAGAAAGGCGTGGCTCCGGTAGTAATGGTGGCGGATGTGGTCGAAATCCGTGGTCTCGCCGAACGCCGGCATCTGGTAGAGCTCACGCAGGTAGCCCATCAGGTTCGGGTATTCACGGATCTGGCGCTGCGAGCACTTGAAGTGCACGGCATAGACGGCGTCGAAACGGATCAGCGTCGTGTACAGACAGATATCCGCCTCGGTGAGCCGGTCCCCGCAAAGATAGCGCTGCCGGCCCAGCACCTCCTCCCAGTGGTCCAGGGCCGCGTAAAGGGCATCGGCGGCTTCTTCGTAGGCCTGCTGGCTACCGGCGAAGCCGCAGCGGTAGACGCCATTGTTGATGGGCTGGTAGATGGCGTCGATGGCCGCATCCACGGCCTCGATGCGATCCGCCGGGGCCAGATCCACGTCGTTACCGGCCAACGCCTCGAAGCGGTGATCGAACATGCGAAGCAGGTCCCGGGACTCGTTGTTGACCAGCGTGCCCTCCCGGCAGTCCCACAGTGCCGGCACGGTCACCCGGCCATTGGCGCGAGGCTCGGCGGCGGTGTAGACCTGATGGAGGTAGTCCGCCCGGTGGATCGGGTCGCCGGTGGCACCAGGGAAGTCGTCGCGCAGCTCCCAGCCATTCTCCAGCATCAGCGGGTGCACCACCGAGACCGAGATCACCGGCTCGAGACCCTTCAGCCGACGGGCGACAAGCACCCGATGCGCCCAGGGGCAAGCCAGGGAGACATACAGATGGTAGCGGCCCGCCTCCGGCGCGAAACGCCCGCCTGGCTCGATCCACTCCCGAAACCGACTCACGTCGCGCTGAAAGCGGCCGGTCTCGTCCCGCTTGTACGACTCCTGCGTCCATTGCCCATCCACCAGCAAGCCCATCTTCCCTCCGGGGCGGCCTCGGCACCGCCTTGGCTGCTAAAAAAAAGGCGGGATGACCACGCTGGTCACCCCGCCCACTCATCCCGGGAGCGTTGCTCCCCTTACTCCAGGCCTTCCGGGACCTGCTGCTGCATACCTTCCTGAACGCGCCGCTGGAGCTCCTCGAGTTCTGACATGAGTTCGGCCGTCTCGGGGTAGTCTTCCTCCATGGCCGAGAGCAGATCCTCTTGGAACTCGCGCATGTCGCGCTCCATGCTTTCGCGGAAATCGTCGTCGCGCATGGCTTCCTGCTGCTCCTGCTGGAGCTGCATCTGCGCTTCGTGGAACTCCTCGGCCAGCTCCTGCTGCTCCTCCTGGGAGACGTCCCCGGCCTCGAAGCGCTCGTAGATCTCCTGCATGCGCGCATAGTGGCGCTCGGGATCGTAGCCAAGATCCTCCATTTTGGCCGTGGCGCGCTCCTCCAGGTGACGCTGCTTCTCCTGGAGTTCGTCGCTGGCCTCGAAGGTCTCCTGCTGGATCTGCCCCAGCTGCCGCTGCAGCTCCTGGAGCCGCTGCTGCGCCTCCATCAATTCCGCGTCCTGGGCCCCGGGGGCCTGTTGCTCGCCCCCCT
This sequence comes from Halorhodospira sp. 9628, assembly GCF_022228075.1. Classification (NCBI taxonomy): domain Bacteria; kingdom Pseudomonadati; phylum Pseudomonadota; class Gammaproteobacteria; order Chromatiales; family Ectothiorhodospiraceae; genus Halorhodospira; species Halorhodospira sp. 9628. Next base: position 178,742 of record NZ_JAJNRF010000001.1, read on the forward strand.
GAGCCAGCGAGGCCTGCAGCGGGGCTGCGGCAATGAGCAACGCCAGGAGCGCCGCCGTCGTCGTGCGAATCATTGGTGAACTCCCTTAGCTATTCCCACCACGGAAGCGGCCCGGTCGCCCCCGCGCTTGTCCATGGTAGCACTCGAGGACGACGGCGCACCTGTTTCCCCGAGATGCCGTTTACTGAGGCATCTCGCCCTCAGGCATCGGCTGCTCACCGCCCATGCCCTGCTGCATCTCGGCCTGCAGCTCCTCCATCTCCTGCATCAGGGCCTCGGCCTCGGGGTTCTCGTCATACATGGTGTCGATCAGGTCCTGCTCCAGCTGCTGGCGATCCTCCTGCCACGGCTGGACGAAGTCCTCATCCTGCATGGCCTCCTGCTGGGCCTGCTGCAGCTCCATGTGGATCTCCTGATCCTCCTGCATGCGCTGCTGGACCTCTTCCTGGGACATCTCGCCGGAGTGCATGGCCTCCATGGTCTCCTCCAAGCGCTCGATGTCCTGGCGGACGTTGTCGTAGCCCATGTCCTCCATCTGATCCAGCAACCGGTCGTCCAGCTCCTCGGCGCGCTCTTCCAGCTCCGGGTTGGACTCGAGGGTGTCCTGCTGCATCTGACCCAGCTGCTGCTGGATCTCCTGCATGCGCTGCTGGCCCTCGGACATCTGCGGCTGCATGCCCTGGCCGCCCTCCGGAGCCATCTGAGCGTAGGCCCCCGAGGTGGCGAGCATCAGCACGAGCGCGGAAGCGGCAGTCTTGCGGAACATATACAACTCCTCATCAAACGGGTTCGGTGCGTTGAAACCGTCGCAACGGCCTTACCCCGGCTGACAGCATCCCGGGGTGGATGGTTCCGGGATAGCGGCACCGAATCCCTCTCCGGCGGACACCGTCGCAAACCGTGCAGCCCCCCATACGGCGCGTATCAGGACTTGAGGCATCTTGTATCAGTTTTTCTTATTGCAACGCCCGGACCGCTGCCGACAGAATATGGGTAGTTTTGATCTGTTCTTATTCCAGAACCAAGGAGGCAACGATGTCGCACCCGATGGAAGGACAGCCTGTCCCGCGTGTCACCTTCCGGACCCGCGTAAACGGCGAGTGGCAGGACGTCAAGACCGACGAGCTGTTCAAGGGCAAAACGGTGGTGGTGTTCGCCCTGCCGGGGGCTTTCACTCCGACCTGCTCCTCCACCCACCTGCCGCGCTACAACGAGCTGGCGCCGGTGCTCTGGGACAACGGCGTAGATGACATCGTCTGCCTTTCGGTCAACGACGCGTTCGTGATGGAGGAGTGGCGGCGGGATCAGCACGCCGAGAACGTCACCTTCATCCCCGACGGCAACGGGGAGTTCACCGAAGGCATGGGCATGCTGGTGGACAAGAACGACCTGGGCTTCGGCAAGCGCTCCTGGCGCTACGCGATGCTGGTCCGCGACGGCGTCATCGAGAAGATGTTCGTCGAGCCGGAGAAGCCCGGCGACCCGTTCGAAGTCTCCGACGCCGACACCATGCTGCGCCACATCAACCCGGATGCACCACACCCGTCTTTTGTGACCCTGTTCAGCAAGCCGGGGTGTCCGCACTGTTCCCGCGCCAAGGCGCTGCTCGAGGAGCACGGCTACGACTACGAGGAGATCTGCCTCGGCGAGGGCATCACCACCCGCTCGGTACGGGCAGCCACCGGCTCGGGCACAGTGCCGCAGGTGTTGATCGACGGGCGTCTGGTCGGCGGTGCCGACGATCTGGAGGCGCGACTGGGGCGGGCCCGCTCGGCGGCCTGATCCGGCTGCGGCCGTGTCAGAAGACCCGGGGCGGCCCCGCGCTGCCCCGGGTCTTTTATTGCGTCGGCATCCGGCCTAGAAACGCAGGAAGGCGCCGGCGTACGGTCCGCTGAAGTCCACGTCCAGGGTCACGTCACTGAAGTCGTCCATGTCCACCGAGAACTCCCGATAGCCAAGCATCGCCCCCGTGTACCAGCGCCGGTAGACCAAGTGGGCGCGGAAGTCCGTGATCGAATGATCCCCCACCGGCAGCGTCTGCAAAGAGCCCTCGAAACCGATCCGCGAGCCGGGGATATCCACACCCACCCGGCCGAAGAACATCGGCAGGGTGCCGGAGAGCGAGGTGTCCACCCCCGCATTCGCGGCACGCACCTCACCATCGAAGTGGCGCGCGGTGACACCCACATCGATGTCCACCATCGGCAGCGGCAGCGGCGACCAGAACAGGGTCAGGTCCGTGTGGTCGAGGTTGACCACGGTGCTCCCGGTCCCGTCCTGCTCGAGATGGGTCCGCTCCAAGCGGACGCTGGGCACACCGGGGAGGATGTGATCCCACTCGAACCAGAGGTTCCAGTCCCGATCGCTGTCGAGGTCGATGTCATCCCCCTCGACGTCTTCGCCAAGAATCTCCCCTTCCGGGTCGTGGAACCAGAGATTCGCACCGCCGGAGATGCCCATGATCCCGCCGGTGGCGTGCGCGGCCCCGGCTCCGAGAACCAGCGCCGCCGCCGTGAATCCACTGAGTAGGGTTCGCCGCATGCGTTACTCCTGCACTGTCAAAAGCTTTGCCCTGAGCATACCACCCCGCCGCAGCCGCCCCAATCGGCGTCCGCCGCCCTTCAGGCCACCGGATCCGCGGGGGACATCTGGGGAAACTCGTTGATCACCCGTTCCGTCTCCGGGTCCACCTCGTAGAGCTTCACATCGTAGCCCCAGAGGTTGGCCAGGTGCCGCAGCACCGCCGTGGCCTCGCCCTTGTCCAGGATGACCCCGTCGCTGACCCGGTGCTCGAGCACCAGGGTCCGGTCCCCGGCCAGATCCACGTCCACCACCTGGATATCCGGTTCCAGCCGGGCCACGTCGTGGCGCTGCGCCAGTGAGCGCCGCACCGCCCGGTAGCCGGCATCGTCGTGGATCGCGTCGACCACCAACTCGGGCTCGTCGGCGTCGTCGTGGACCCGGAAGAGACGGAAATCGCGGATGACCCGGGGGCTGAGGAACTGCAGGATGAAGCTCTCGTCGCGGTACTCCTGCCAGGCGTGGTGCCAGACACCGAGCCAGTCCCCGCTGCCGGCCACCTCCGGGAACCAGCGCCGGTCCTCGTCGGTGGGATCGGTGGCCATGCGCCGGAGATCCTCCAGAATGGCGAACCCGAGAGCGTAGGGATTGATGCCCGAGTAGCGCGGATCGTCGAACTCCGGCTGGAAGACCACGCTGGTGTGGCTGTGCAGGAACTCCAGAAAGGCGCCGTCGGTCAACTGCCCGTTCTCGTGGAGCCGGTTCATGATGTAGTAGTGCACTGCCGTGGCGCAGCCCTCGTTCATCACCTTGGTCTGCTTCTGCGGATAGAAGTACTGCGCCACATTGCGCACGATGCGCAGCACCTCCCTCTGCCAGTGCTCCAGGCGCGGCGCGCGCTTTTCGAGGAAGTACAGGAGGTTCTCCTCCGGCAGCCCCAGCCGCTGCATACGCAGCTCCACCGGGTCCGCGCCGCCGGGCAGCTCGCCGTCCGGATCCGTGGGCACGGTGCGCCAGAGATCGTTGTAGGTCTGCTCCTCGTAGCGAATCCGCTCGATCTCGCGGTCGCGCTCCTCGCGCAGGCTACGCGTCTGCGGCTTGGGGTAGCGGTGCACCCCCTGGCTCATCAGGGCGTGGGCGGCGTCGAGCACCCGCTCGACCGCCTGCACCCCGTAGCGCTCCTCGCACTCGGCGATGTAGCCCTTGGCGAAATCCAGGTAGTCGAGAATGCCCTCGGCGTCGGTCCACTCCCGAAAGAGGCGGTTGTTCTTGAAGAAGTGGTTGTGGCCGAAGGCGGCGTGGGCCACCACCAGCGTCTGCATGGTGAGCGTGTTCTCCTCCATGATGTAGGAGATGCACGGCTTCGAGTTGATGACGATCTCGTAGGCGAGCCCGGTGTAGCCCTTGCGATAGAGCATTTCGTCCCGGGCGAAGTGCTTGCCGAAGGACCAATGCCGATAAAACAGCGGCATCCCCATCGAGGCGTAGGCGTCGAGCATCTGCTCGGAGCTGATGACCTCGATCTGGTTGGGATAGATGTCGAGCTTGAGCTCCTCGCGGGCAATCCGCTCGATGGCGTCGTAGACGCGCATCACATCGCGGTAATCCCAGTCGAGGCCGGTGAACAGGGGTTTTTGCTGAACCGCCGCATTCGATGCCATCGGGATCCTCTCCAGTCTCTGAGGGTTCAGGGGGTCAAGGTTCAGCGCTCAGGGTTCAAGCCTTCAGTTCAGCCGGCGTGAAGAGGTCCCGGAACACCGGGAAGATGTCTCCGCGGGTCTGCACCCGGCGCATGGCCAGGGGCGACTCCCCGCGGGCCAGCCGGTCGTAGGCCCGCCACAGGTCCGACGGGACATGGAAGGCCTGCCCGCCACCCACCTCGATGTAGGCGAAGTACTGGCACAGGGGAAGGATCCCGTCGGCCATCAGCCGGGTGGTGGCCGGGTTGTCCGCGGGGGTGTTATCCCCGTCCGAGGCCTGCGCCCCGTAGATGTTCCAGTCGTTGACGGGATAACGGTCCTCGATGATGTCACGCATCATCGTCAGCGCCGGCGAGACCAACGTCCCCCCAGTCTCGCGGGAGTAGAAGAAGGTGTCCTCGTCGACCTCCTGCGCGATGTGGGTATGGCGGATGAAGACGATATCCACATGGCGGTAACGGCGCTCGAGGAAGAGGTAGAGGAGCATGAAGAACCGCTTGGCAAGATCCTTCATGTCCTCGGTCATGGAGCCGGAGACGTCCATCAGGCAGAACATCACCGCCTGGGAGATCGGCTGCGGAACGTGGTCAAAGCGGTTATAGCGGATGTCGACCGGATCGATGTAGGGGATCGCCCGGGACCGCTCCTGTTTGCTTCGGCGGAGCTCGATGAGTTCGCGCAGCCGCTCCGGCTCGGCACCGGAGCGCTCCAGACGATCAATCTCCTCGTCCAGGGCCTGCAGATCCTCCCCCTTGGGGCGGCGCAGGGCAATGCGCCGTGACAGGGAGTTGCGCATGGTCCGCTCGACGTTGAGGTTCGAGGGGGAGCCGCTGACCGAATAGCCCGCGCGCTGCTGGGTGTACTGCTCGGTCTTCTTGACCTGGCGCTTGACCAGATCCGGCAACTCCAGGCCCTCGAAGAAGAGGTCGAGGAACTCGTCGCGGCTGACAGCAAAGGTGAACTCGTCTTCCCCCTCGCCGTCGGGGCTACCCTCGCGCCCGCCACCACTGCCCTGCCCTTCGGGGCGCGGAATGGTATCGCCGACCACGTACTCCTTGTTGCCGGGAACCACGTGCTCGCGCACCCCGCGGTCGGCGGCCTTGCGAAAGCTCGGCTCGTGGAGGCCGTCGGCGGGGATGGTGATCTGCTCCCCACCGGCCACGTCGGTCACCTTGCGCCGGCCGGAAGCCTCGTTGACGGCATCCAGCACCTGGCGCTTGGCCCGTCTGAGGAAACGCTGGCGGTTGGCCAGGCTCTTGCCCTTCGGATTGCGGCGCCGGTCGATGATATTGACCAAGGACGCACCCCCCTTCTTGCCGGATCAGCCGGCCTGCTTGACGCGCATGTACCACTCCACCAGGCGTCTCACCTGGCGCTCGGTGTAGCCCCGCTCGACCATCCGCCGGACGAACTCGCTGTGCTTGCGCTCCGTCTCCGAGTCGCCCTTGGTGGTAAAGCTGATCACCGGCAGCAGATCCTCCACCTGACTGAACATCCGCTTCTCGATGACCTCGCGGATCTTCTCGTAGGAGGTCCAGCTCGGCATCTGCCCGCCCTGCTGCGCCTTGGCACGCAGCGCGAACTTGACCACCTCATTGCGGAAGTCCTTCGGATTGGCGATGCCCGCCGGCTTCTCGATCTTAGTCAGCTCCTGGTTCAGCGCCTGGCGGTCCATCAGCTGCCCGGTGTCGGGATCTTTGAAGTCCTGGTCCTCGATCCAGGCATCGGCATACCCCACGTAGCGCTCGAAGAGGTTCTGACCGAAATCATCGTAGGACTCCAAATACGCCTTCTGGATCTCGTTGCCGATGAACTCCGCATACCGCGGGGCCAGCTCGGCCTTGATGATCTCCAGGTACTTGCGCTCGGTCTCCTCCGGGAACTGCTCGCGCTTGATGTTCTGCTCGAGCAGGTACAGCAGGTGGACCGGGTCAGCGGCCACTTCCTCGGTCTCGTAGTTGAAGGTCTGCGAGAGGACCTTGAAGGCGAAGCGCGTCGAGATCCCGTCCATCCCTTCGTTGACCCCGGCCTGGTCCCGGTACTCCTGCATCGACTTCGCCTTGGGATCCGTCTCCTTGAGGCTCTCGCCGTCGTAGATCCGCATCTTCGAGTAGAGGCTGGAGTTCTCGTGCTCCTTGAGCCGGGTGAGCACCGAGAACCGCGCCATGATCTCCAGGGTCCACGGCGCGCAGGGCGCGTCGGCGAGCTCGCTCTCCCGGATCAGCTTGTCGTAGATCTGCCGCTCCTCGGAGACGCGCAGGCAGTACGGCACCTTGATTACCGAGATCCGGTCGAGGAACGCTTCGTTGTTCTTGTTGTTGCGGAAGCTCTGCCACTCCGACTCGTTGGAGTGCGCCATGACCAGGCCGTGGAACGGGATTGCACCGATGTTCTCGGAGCCGACGTAGTTGCCCTCCTGGGTGGCCGTGAGCAGCGGATGGAGCATCTTGATCGGCGCCTTGAACATCTCCACGAACTCGAGGATGCCCTGGTTGGCGCGGTTGAGGCCGCCGGAGTAGCTGTAGGCATCCGTATCGTTCTGGCTGTAGAGCTCCAGCTTGCGGATGTCCACCTTGCCCACCAGCGAGGAGATGTCCTGGTTGTTCTCGTCGCCGGGCTCTGTCTTGGCCACCGCGATCTGCCGCAGCTTGGACGGATAGAGGCGAACCACCCGGAAGCGGTTGAGATCGCCGCCGAACTCGTCGAGGCGCTTGACCGCCCAGGGCGAGAGCAGCCCGCTGAGCTTGCGCCGCGGGATGCCGAAGCGCTCCTCCAGCTCCGGGCCGTGCTGGTCCGGATCGAAGAGCCCCAGCGGACTCTCGAAGATCGGGCTGATCTCCTCGCCGGCCTTGAGGACGTAGACCGGGTAGCGCTCCATCAGCTGCTTGAGCCGCTCGGCCAGCGAGGACTTGCCACCGCCGACCGGACCGAGGAGATAGAGGATCTGCTTGCGCTCCTCCAGCCCCTGGGCCGCGTAGTTGAGGAAACCGACCAGCCGCTCGATGGTCTCCTCCATGCCGTAGAAGTCCTCGAAGGCCGGATAGATCTTCAGGGTGCGGTTGAGGAAGATGCGCCCCAGTCGCTCATCCTTCGAGGTGTCGTAGACCTGCGGCTCACCGATCGCCGCTACCAGCCGCTCGGCCGGGGAGGCGTAGGCCATCGGGTCGTCCCGGCAGAGTTCCAGATACTCGGCCAGGGTCAGCTGCTGCTCCTGGCGGCGTTCGTAGCTGCGAGCGTAGCGGGCAATCAGGTCTTCGGCGGTATCCATATGCAGCACCCCCCTCACGGAGTCTTGAGGTGAAGTCGCGAAAGAACGAAGGCGGCTCCGTTTGATTGGACGCAAAAATGCGCACGAATGTTCCGGAAGAAAGGCGGCGCCCGGCGCAAACCGCCGGCGGGGTCGACTGGCCATGCCCCCGGACGAGACCGGGCGGCGACCGAACCACGGCAGCGGAGGGGTTCAGGCGAGTCCCCGCTCCGCCAGCCAGGCCTCGTTGAAGAGTCTCGAGTAATAGCGGCCCCCTCCATCACAGAGGATCGTCACCACCGTGTGCCCGGGACCGAGCTCCTCGGCGGCGCGGATCGCCCCGCAGACATTGACCCCCGACGAGCTGCCCAGGAACAGCCCCTCTTCCCTCAGGAGCCGGTAGACCATCGGCACCGATTCGGTATCCGGTATGCAGAACGCGTCATCGATGTCCGTATCCTGAAGATTAGCTGTTACACGGCTACTGCCAATCCCCTCGGTGATGGAATTGCCTGCCGACGGGGATGGCTCACCCTCGCGCACGAAACTATAGAGGGCGCTGCCCGCCGGGTCGGCCAAGTAGATGCGCGTATCCGGCGCGCGTTCCTTGAGCGCCCGAGAGACCCCGGCCAGGGTCCCGCCGGTTCCGGTAGCCGCCACGAAGGCGTCCACCCGGCCACCGGCCTGCGCCCAAATTTCCGGCCCGGTGGTGCGGTAATGGCCCTGGCGGTTGGCGGTGTTGTCAAACTGGTTCGCCCAGACCGCGTTGTCCATCTCTGCAGCCATGCGGCCGGCAACCTTCTGGTAGTTGCCCGGATCACGGTAGGGGGCGGCGGGTACGGTATGCACCTCGGCACCGAGGGTGCGCAGCAGGTCGATCTTCTCCTGGCTCTGCGTCTCGGGGATGACAATGACGCAGCGATAGCCGCGTGCGTTACAGATATGGGCAAGCCCGATCCCGGTATTCCCGGCGGTGCCCTCCACTACGGTCCCGCCGGGGCGCAACTCGCCGCTGCGCTCGGCGGCCTGGATGATCGCCAGCGCCGCCCGATCCTTGACGGACCCGCCCGGATTCATGAATTCAGCCTTGCCGAGGATCTCGCAGCCGGTCTCCTCGCTCAGCCTCGGCAGGCGAATCAGCGGCGTATTCCCGACCGCGCCGACGAACCCATCGCAGATCGACATGCTTGACTCCCGCTTGCTTGACTTTCCCCAATCCTCAGGGGGTGTGGGGACAGCATAGCGCGGAGCCGTCGCAGAAATCAGCGGGAAAGTTGCAGGGCTGACACACGCCGGCTCCCGGGGGGCGCCCCCGGGAGCGCAGCGGTCACGGGCGCTCGGCGGGGGGAATCGCCGATTCGTGATCCTCCTGGTCCTGTCCCTCCTTCTCAGGCGGCAGGAGGTCCTGCTTGCTCACGCCCATGGCCAGCGAGGAGGCGCTGGCGATGAAGATCGACGAGTAGGTACCAACCAGGACACCGACGAGCAACGCCATGGCGAAGCCGTGGATGATTTCGCCGCCGAGCAGCAGCAGCGAGCCGACCACCAGCAGCGTCGTGAACGAGGTTACCAGGGTCCGGGACAGTGTCTGGTTGATCGCCAGGTTCATGACGTACTCGGTGGTGCCCTTGCGCACCTTGAGGAAGTTCTCGCGGATCCGGTCGGAGACCACGATGGTGTCGTTGAGCGAGTAGCCGATGGTCGCCAGCAGCGCCGCCAGCACGGTCAGGTCGAAGGTCAGGCGGGTGAGCGAGAAGAACCCGAGGATGAGCACGATATCGTGGACCAGCGCCGCCACCGCGCCGAGGGCGAAGCGGTACTCGAAACGGAAGGCCACGTAGACCAGCACACCGCCGAGGGCGTAGAGCAGCGCCAGCAGGCCCTGCTCGGTGAGTTCACGGCCAATCTGGGGGCCGACGAACTCGACCCGCCGGAGTTCGACGCCGTCGTGGGCCTCGCGCAGCTTGGCCAGGATCTCCTCGGAGACCGCCGCCTGCTCCACGTCCTCCATCGGCGGGATGCGCACCATGATCTCGCGCGGCGAGCCGAAGTGCAGAACCTGGGCATCCGCATAATCGGTCCCCTGCAGCGCCGCCTCGACCTCGGCGACCTCCACGGACTCCTCGTAGCCGACCTCGACCAGGGTCCCGCCGGTGAAGTCGATGCCCAGATTCAGCCCCTGCCAGAGCAGCGAGCCGATGGAGAGCACCAGGAGCACCGCCGAGAGCCCGAAGCCGATACGGCGCCGGCCGAGGAAGTCGAAGTTGGGATCGTTCTTGAAGATCTCCATGGCTAGATCTTGAGCTCCGAGACCTTACGCCCGCCGTAGATCAGATTGATCACGGCCCGCGTGCCGACAATGGCGGTGAACATCGACGTGGCCAGACCGATGGCCAGCGTCACGGCGAAGCCCTGGACCGGCCCCGTGCCGAAGAGGAACAGCACCAGGGCGGCGATCAGCGTGGTGACATTGGCGTCGGCGATGGTCGACAGCGCCTTGCCGTAGCCCGCATCGATGGCGGTCTGGATCGGCGCGCCGGCCTTCAGCTCCTCACGGATGCGCTGGAAAATGAGCACATTGGCGTCCACCGCCATACCCACGGTCAGCACGATCCCGGCAATGCCCGGCAACGTCAGGGTCGCCTGGAGCATAGAGAGCACGGCGACGATAATCACCAGGTTGCTTAAAAGGGCCAGGTTGGCCACCAGGCCGAAGGTCCGGTAGTAGAGAGCCATGAAGGCGATCACCAGCAGGAAGCCGATCACCACCGCCATGAAGCCGCGCTCGACGTTTTCCGCACCCAGGCTTGGCCCGATAGTGCGCTCCTCGACGATGTCGATCGGAGCCGCCAAGGCACCGGCACGCAGCAGCAGCGCCAGGTTGCTGGCCTCTTGGCTGGAGTCCAGGCCAGTGATCCGGAAGCGGCTGCCGAGCCCCTCACGGATCCGCGCCACCGAGATCACCTCCTCGATCTCGCGGATCACCCGCTCCGGCTCGCCATCGATCATCTCGGTCTCGGAGACCCGCTCCTGGAAGAGCACGGCCATGTGATCGCCGACCCGATCCCGGGTGGCGCGATTCATGATCCGCCCGCCGGTGCCCGAGAGGCGGATGTTCACCTCCGGCGAACCACTCTCCTGATCAAAACCCGACGAGGCGTCGATGATGCGATCCCCCGAGAGGATGCGCTGGCGCTCCAGGGCCACGTAGCCGCCATCCCGCTGCGGGAAGACCTCTGCGCCCTCAGGCGGATCATCCGGGTCGCCGGTGAAAGGGAAGTTGGCGTGATCGACAAAGCGGAACTCCAGGGTCGCCGTGGCGCCGAGGATCTCCTTGGCCTGCGCCGGGTCCTGGATGCCGGGCAGCTGGACCACGATCCGATCCGCCCCCTGGCGCTGGACCACCGGCTCGGCGACGCCCAGCTCGTCAACCCGGTTGCGCAGCGTGGTGATATTCTGCTGGACCGCCAGGTCCTTCATCTCCTGAAGCTCCTCCTCGTCCATGGAGGCGATCAGGAGGTAGGCGTCTTCGTTCGTCTCCTCGCTGTAGGCGAGCCCGTCGATGTGCTCCGCAAGCGCGCTGCGGGCCCGCTCGCGCAGCTCCGAGTCCACGAAGGCCATGCGGATCTGCTGCTCGTCGGTCACCTCCAGCGCGGAGAAGCGGATCCGCTCCTCCCGGAACAGGGTCCGGATATCCTGCTGGTGCCCCTCCATGGTCTCGCCGACCATGGCGTCGATGTCCACTTGGAGCAGGAAGTGCACCCCACCGCGCAGGTCGAGCCCGAGGAACATCGGCTCGGCTCCCAAGGCCCGGAGCCATTGCGGCGTCGACGGCACGAGCGTCATCGCAACGGAGTAGTCCCGGTCGAGCTTGGCGGAGATCAGATCCGAGGCCCGCATCTGCTCGTCCGTGGAGCCGTAACGCAGCACCCACTGCCCTTCCAGCACCTCCGCCGAGAGTGGCTTGTAGCCTTCCTCCTCGAGGAAGGAGAGGACATCGGACTGGACTTCCTCGCTTGGCACCTCGTCGTCGCCGGTGGTGATCACCACCGACGGGTCCTCGCCGAAGAGGTTGGGCAGCGCGAAGAGGCCGCCGACCACCAGGACGGCGACCACCAGCAGGTATTTCCAGAGCGGATAGCGGTTCAAGAGCTACTTGCCCTTCTTGTCCTGTTCCTTGAGGGTGCCCTTGGGCATGACATTGGCCACGGCGTTCTTCTGGATCTGCAGCTGCACGCCATTGGCCACCTCGATGGTGGCAAAGGTGTCGCCCACCTCGGTGATGCGCCCCAGCGTGCCACCGTTAGTGACCACCTCATCGCCCTTGGAGAGCTCCTCGACCATCTGCCGATGCTCCTTGGCCCGCTTGGTCTGGGGGCGGATCAGCAGGAAGTAGAACAGGGCGATCATGCCCACCAGCAGGATGATGCTGAACCAGACGTTGGGCTCCTCCGGCTGCTGCTGGGCGTGCGCGGCAGAGATTAGAAAGTCCATAACGCTCTCCATGGTATTCAGTCAGTGGATTCGGTCTGGGCGTCGGTCTTGCCGCCGCGGGCCTCGTCCAAAGTGCCCTTGGGCAGGACGTGGCCGATCAAATCGCGCTTGACGTTCCACTCGACACCCTTGGCCACCTCAACACGCACGAAATCCTCGCCCAGGCGCGTGATGCGACCCAGCTCGCCCCCGCTGGTCACGACCTCATCGCCCTCGGCCAGCCCCTCGACCATCTGCTGATGCTGTTTCATGCGCTGGCGCTGCGGGCGGATCAGCAGGAAGTAGAAGACCGCCACCAGCAGGACGGTGAAGATCAGGAAAAACAGCATATCGCCCCCGCCGCCTGCCTGCTGGGCGTGGGCCGGCGAGATGAAGAAGTCCATCAACATGCGCGCATTCCCCCTTCAGAATCTGTCGGTTAGCGCATTGACACCGCCCTTCGGCGGCCCGGATGCGGCGTATTATGTCATAGGGTCGGCGGCGTTTGCCCACGCCGCGCGTAGAAATCGTCCACGAAGCCCGCCAGTGCGCCGTCGCGGATCGCCGCACGCAGGCCGGCCATCAGCTGCTGGTAGTAGTGGAGGTTGTGCAGTGTCGCCAGGCGAGCCCCGAGCATCTCGTTGCACCGCTCCAGGTGCTTGAGATAGGCCCGCGAGTAGTTGCGGCAGGTATAACAGTCGCAGACCGGGTCCACCGGCGTGGTATCCGCGCGGTAGCGGCTGTTGCGCAGCCTTACCAGTCCCTCGGAGGTGAACAAGAAACCGTTGCGTGCGTTGCGTGTAGGGATCACGCAGTCGAACATGTCCACACCGCGCCGGACGCACTCGACCAGATCCTCCGGCTTGCCCACGCCCATCAGGTAGCGCGGCCGGTCGGCCGGCAGGCACGGCTCCAGGTCCTCGAGCACGGCGTCGCGCTCCTCGCGGGGCTCACCCACCGACAGGCCGCCGATGGCGTACCCGTCGAATCCGATGTCCATCAGCCCCGCCAGCGAGGCCCGGCGCAGCTCGGGGTAGATGCCGCCCTGGACGATCCCGAACAGCGCCGCCGGATTGTCGCCATGGGCGCGGCGGCTGCGCGCCGCCCAGCGCAGCGACAGCTCCATGGAACGCTGCACCGCCTGACGCTCGGCCGGGTACGGGGGACACTCATCAAAGATCATGACGATGTCCGAGCCCAACTCGCGCTGGACGGCCATCGACTCCTCCGGCCCCATGAACACCCGGGCGCCGTCCACCGGTGAGCGAAAGTGCACCCCCTCCTCGGTGACCTTGCGCAGTTCGCCGAGGCTGTAGACCTGAAACCCGCCGGAGTCGGTGAGGATCGGCCGGTGCCAGTTCATGAAGTCGTGCAGATCGCCGTGGAGGTGGACCACTTCGGTACCGGGGCGCAGCCACAGATGGAAGGTGTTGCCGAGGATGATCTCCGCGCCCAGCTCGCGTAGCTCCTCCGGCGTCATGCCCTTGACCGTGCCGTAGGTGCCCACCGGCATGAAGGCCGGGGTCTCGATGGTCCCGCGCGGCAGATGCAGTCGTCCGCGGCGCGCCGCCCCATCCGTCGCCATACGCTCAAAGCGCAGCGCCCCGGTATCCGTCAATGCCGCATCCGCCTGCACCAGCCCCTCCAAGGTCGCCCAAAACGAAAACGGCCCAGGATAGCGATGCAGCGGCCGCAGTGCACCCGCCAGCGCCCGCGTTAGCGCTGCTCAGGTGGCGGCAGCGCCCCCGTCTCGGCCACCCCGTCAAAGAAGTGCACCGCCCCGGAGGCCAGGTCGTATTCGGCACCGACCACAGCCAACCCCTGCTCGGCGCGCAGCCGGGCGAGGATCGGCGACTCCTCGCGCAGCATCTGTGCCGCCATGCGCACGTTGGCCCGCACCGCCTCGCGGGCCAATTCCTGCGGATCGAGGGACTCGGCAAACAGCGGCTCCACCGCCGGGCGCACCCGGTCGAGGATCTTGCGCAGCCCCTCGGTGGGGGCCTCGACCTGTTCGCGCAGCGCCTCTACGGTGGCGTCGATGGCCCCGCAGCAGGAGTGGCCGAGGACCACCACCAGGCGCACGCCCAGTTTCTCGGCAGCGAACTCCAGGCTACCCATCTGCGAGGGCGCAGCGATGTTGCCGGCCACCCGGACCACGAACAGATCCCCGAGCCCTTGATCGAAGACCACCTCGGCGGGCACCCGCGAGTCGGCGCAGGAGAGGATCGCCGCAAACGGGGTCTGGCCGCGGACGAGTTGCCCGCGGCGCTCGGCATTGAACCGGTCGGGGTCACCGGGGGCATCGGCCATGAACCGCTGATTGCCTTCGATCAGCCATCCCAGGGCCTGAGCGGGATCCACCATCGGGAAGCTCCTTATGTTCTAACGTTTGCCCGTGTACCGCATCGCGCGGCACCCGATACTACGGCACGGCGAAGGCTTCGGGCGCATCAGAGGCGACCCTGGCGCTGCAGCCACACCACACGCTGCTGGAAGCGATCGCGCCACGCCGCCGCCAGCTCCGGCATCTCGGCGGCCAGGGCCATACGCTCCGGATCCGCCTGCGGCTCGCGATGCAGCGCCCAGAGTTCATCCATCGTCAGCCGCTGCGGGTGGCTCGTGCACCGCTCCAGGGCCGCCCCCGGCTCGACCGTACCCGGCTCGATGACCCGGTAGAGCCAACCGGTCCGCCCGGTCTCGACCATGGTCCGCGCCATGCGCTCGACGTCGAACCGGCGATCCACCTTCCAGCAGGGCAGCCGCGGCTGCGATACCTCGATCAATGCCGCACCGAGACGGAAACGATCCCCCACGGCGACATCGCCCTCCAGCCACCCTTCGGTGGACAGGTTCTCGCCGAACGCCCCGGGAACAAAGCGGTGCGCCGCCGTCGGGAACCGTTGCGACCACCACGGCAGATGCTCGGCAGGATAGTGATTGACGGCCCGCTCGGGGCCACCGTGGACGCGCCGGTCGGCGTGGTGATCCCCTTCCAGGCCCTCCGGCCCCAACCAGCAGGCGGCGGCAATCTCCTGCTTGTAGAAGCCCGTGGGATGGCGATCCGGCGGCAGCGCCCCCGGCCCACCGGCGAAGACCCGCGCGTTCGTCGTCACGGGGCTCTACCCTCCTCGCAGTAGGCCCGATCCAGTGCCGCCCAGAGGGCCGCAAGGGCCAGGATATCGTCGCTGTTATGACGCACCACGGCCGGCAGCTGTCGCGGATCGCCCCGTTGTAGGAAATCGAGCCAGGCCGCCGGCGCCTCGGCACCGGGCAGATCGTCGAGCCGCTCGTGACCGAGGAGCCGGCGCTCAGCGGTCGCCAGGCGGCAATTGGGCCAGCGGCTGCGGAAGATCCGCCGTGTCGGATGCAGCAGATCCAGGTGCTCCCGGTTGTCCAGGCCCAAGTCGACCCCGTGGAGCCGCGCACGGCTCTTGAGCAACGGGGCATCGAAGGACTTCCCGTTATAGGTCACCAGTGCCTGCGTCTCATCCAGCACCTGGCCCAGCCTCGCCAGCAGCGCCGGCTCGCCGCTAAACCCGGTCAGCAGCCAGTGGCGCACTGTCAGGCCGCCGCCCCCCAGACTGCCGACGCCGATCAGGAACACCACGGTGCCGGCCCCGCCCGCCAACCCGGTGGTTTCCGTATCCAGCAGCAGCGCCCGCTGCGGGTCCAGCCCGCCCCCCTCCGGCACCCCATCCAGGCGCCCCGCGAGCGGTGCCAAGGGCTGCTGCCCGTAGGCCGTCTCCAGCCCAACCACGCGCTCGACTTCGACCAGCCCGGGCGCGCACACTGCACCACCAAGCTGCTCGGCCACCGCCTGATCACCGGGGCGCTGACCACCGGCTCGCGACGCCGAGCGCCGCTGTCGCGTTTGGACACGCGCCAGGCGCTCGCGCACCCCCGGTGTCGCCGGCTGCTCCGGCGACACCGCCGCCGGACGCCCACCGGCCTGGGCCCGCAGCCGGTCGATCCGCTTGGACAGGCTCACTGCTTCGCTTCCCTCCCTCGAGTCAACGCAGGCGCTCCAGCCCCCGTTCCAGCGAGGCGCTCGATACCTGGCCGGTGTGGGAGTCGACCAACTGGCCGTGTTCATCGTAGAAGAAGGTGGCGGGCAGACCGCGGGTGCCGGTGGCATCACTCCAGCGCTGGTGCGGATCCATCAGGATGTTCTCCAGCGATGGCGCATGCTCTTCCAGGTAGCCCTGCACCTGACCGGCATCCTCGCCCTGGTTGACGAAGACGAACTTGACGCCATCCTCGCGTTCCTGCGCCTGCTCGAAGACTGGCTTCTCCTGCTGGCAGGCCGGGCACCACGTCGCCCATAGATTGACCACCACGGGCTGGCCGGTCTCATCGATCAGGCTGGGCAGATCCGTGCGCTCGCCCTCCAGGGTGCTCACCGCAACCTCCGGCGCCGATCGGGATTGCTGATCGATCACCAGCAGCGGGCCCGCGGTCACTCCCCAGACGATGCCGCCGGCGACCACCGCCGTCGTCAGGGCCCGGCGCTGCTGGGGAACCCGCCAGAAACGCCAGACCAGGTAGGCCAGACCGGCGACAACACCACCGAGGGGATCGAAGCCGCCGTCGCGGATATCCACCACCCCCCAGAGGCTGTCGAAGCTCTCCCAGTAGTGGACGACGAACAGCAGCCGCGCCCCCACCAGCCCAACCAGGACCAGGCTGAACAGGCTGTCGCTGACCCGCACACCGCTGCGCCGAGCGGCCAGGCCACCGGCGACCAGGGCGACGGCCAAGGCCAGAACAAGCAGGATCTGTCCGATGGAGAGCACAAGGGGGCCCAGCGCCACCGTCTGATTCAGGACACTCATGGGCGGACGACTCCGGTTGAATGGGGAAAAAACTCCTCGATGGCCTCCTCCAGGGCGAACACGTGCCGATCCTCCTCGCCCAGGGCGCGCAGGGCCCGCGCCAGCTCGATCAGGTAGTCGCGGTTGGGACCGCTCGGACCGCTGCAGCTGGCAATCTGCCGGGCCATCTCCGGAATCGGCGCAGGCCCGAGGAACGCCGGGTTATCCGCGGTAGCGATGTAGACCAGCCCCCGACCCTCGCCGCCATCCAGAAACCGCAGCGGCGTGGTCAAGCGGAGGTAGCCGTTCTTCTCACGCAGATCCAGCGGTCCCAGGGCCTCGGGCGGGATCCGGTAGGCCATGCCGACACAGCGCACCCCCGGGGCTTCGATCAGGGTGGCCACCCGCCCGGGCGCCTCCGGCGTACCCCGGTGATCGTGGGAGCCCTGCCAGAAACGGCGCTTCCAGCCGTGGATAGCAGCCGGACGGCACTCGAAGTACGGGAAATCGGCCTTGTAGATCAGGGAACCGTATCCGAACAGCCAATGATGGCCCTGATCGGGGAGTGGCTGGTGCTGCCGGTTGATCGCCCTAGTATCCGCAACCATGCCGTCGAGGATACCAGACCTTCGCCGCCGCACTCTGCCCGCCTCGGGCGATCTACCCCGCGCCGAAGAGCCGGGGAGTGACCTGTGCGGCCGGCTCCGGGCGCGCGAAGAAGAACCCCTGGCCCAGCGGGCAACCTTCATGCAGCAGGATATCGCGCTGCTCACGGGTCTCGATGCCCTCGGCGAGCACCGAGAACCCCAGGCTAACGCCGAGATCGATGATTGCCCGGTTGATCTTGATCTGGGTCGCATCCGACGGCAGGCCCCGCACGAAGGAGCGATCGATCTTGAGCTGGTCGATGGGCAGACCGCGCAGGTAGCTCAACGACGAGTACCCCGTACCAAAATCATCCAGGGCGATCAGCACGCCCCGGGCGCGCAGGGCCTCGAGCTGGGCCACCACCGTGCGATCCTGCTCCATCAGGACGCTCTCGGTGATCTCCAGCGCCAGCACCTCGGGCGGGACACCGGCGTGCGCCAGGGCATGCTCCACATCGTCGACCAGGCCGCCGCCGACGAGCTGCGGTGCCGAGACGTTCACGCCGACGCGGCCGAACGCCAACCCGGCATCCCGCCAGGCCCGCGCCTGCTCGCAAGCCTGGCGCAGCACCCAGCGGCCCAGCTCGCCAATAAGCCCCACCCGCTCGGCAACCGGCACAAACTGCGCCGGAGAGACCCAACCACGCTCCGGATGCTCCCAGCGCAGCAGCGCCTCGGCCCCGACCCAGCGGCCACTGCTCAGCTCCGTCTGCAGCTGGAAGTGCAGCGCCAGCGCATTCGACTCCATGGCCTGCCGCAACTGCGAGCCGAGCTCCAGGCGCTCGCGGGCCTCGGTCGTCAGCTCCTCGCTGAAGAAGCGCAGACTGACGCCCTCCTGACGGGCCTGGTACATGGCGGCATCGGCCTGCTGCACGAGCTGCGCCGCGGAAGCGGCCGGCTCCGGATAGCTGCTGACCCCCACGCGCAGGTGGATGGGCACCTCCTGGCCCTGCACCTCGAACGGCGCCCCGGTCACCTCGAGGAAGCGACGGGCCAGCTCGGTGGCGTCACCGGCGGTCCGCAACCGGGGGAGAACGACGGCAAACTCGTCCCCGCCGAGCCGCGCGACCTGCACCGGGCCGCACAGTTGCGAGGGCACATGAACCTCGCTAAGCCGCTGACCCAACCGTTTGAGCACGTCATCACCGGCCTGGTGGCCATAGCTGTCGTTGATCGTCCGGAAGTCGTTGACATCGATGACCACCAGCCCCAGGGGCGCCCAGGGCGGAAGCGCCTCGAGAGTGCGGGCCAGGCGATCCTGGAAGAGCATACGGAGCGATTCGCGGTTGGTGACGTCGTGGAGGTTGATCACCCACGCGCTCCTGCCTTCCCAACCGATGGGCTGGGCGCCCATCTCCACCGTCCGTAAGCCACCCCCGGGGGCAAACAGCTCGACCTGCTGCGGCGCCCCCTGGGGAATCGCCTGGCCGAACCAAGCCCCGACCAGCGCCTGCGGATCCTGCCCGAGAAACCGCCCGGCAGCCGCGTTGGCATAGAGGATGCGACCCTCCGTATCGACGATCACGATCCCCTCTGCGGTGCTGGCCAACAACTGGTGGTACTGCCAGTCGCGCTCGTGCAGGGCCTCGCGGACCGCCTCGCGCTCCGTCACATCCTCCAGGATGTGCAGCGAGTAGGCGTAGCGACCCGCCTCGTCCACCACCGGGTAGGCCCGCGACTGCAGGATCTCGCCCGCGTCCAGGACAAGGTCACAGCACGGCTCCTGCGGGGCGACATCAGCGGAACGCGCAGCTGCGAAGGCCCGCATCCCCGCGGCACAGCGGGGTAGCGGCCCCTCGCGCACGGGGAACACCTCCCAGTAGCAGCGTCCCAGCGCCTCATCGGCCCGGCAGCCGGCCCGCTCCAGATAGGCGGCATTGGCGCCGAGGATGCGGTACTCGTGGTCGTGGACAAAGGCCGCATGGGCAATCGCCTCAATCGGGACCGGCCAGCCCGCCACTCCCTGCTGTCGCTTATCGCGCCCCATCACCTCCACCAGAGGGTCGCCGTCGCCCGACCGGCCGGCACCGGGAGGACGGCCCGCCGCCATCGAACCGGTTCAAGGATAGCCGCGCGGTGTGCAGCAGCACGCCCTTCAGGGCGAACACCCCCGCAGCCGCAAGCACCACACCCCACGCCATCGCGTCCATTCCGCCCTCGCACTCAACCCAGCGCGCGTACACCGTCGACAATCACCGCGACAGCCGACAGCGTACACAGAATCAGGAGAATCGGTCGAATCCGGCCGGCATCCACCCAGTGGAGGATCGACCCAGAGATCCACAGCCCCAGCAACGCCGCCGGCGTAACAGCCAGGGAGAGCATGAGTTCGTCGTGGCCGAAATACCCCAGCAGGACCATCCCCAGCAACGAGACCACCGAGCCGACCAGGAAATACCCCCCCAAATTGGCCCGGATATGCGGTCCCCGGGCGTGCTGATAGAGCAGTGCCATCGGCGGACCGCCCACCGAGGTCGCCGTACCCATGAAACCGGAGAGGAACCCGGCCCCCAGAAGCCGGTTGCGGGTCGGGCGGATATCCCCGGGGAGCAGGCTGACCACCACACCCAACAACACCGCCACCCCGAGAACCAGCGACAGCATCCACTGCGATGCCACCGCAAGCAGCCCAAAGGCCGCCACCATCCCCGGCATGCGTCCGATCACCGCGGCCCCGAGTTCGCCGATGGCCAGCCCCGCCCGATTGCGCCAAAGGATGATCGCCGAGATGACCATGGCCACGAAGAGCACCGGCCCAGGGATGAAGGCCGGGTCGATGAGAAACAGCAGCGGGGCAGCGAAGATCGCCAGCCCGAAGCCCAAGGCCCCCTGGAGCAGACTGCCAATGGCCACCAGCAGGGAAGCGAGCGCGAGTTCGAGGGGAGGCAGGGGCAAGAACGGACTCCGGCGGCTTCGTGAAGGCGGAAGTCTATCACCCCGCCACGCGGGGACGCCGGACGCCGCCGGGGGTCAGCGCACCATCAGCCGCCGGACCCAGCGGTGAATCCTGCGCCCGTAGGGCGGCTCGACCAGGCGCGCGCTGTTCCACCGCCCCTTGCGCAGGACCGCTTTCTCGTTCGAGAACGTCCGGAAGCCTTCGAAGCCGTGATAAAGCCCCATCCCCGACGCCCCCACACCGCCGAAGGGCAGGTTGTCCTGGGCTACATGGAGCACGGTGTCGTTGATACACACCCCACCGGAGTGGCTACGATCGAGCACCTGTTGCTGACGGCGGCGATCGTGCCCGAAGTAGTAGAGCGCCAGCGGGCGCGGTCGCGCGCGGATGTAGGCCAGCGCCTGTTCCAGGTCCGCCACGGTGACCACGGGCAGCACCGGACCGAAGATCTCCTCCTCCAGCACCCGCGCGGAAGCCGGGGCATCCAGCACCAGCCAGGGAGGCATACGACCCGACTCTGGGGCGTTTTCGACCGCCTCGGCCATGGACACCAGCTCCGCACCCTGCTCCCGGGCATCGGTGAGCAGCGCCTCCAGACGCTCGCGGTGCTGACGGGTGATCACAGCGGCGTAGTCGGGATTGTGCAACGGATCGGGATAGAGGCGCGTAGCCGCCCGGCGCAACGCGTCCACCAGGGCGTCACGCCGATCCGGCGTGCACAGCACATAGTCCGGCGCAATGCAGGTCTGGCCCGCATTGAGCAGCTTGCCGTAGGCGATCCGCCCGGCCGCCGTATCGAGATCGGCGTCCCCATCGACGACCGCCGGCGACTTGCCCCCCAACTCCAGGGTCACCGGGGTGAGGTGGGCCGCCGCGGCGGCCATCACCTGGCGTCCCACGGCGGTGGAGCCAGTAAAGAGCAGATGATCGAAAGGCAGCGCCGCGAACGCCCGGCTCACCGACTCACCACCCTCAACCACGGCCACCTCCTCGGCGGAGAAGGCCTGACGAATCACGCTGCCGAGCACCGCGTTGGTCGCCGGCGTCAGCTCGGAGAGCTTGAGCAGCACCCGATTACCCGCCGCCAGCGCCCCGGTCAGCGGGCTCAGGGCCAGGTAGACCGGGTAGTTCCACGGCACCATGATGCCCACCACACCCAAGGGCTGGTCGTGCACCCAGGCCGAGGCCGGCTGCATGAGCGGGTGGGGCCAGCGCCGGCGGGGACGCATCCAGCGGCGCAGATGGCGCTGCGCGTGGCGGATCCCGGTCAGCGCCGGCAGCAGGTCCACGGTGGTCGACTCCTCCACCGAGCGCCCCCCGAAGTCCTCGTCCAGCGCCGCCGTCAACGCCTCCCGATGGTCGAGCACCGCTCGGCGCAACCGATCCAGTCGCCCCCGGCGCACCGCCAGACCGGGCGCCGGATCCGCGGCGAAGGCCTGGCGCTGGCGATCCAGCAACGTCTGCAACTCCGCGGCTTGATCCTCCGGCATGGGGGTGTGTTCGCCCATCCTGTCTCCGCCTCTTCTCCGTTCAGGGGCGCTAGGAATCGTTCGTGCTCATTGCAGGGCCCCGCTTGCATCCGGGTCCGCGGCCGGGCCGCTGCCCATCAGCAGCTCAAGCACCGTCAGCGCCGCAGCCCGCGGCGACTGCCCGCGGGTCTCCTCCGAGGCCAGCACCGGCCCCACACAGGCCGGACAGCCGTGGGTGCAAGCGCACCCCTGGACCAGGTCGTGGGCATCGGCCACCACGGCGGCCCGCTGGTCGAACAGCGGCGCCGAGAGCCCCACACCCCCCGGGTAGTTGTCGTAGAGGAAGACCGCCGGCTGGAACCGCTCGGCCTCCTCAACCCCGCGCACCTCGCCGCTGGCATCCCGGAGCTGGCCGCGCCCGCGTGGACCGGTGACGGCGAACCACTCGGCGTCCCCATCGCCCACGGCACGGCCCAGATCACCGGGCTCGGACATCAGGCGCAGCGCCGCCACATGGTGCAGGGCGTAGGCCGCGCCGAGGAACCCATCCAGCGCGCGGTGGCGCGTCTGGAAGGCCCGCTCCAGCGCACCCGGCTCGATGGTCCACCAGGCCGCCGTGGTGTGCATCTCCTGATCGGGGAGTTCGATCTCCCCGAAGCCGATGTTCTCGTGGGTGTAATAGCGAATCTTCTTGTAACCGGCGATGCGCCGGACCAGGTGCACCTCACCGCGGGCGGCCTCGGCATCGCCACCGCGCTGGCCCTCGAAACGCTCGAGGATCTTGAGCCGGCTGTAGTCGATGGCATCGGTGTAGTAATCGGCCCGCGTCTCCCGGACGTAGGCCTTGCGGCCGTCCCAGTCGAGACGCTCCACCTGGTAGGGGCGCGCCTGGATCATATAGATGGCGCCCTCGTAGAGCGTCATCGGTGCGGCGGTGTAGTCCACCTCGGCGATCACCCGCTGGGCGCCGTCGGTGGTGTCGATGACCACGAAATTGCCGTCGGCCACCGAGCGCAGGCTGACCTCGCTGGCCGGGTAGCTGTCCGCCACCCAGTGCCAACGCTCACCCTCGCGGTGGAGCACCCCCTGCTCGACCAGGTAATCGAGCAGTTCCTCCAGATCCTCGCCGCCGAAGGTCTCACCGCGGCGAAAGGGGAGCTCGAAGGCGGCGCAGCGCACGTGATCGAGCAGGATCAGCAGCTGGTCCGGGTCGATGCGCGCGTGCTCCGGCGAGGCACCCAGGAAGAAGTCCGGGTTGCGGACCATGTACTGATCCAGCGGCTCGCTGGTGGCCACGACGATGCCCAGCGCGGTGCGGTTGCGCCGCCCGGCCCGGCCGAGCCGCTGCCAGGTGCCGGCGATGGTCCCTGGGTAGCCGTTGAGCACCGCCACGTCGAGGCTGCCGATATCCACCCCGAGCTCCAGCGCCGAAGTGGCCACCACGCACTCGACGTCGCCGGCGCGCAGGGCCTGCTCGGTCTGCCGGCGCTCGGTGGGCAGGTAACCGCCTCGGTAGGCGGCCACCCGCGGTGGCCGGCGCGGGTCCTTGTCGAAGACGTCCTTCAGATACTTGGTCAGCACCTCGACCATCAGCCGGCTGCGGGCAAAGAGGATGCTCTTCAGGCCACTGCGCACGGCCAGACGCGCGATGCGGGTGGTCTGCGAGCGCGCCGAGGCGCGGATCCCCAGATCGGGGTCGATCACCGGTGGGTTCCACAGCAGCAGCCGCTTCTCTCCGGCCGGGGCGCCGCTTTCGGTGATGGCCTCGACGCCTGACTCACCGATCAACCGCCCGGCCAGCTCGCCCGGGTTGGCGATGGTCGCCGAGGTGAAGATGAAGACCGGATCAGCCCCGTAGAAACGGCAGATGCGCCGCAACCGCCGGAACAGATTGGCCACGTGGGACCCGAACACTCCCCGATAGGTGTGCACTTCGTCCACCACCACGTAGCGCAGCTGCTCGAACAGCTGCGCCCACTTGGTGTGGTGGGGCAGCACTCCCTGGTGGAGCATATCCGGATTGGAGACGACGATATCGCCCTTGGTCCGCACCGCCTTGCGGGCATCCCCCGGAGTGTCGCCGTCGAAGGTAAAGGCGCGCAGCCCCAGCCCGCCGGCCTGATTGAGCTCGTGCAACTCGGCCACCTGATCCTGGGCCAGCGCCTTGGTGGGAAAGAGGTAGAGGGCCTTGCCACCGCCGGTCAGCGCCTCGTGGAGGACCGGCAGGTTGTAGCAGAGCGTCTTGCCCGAGGCGGTCGGGGTGACCACCACCGTATGCCGCCCGGCGCGGATCCGCTCCCACGCCTGGCGCTGATGGCTGTAGAGCTGCTCGATACCGCGCTGGCGCAGCGCTGTGACCAGGGCCGGGGCCAGCTCCTCGGGCAATCCCGCAGTGCGCGCCGGACGGGCGGGCAACACCAGCTCGCCGGCGATCCGCTCGCGGTAACGCCGCTGCAGCCGCCCGGCCAGCCCGCGGACCGGATCCTGCTCACCCTCTGTGCGCTTGGCCAACGTCTCTCCCCCACAACGGCTCACCCCCGGCGCGCTCCGAGCCTAAGCACTGCACCCGGCGGCGTAAACGGATTCAGCCGAGGACCACCTCGTGCGCTTGCAAGGCCGCCAGATAATCGCCAACGACCTGCGTACGCAGCCGCTTATCAGGCACCTCTCCTCGATCCAGGGCCGCCCCGGCAGCGGTGGAGCGCTCCGGCTGCGCCTCGGCGAGAAAGCGCGAGGCCACCGCCCGGTGCGGATCGAACTGCTCCGCACGGCCGCGCTGCAACGCCCGCTCCAGACGCGGGTCTTGGGGATGGACCAAATAGAGCCGCTGCTGGGCCCGGGTCACCGCCACATAAAACAGCCGCCGCTCGGCCTCCAGATCCGCCGCCGTGGCCTCACCGGCGCCGTAGGGAAAGGTCCCCTCCGCCAGCCCGGGGACGATCACCACGGGCCACTCCAGCCCCTTGGCCCGGTGAATGGAGGTCACCCGCACGGCCTGCTCGGGGGGCGCGTCCTGCCACTGCGCCGAGCGGGCGATGAGCTCGTCGCAGCGCTCCAGGAACTCGGTCAGTCCCCAACCGCCACTGGCGGCGAAACGGCGCAGGGCGTCGACCATCATGGTGCGGTCGGTGGCCGTCTCAGCGCTCGGCGAGCCGCTGGCGATGGCCTCATAGAGCGACAGCTCGGTGACGATCTCATCGAGCACATCGGCCACCGGATCGTCGCGCCGGAATGCCCCCAGGGCCTCCAGAGAAGCCATCCGCTGGCGCAGCCGCCGCGCCTTCCAGCGGGGCAGATCCCCGGCGGCACGTGAGAGGCTGCGGGTCAGCGGCAGGCGGGCATCGGCATAACCGTGCGCGACCGTCTGCGCCTCCGGCCGGCGTAGACCGGCCACCGGCAGCATCAGCATCTCGGTCAGCAGCTCCCGCGGGCCGGCACCATCGGGCAGCGGCTCGCGCAGCATTCCGGCGGCATACCGCAGGTAACCGAGGAGCGCCCGGATCTCGCGACGCTGGAAGAGCCCGGCGCGCCCCTCCAGACGCAGCGGCACCCCGGCCTCGAGCAGCTCCAGCTCCAGCGGCGCGGCCAGGCTATAGAGCCGGACCAGAACCGCCACCTCACTCAGGCTCCCCCCGGCGGCCCGATGCTCGGCGAGGATGCGCCGGTAGAGCTCCGGGTCACTGTCGACGCACCGGCGCACCTCGGTGGCCGGATTATCGGGCGCCGCCAGGCAGAGCTTGCCGTCCCGCTGTCGGTTGCGCACCACCGAGTGGTTGCCCAGCAACGCCACGGTGTGGCCGAAACGGAAGGTGTGCGGCAGGGTGTAGCTGGCGGCACCGGGGAAGTCCTCGTCGAAACGGCGCACGATGTACTCCGGCCGCGCCCCGCGCCACTGGTAGACGCACTGATCCGGGTCACCGACGACCATCACCGCAGCCCGCTCACCGGCGATGCAGCGGATCAGCTGCTGCTGCGCCTCGTTGACGTCCTGATACTCGTCGATGATGACGTGATCGAAGTGATTCCGGAAGCGCCGGGCCAGGGCCTCGTCGGCCAACAGAGCCTGGACTGGCTCGTGGATCAAGTCATTGAGAAGGCGCAGCTGCTGGTCGTCGCGCAGGGCCTCGAAGCGCCGGTAGGCCTCGAGATAATGGCCCGGCAGCGACGTGCCCAGCAGGGCGGGGGCCTCGGCATGGATGACGGACGCCTCGCGGGTATCGGCCTTGACCACGTCGACGAAGGCCAGGAAGGCATCGACGGCATCGTCTTCCACCGCCTCCGCCTCGTCCCGATCCTCCAGCGCGGCCTCCAGCGCATTGCGCGCCAGCTTGCGGGCGACCCAGTCGGCACTCTCGAGCCGGCGCCGTGGCACCACCCCCTCGGCCTCGAGCCGCTGGAGCAGCCGGTAGCCCGCGCTATGGAAGGTCTGTACCGAGACCCGCGCCGGCGAGCCGGCCTCGCGGATGGCCACCGTCAAGCGACGCTCGAAGTCCTCCCGGGCCGAGCGGTTGAACATCAGGACCCGGATTCGTGCCGGGTCCGCGCCGCGGCGCAGCAACTCGATCACCCGGGCCACCAGGGTCGCCGTCTTGCCGGACCCGGCCGCAGCGCTCACCCGGGCGTGCCCACCCGGGTGCTCGATGACCTGCCTCTGTTCGGGGGTGAATGCCACGGTCTAGCGCGGCCTTAGCACAAGCCGCCCCGGCTCGACCCGCACCTCCGCCGGGACCCGACCCAGGACCCTCCCGGTGGCGCTGTCGCGCTCGATCTCGTAGACCGGGGTCCGCTCCAGGTGTTCGCCGACCAGGCCGACCACCGGATCGACGAGTTCCGTCACCTCGCCGTTGAACCAGCGCGACTCCACCCGGCTGGTCACCAGTTCCAGCTCCCGGACGTAGACCGCACCGGCCTCATGGTCATAATCCGGCAGGCCGCGCAGGCGCAGCGCCACGCCCGCGGACTCCTGCCCCATGAGCAGGTCCACGCCGGCACGCCCCAGGATATCGAGCTGGATTCGGTCCGGCGCCTCTTCCGGACCCAGGGTGACATCGGCGGTGCGCACCGAGAAGTCGAAGGCCGCTAGCGGGCTCTGCAGACGCACATCCCGCAGCGCTTCCAACCGGGTATCGAGGTGGGCCTGGACCTCGTCCTGCTCCACCGAATAGCTAACCAGCTGCGCGCAACCGGACAGGACCGGGAGCGCCAACACGAAAAGCATGCGGCACAGCGCTCCGCTCAGGGATCGCCGACGGTTCACCAGAGCCACCTCCTTCTGCGCGGCGAGGGCCGGCGCTGGACGGCGCGAGGCACGTCCGGCACCACGGACGCACCTAGTATAAAGGCTTTCGGCCAGGAGGCGGGCCCCGCGGGCGGGTGGTCGTCCTTGACCACCCCGCCCCAGGCCCCTACATTCGGCGGGATTCACCGCGGATCTCCCTATCCGCCCCTATCGGGCTCTCACGCCGTTGCTCGGGGTGGCTCGGCAAGCTCCCTTTGCCGAATGCGGGGTTAACGATACCCGCCCCGCGATCCCCCGCGCATGCGACACCTCTGATGGATGCATCTTCCTGCATCCGTTTGTCGACAAGCGCTGCTTGCCGCTTGCGGGTGTTAGCATAAATGGGTTTCCACCACATAATGGGAAAACCGTGCCCGCGCGCATTCTTGCCATCGGCGATCTGCACTTGGGGCGCCGCCCGAGCCGCATCCCCTCGACCATCGATCCGGCCGGCCGTCTGACCCCGGCGGCTGCCTGGGCCATGTGCGTGGAGCGTGCCGTGCGGGACGGTGCCGACGCCGTCCTGCTGGCCGGAGACGTCGTTGAGGACAGCGACGACCTCTATGAGGCGTTCCCCGATCTGCGCAGCGGCGTGGAGCGCCTGGCTGCCCACGGCATCCCGGTCGCCGGCGTCTCCGGGAACCACGACGGCGACGTCCTACCCCGCCTGGCCGAGAGCCTCCCGGCCTTTCAACTGCTCGGTCACAACGGCACCTGGGAAACCGTCGAAATCGGCGGGGTGGAGATCCTCGGCTGGTCCTTCCCCGGCACCACCGCCCCCGACAGCCCCCTGGCGCACCCTGTCCCGCGGCGGACCGGCACCCGGCCACGCATCGGCCTGCTCCACTGCGACCGGGACCAGACCGGCAGCCGCTATGCGCCGGTGCGCTCGGCGGATCTGGAAGCCGCGGACACCGACGCCTGGCTGCTTGGCCACATCCACCGTCCGGACATGCTGAGCGGCCCCCGGCCCATCGGCTATCTAGGCAGCGTGCTCGGCCTCGACCCCGGCGAACCGGGCGCCCGCGGCCCCTGGTGGATCCAGGTCGACGGTCCCGGGCGCATCGAGGCCGAGCATGTCCCGCTGGCCCCGCTGCGCTGGGAGTCGCTGGCGGTCAGCGCCGACAGCATCGACCACGCCGATGAGCTCCACCCACGGGTGATGGCGGCGCTTGACGCCCTCCACCTGGAGCTGAGCCGCAACGGCGCCGAAGCCCAGGCGGTGGGTTGCCGGCTGCAGATCACCGGGCGCCCCGCACCCGGTGCCGGAATCGAGGCGCGCCTGCAGGAGACCGGTCTGGCCGAGCTCCACGAGGTGCGCGATGGGGTCCACTACTTTGTCGAGGCCGTGCGCATGGCCACGGAGCCAGCGCTCGACCTGGAACGCCTGGCACAGGGCAGCGATCCGGTTGGACTCCTGGCACGGCGCCTACTGATCCTGCGGCGCCAGCCGGGCGATGCCGAGCGTGCCGAACTGATCCGCCGCGCCCGGCCGGAACTCGAGGCGGTCGCCCGGCAGCGCACTTTCTGGGGGCTGGAGTCTCCCCGCCTGGACGAGGCGCGCATCGCCGAAGCCCTCGAACAGGCTGCCCGCCAGGCCCTGGAGCGCCTCCTGGCCCAGGACCGGGAGGCCGCATCGTGAGACTGCGCCGGCTGCGAATCCTGCGCCTGCCCGGCATCGATCCGGGCTTCACCGTCGAGGATACCGCCGACGGGCTGCAGCTGATCGTCGGCCCCAATGCCTCGGGCAAGAGCAGCCTGATCCGTGCCCTTCGCGCCCTGCTTGAGCCGGGGCGGCGCATAGCGGGCACGGTGCACCTGGAAGCCGACGTGGAAACGGCCGCCGGACCCATGAAGGTCACCCGGGTCGGCGACCGGGTCACCTGGTACCGCGACGGCGCCCCGGCCGATCCGCCGGCCCTGCCCCCGCCCCACCTGCTCGGTTGCTACGCCCTGCAGGTGGAAGGACTGACCGATCCGGGGGCCACCGACGCCGAAATCGGCCGAGAGCTGGTCCGCGAACTCGCCGGCGGGTATGACCTGGCGGCGCTGACCGCCCAGAACGGCCCGTTCCACCTCAAGCGCAACCACGGCGATGCCGAGGCCCGCGCCCTGGAACGGGCGCGCAAGGAGTGGCGGGAGCGGCGCCATGAACACGAGAACCTGATCGCCGACGAGCAGCGCCTGGCGGAGCTCGAGGCGGAGTACCGCGCCGCCGAGCAGGCCCGACACGAGGCCGAGCAGCTGCGCCAGGCCGGCGAACTGGCGGCGGCGCGGACCGAGCTGCGACGCATCGACGACCAGCTGGCGCACTTCCCCACCGGGATGGACCACCTGCACGGCGACGAACTCCAGCGCCTGGAGCAGGAAGAGGCGGCCCGGGACCGCATCCACACCGAGCAGGAGAAACTCGCCGAGGCGGAACAGGCCTGCGCCCGGCAGCTGGCCGATACCCGCCTGCCCGATGCCGCCCCCGACGCTGAGACCCTGCAGCGCCACCGGCAGCTGCTGCGCGAACTCAGCGAACGCGAGCGGGAGGGCCGCCAGGCCGAGGAGGATGCTGCCGCCGCCCGGCGGCGGCAGCAGGAGATCGCCGAGGCCCTCGGCGCCCCGGAACCCGCCGCCGTGCGCATCGACCCGGCGGCGCTGCGCACCCTGGAGGAGCAGCTGGAGCCGTACCAGCGCGCGGAGGCGGAGCTAACCGCCCTGGAACGGGAGCTGACCCGCCTCGCCGATCCGGACCATCCCCGCCTGCCCCGGGCCGAAACGGTGCGCGCCGGACGGCGCGAGCTGATCCACTGGCTCAGCGCCCGCCAGCCGACCCGCCCCGGCATCCTCGCCGGCACGGCCGGCGTGCTGGGCATGGGCGCCCCGCCGGCGCTGGTCGGCACCCTCTTCTGGCTCGAGCCGCAGTGGCAGTGGCATCCCGGTTGGGTGGCGGCCGCCGTCGGTACCACCGCAGCCTTGATCTACGCCGCCAGCGCGGTCCTGCGTGCGCCTCAGGCCGACGCGCTGCGCGATGCCGCCCGGCGACGCTACCCGACCGAGCTCCCCCAGCCCCGCACCTGGGAACACGAGGCCGTCGGCTCCTGCCTGGAACAACTCGACGCCCTGCTCCACGCCGCGGAGCGGCGCGAACAGCACAACCAGCGCGCCGCCGAACAGCAACGGTGCAAGCGCGAGCTGCAAGGCCTGCGCGAGGATCTCTCGCGCCGCGCCCGCCAGCTCGGCGGCGACGGCAACCGGTTGGCAGCGAGCACCCTGCACTACCTGCAGAGCCTACGCGACTGGAACCAGGCCGCCGCCGACCGGGCCAAGGCCGAAGCCCGGCGCGAGGCGCGCCGCAACGAGGCCGAGCGCCTGCGCACCGAGATCGGCGACTTCCTGAAGACCTGGCAGTCCTTGCCTCCAGATGGCGGTGACGACGTCGAGGCCCTGATTGCCGCCGTCGACGCGCTGGCCAACCGGGCGCAGCAGCGCACCGAGGCGCTGCGCCAGCAGCAGGACCTGGAGCGCTGGCGGGCCGATCTGGCTCGACAGACCGAGGAGCGGTGCCAGGCCATCGAACAGCTCTTTGCCCGCGCCGGGATCACCGACCAGGATCGGGACACGCTGCACCGGCGACTGGAGCAGCGCCCGGAGTGGCAGCAGCTCCAGGAACAGCGCCGTCAGTGGCAGGCCGAAGAGCAGGCCGCCCGCCGCGCCCTGGCCGACGCCCCGGAGCTCCTCGAACGCGCCGGACAGGTCTCGGCCGAAACCCTGCACGCCGAGGCCGCCGATCGCCTGGCGCGGGCCGGCGACGCGCAGCAGATCAGCGAGACCATCGGCTCGATCCGGCAACGGATCCGTGACGTCCAGCAGACCCGCCCGCTGGAACAGGCCCGCGCCGAAATCCAGGCCGCCAGCGATGCGCTGGGTGAACGCCTGCAAGAGGCACTGATCAGCCACGCCGGGCGCTGGCTGATGGACGATGTCCGCCAGGAGCACACCAGCGAACGCCGCCCCGAAGCACTTCGCCGGGCGGAGGCGTGGCTGCAGCGCTTCACCGACCACCAGTACACGTTGCGCTTTGTGCCCGATGCCGACGGCAACGGCCGTTTCCTGGCCCGGGATCAACACGCCGGCACCGACCGCAGCCTGGCCGAGCTGTCCACCGGCACACGCATGCAGCTGCTGCTGGCCGTGCGGGTCGCCTTCGCCCTGGAGGCCGAGCGCGGCCGCGAGCCGCTGCCGCTGTTCCTCGACGAGGCCCTGACCACCACCGACCACGACCGCTTCGCCGCCGTGGCCGGCGCCCTGACCACCCTGGCCGAGGAGGACGGGCGGCAGATCTTCTACCTCAGCGCCCAGACCACCGAGCCGCAGCTCTGGCGCCAGGCGGGCGTCGAGCCGCCGGTGATCGACCTGGCCGAGGTCCGCCGCCTGGCCCGCGGCAGCGCCTCCGCCGGGGATCTTTCCCTGCCGCAGCGCCACCCACTGCCGGCGCCGGAGGACCACACCGCGGCCAGCTACGGGGCCGCGCTGGAGGCCCCATGGATCGATCCCTGGCAGGGCACCGGGGCCATCCACCTCTTCCACGTCCTGCGCGACGATCTCGACCGGTTGCACCGGATCCTCGCCGCCGGCTTCGAGTACCTCGGCCCGCTGCGCGGCCTGCTCGACAGCGACGCGGCGCAGACGCTGTTCACCGCGCAGGAACGCGCCGAGCTGGCCGTACGGATCATCGTCGCCGAGGCGTGGCTGGAGGCCTACGCCATCGGTCGCGGCACTCCCATCGACCGGGCCAGCCTGGCCGCCGCGGCGCCCATCGCCGGCAGCAAGATGTGCGACGACGTGGCCGCACTGGCCGACGGCCACCAGGGCGACGCCGCCGCCATCCTCCAGGCGCTGGAGAACAAGGCCGTCCCCGGCTTCCTAACGCGCAAGATCGGCGAGCTGCGCGAATGGCTCGAACAACAGGGCTACCTCGACCCCCGCCCGCCGAGCCGCCGCGAGGATCGCCTGCAGCGGGCCCTGAGCGCCGCCGGCGGGGCGATCCACGAGGAGACCGTCACTGCCGCGCAGGTCCGTCGCTGGGTGGATCAGCTGGAGGCGGGGCTGGCCCCCTTGCAAGAGGAGCACCCCGATGGGAGCGCCGCGACCACCGAGCCAGGGACCGCGGAGGCCTCCTCGTGAACGCGCCGGGGTCGGTGGCCGAACGGGCCCGGGTGGTGGAACGGGAGACCGGGGCGTGGTGGGAGCGGTTCGGCGCCACCTACCCCGCGCTGCGCCAGGCCTCTACGCCACGGGTCGAGTGGCTGCGCCGCGGCTCGACTGCCGGCCGGGCCGACCTGCGCCGCTGGGTGGTGGCCTTCAATCGGCCCATGCTCCGGCGCGAGGACGGCTTTCGCATCATCCTGCCGGATACCGTGGTCCATGAGCTGGCCCACCTGGCCGCCTTCCACCTCTACGACAGCCGCGGCCACGACGCCGCCTGGCGCGGGATGATGGAGCGCATGGGCATCCCGCCACGGCGCACCCACGACCTCGACATCACCGGCCTGCCCGGGGTCCAGCGCCGCTGGCGCTACCGCTGCGGCTGCGGCGAGGTGCAGCTGAGCACCACCCGCCACAACCGCATTCTGCGCGGCACCCAGAT
The DNA here is from genome assembly GCF_022228075.1 of Halorhodospira sp. 9628. Classification (NCBI taxonomy): domain Bacteria; kingdom Pseudomonadati; phylum Pseudomonadota; class Gammaproteobacteria; order Chromatiales; family Ectothiorhodospiraceae; genus Halorhodospira; species Halorhodospira sp. 9628. Next base: position 211,421 of record NZ_JAJNRF010000001.1, read on the forward strand.
CTACCGCTGCACCCGCTGTCACCGGCAGCTCGAACGCGCCGACGACTAGCCGGACCGCGATGCCGGTGCCCGAGCGGATCAGATCAGCAGCATGGCATCGCCGTAGCTGAAGAAGCGGTACTCCTCGGCAACGGCGTGGCGGTAGGCGGCCATGACCGATTCGTAACCGCCGAAGGCGCTGACCAGCATCAGCAGCGTCGACTCGGGCAGGTGGAAGTTGGTGAGCAACCCGTCCACGACACGGAACCGGTAGCCCGGCGTGATGAAAAGCCGCGTCTCGCCACTGTGGGGTGCCAGCTCCCCGTCGGCCGCCGCACTCTCCAGCGCGCGGACCACTGTGGTCCCCACCGCCACCACCCGGCCGCCGCGCTCGTGGGTGGCGTTCACCGCCGCCACTGTCTCGGCGCCGACCTCTAGCCGCTCGGCGTGCATGGTGTGGGCACTCAGGTCGTCGCTCTCCACCGGGGCGAAGGTCCCGGCCCCCACATGCAGGGTCACCCGGGCTGTCTCCACCCCATCGGCACGCAGGCGCTCGAGCATGGCGTCATCGAAGTGCAGCCCCGCCGTCGGCGCGGCCACGGCCCCGGGGCGGGCGGCGAAGACGGTCTGATAGCGGGTGCGGTCCCCCTCATCATCCGGCCGGCGGATATAGGGCGGCAGCGGCACATGACCGACCCGCTCCAGATAGCCCCACAGACTCTCGGTCAGGCCGGTCAGGTGCAGGCGAAAGAAGCGGCCCTCGCGCCCGAGCACTTCGGCCTGCACCCCCTCCGCCAGCTCCAGCCGGCCACCGGGCTTCGGCGCCCGGTTGGCGCGCAGCTGACAGATCAGTACCCCGGAGGCGGCATCCTCCACTCGCTCGATGAAGACCTCGACCCGCGCCCCGGTGGGCTTGGCCGCCTCCAGCCGCGCCGGGATGACCCGGGTGTCGTTGAGCACCAGCAGATCCCCGGGGCGCAGGTAGTCGGGCAGATCGGCAAAGCGGCGGTCGGCCAGCGCCCCATCCTCGGTGCGCAGCACCAGCATCCGGCTGTCGGATCGCCGCGCTGCCGGCCGATGGGCGATCAGCCCTTCGGGCAAGTCGTAATGGAAGTCGCTGCGCCGCCACTCGGTCACGATCGTTCGCTGCCCTCATCAATCTTGAACTGTTGAACAAGCGCCTGCAGCCCCTCGGCCTCGCGGCGCAGTTGCTGGGCCGTCTGCGCCGCCTGATTGACGCCGCCGCTGGTCTGCTGGGTGACCTGATTGACCGCATCCACATTCTGGGCGATCTCGGCGGCGACGTTGGACTGCTGCTCGGCGGCAGTGGCGATGGACTGCACGTTCTCGGCCACGCTCTGCGCCTTTTCGACGATCCGCTGCAGCGCCGCCCCGGCCGCCTCGGCCTGCCCCAACCCTTCGTTGACCTGCCCCGAACTCTGCTCCATGCCCGTGACGGCCGTATCGGTGCGCTCCTGGATCTGCTGCAGTGCCTCGGAGACCTGCCGCGTGGCGTCCACCGTCCGCTGGGACAGAGAGCGTACTTCGTCGGCCACCACGGCGAAACCGCGCCCCTGCTCACCGGCGCGGGCCGCCTCGATGGCGGCGTTGAGCGCCAGCAGGTTGGTCTGCTCGGCGATCCCGTCGATCATCGAGATGATCTCGCCGATCTGCTCGCCGCTGCGCCCGAGGGCGGTCACCGCCTCGCTGGCCCGCTCGACACTGGCGGCCACCTCGTGCATTCGCGTCACCAGCCCCTGGACCGTCTCCTGGCCGTCGGTGGCCGTCTCGCCGGCCTGCACGGCGGCCGTGGCCGCCTCGCTGGTCTGGCGCGAGACATCGTGGATCGAGCTCGACATCTCCTCGATGGCGCTGGAGACCTGCTGGGTCTGGTCCGACTGCTCGACCATACCCGATTCGATCTGGGCATTGCTGGCGGCGATCCGCGCCACACCGTCCGTAACATCCCGGCTGGCCCCGGAGAGCTGCACGATCATGCCGTGGATCCGGTCCATCAGGCGATTGAACCAGTAGCCGACCTCGCCCAGCTCATCGGCACGGCGCTCATCCACCCGGCGGGTCAGATCGCCGTCGCCCTCGGCGATATCGCGCAGCCCATGAACCAACTGACCCAGCGGCCGGGTCAGCGACCGCGTCGTCCACGCCGCCGTACCGAAGGCCAGCAAGCCGACCAGCAAAAGACCGATGACGAGGGTCGCCCCCGCCTCCCGGACAACTCCGACCACACCGTCGCTGGCCCGCTCACCAATCTCGGCGGTGTGCCCGGCCAGCTCGGATACCGCAGCCAGGGCCCGGGCGCTGGTCTCGGCGCGCTCCTCGCGCAGCTCGGCCAGCTCCTCCTGCGCCTCGGCCAGCCCCGTCGCGTAATCCTGATACTCGACAATCGCGTCGTTGATCTCCTCGAGGAGCTGCCGCTCCTGCTCGTCGGCAGCGGTGGCGCGCAGGATGCTGAAGTGCACCTGCACCTGCCCAAACCCCGGCAGGGCCCCCTGCAGACGGGTCGGGTCGCGCGTCTCCAGCGAGTGCAGGGCAGCCCGGTGGATATCGCCGGTGACCATGCGGATCTCGTTGAGCCGGGAGAGATCCTGCAACCGTTGCCCGCGAGCCTCGGCGGCGCTCTGCCCGGCCGGCGCCTGGAAACCCGCCGCCTGGGCGGCCTCCACGCGCTCGCGCTGATCATCCAGCAGGTACTGCGTCTCCTCCAGGGCAATGGTCGCCGTGCGCAGAAGGCCCTCCCGCATCTCCCGCAGCCGCCGGACGGCCTCCGCGGTAGCGTCGGTGGCCTGCCGGTAGGCGTCCATCGCCGCCTCGGCCTCCTCGGCGAACTCGGCGATGCGACCGGCGCGCGCCGCGCGCACCTGCTCGATCTGCGCCACCGCCTCCTCGTGCGCCTCGGCGGCGCGCTCGGCGGCCTCGGGCGCGTGGGTCAACCCGTACTCCTGCCAGCGCTGGGCACTCTGCTGGACGTGTGCCTCGATCTGGCGCGCCGCCAGCAGCTCCGGCAGCACCTCCTCGCGGAGCTCCGAGGCGTGATCGTCGATGGTGCCCAGCTGCCAGATGGCCACCGCACCCAACGTGCCGGCCAGACCGATCACCAGGCCGAATCCCGTCCCCAACTTCCAACGGATGCGCATGCGTTGCTCCTTATCCCCGGCCGTGAACACCGCCACGCGGCAGCCCAACCACCTCACGACCGACCACGCGACTGACTGCATCATCACCCTTGGCGACCACCGACCGGATTCCTTGAACTTGCTATCCTCCCGGCGGCTGGCCGGCGCCGCGTGGCGTGGTATAATTTCGACGCTACGCCGGGATGGCGGAACTGGTAGACGCGCTCGACTCAAAATCGAGTGGGCATCGCCCATGTGGGTTCGAGTCCCACTCCCGGCACCATGCATTGCGTGAAAACAGCAACCTGGAAACGCACGGGCGCTCTGCCCCACATCCTACCCAACGACCCTCAAGGCCTTGGGGCGAGCTACTCTGTAGCGGATAATACGGGCTCATCCCGGCGAGGCGCTCAAGGGACTCTGTCTCGAGCCGAGCTACGCTACGTCCTGGCAGCCACGCACTGACGTTACCGGGCTCCCTCAAGGATGAACACCTCGGGCTTTAGCGAACGCGACATCTGCACCAAGTACATCATCCCCGCGCTCCGCAACGCCCCGGCTGGGACGAGATCGAGCAGATCCTGGAAGAAGTCATCTTCACCAAGGGACGTATCACGGTCCTTGGCAAGCTTGTATCTGTTTAACTGGGGGGCTGGTCCGTACACCGAATAAGCAAGTCCGCCCAGACTGCAGCGACCGCTCCCGTGCATCCAGACGGGATCAAAAGGATACGTACGAAACATAACGCACTGGCTCCGCGGTCAGGGCAGGTCTATCCATGATGTCTAGACTGAGCTGAGTGGGGCCTCCATACCGAGCTGAAAACCGTTTCCTCACGAGCGAGGAAGGATGCAGGCCCGGCATTTCCCGCCCCGATTCCCTACCGATCAAGCTCCTCCAGCAGCATCCGGGCATCTGCATGTATGCTGGACGGTGTTTCTCTGTCGTCGTCCACAATGAAGTTGAGATGGTGTCGGGCCTGATCGTCCCGCCCCAGCCGCACGAGCGCTTCAGCGTAACGATACCGAACCGAGACTTCGTCTGGCCGTGCTTGCTGGGCCAGCCGCAAGTACTCTGCCGCCTCTTCCAACTCGCCGTTGTCTAACAAGATCATTCCAAGAGTGCCCTGGAAGTGGGGGTTGTTCGGCTCTAAACGCAGTGCGTCTCGGGCGTGCGCTTCGGCCCGCTCGTCCCCGAGCTGGTGCCGGGCGTACGCAAGGCTGTTGTGAACCGCTGCCGTTTCGGCATGGCTCTCTATTACGGCTTGGAAGTGATTCGTGGCTTCGTTGTAACGGCTGTCGGCCAGCAGGGCTGAGCCCAATAGCCAGCGGGTTTGAGCGTCGTCCGGGCGTTGCTCCAACAACGATGTGAAAAGGCGGGCGGCGCTAGCGTTCTGACCAGCCATCAAACGAGCCCGGGCAGTGAGCTCCAGCCATGCAGGGTTGGACCCGTGTACCTCACGCAGTGGCTCAAGGAGGGTGATGGCCTCCCGTGGCTTGCCGCCGTCCATGCGGTGGCGAGCGAGCACAAGACGGGGGCGCAATGCCTCGGGATGCGCGTCCTTGGCGCGGTTAAGCAGCGCCTCGCTGCGCTGATCGTGCCCCATTTCAGCCTCGAAGCGCGCAAGCTCCAAGAGCAGATCAAGGTCGTCGGTGCGGACTGTCAAGGCGCTCTGGAGGTGCTCGCGGGCCGCGTCTGTATTTCCCTGAACCTGTGCCAGCATTGCCAAGTTGCGGGTCGCTAGGAAATCGCCCGGCGCGTATTGCAAAGCAGTCGTGAAGGCGTCCCTGGCGCTGTCAGGACGTTGCAGTCCGAGCAGTGCCGTGCCAGCGAGATTGTGGGCCACAGCTTCATCGGGATGGCGTTCCACGAGGTCCTCAGCCTCCTCCAACGCCTCCTGATAGAGGCTGTTCTCCAGGTAATGCACAATTAATGTAACTCTCGGCTCAAGGGCATCGGGCGCCATCTCCTGAGCCGTCTGCAGCTGTTCGATGGCGAGATCGGCCTCGCCACCGGCCAAGTGGGCGCGGGCCAAGGTCAGTCGGCCCCTCACCGATTGCGGTTGGCTTTGTGCCCACGCCACCAAGCGGGGTAAGCCGTCATCGAGTCGGCCTACGGCTAATTCGAGACGGGCCAGCTGATGGATCGATGCCAAGTCTCCGGGGTTCGTATCGATGAGTTCCTGCAACAAACGCTCGGCATTGGCCGTATCACCGCGGCCCTCCCGCAATGCGGCCAACACTCTTACCGCCGGCGGAAAGCCAGGATGTTGTTGGAGAACCTGTTCGAGGCGGGATTCCGCCTGTGCTGAGGAGCCACGGCCGAAGTGCGCCAAGCCAGCGAAGAGAACCGAGGAATGGTGGTCCGGCATGCGCCGCAGCACGTCTTCAAACTCATCTGCCGCGGCCGCGAAGTCGTCCGCGAAAAAGTGAGTTACGCCGCGGAGGTAGGCAGCGTGGGGGAGTTGCCTGTCGTGCCCTTCCAGCGCTTGTGCGTCCTCCCGGGCTCCTTCCAAATCGCCCCTCTGCAACCGAAGTAGCCCCCGATGGAAGCGGCCAGCATCGGCGGTTTGCTGGTCCTCGATGCTGCGGGTAAAGGCTGCCTCGGCGGCATTGGGGTTGGTGGACTGCTCTAGTTCGCCAAGCAGTCTCCACGCCGGCCCATAGCTCTCGTCGTGCTCGAGCGCCGACTTAACGAGTTTTCGAGCTTCCGCCTTGTCCCCCGATATGGCCCGCATGCGGGCCACCCCGACCATAGCGCTGAGGCGTTCAGGGTCGTTCCGCAATGCCTGACGATACGCCGCTTCTGCTTCCATAATGCGGTTCTCGGAGGCGAGGGCGTGACCGCGTAGCAGTGCCGCGTCCAAGTGGTGCTCAGCCGCGCTGAAGGAGGTGTTCACGGTTTGCAGCGTGTCCTCAGCGCGGCGCGCTTGCCAGTAGGCGCGCCCCAAATCCAAGCGGATCTCGTCGTCCACATCCCCGCCGGATCTCTCCTGGGCTCGCTCCAAGGCGCGGATGGCGTCCTCGGTGCGCCCCAAGCTCAAATAGATAACCCCGAGCCGGTGGTGAGCATCAATGTTTTCGGGGTTTTGCCGAAGCGCGCTACGCAGTTCGATGGCTTCGGCTTCGGGGTTGCCTTCAGCTTGGTAATGGGCGGCACGCTCCAAATGTTCCTCTTCGCTCATCTGGGTTGGCCCGCAGCCCGTCACGGCCCCGAAAAGCAGCAGTGCGACGATCCCGACAACGGATCTTGCGCAATGTTCCGATCTCCTTCGGTGCTGATTCATGCTACCCCTCCCAATGCGCGCGGACCGTCGAACCGCAGTTGGCAACGGCCGGGAAAGGTCCCGGCCGTCGGTTCACCCTCTTTTCCTGGTTAGTTAGGCCATTACCGTAGGTCTCTGTGCCGGAGCACCTGCAATCCGGCGGCTGAAACGCCCGCCACCGGCAAGCAGCACCAACCCTAGGCCGAAGAGCGCCGCGGTGCCGGGTACCGGTACTCCGTTGGGGTCGATTTCGCGCTGAAGCTTTAACAGAATGGCATCTTCGAAGTCCTCGAAGGTATCGGCAGTCAAAACGAAGCTGCTGTCACCGCCGATGACGTTGTTTGCGAAGTAATCGGTGAGGCTGATGCTGGTGACCTCCTCAATAGCGATGCCATTGATGGTCATTCCTGCGGCTACGGCGTCGTCTCGCGCATCTGCGGGGTCGCCGGAAGTGTTGTCGGTGCCATCGCCGGAGATATCAATGATCTGTCGCGTGCCTGCGAAGTCATTGTTTTGGATGGAGTCAACTGACCAGTCGATGGCTTGTGAGATGCCGGTCAAGTCACTGAAGGCCCTGGTTGTCGCCTCGATGGTGTCGGCAAAGGCGTTGGCCTCCGCTGCTGAGCCAATTTGTGTCCAGCCGACCTGCTGCGACTGCTGGGTCGCTCCTGACCACTCCATGTAGGTCGTGGCGATAGAGCCGATAACGCCACTGCCGATGGCGCTGTGGACCAGCGGATTGCGGAACGCCTCAATATAGCCGGTCTTTTGTGCTTGATAGCGGGGGGCGTTGACGCTGCCGGAGACATCCACCGCTAGCACCAGCTCCAGGTCAACAGGAATAGGATCGGCAGCGGCATGCATGGGTACCCCTACAGCCACTGCCAGCAGTGATGCGGATAGTGCGGATCGAATCTTGTTCATGATGACACCCCATAATGTGATTGGCGTGACCCTTGGCTGCCATTGCGAGACCTGCCGACGCTGGTTGCCCGAGTGCGCTTGGAAGCGTCGTGACGGCGTCGGCACCGGACTACGAGCAAGCCTCGTGCCGATTTTTCTTCTTTTTTTATTTCAAAGCGTTGTCGATTTCCATGTTGGGAAAAATGGAATCGGTGTAAGAATCATTGACACATTTGCCTAAGCGAACCCGTCTGGATGGACGGTTGGTGGTCGCTGCAGCCTGGGCGGAGTCGTCTAGGCCGCCTGGGGTCTTACCAGTGGTAGGGTGCTACGCATCAATGACGGCAGGGATGGGAGATGAGCATGGCTGCACCCGAGCCCCTTTCACTGGAGCGCCTCTACCGGGTCTGTGACCCGGAGCAGCTCGGTTTCCGCACCACCGAGGAGCTCTCGGCCATGGACCGCCCGCCCGGGCAGGAACGGGCCCTGGAGGCGATGGATCTGGGCGCGAGTATGCGCGCCTCGGGCTTCAATCTGTTCGTGATGGGGCCGGAGGGCGACGGCAAGCTGGAGATGGTCCATCGGCTGCTGGCCGAGCGTGCCGCGCGCGAGGCGACGCCCTCGGACTGGTGCTACCTGAACAACTTCGAGGAGCCCACGCGGCCGCGGCTGCTGCGCCTGCCGCCGGGCCAGGGGGCGCGCTGGCGCCACGATCTGGAGCAGCTGATCGAGGAGCTGCGCAGCACCATCCCGGCCACCTTCGAAAGCGACGAGTACCAGAACCGGCTGCAGGAGCTGCAGCAGCAGCTCAACCGCCGCCAGCGCGAGGCCTTCGAGGCGATCCAGAAGGAGGCGGAGCAGTACGACGTCACGCTGCTGCAGACCCCCTCGGGATTCAGCTTCGCCCCGGTCAAGGAGGGCGAGGTGATCGAGCCGGAGCAGTTCCAGCAGCTGCCCGAGGAGGAGCGCCGGCGCTATCAGGAGGCCATCGAGTTCCTGCAGGAGCGGCTGCAGGCGGTGGTCAAGCAGATCCCCAAGTGGCGCAAGGAGATCCAGGAGCAGGTCCGCAAGCTCAATGAGGAGATGACCCTGCTCGCGGTCGGCCAGCGCATCCAGGAGCTGCGCCAGCGCTACGGCGAGCTGCCGTTGGCCGCCGCCCACCTGGACGCCGTCCGCAACGACATCATCGAGCACGTGGACGCCTTCCGCTCCGGCGAGCAAGACCACGTGGAGTACATCCTCGGCCGCTACCGGGCCAACCTGCTGCTCGCCCACGACCCGGCCGACGGCGCGCCGGTGGTCTACGAGGACATGCCCACCCACCAACGGCTGGTGGGCCGCACGGAGCATCACGTGCACCAGGGGGCGCTGCTCACCGACTTCAACCTGATCCGCCCCGGCTCGCTGCACCAGGCCAACGGCGGCTATCTGATCGTCGATGCCCACCGCATCCTCACCCAGCCGCTGGCCTGGCCATCGCTCAAACGGACGCTCTCCGCCGGCGAGGTGCGCATCGAGTCCTTGGAGCAGGTCCACGGCTTCTGGACCACGGTCACCCTGGAGCCGGAACCGATGCCGCTGCGCACCAAGGTGGTGCTGCTCGGCGACCGGATGGTCTACTACCTGCTCTCGGCCTACGACCCGGACTTCCCGGAGCTGTTCAAGGTCGAGGCCGACCTGGAGGACGACCTGCCCCGGGACGCCGAGACCCAGCAGCTCTACGCCCGTATGCTCGCCACCCTGGTCCGCCAGCGCCGTCTACGCCACCTGGACCGCTTCGCCGCGGCCCGGGTGATCGAGCACGGCAGCCGCATGGCCGATGACAGCGAGCGGCTGGCCGCCGGCGGGCGGGCCATCACCGATCTGCTGCAGGAGGCGGATCACTACGCCACCGGCGACGGCGCCGAGATTATCGGCCAAGACCACATCGAGCGCGCCCTCGCCGCCCAGGAGCGTCGCGCCGGGCGCATCCGCGATCGCAGCCAGGAGACCATCGAGCGCGGCACGCTGGTGATCCACACCGAGGGGCACCACACCGCCTCGGTCAACGGGCTCTCGGTCCTGCAGCTGGGCGATTTCGGCTTCGGCCGGCCGACGCGGATCACCGCCACCGCCCGCCCCGGGCGCGGGCAGCTGGTGGACATCGAGCGCGAGGCGAAGCTCGGCGGCAAGATCCACTCCAAGGGGGTGATGATCCTCTCGCGCTTTCTCGCCAGCCGCTTCGCCCCGGAGGGCGACCTGTCGCTCTCAGCGAGCCTCGCCTTCGAACAGTCCTACGGCGGCATCGACGGCGACAGCGCCTCGGTGGCCGAGCTCTGCGCGCTCTTCTCGGCCATCGGCCGCGTCCCGCTGGATCACGGCATCGCCGTCACCGGCTCGGTGAACCAACTCGGCGAGGTGCAGGCCGTCGGCGGGGTGAACGAGAAGATCGAGGGCTTCTTCGAGGTCTGCCGGCGGCGCGGGCTGACCGGCCGGCAGGGGGTGGCGCTGCCGGCGAGCAACGTGGTGCACCTGATGCTGCGCCAGGAGGTGCGCGACGCAGTGGCCGCCGGGCAGTTCCACATCTACCCGCTGAGCCATGTGGATGAGGCGTTGGAGCTGCTCACCGGCCGGCCCGCCGGCGTTTGGGATGATGCCGGTGCGTACCCGCAGGGGTCGGTGAACCGCGCCGTGGCCGACCGCCTGGAGGCATTCGCCCGGAGCCAGCGCCGGCGCGGCGGGGGCGATGCGGACGAGGCCGCGGAGGATGACGATGACTGAGCGCATGCCGGAGCAGGGGTCACCGCGCCGGGTAGTCGTCCTGCTGGATGCTTCGCGGGCCAGTCTGGAGGCGCTGGAGGCGGCCGCCGAGCTGGCCGCCCAGCTCGGCGCCGAGCTGCTGGCGATCTTCGTCGAGGAGGAGGCGCTGCTGCGCTGTGCCGGGTACCCCTGGGCCCGCGAGATGGGTCTCTCCGGGGCCGTCCGCCCCCTGGAGACCGGCATCGAAGAGCAGCGCATGCGCACCCGTGCCGAGGCGATCCGCAAGGCGCTGGCGCAGACTGGCCGGCACCGGGGCGTGCACTACCGCCTGGAGGTCTGCCGGGGCGGGGTCGTCCGCGAGACCCTGAGCCTGGTTAACCGCGATGATCTGCTGGTCCTGGGCAAGGTGGGCTACGCCCGTGCCCGCGGGCTGCGCATCGGCTCCACGGCCCGCGCCATCGTCTTCGGCACACCGGGGCCGGTGATGGTCTTCGAGCGGCCATTGCAGCCCCGCACGGGGCACGGCGTGGCCGTGGTCGTCGAATCCGGCGAGCCGGGCGTCCGGACGCTGACCCGTGCCGCCGCCCTGCTCGGCGAGGGTGAGATCCTGGCCCGGTTCATCCCCGACCACGCGGCTCCCCTACCCGACGGCGACGACCCGGCCCGCGCCTGGGCGGCCCGGCACTGCCCCAACGCCCAGTGGCTAACGCCCGCCGGATCGCCGACCGCCCTGGCCCGGCACCTGAGCCGTGCCCCCGTGGACAAGCTGATCATCAGCCGCCGCAGCGCCCTGCTAGCCGAACACGACACCCGCTCGCTGATCGAGGCCGTGCAGCTCCCGGTGCTGGTGGTGCCCTAGTCGTCGCCGCGGGGCTGCGGCGGCGACGCTGCCCGGGTGGCGGCCTGGTACTCGTACTCGATCTCCGCCAGGCGGCGCTCGAACTCGGCCCGGAAGCCCGCCTCCACGCCCTCGATCTCCTGCTGCTTGGCGCGCCGAAAGCCGGCGATCAGGTCGCTGTCCACGGCGCGCGAGCCCGGCCGTGCCGCCGGGAAGATCAACACCCCGGTGAGCGCGTAGGCATCCAGCCAGGCCAGCTGGCGCAGGGCCTCCGGGACCAGCGCCGGATCGGCCTCGGCGGCGGTGCCGCGGTGGAGCCAAAGCACGCGACCGGCGCCGCGGCCCTCGAACGCGAAGCGCCGGCGGCCCGCTTCCCGATCGCCGCGGGCCTCCCGGGACCAGCGCGCGGCGCTGCCCTCGGCAAGGACCTCGTCCACCTGGCGGACCAGACCCTGCGCCTCGTCCAGGGCCGCGGCGTACGCCTCCAGGTCGCGGTGGGCCACCGCCACGCAGGCGCCGGCATAGCCCACCCGACGGCTGGCATCCAGGCGGCGGACCAGTGTACCGATCAGATCCAGGCGACCACCGCGCTCGGGGTCGGCGCCGTCCTGGTAACGCACCACGCGGCGGAAGACCAATTGCTCCCCGGCGGCCGGCAGGGCGTGGTCGTCGCCACCGCGGCCGCGGAACTCCACCGCCTGGGGGAACCCGGACAGCCCGGCCAGGGCGCCGCTGCCATGGACGGTGAGTCCGCGCACGGTGGCGAAGGCGCAGCGGCCGAGGATCGTCGGCGCCGCTTCGCTCATAGGCGCAGCCACTCCAGGATGCGCTGCCACCAGGTCGGGCCCATCCGCCCGCCGCCGAACTGGCCGTAGATCCAGGCGAAGATGTCGCGGATGTCGTCGTAGTCCGGCTCCTGCAGCCGCGGCCCGTGCTCGCCGTCGGTCACCGTGCCCAGGTGCAGCGCCATGAGCTGCACCCGATCCTGGTCCGTCCAGCCGTCGAGGATGCGGTAGGTGCGCGGCGCAAAGCGCTGCACGAAGGCCTCGCAGGCGTCGGCGCTGAGCTCCTCGTAACGGCGGTAGTGCTCATCGCGCTCCTGCAGCCGGCGCAGGGCCTGCTCCGGCTTGGAGACCAGTACCGCCAGCGAGGTGCGCCCGCGCAGGGCCGGGAAGTGCAGATCGAGGAAGGCGAGCAGGTTCTGGAAGAGGATGTCGTTCTCCTCGCCGTGCTCCGGGTCGACCACCAACACCAGGATCAGCCGCAGCTGCTCGTTGGCGAAGTAGCGGCTGAGGGTCTCGATCATGGCCGGGTCACGCACCCGGTCGGCCACCACCTGGGTCATGAGCTCACCGGAGGCCTCGAGGAAGCTCAGATCCACCGGTTCGCCAGTACCCTGCAGCGGCCGGACCCGGAAGCTCAGCTCGCGGATGTCGCCCTCGTCCACCGGGTTTGCCGGGGGGAAGCGTCCCTGGCCCCAAATGCGCATCCACTCGTTGAAGATGGCCATCGGCTCCCAGCCCTGGACGCTCTGCTCCGGGGCGATGAGCGGCTGGGCCTCGAAGGGGCCGATGTGGGTGACGTAGTAGGCCAGGAAGGACTGGAAGGTGGTCTTGCCGGAACCCGGGAAGCCGAAGGAGATCAGGTAATTGCCCTGGCGCTGGTCGATGTTGTCGTCGATCAGCGCGCCACGCTGCACCGGCTCCACGTCGGCGGCCAGGCGCTCCTCCGGCGAGGGCCACGGGGTGGGGGCCGAGGACGGTTCCTGCTCGCCGCCCTCCTCGGCCGACGGCTCTTGCTCCGGGCGGCGCTCGTAGTAGCGCCGCAGCTGCCAGCGTGACTCCTTGGGTTCGACCACGGTTTCCCCCTCCTTGCCCGCTAGCGCGTCGCCACCCGATTACGCCCCCGACCGGTGGAACCGCCACCGCGCGCACCGGCTGACGCGGGCGCGAAGATCAGCCAGGCGAAGAGCACCGGGGCCACGTCGACGAACACCCCGAGGATCACCGAGACCGCCGTCACCCCGGGGTTGGGGCGGTCGATGAAGCCGTCGCGCACACTGATCGGGATCTCGCCGAGCTTATCCAGCTCCGAACGGATGACGCGGTGCTGCACCTGATCCGCCTCGGGCAGAAGCACGTTGGCGCGGCGCTGCACCTCGCGGGAGTGGGTGCGCAGGGTGGCAATGATCTCGAAGTCTCGGCGCTCCAGCAGGGCTCGCTCCCGCCGCTCGAGCTCCTCGGCCAGTGCGCGGTACGGGTCGTCGTAGCGCTCGAGCAGGCCGTCGATCTGCCCGATCAGCTCCCGGGTCCGGTGGTACGCCTCGGGCACGACGCCGTTCTCGAAGTCGCTGATGACCGCCTCGCGGAAGTGCTCGTACCAGCGCTCGTTGGCCTCGGCGCCGGCATCCGGCGAGGGCACGGCGAGCTCTGTCGGCGCGCCGCCGAGCTGATCGTGGATCTGCTCGATGTGCTCGCGGCAGCGCGCCCCGCAGCCGGGGCGCAGCGGATCGTTGATCTGGGTGTCCAGGTTGTCCAGCGAGCGGGCCAGCTCGCGACGCTGCTCGGCCACCTGCTCGATGATCGGAGCGTCGGCCAGTGCGCTGCGCGTGGCGGTCAGGTCGTCGCGGAAGACCGAGAACTGGTCGCTGACCACGCGCTCGGCCATGTCCCGCTCCATGAAGTTGGTGTAGAGGAAGTTGTAGTTACTCGCGCCGCTGAAGAAGGCGATGATGACAAAGAACGCCAGCGGCTTGAGCGGGCTGCGCCCCTCGAGCCGGAAGCGGCGCAGCAACATGTCGGTGCCGAAGAGGAAGATCCCGAGCAGAGCGGCAAAGAAGATCGCCAGCTCCTGCAAGTGGCTGTAGTAGCCGTAGTACGAGAGGTAGACACTGATCCCCACGCAGATGGCCGTGGCCACCACGTACATCAGGGTATAGAGACTGCGGCCCGACATCGACACGACCTGCGCTGCGCTCCCCCGGGAGCCTGGGCAACGCCCGGTAGTGTCCTACGGACCGGGGGACGAGCGCTAGTACCCGCGTCATCCCGGCGCGGGGCCGCCTACAGGCCGTAGATCAGGCTGGCGATGACGAAGTAGTTGAGCACCCCGAGCACGTCGATGGCGGTGGTGACGAAAGGCCCGGTCGCCACCGCCGGGTCGGCATTCAAGCGCACGAAGAGCATCGGCAGGGAGACCGCCAACAGCGCCGCGCCGGCCATGTTGGTGAGGATGGTCAGCCCGACCACCTGACCGAGCTGCAGGCTGTCGTACATCCACAAGCCGTAGAGGGCGAGGATCACGCCGTAGAAGGCACCCAGCAACAACCCCACCCGCAGCTCCTTGAAGACCATGGCCAGGGTATCGCGCAGATGGATCGCGCCGGTGGCCAGGCCGCGGACGGTGACCGTGGCGGACTGGACGCCGACATTACCGGCCATGCCGATGATGATGGGCACGAAGGCGCTGAGGATAATAACTTGGCCGAGGATGTCCTCGTACTGACCGATCACGGCCGTCGCCCCCAACCCGCCGAGGAAGGCGGCGAACAACCAGGGCAGGCGCACCCCGGCGATCCGGAAGACCGAGTCGGTGAGCATCTCCGACTGCCGGGTACCGGCCATGCGGAGCATGTCCTCGGTGGTGGACTCACCGATGACGTCGATGATGTCGTCGACCGTCACGATGCCCACCAGGACATCCGCCTCGTCCACCACCGGCAGCGCGAGCAGCCGGTACTTGTCGAAGAGCCGCGAGACCTGCTCCTCCTCGGTGTCGGTGCGCACGCGGATGACCCGCCGGCTCATGAACTCTGCCACCTGGGCGTCCTCCCGGGCGAGCAGCAGCTGGCGCAGCGAGATAACCCCGGTCAGGTGGCCGGCCTCGTCGGTCAGGAAGAGATAGAAGACCATCTCGGCATCGGAGTATCCCCGCAGGGCATCGATCGCCTCGCGCACGGTGACCATCTCGTGCAGGGCAAAGAACTCCGTGGTCATCAGACCACCGGCGGCCCCGGGATCGTGAGCCAGCAGGCTATCCAGTTCGTCGCGGCTGTCAGCGGGCAGCGCGGAGAGCGGATGCTCGCGCCGATCCTCCGGCAGGGCCTGGATCAGGTCCGTCAGCTCATCGGGTCGAAAATTCTCCAGCAGCTCCGCCAGCTCTTCGCGGGGCAAGGCCTCGACGACCTGATGGCGCAGCGCCTGGGGCATCTCGTTGACAATCCGCGCCGCGTGACGGGGGCGACTCACCGCCTGGAGGGTATCGACCACCTGCGCGACCGGCAGCTCGGCGAACACGGCCGCCGCATCGGCCGCGTGTAGCCGGCGCACCAACCGGTCCAGAGGCCGCCACGCACCGCGCAGGTAGAGCTTGGTGAAGGTCTCCGCCAGCCGGCGTTTGCGCGCGTCGTAGGCGCTCGGGTCGGTCGGTGCCGCAGCTAGGTCAATCTGCAAGGGGTCTGCCTCGGCTCGGGCTCTTCGAACAGGGTCCAGTAGGCGTGGGCGTCGAAGATGGCCAGGATGGAGACGATCCGCCCCTGCTCGACGCGCGCCCAGTGGGCCAGGTCGATCTGCTGCTTGTCGGAGAGCTGGATGCAGTAGCGCAGGATGTGGCAGACGTCGGGACCGTCAACGAAGCACTTGACCACCTGGCGCTGCTGGACGATCGAACCGCCGATCATGGCGTGATCCAGCAGGTCTTCAGCCCGGGTGTAAGCGGCGATGGGGCTGGTATAGCTGAAGCCCTGATCCGCAAGACACGCCCGGGCCGCCTCGTAGTCGCGCTCCTCAAGGGCCTGCAGGTAGCGTTCAACGATCGCCCGCGGGTCCGTCTCCATAGCCCTGCCCCCTGGCTCGCTAATAGGCGTACTCGGTGAAGACCGGATCGAGCGAGCCGCCCCAACGCCCGTGGTAGGCATCGAGCAACTCCTGCGCCGGGCTCCGTCCGGCGTCGACGATCTCCCAGAGCCGCTCCAGGTGGCGGCGCTCGTCCCGCCCGCGCTGATCCAGGCGCTGGCGATTGCGCAGCCCGTCACTGGCGATGGTCAGCACCTCCCGCGCCAGCACCCCCACCGTGGTATCACGGAACGGGGTGTCGAGCGCCGTGCGCGGGACCTCGTGACGCAGGGTGACGATCTCCTCGACGCTCCAGTCGCGGATCAGCGCCTCGGCGGCAGCCAGGGCCGCATCGTCGTAGAGCAGCCCGGTCCACAGCGCCGGCAGCGCACACAGGCCGCGCCACGGCCCGCCGTCGGCACCGCGCATCTCCAGGAACTGCTTCAGGCGCACCTCGGGGAAGAGGGTGGTCAGGTGGTCGTCCCAGTCACTGAGCGTGGGCCGCTCGCCCGGCAGCTGCGGCAGCCGCCCGGCCATGAAGTCGCGGAAGGACTCGCCGGCGCAGTCGATGTACTGCCCGTTGCGGTAGACGAAGTACATGGGCACGTCGAGGACGTAGTCCACGTAACGCTCGAAGCCCATGCCCGACTCGAAGACGAAGCCAAGCATGCCGCAGCGATCCGGGTCGGTGTCCTCCCACACCCGGCTGCGGTAACTCAGGTAGCCGTTGGGGCGGCCGTCGGTGAACGGCGAGTTGGCGAACAGCGCCGTGGCGATCGGCTGCAACGCCAGGCCGACACGGAACTTGCGGACCATGTCCGCCTCGCTGGAGAAGTCCAGATTCACCTGGACCGTGCAGGTCCGCAGCATCATGTCCAGGCCCAGGCTGCCGACCTGCGGCATGTAGCGGCGCATGACGCCGTAGCGGGCCTTGGGCATCCAGGGGATCTGTTCGCGTCGCCAGACCGGGTGGAACCCGAAGCCGGAAAACCCGATCTGCAGCTCGCGGGCCACGGTATCCACTTGCTGGAGGTGCTCGCGGACCTCGACGCAGGACTCATGCAGGGTCTCGAGCTGGGCGCCGGAGAGCTCCACCTGCCCGCCCGGCTCGAGACTGACCGAGGCGCCCCCCTCGCGCTTGAGGGCGATGATCCGCCCGTCTTCGCGGACCGGGTGCCAGCCGAAACGCACCAGCCCCTCGAGGAAGGCACCGATACCGCGCGGACCCTCGTAGGGGACCGGGCTGAAGTCCTCCAGATGGTGGACGAACTTCTCATGCTCCGTGCCGATCCGCCACTGCTCCGGAGGCCGGGCTCCGCGTTCGAGATGTTCCGCAAGCTGAGCGACATCGGTCACCGGCTCACCGGGCTGGCTGGGGATTCCTGACATTTCGCTCCTCGGTCCGGCTCAGGGCAAGGCCGGCTATCTTACCCGTCCGCGTCGACGGTTTCGACGAAGGCCGCCTCTTCGCCGGACGGCGGCTGGGCCGTGCGCAGCTGCGCATCGAGCACCGCCTCATCAGCCTCGGAGGGATCACGCCCCTCGGCCAGTCGCTTGCGCAGGCGCTCGCGCAGCGTCTGCTCGTCGGCCCGTACATGCAGGATACGGAATCGGCAACCGGTGCGCGCAGCCAGCTCCAGGAAGGGCCGACGCCGCTCGGCCTTGAGGAACGCGGCATCCACCACCACCGAAAACCCGGCCTCCAGCGCACGCTCAGCCTGCTCCTGCAGCCGCTCGTAAGTGCGCTGCGTGGCTTCCGGGGTGTACAACCCGCTGTCCAGGGCGGAGTCGGAGCGCGCCCGCGGATCCAGGCCGAACAGCCGCTTGCGCTCGACATCCGAACGCAGACGCACGAATCCCCGCTCCTCGACCAGGCGACGGGCCCGTGTGCTTTTGCCGGAACCCGACAGCCCGTAGGTGATCACCAGCTCCGGCGTCTGCGCCGCCGTGTATCCATGGGCCAGCTGGACGTGCTCGGCCAGGGCCTCCCGGGCGGCACAGCCGGCACCCTGCTCGGCCTCATGCCCGTTGATCTTGGCCCGCACCAGCGCCCGGTAGACGGCGTAGAGGGGCAGCAGCGGCAGAGCCTGGTAGTCGCCACTGTGCTCCAGGTAGCGGTCAAGGAAGCGATACCGCATCCGCCGGGCACCTTCAAAATCCAGGTCCATGACAGTGAAGGCGATCTCGCTGGCGGTATCGATCCAGCGCAGGGCCGGATTGAACTCGATGCCATCGAAGATGATGGGCGCGTCGTCGTGCCAGGCCACGTTACCCAAGTGCAGATCGCCATGGCACTCACGCACCGAGCCGTTGGCGCGGCGCTGGAGGATCAGCGGCTCCAGCCGCTGCAGCTGCGCCTCGGTCCACCGCTCCAGGGCGCGCAGCTCGGCGCGCAGCGCGGCCGCCGCCGGCAACGCTTCCAGGGCCCGGAAGTTGGCGCGCATGGGCTCGGCCACCGCCTCCAGGGTGCCGTACTCGCTCTCCTCCCCGGCTGCCGGCAGCCCCGCATGGAAGCGCGCCACGGTCTCGGCCAGCCGCTCGACGGCGTCGGCGGGCAGGCGCCCCTCGCGCAGCAAGCGGCTCATCAGCTCGTTCTCGGGGAAGCGGCGCATGAGCACGGCGTGCTCCAGCACAGTGCCGTCGCCGTCGACGCGCGGCTCGCCGGGAGTGCCGACGATCGGAACCCGGCGCAGGTAGATCTGCGGGGCCAGCCGGCCGTTAAGGCGGATCTCTTCTTCGCAGAAGTAGCGGCGTCGCTCCAGATTAGAGAAGTCCAGGAAGCCAAGGTCCAGCGGCTTCTTGAGTTTGACCACGTAATCCCCGGCGAGCAGCACCGTGGAGATGTGGGTCTCGATGCGCTCGACGCTGTCCACCGGCCACGGGTAGCACGCGGGGTCCTTCAGGGCCTCGGCCAGGGCCCGGTGGGCATCCAGGGTACTGATCGGATCCGACACGGCTAGGCACTCCTCCTGTTGCTCGCTCCATCCAGCTTGCCGGCTTCAGCCGCTCGCCTCCAGTCTGTATCCTCTCCCCCCATGATCGAACAGAATGAGACAGCTCGCCCGGGAGACGGCCTGGACTGGTCGGCAGTGCTCGACAGCCTGCCCTTCAATGCCGACGGCCTCCTGCCAGCGATCGCTCAGCAGCACGACAGCAACGAGGTGCTGATGCTCGCCTGGATGAACCGGGAAGCCCTGGAGGAAACCCTACAGACCGGCCGCGTTTGTTACTACTCCCGTTCACGCGGGACGCTCTGGCGCAAGGGCGAATCTTCGGGGCAGGTGCAGTATCTGCGCGAGCTGCGTCTCGACTGTGACGGCGACACCCTCCTGCTGCGGGTGGACCAGCAGGGACCGGCCTGCCATACGGGGCGGCGCACCTGTTTCTACAACGTGGTGCAGGGCGACCGGTTGGTGGTCAGCGAGCCGCCCCAGGTCGACCCGCAGGCGCTGTACGGCGACTCGCGTAACTAGAGGCGGGCAGCGACCGCACCCCGGACGCTGGTCACCACCGCGAAGAGGGCCGTGGCACTGACCACGATGGCCGGCCCGGTGGGCAGATCCCAACGGAACGATCCGGCCAACCCCCCCAGCACCGCCAGCGCGCCGATCAGTGCCGCTACGACCGCCATCTGCTCCGGGGTCCGCGCGAAGGCCCGCGCCGCGGCAGCGGGGATAATCAGCATGGAGATCACCAGCAGGATGCCGACAATCTGCATGGCCAGGGCGATGGTCGCCGCCACCAGGGCCATGAAGACGAGCTGAACCGGCAGCACGCGCACCCCCTCCACCCGCGCCATCTCCTCGTGCAGCGTGAGGCTGAGCAGCGGCCGCCAGATACCCACCAGGGTGGCGAGTACCAGCACCCCGCCGCCGTAGATCCAGTAGAGATCTGTGGGCGTCACCGCCAGGATATCGCCGAAGAGATACCCCATCAGATCGACGCGCAGCCCTTCCATGAAGGCGATGGCCACGAGCCCGAGGGACAGGGAGCTGTGCGCCAGGATGCCGAGCACCGTATCGCTGGCTAGCCGCTGGTACTGGCGCAGAACGACCAGCAGCACCGCCACAACGACACACACCACCAGGATGCCGAGGTTGAGGTTGATGCCGAAGAGAAACCCCAGGGCCACGCCCAGCAACGCGGAGTGCGCCAGGGTCTCGCCGAAGTAGGCCATCCGCCGCCAGACCACGAAGCTACCCAGGGGTCCGGCGACCATGGCCAGGCCCAGGCCGGCGGCCAGCGCGGTGAGGATGAATTCATCCACGGTCACCTCCCGCCGGGCCGTGCGCCGGATGATCATGGTGGTCGTGAGGGAACACCCCGGTATCCGGCCCCAGGTGAGAACCGAAGAGCTTTTGGTACTCCGGGTGCTCGATCACCGATGCCGGCGCACCGCGGCAAGCGATCCGGCCATGCTCGAGGCAGAGCACCTCGTCACTGGCCGCCATGACCAGGTTCAGGTCGTGGGAGATGACCACCACGGCACAGCCGTAGCGATCCCGGAGCGTGCCGATCAGCCGATAGAGGGCTCCCTGGCTGCGCCCGTCCAGGCCCGCCGCCGGCTCATCGAGCGCCAGCACCGAGGGGTGCTGGAGCAGCGCACGGGCGAGCAGGATGCGGCGCATCTCGCCGCCGGAGAGCCCCTGCAGGGGTTGATCGAGGAGCCCCGCCACGCCGGTGTCCGCCACGACCTCCTGCCAACGGGCGGCGTCCGCGCGCCCGGACAGCGCCATGAACCGCCGCGCCGTAATGGGCAGGTTGACGTCCACGGAGAAGTGCTGCGGCACGTAGCCGATGCGCACCCGGGATGCCCGCCGCACCTGCCCTGCAGACGGATGCGTGAGCCCGATCACCACCCGCAACAAGGTGGTCTTTCCGGCGCCGTTGTTGCCGACGAGCGTCGTGATCCGTCCAGCCACGACGTCCAGACTGACATCCTGCAGGATCGAACGCCCGCTGAAGGCCACGGCCACGTCCTGCAGGCGGATCAACGCGGATGGACCGGACGCCTGCATGGCTAACCGCTGCACCGGGGGCATACACCTTCGAGTTCAACCACGGCGGAATCGGCCTGAAACCCAAGCTGCCCGGCCTTTTGCCGGAGCAGCTGGGCCACGTCGTCGTCGGCGAGCTCGGCCACCGCAGCACAGGAGCGGCAGACGAGCAGCTGCACGGGGTGGACATGCCCCGGATCGCCGCAACCGACGTAAGCGTTGAGCGACTCGACACGATGGATCAGCCCTTCCTGGAGCAGGAAGTCGAGGGTGCGATAGACCGTCGGCGGCGCTGCACCGGTGCGCTCGGCGCGCAGGCGATCGAGCAGCTCGTACGCCTTGACCGGACGGTGCTCGTCCCAGATCAGCTCCAGCACCCGACGCCGCAACCGCGTAAAGCGCATACCCCGGCCGCGACAGATGGCATCAGCTGTGGCCAGGACCGTCTCGCGGCAAACGCCGTGATCGTGATCGTCGCCGGGGAAACCCGTTACCAGCGGGCGGTGCAAGCGGGCCATGTCGTGTTCGCCGTTGTTGCGCATTTTGGTATTGTATAACATAACGATTCCATGAAGAAATCCCGGGGATTCGACCCATGCGAGCGCTTTCCGCCATCCTGACCGCCCTCGCCCTGCTGGCCTCCGGATCCGCCGCAGCGGCACCGCAGGTGGTCGTCTCGATCAAGCCCCTACACAGCCTCGTTGCCGGGGTAACCGAGGGGGTCAGCGAGCCGGAGCTCCTGCTCTCGGCCGGGGATTCGCCGCACACCTACGCCATGCGCCCCTCTGAGGCCCGCGCCGTGCGCAATGCCGATCTCATCGTCCACATCTCCCCGCACATGGAGGCCTTCCTGGAGCGTGCCCTGGATGCTCGCGGTGACCCGGAGAGCGTGCTGGTCGCCGCCGACATCGACGGCATTCGCCTGCTTGGCGGCCGCGACGGCGAGGCCTGGGACAAGCACGGGCACGGGCACGACCACGGCGCGGAAGACGCCCACCGCACCGATTACCATATCTGGCTGGATCCGCAGAACGCTCAACAGATCACCGCCGCGGTGGCCGAACGGCTGGCCGAGCTGGACCCCGAGCACGCGGACACTTACCGCGACAACGCCGAGGCGCAGAAGCAGCGCCTGTCGGCGCTCGAGGCGGAGCTCAGCGAGCGCCTGGAACCCGTCCGCGGGCGCCCCTACGTTGTCTTCCACGACGCCTATCAGTACTTTGAGCGCCGCTTCGGCCTCCAGGCCGTCGGCGCGGTGACGATCCACCCCGAACAGCCCCCGGGGGCGCGCCATCTCAACGAGCTGCGGGCACAGATCCGCGAGCTGGACGCCGTCTGCGTGTTCAGCGAGCCGCAGTTCCAGCCGGCCATCGTCCGCTCGCTGGTCCGCGGCCTGGATGCCCGCGCCGGCGAACTCGACCCCCTGGGGGCCGGCCTGGAACCGGGACCGGAGGCGTATTTCCAGCTGCTTGAACAGCTGGCGGAAGGCTTTTTGGACTGCCTCGACCGGGATAAGTAGCGCGCGTCTAGACCCCCTCGCGCAGATAGACCGGGCGCACCGCCTCGGCCTGAATGGCGCGACCGGCCTGCCAAGCGGCCAGCGCCATCGGCAACAGGTCGCGCGCCTCGGGCAGGGCCTCGGGGTCACAGCCGGCACCGGTGTCCGGCAACCGCCCGGCGTAGGCGGCGAAGCCGCGCCCGACCCCGAACCAGTCGGTGCCGCCGCCGTCCACGTCCTCCGGCGCATCGGCGGCCTCGACACCCCCCGCCAGCGCCACCCCCGTGCCCCCCACGGTGCGGTAGCTGCCCCAGTAGACCTGCCCCATGCGGGCATCCAGGGCCGCCAGCACCTGCCCCGCCCCGTGTCGGCGGCGGGCCCCTTCGGCCAGGGCGGCCAGGGTGGAGACCGGCAGCGCCGGCACCCCCCACGCCGTGCACAGCCCCTGGGCCGAAGAGGCCGCCAGGCGCACCCCGGCAAAGGCCCCGGGTCCCTGGCCAAAGGCCACCGCCGAGACCTGCTCGCCACGGATACCGGCCTCCGCCATCACGGCCTCGAGCATCGGCAGCAGCCGCGCCGTGTGCCGACGCGGGGCCTCTTCGCTGTGCTCGAAGATATCACCGTCCCGGTAGACAGCCACCGAGCACCCCTCGGTGGCTGTCTCCAGGGCAACGATGACGGTCTGTGTCATCCCATCCCTCCTGCGCTGCCCGCGCCCCAGCGGCGGGGGCGCCGACGGTTTCTGCGGGCCTTGCGACGGGGCAATATACCGCTGATCGACGCCCCCGACGACCCGGGCGCTGCCGCGACGGCGCCGGGACCACCTCGCTTGACCGCCCCCCGGGCGGCTGCTGTAATTAATGCGAATCTTGCGAACAAGAGCGCAGCTCGTTGTCCGAAGAACCATCCATCGTCTTTCGTCCGCCCGAGCGGGAAGACGGCGCCGCCATCCATCAGCTGGTCCAGCGTACCGGCATCCTGGACGTCAACTCCTGCTACCTCTACCTGCTCCTCTGCACGGAGTTCGCGGACACCTGCGTGGTGGCCGAAGAAGACGGCGCCCTGCTCGGTTTCGTCACCGGCCTGCGCCTGCCGCAGCGGCCCGATTCGGTCTTCCTCTGGCAGATCGGCATCTCCCCGGACGCCCAGGGTCGGGGACTCGGCAAGCGCCTAGTGCGCGCTTTCCTCGAGACCCCGGGCGCCCGTGATGCCCGCGTCCTCGAGACCACCATATCGCCCTCCAACGCGGCCTCCCGCGGCCTGTTCACGGCCATCGCCCGTGAGCACGGAGCCGAGATTCAGGTCAGCGAATACTTCCGCGAAGATCACTTCCCGCCGGGCCATGAGTCCGAAGAGCACTACCGGATCGCCCCCATTCGCTAAGTCTGCGGCGCCGGGCGCCGCAGACCGCCCAATCCATTGCAAGTCACAACCGAGGCAAAGACGCCATGACCCTTGATGTAATGCAGACCATCGAGCAGCACGAGTCGGTCGTGCGCTCCTACATCCGCACGTTCCCCAAACCGTTCGACAAGGCCAGCGGCGTGCGGGTCTACGACACCGACGGCCACAGCTATCTGGACTTCTTCGCCGGGGCGAGCGTGCTGAACTACGGGCACAACAACCCGGAGCTCAAAAAGCCGCTACTCGAGTACCTCCAGGACGACCGCATCGTCCATAGCCTGGACATGGCCTCGGTGGCCCGCGCCGAGTTCCTGGAGACCTTCCACCGGCTCATCCTTGAGCCGCGCGGCATGCACTACCGCGTGCAGTTCCCCGGGCCGACGGGCACCAACGCCGTCGAGGCAGCGCTGAAGATCGCCCGCAAGGTCACCGGCCGTCAGCGCATGGTCTCGTTCACCAACGCCTTCCACGGCATGACCGTCGGCTCCCTGGCGGTCACCGGCAACGCCTTCAAGCGCAAGGGCGCCGGGTTCCCGCTGACCTACAGCGAGAGCATGCCGTACTGCGGCTACTTCGGGCAGGACGTCGACACGCTGGAGTACATGGACAAGCTCCTGGCTGACAAGGGCAGCGGCGTGGACCACCCGGCGGCGATCATCACCGAGACGGTCCAGGGCGAGGGCGGCCTGGCCGCCTGCAGCATGCAGTGGCTCAAGGGCCTTGAAGAGCTCTGCCGCAAGCACGACCTGCTACTGATCGTCGACGACATCCAGACCGGCAACGGCCGCACCGGACCGTATTTCAGCTTCGAAGAGGCCGGCATCACGCCGGATATCGTCACCGTCTCCAAGTCGATCAGCGGCTACGGGCTGCCCATGTCGCTGACCCTGGTCAAGCCGGAGCACGACATCTGGGAGCCGGGCGAGCACAACGGCACCTTCCGCGGCCACAACCTGGCCTTCGTGACCGCTAAGCGCGCCCTGGAACTGTACTGGAGCGACGACACCCTGCAGCGCGAGACCGAGCGCAAGGCCCGTCGCATCTACGAGGCGCTGCAGGAGTTGATCGACAAGTACCCCCGCGCCGGCGGCGAACACCGCGGTCGAGGCATGATGCGCGGGATTCGCTTCACCAAGGACAAGGAGCTGGCCAGCACGATCTCGGAGATCGCCTTCGAGCACGGGCTGATCATCGAGACCTCCGGCCCCGAGGACGATGTGCTCAAGCTCCTGCCGCCGCTGATCATCGAGGACCGGGACCTCGAGGAGGGCCTGGCGATCATCGAGCGCGCCCTCGGCGAGGCGATGCAGCGCCGCGGGCTGGCCTGAACCGTACCCGGCCGGTGGCGGCCCGGGTCGCCGCCGGCCATCTCCCCCACCCTCATCAACGAACCGAGTGCACCGGGCCCTCCGTCGCCCGGCCCATCCAGTAAGCGAGGTCAACCATGATCGTGCGTCACATGCAGGACATCATCGGCTCCGACCGCGAGGTCGAGACCGATGAATTCATCAGCCGCCGGATCATCCTCAAGGAGGACGGGATGGGGTTCTCGTTCCACGAGACCATCATCAAGGCCGGCACTAACATGTTCATCTGGTACGCCAACCACCTTGAGTCGGTCTACTGCATCTCGGGCAAGGGCGCGATCGAGGTCGTCGGCGGTGAAACCTACACCATCGAGCCGGGCATGCTGTACGGCCTCGACGGCCACGAGAAGCACTACCTGCGCGCCGAGGAGGAGCTGCGCCTGATGTGCGTCTTCAACCCGCCCCTGACTGGCCGCGAGGTACACGACGAGAACGGCACCTACCCGCTCCTCGACTGACCCGCAGCCGCCCTCACCGGCGCCCCGACGCCGCCACCTCGGTGGCGGCGCTGCGGGTTCGGGCGCTCAGGCGCTGGCAACTGGCCAACTCCTCGTGCACGTCGGCCATCGCCCCCCCATCGGCCCCCGCCACCGCCTCGGCCAGCTGCCCGGCCAACCGCCGTGCGTGGCGCCGACCTCCGGGCCCGAGCAGTGCGCGCCCCAACCAGCCGAGCAGCAGGCTGGCCACACTGCCGCCGGCGAGCAGGGCAAAGGGCCAGCTGATCTCACCCGCCACCGCCGGCGCGGGCACGCTCGGCAAGGCCAGCCACTCGGCACCTCCCCGCGTGACCAGCCAGAGCCCGCCGAAAAGCGCGGCGGCCTCACTGGCGCCCCGTAAGGCCCCCACCCCCCGCCACCAGAGGCGCGGACGGGGCGACCAGGCCAGCTCGCCCAATCGCCCCCGCAGCTCGCCGGCGCGCGGCACCGCTGCAGTCACTGCCAGGCTGCGAAGCCGCTCTGCAGCCGGCTCCGGCAACCGCGCCGCGGCCGGCTCGATGGCCTGCAACAGGCCGTCACGCAGCAGCGGCTCGGCAACCTTCGGCCGCGGCAGCGCCGAGGTGGCGACGGCCGTGACCGCGGGACGCCCGCGCAGGCCCGAGAACAGCGCGCCGAGCAACCGCTTCAGCGGTGAGGCCACGGCCCGCATGCCGGCCTGACGATAGGCTCCGGCGGCACCGGCAAGCAGCTCGGCCTCGTTCACCGCCTGGCGCTGGGCCGTCACCAGCCTCTCGCCGTCGAGTTCGAGGCGCTCGGGATCGGGTAGACACGCCGCGCTACGGCTGATCAGTTCGGTGACATCGGCACGGAGACGCTCCAGCGGCGCGCGGCGCTCACGCACCCGGGCAGCGATCCGCTCGGCCAGCCGGGAGACGCCCTCGCCCCCGACCGCGTCCGTGGCCAGCAGCTCCACCGCCTGCAGGCCCTGGCGGCCGAGCAGCTCTCGCAGGTGCTCCAGACAGGCATCCCGATCCGACGGGGTGAGACGATCGGCATGGTTCAGGGCGACCATCAGCACCTCGGCGTGATGGGCCAGGCGGGCGAAGTACCCCTCATGGGCCAGCGCGTGGGCATACTTGAGCGGATCGACAACCCACAGCAGCAGGTCGCAGCGCTCGATCAGCCGCTCAGCCACCGCCCAGTGGTCCTGCACCACCGAATCCATATCGGGCAGGTCGAGGAGCACCGCACCATCCAGATCACTGCGTCCGCGACCATCCGGCACGCTACGCCGCTCGAAGACCTGTAGCCAGTCGAGCAGCGCTGCGACCCGGTCATCCTCGCCCACGGTCACTGCCACCGCGTGATCCGTCGTCGGCCGGCGTACCCCCGGGGCAGAGACCTCCTCGCCCACCAGGGCATTCACCAAAGAGGATTTCCCACTGCCGGTCCCGCCGGCCACGGCGATCACGACATGATCCCGTGAGCGGGCCAGACGCTCCCGGGCCCGTCCCTGCACATGCGCCATCTCGTCGACCAGCGTCGGCGGCAGGCGACCGGCACCGAGGCGATGCAGCGCCTCCAGGGTCTCCAGGCCGGTATCCACGTCGCTCGTCCCACGCGTGGCGACGCCGCTGCTGCTCGAGCCCAGCCGGCGCATCACAGCACCCCCGCCAGCGCATCCCGCCGGGCCCGCACCGCATCCACCGCCTCCGGCGACGGGGCTGCCACAGTCAATAACCGGTGGTAGACCTGCGCCTCGGACTCGGCGAGTTCGGCGACCCGGTTGTGGAGATCCTCGCGGATATCGGTGATGAGCTGATGGACGTTGCGTTCGCCGAGGATCCGCGAGAGGACCGTGTGGGTCGTGGTCGAACCTGCGGCGGTCAGGGCCAGCTCGCCGGTGCTCAGGCCGCCACTGAGGGTGAAGAGGACCAGAACGGCGCTGGTGAAGGTGGCATTGATGCCGGTGGTTGCCCGGCGGGCCCAGCTGAGCTTGGCCCGACCGATGGTGGCCACGTGCTCGGCGACCTGCTGCTCCCAGGCCGCCACCAGCGCCTCGGCATCCGCACGCCGGGCGACTGAACCTGCGGCACGCGGACGCGGCTCCCGGGCGAAGATGGCACGACCCACCGGTTCCTGCTGCCAGGCACTCTCCACGCCGGCAGCGGTCTGCTCGAGAACCGTGTGCAGCATCTCGGCGATACCAGCGCGGGCCTCCTCCTTGGCCTCCTGCTCCACCTGACGCCCCCCTCGGCCCAGCGGCAACCAGGCCAACCAGCGCCGCGGCGAGAGCTGACCCACCGCCGCATGGAGCTGGCGCTGCAGCCAGCCACTGCCGACCAGCTCGGTCCAGCGGCGCAGCACCTCCCGGCGCAAGGGCTCCCCCTCGTGGAGCTGGGTGAGCACGCGCTGCGGGACGTCGGCGTAGTCCTCTTCGACGGTGGCGGCCAAACCGCGGGCCGCAGCGCGCTCCGAATCGACCGCCTCAAGCAGGGCGTCGACCTCTGCCGGCAGATAGCGCACGGCACCGAGCACCGTACGGCGCCGATGGGCGGCACGCTGCTCCGCCGGGGCGAGGGCGCGGATCCGCTCAAGCACCGGCCCGGCCACCGACTCGGGCAGGCGCTCGCCGGAGACCGGCGCCGTGGGCAGGTGCGCCGTCTCGACGGTGCGGTGGCCGGCGGCGTCGAGCTTCTCGGCCAGGTCGGGGAGGATCTCGTGCGCCTCGGCATCACTGGCCTGGGTCAGCACGACCAGGGTCGAGACGTCCAGCTGCGCCGCCTGGCGCAGATAGACCATGCCCGCCTCGTCGGCGTAGGTGCGGGCGGTGGCCAGCCAGACCCAGACGTCGGCCACCTCCAGCAGGCGCTCGGTGGCGGCGCGATTGGCGGTCTCGACGCTGTCCACATCCGGCGCATCCACCACCACCAGGCCCTCCGGCACCGACTCCAGAGGGGCCGTGCGCAGAGCGGCGCGTTCGGCCTCCGCGGCCAGGACGCCGCGGCGCAGCACCGTATCCAGATCGCCGGGGCGTCCGATCACCGTGGGCACCGAGGTGGTCGGCCGGCGCGCGCTGGTGGCGGCCACCGCTGAGCCGGCCAGCGTGTTGGCCAGGGTGGATTTGCCGGCACCGGTACCGCCGGCGAAGACCACCAGCAGGGGCTCATCCTCGCGCTCGAGGCGGGCGATGAGCCCGTCCATACGGCGCAGAAGCCGTTCCCAGGGCGGCAGCCAGGGGGCATCCCGGAGGCGGGCCGCCTCGCCGTCGAGGCCGAGCAGGTCGTGGCGGAGTTCGGTGAGGGTCTGCTGGAGCTCTTCGCGGTCCATCGCGACAAGATACAGGGAAACCCGGTGGATGTTCACGTACCCGGCCCGACATCCACCCCCGGGGGGATTACACGACCCCGGGCAGGCCCGCCGCCTGAGCCGGGCATCTATTCGACCTTCTCGAGGTCCACGGCGACAGGATCATGATCGGAGGAGCGGTAGGCGTCGTCGCGGACGCGCTGCGGGTCACTGTCGAACTCCAGAAAGCGCGGTTCGTCGGCGTTGATCGGATGCCGGTGAACCGCTGCCACGCGCCCGGCCAGCGCCGGGTGGGCCTGCAGATGATCCAGGTAGCCCGATTCACCACGGAAGACGTAGGTGTAGCGCTCGGGCCATGGCAGGTGCTCGGCGAGCAGATCCACCTTGCCCGCCGCGGCCAGGGCACGCGCCGGATCCTCGCCGCCGTAGGCGTTTAGATCGCCGGCGATCAGCACCGGCAGGAGCTCGTCGCGCTCACTGCGCCAGCGCTCGAGGTACTCGACCAGCGCTTCGGCCTGCTCGGTCCGGCGCCGGTTCCAGCACCCCTGGCCTCGATCCACGTCCCCGGCATCCGGGCAACGGGTTTTCGACTTGAAGTGGATGCCCGTCACGGCGAAGGGATCCCCACCCCCACGGGGTCGAAATGCGGCCAGCGGCGGCGGGCGGTGATGAACGCCCCGGGCATCACGAACGGTCCCGGTCAGCGGCTCGACCCGATCTTCGCGATAGGCCAGGGAGACCTTGATGGCGTCGCTGCCGGTCTCCCCGCCGCTGGCCAAGCGCCAGGGGTGGCCGGTGGCCGCAGCCAGCCTTTCGATGAAGTCCTCGGGGGCGTCCCGGCGATTCTCCATCTCCACCAGCACCAGCATGTCGGCGTGCAAGGATTCTGCGGCGGCGAGCAGCTTGGCCCGCTGGCGCTGCAGTTCTGCCCGTCTGGCCGCACCGCGCTCCCCCAGGGTGAGGAAGTAGTTCTCAACGTTGAAGGCCGCCACCCGCACCGTGCCCGGCTCCGGCGACGGCAGCGACCCGGGTCGCGGGTTGGACTGCTCGAACCCGGGGGGCTCGGTCGGGTGCAGGCGCCAGGCGCCGAAGGCGTGGGTCAGCACTCCGGTCAGGTCCGTCACCCGGCTCCCCACCCGCCGCGTGCCGTCGGCATCCAGGTGGGGTATGGGATCGGGCCGGCTCCGGTAGCTGCCGTCATCCAGACGCAGGCGTCCCGCGATCAGGGCCGGATCGTCAGGGCCGTGCCCAGGCAGGAAGTTGGTGGGGCGGAAGGCGCGCCGCCCAGGGGTCAGCTTCAGGGTACCGTAGCGCGCAAGCTCGTGGTTGCCGCTGACCACCATTGGCGGCCGGATGCGCACCAGCACTCCCTCCAGGCGCTCCGGATCGGCCGCCGGCCACGCCACGGGATGGGGGGCCAGCTCGGCCTCTCCGCAGTCGCGGACCGCCTCCAGCCATTCGAGCTGAGGCCGCCCGCGGTGCTCGCCGGCACGACCGGTGAGCAGGACCCGCCGGCCGGGCTCGATGCGTTCACGCTGCTCGGATGCCAGCTCGGGGGCATAGACGAACAGCCCCGCCGGCTTGCCGTCCGGGGCAGGCTCGACACTTTGGATGAAGAAGCCGTCCAGCCCGTCCTCACCGAGGAAGGCGCCGGTCACCACACCGCACACCTGGATCGTCTCGTCCGGAGCCGGGCGATCGTCTATCTGCCCGGCCACTTTGTGGACAGCGGTGGTCTCCGCGGAGGCACACACTCCGTCGGCGGACGCCGCGCCGCCGGCGAGCAGTAGCACGGCTCCGAGCAGAACCGGCGCCCATCCCGCTGCCATGCGTATTCCAGTCACCGTGGACTCCTCCCTGAGTTCACTCCCTCGCCCGCGGCGCGCCGTGGGCCCGTTCCAGGCGCTCCAGCTCGGCACCGACCACATTGACCGGGGTGGTGTACCGAGCCAGCCAGTCGTAAAGGACCGGGATGACGAACAGCGTCAACAGGGTCGCAAACCCCATGCCGCCGATGATCACGGTACCGATGGCGGCACGGCTCTCGGCCCCGGCGCCCAGCGCCAGAACCAGGGGGACCGCTCCGAAGACTGTGGAGATCGCCGTCATCAAGACGGGACGGAAGCGCAGCACCGCCCCGGCGTGGATGGCCTCGCGCACGCTGTAGCCCTGGTCCCGCAGCTGATTGGCGAACTCAACGATCAGGATCCCGTTCTTCGTCATCAGGCCGATTAGCAGGATCATACCGATCTGGCTGTAGATGTTCAGGCTGCTGCCGCCGAGCAGAAGCGCACCCAGGGCCCCAGTGATGGCCAGCGGCACCGCGGTCATGATGATCAGCGGATGGACGAAGCTCTCGAACTGCGCCGAGAGCACCAGAAAGACGATGAGCAGAGCCAGACCGAAGGTGAGGAAGACCGCCCCGCCGGCGCGCTTGAACTCCTCCGACAGGCCCAGGTAGCTGATCCGCGCTGTGGCGGGCAGCTCCTCGGCGGCCACCTGCTCGAGGTAAGCCAGGGCCGCGCCCAAGTCGTAACCCGGCGCCAGCGACGCGGTCAGCGTCACCGCCGGCAGGCGATCGACGCGGCTGAGAGCCGGCGGCGCGCCCTCCTCTTCTAAGGTGACTAAGGCCGAGAGGGGGATCAGCGCACCGTCGTTGAGGCTGCGCACGTGCAGCCGGTCCAGGTCGCCCGGGTTGCGCCGATCCACCGCCTCGGCCTGGAGCATGACGTCGTACTCGCGCCCGCGGTCGAGGTAAGCGGTCACCGTGCGCGAGGCAAGCAGGGTCTGCACGGTGCGCCCCAGCGCCTCGGCACTGACCCCGAGGTCAGCGGCCCGGTCACGGTCGATGCGCACGTTGAGCTGCGGACGCGTGGCGTCATAGCTGCTGTCGAGGTTGACCAGGCGGGGATTTTCGTCCCGGGCCCGATCCAGGATGCGCTCGGTCCAGCCGGCTACCTCATCGTAATCGGTGCCACCGACCACGAACTGTACCGGCTGCTGGAATCCGCTCTGGCCGAGACCCGGGGGATTCACGGCGAAGGCGCGCACGCCGGGGACGCCCATCAGCCGCGGCATGGTCTCGGCGACAATCTGCTGCTGACTCCGCGAACGATCGCCCCAATCCTCCAGGCCAACAATGATGAACGCGCTATTGGCGCGCCCGCCAAAGCCCAGGATGCTCAGCACCCGACGAGCCTCACCAGTCTCCTCGCGCAGCGGCCGCAGGATCTCCTCCAGCTCGCGTACGCCGGCATCGGTGTGCGCCGCGGTGCTGCCCTCCGGCGCGCTCGCCGGGACAATGAACACGCCGCGGTCCTCGGTGGGGGTCAGCTCTTGGGGCAGCGCCTGATAGAGCGCATAGGCGCCGACGGCGGCGGCCACCCCGACGCCGAGCACGGCGATGGGCGCCTGCAGCGCACCGCCCAGCGCACGACGGTAGCCGCCGGTCAGGCCGGTGAAGAACCGCTCGGCAACCGCTTCGAGCCCCCCTGGCTGTGCCGCCCGGGGGCGCAGCCACTTGGAACAAAGCATGCCCGTCAGGGTCAGGGCAACGAAGCTGGAGAACACCACCGCCGCCGCCAGCACCAGCCCGAACTCGGTGAACAGACGTCCGACGTTCCCCTCCATGAACGCAATGGGCACGAAGACCGCCACCAACGAGATGGTGGTGGCAATGACCGCGAAACCCACCTGGCGCACGCCGCGGTAGGCGGCCAGCAGCGGCGGCTCGCCCTCGTCGATGCGCCGCTGGATGTTCTCCAGCACCACGATGGCGTCGTCGACCACCAGCCCGATGGCCAGGATCAGCGCCAGCAGCGTCAGGACGTTGAGCGAGAAGCCGAGCGGACCCATGACGATGAACGCGCCGATTACCGCCACCGGGATGGTCACCGAAGGGATCAGGGTGGCGCGCAGGCTGCGCAGGAAGACGAAGATAGTCAGCACCACCAACCCGACGGCGATCAGCAGGGTGCGCACCACCTCGCGGATCGACTGGCGCACGAACTGCGACTCGTCGTAGCCAACCACCAGACGCAGATCGGCGGGCAGCTGATCCTCGAGCCGGGCCATCTCGGCGAGCACGGCGTCGGCGACGGCGATGGTGTTGGCCCGGGACTGGCGAATGATCCCCAGCCCCACCGCGGTCTCGCCGTCCAGGCGCACGGCGGTGTCGTCATCCTCCACCCCGCGTTCGACCCGGGCTACCTCGCCCAGGCGGACCAGCTCGTCGCCGCGGCGCTCAATGACCAGGCGAGCGAAGTCGTCGCGATCGCTCAGCCGGGTGTCGGTGCGCACGGTCAGCTGCCGGGCCACCGACTCGATCTCGCCGGCGGGCAGCTCGATGTTCTCCCGGCGCAGGGCATTCTCCACGTCCTCGACGGTCAGGGCGCGGGCCGCCAGGGCCTCGCTGTCGAGCCAGATGCGCATGGCGTAGCGCCGCTCGCCGCCGATACGCACCCGCGCCACCCCGTCGAGTACCGAAAGCCGATCCACCAGATGACGGTCGGCGTAGTCGGTCATCTCCTCGGGGCTCATGCGGCTACTGCTCAGGGACAGCCACATCATCGGCCGGGCGTCGGCCTCGGTCTTGGCCACCACCGGGGGGTCGGCATCCGCGGGCAGGTCGTCGAGGATCCGTCCGATGGCGTCACGCACGTCGTTGGCGGCGGCGTCGATATCCCGGCCCACCTCGAACTCGATATCCGTCTCACCGCGCCCGTCGCGACTCTCCGAGGTCATCGAGCGGATCCCGTCGACACTGCTCACCGCCGATTCGATCAGCTCGGTGATCTCGGTGTCGATCACCGCCGGCGCGGCACCGGTGTAGCGCGTCTCGATGGAGACCACAGGGGGATCGATGTCGGGGTATTCGCGCACCGGCAGCTGGGCGAGGGAGGCGATGCCGAGGACGACGATCAGCACGCTGGCCACGGTGGCCAGCACGGGGCGGCGGATCGCGATGTCGGAGAGGATCAACGGGCGGCCTCGGCCAGGCCGTCACCGGTCGCTGCGGCGTCGGCCGACGGGTTGCGTACCCGCACCCGGGCGCCGTCGCTCAGACGCTGGTGGCCGAGGGCCACCACCCGGTCAGCGGCCTCCAAACCGGCGACGATCTCCACCCGGCCGTCGCGGCGCTGGCCGCTCTGCACCGCCACCCGGTGGGCCACGCCATCGTCGACGCGGTAGACGTAACGCGCCCGGCCCTCGAGGATCAGCGCCTCCTCGGGGATGACGACGGCCTCGCGCTGGTCGAGCTCCAGCTCGACCTGCAGGAACATGCCCGGTTTGAGACGCCCGTCCGGGTTATCGATCTCGGACTCCAGGCGCAGTGTACGGGTGATCGGGTCGACACGACTGTCGATCCGGCGCAGCTGCCCGGAGAAGGTGCGATCGGCGAACCCAGCGCTGGTGGCCGTCACCGGCAGCCCGGGCTCGAGCTGCCCGAGCAGCCGCTCCGGGACCGAGAAACCGACACGCAGGGTGGTAGTATCATCGAGGGTGGTGATGACGGTCTGCGGGTCCACGTAAGCACCGAGGCTGACCTCGCGCATCCCGGTTACCCCCTTAAACGGAGCCCTGATGCGGCGCTCACGCAGCTGGGCCTCGGCCACCCGGACCTGGGCGCCGGCCACGGCGACACCGGCCACCAGGGTATCCAGATCCTGCTCGGTGGCGTCTCCGGTCTCGCGCAGGGAGCGCGTTCGACGCAGCTGCGCCTGCAGGTCCTCCAAGTGGGCCTGGGCCTCCTCCAGCACCGCTTGCTCCCGCTCGGCATCCAGCTCCAGCAGGGTCTGTCCGGCCCCCACCGCAGCCCCCTCCTGGAAACCGATGGCCGTGACCCGTCCGGCCGCCTCGGTGACGACATCGACAGCCTCCCGGGCGCGGGTGGTTCCGGTCGCCCGGAAGGTATCGCGGATCGTCGCCCGCTCTGCACCGGCGGTCTCGACCACCGCCTCGCGCCCCGCCGGGGGGCCACCCGCGGGCGACGGCTCGCCACGCGTCAGCCAATAACCACCGGACGCCACCCCGGCAATCAGCAGGGCGGCGAAGAGGATCTGGTAAGCGGGACGCATGGTGACTCCTGGCAGGGACCGTCGATAGCCAGGGTATATTAGCGCCCTCTCATGTGCCGCGCCACACGCGCTCCACCCGCTCACTGGCCGAGAGCTTGGCCATCAGCCGGGAGAGCTGCTGGACGTCGCTGACCTGCACATCGATATCGATGCGGTAGGCGTCCGCCGGCTCGGCGTGGGTCTGCACGCCGTCCAGGCGCACCCCCTCGTGGCCGCACAGGCGGGTGATCTCGCTCAGTGGCCCGTCAAGCACCCCGGTACGGACGTGGATGCGCACCGGATAGCGCCCGGCCGGAGCCGTCCGCCAGTTGACGTCGAGCAGACGTTCCGGCTCCCGTTCCCGCAGCTGCTCCACATTGCGGCAGTCCTGACGGTGGATCGTCACCCCCGAGCCCCGGGTGATGAACCCGATGATCGGGTCCCCGGGTGCCGGGGCACAGCAGCGGGCCATACGGGTCAGCAGGTTGCCCACGCCCTCCACGGTGACGTCATCGTCACCGCCCGGTTTCTCGGGGCGGCGGGCCCGCTCGGGCGCCGCCGGGGGCTCCGGCTGCTGCGGCAGCAGCCGGTCGCGCAGCAGGGCCGCGATCTGCCCAGAGGTCACTTCGCCCCGGCCTAGGGCCGAGAGGAACAGCTCCGCCCGGGCGTAGCGGCTACGCCGGACCACCTCGTCGGTGCTCACCTCCTCCAGCCCGAGACGGCGCAACTCCTTGTCCAGCGCCTGGCGCCCTGCCGCCACGTTCTTGTCGTGATCGCGCTGCCGAAACCAGGTGCGTACCTTGGTGCGCGCTCGATTGGTGTAGAGATACCCCAGCTCCGGGTTGATCCAGTCGCGGCTTGGCCGCTCCTCGCGACTGGTGAGGATCTCAACCCGATCGCCGTTCTCCAGGGGGCGGGTCAGCGGCGCGATCCGGTTGTTGATCTTCGCCCCGCGACAACGGTGGCCCAGGCCAGTATGGATGTGGTAGGCAAAATCCAGCGCCGTCGCCCCCCGCGGCAGGTCGATCACGTCTCCCCCCGGGGTGAGGGCATAGACCCGATCAGCGAAGACCTCGGCACGGACACGATCAACGAAATCCCCCTCGTCGTCGTCCTCGCGCCCCCACTCGAGGATCTGGCGCAGCCACGCGATCTTCTGTTCAAACTCCGCGTCCTGCCTGCCGCCCTCCTTGTAGCGCCAGTGGGCGGCGATCCCCAGCTCCGCCTCGGCGTGCATCTCGTGGGTACGGATCTGCACCTCCACCGCCTTGCCCTCGGGGCCGGCCACCGCGGTGTGCAGCGAGCGGTAGTTGTTCTCTTTGGGGGTTGCGATGTAATCGTCGAACTCCCGCGGGATCGGCATCCACAGGCCGTGGACGATCCCCAGGGCGGCGTAGCAGGCGCGCTCATCGTCGACGAGGATACGCACGGCGCGCAGGTCGTAGAGGTCGTCGAAGCGCAGCCCCTTGCGCTGCATCTTCCGATAGATGCTGTAGATATGCTTGGGGCGACCGTAGACCTCGGCATCGAGGCCCGCCTCGTCCATGGCCGCCTGCAGCTGGCTGCAAACCTGCTCGATGTAGGCCTCGCGATCGCGCCGGCGCTCGGCCAGGCGCTTGGCGAGCTCCATGTAGGCCTCCGGCTCCAGATAACGGAACGCCAGATCCTCCAGCTCCCACTTGAGCTGCCAGATACCCAGCCGATTCGCCAGGGGCGCATAGATATCCCGCGTCTCGCGGGCCAGGCGGCTGCGCTCCTCCTCGCCGAGCCCGCGGCAACTGCGCAGGTCGTGCAGCCGCTCGGCCAGAGCGATGAAGACCACCCGGACATCCCGGGCCATGGCCAGCAGCATCTTGCGCAATCCCTCAACCCGCTCGCCCTGAATGGCCGACTCAAGCTCGGCGGAGTCACGGAACCGGCCGATGCCGTGCATGCGGCACACCCCTTGGGCGAGTTCGGCGATGTCGGGACCCAGATGCTTGCCCAGCCCGGCGATGGCGCCCTCCTGCAACTCGGGCAGATCGTGGATCAGCGCCGCCGCCAGGGTCGCGGCGTCCAGGCCCAGCTCGGCAAGGATGGTCGCGGTGTAGACAGCGTGGGCGAAATACGGCTCGCCGGAATCGCGCATCCGCTCCCCGTAACCGGCCCGCGCACGCGCCCAGGCGCCCTCGAGCAGCTCGCGGTCGGCGTCGCTGAGCGACACCGGCAGGCGGTGCAGCCAGGCGGCCGGCTCCAGGGTGGTGACGTCGTCGATGTCGGCTAGGGCGGATTGGACCATGGGCCTCTGGGGTTCAGGGTTCAGGGTTCAGGGTTCAGGGTTCAGGGTTCAGGGTTCAGGGTTCAGGGTTCAGGGGGAGAGTTTCAGGCTGCAACGGGGCCGTGACAAGGGAGAACGCTCTCCCCTCGCGGCACGAGCGGTTGACGACTGAGCCGATCCACACTGTTGTACATAAAACCATCTGTGTATATAGTACTACCCATGGATACCCTTACAGACCGCCAACGCGAAATCCTCGAGCTCATCCGCCGCTCGGTGGCGGAGCGGGGATACCCCCCGACTCGAGCCGAGATCTGTCAGAGCCTCGGCTTCCGCTCACCGAACGCTGCCGAGTCCCACTTACGTGCGCTCGCCCGCAAGGGGGCCATCGAAATGCGGCGCGGCGCCTCGCGGGGCATCCGGCTGACCGATGCCGCTGCCCGAGGCAACCCCGAAGCACCCCGGACCACCGAGGAAACGGACGGCACCGGCCTCCCGGTTGTCGGGCGGGTGGCCGCCGGTAGTCCGCTGCTGGCCGAGGAGAGCATCGAGCGCTACTGCCAGGTCGATGCTGCACTGTTCTCCCCGCCGGCCGATTACCTGCTGCGTGTCCGCGGCGAAAGCATGCGCGATGCCGGCATCCTGGACGGCGATCTGCTCGCCGTTCGCCGTGACACCGAGGCCCGGGACGGGCAGATCGTGGTGATCCGCCTCCACGACGAAGTCACCGTCAAGTTCCTGGAACGCCGCGATGGCGTCCTGCGGCTGATCCCGGCCCACCCGGACTACCCCGTCATCGAGGTGGCGGCGGACGGTCAGGATGCCGTGCTCGAGGGCATCGGCGTCGGCGTGCTGCGTAGTCCGCTCCACCCGCGCGGTCCGGAAGACGACACGGCGTCCGACTGAGGAGGCGCAACCGTGAGCGAAGCTGCCCTGCAACCGCTGTTGAACGATCCGCGCATCTGGCGCCCTGGCCGCCGGGCCGAGACCGCCCGGCAACCCGCGCTCGGCACCGGTTATCCGGAACTGGACGCCGCCCTGCCCGACGGCGGCTGGCCTCTGGGCACCGTGACCGAGATCTTCCACGAGCAACCGGCCATCGGCGAACTCCAGCTGATCCTGCCCAGCCTGGCAGCGCTGAGCCGGCGCAGGCAGTGGCTGGCCCTGGTCGCCCCGCCCTACATCCCCTACGCCCCGGGGCTGGCCCACGCGGGGCTGGACCTCTCACGGGTGCTGCTCATCCACCCGCGCGCCCACGAAGAGCACCTCTGGGCCATGGAGCAGGCGTTGCGGAGCGGAACCTGCGGCGCTGTGGTCGGCTGGCCCCGGCAGGCAGACCGGACCGCCCTGCGCCGCCTGCAACTGGCCGCCGAAACCGGCGAAAGCTGGGCCGCCCTGTTCCGGCCGCACAAGGCACGGCACCAGGCCTCCACGGCGGCAATCCGTATCGCCCTACAACCGGAAGAGGACGCCACGCTCGGCGTCGACCTGCTCAAGTGCCGCGGCGCCCAGCCGCGCCGGCTACAGCTCCGGCCGGCACAGGCTGCCCCTCCGAACCCCACCGAAGCCCGAAACACCACCGAGGCGCGCTACCCCTCTCCACGCACCGAGGGCACCGCAGCAGCAGCCGAATCTGCCCTCCGGGAGGCGCCGGCCGGTGACCAGCCCCGTCAGGCTGCACCGTCTCCGCGGCGCCAGCCACGACGGCAGGACGCTCGCTCCCGCACCGCCGCGGGGCAGTTGCCCCTGCCCCTCTAGCACGACACGCTGCGCCCCAACCATGCCGGAGCCACACACCAGCCCGCTGTGGCTCGCTGTCCGCTTGCCTGCGCTGGCCGCCGAGCCCCCGGCCTCGGCAGGGCACACCCTCGAGCAAGTCGGCCTGTGGGGCCTGGAGCTCACGCATCAGGTGAGTCTCGCCCCCCCCGACACCGTCTTCCTTGAGGTCGGCGGCAGCCAGCGGCTGTTCGGGGGACCGGGGGAGATCCGACGCCACGCCCGGGAGGGTTTGCAGGGGCTGGGCCAGACTCCGGCATACTTGGCTGCTGCCCCCACGCCCCAGGGCGCCCGGCTGCTCGCCCGGGCCAGCCCGGGCACCTGGGTGACGGACCGCCGGACGCTCCGCCACACCCTGATGCCCCTGCCCTGCCAGCTCCTCGATCCGACCCCGGCCCAGCAGGAAGCCCTGGACGCCCTCGGACTGAGCCGTCTGGGCGACTGCCTGCGCATGCCCCGCAGTGGCCTGCGTCGCCGCATCGGCGATCCCCCCGTGCGCAGGCTGGAGCAGGCCCTCGGCGAACGGCCCGAACCGCGCCACTGCATCACGCCGCCGCAGCACTACCGCGGCCGCCTGGAACTGCCGGCCCCGACGACCGCCACCCGGGCCGCCGGCTTCGGCCTGCACCGGTTGCTGCGCGCCCTGGTGGGGATGCTGCGTGGCATCGACGCCGGGGTCCAACAGGCCACCGTCATCCTGGAACACCCCGACGCGCCGGAGACTCGACTGACGCTGGGGTTCCTGCGCCCGACCCGCGACCTCGAACACATGGCCCACATCGCCCGCCACCGACTGGAGCGCCAGAGGCTCCCCGATGTGGCGGTGGCTATCCGCCTCGAGGCGGATCAGCTGCTCCCGTACCACGGCACCAGCGGCCAGCTCTTCGAGGAGGTCGGCACCAGCACCGAGGCCGTCCGCACCCTGAGCGAACGGCTCATCGCCCGCCTGGGAACCGATTGCGTCCACCGCCTGGCCGTTTGCCCAGACCCGCGCCCGGAGCGGGCCTGGCGCCGCATCCCACTGGAACACCCCGATCAGCCGCCCGTCGCCACGCCACCGCGACCAGCCTGGCTGCTACGCCGTCCGCAGCGGCTGCGCAGTAGCGAGGACCGCCCATACTGGGGCGGCCCCCTCCACTTGGAGGCCGGCCCGGAACGGATCGAGAGCGGTTGGTGGGACGGCGAGGACGTGGTGCGCGACTACTACGTAGCCCGCGCCCCGGGCGGTAGCCGTCTCTGGGTCTATCGCGACCACCGCCCTCCCTACGGCTGGCACCTGCACGGCTTCTTCGCCTGAGAACGCCTCACGGCGCCCCGCTGACAACCTCCACGCCCGCAGCCTGCAGCGTCCGCTGCACCGAGGCGTCGTTGCTGGCATCCACCGGACGGGTCAGGTCCCACAGGAAGTGCACCCGGAAGCCGGCCCGGGCACCATCCTCCGCGCTCCAGAGCGCGCAGTAGTCCCGCGCCAACCCGCAGACGTAGATTTGCTCGACACCGAGTTCGCGGAGATAGCCGGCCAGCCCCGTCGAGGGTCGCCGCCCATCGGGCGCGAAATTCTCGCGGAAAGCGCTGTAGGAGTCGACCAGCGGGTCGGTGGCCTTGCGCAGCACAAGATCCGCGTAGCGCCAAGGGATCCCGTCGTGCAGGGCCGCCCCGGGCGTGTCCTGTACACAGTGATCGGGCCACAGCACCTGCTCGACACCGTGGAGCTCAATCACCTCGAAAGGGGAACACCCCGGATGGCTGGAAGCGAAAGAGATATGCCCCGGCGGATGCCAGTCCTGAGTAGCTACCACGTAGCGCACGGGCGCCCGCTCGAGCAAGCGGGCAATGGGGGCTACGACTTCTTCACCGCCTTGGGTCGGCAACGCGCCGCCGGGCATGAAGTCCGGCTGGACGTCGACGACGAGCAAAGCCGCGTGCTCGGCGTCTCTAGGTTGGGCCTCGACCACTGCAACCTCCCGGGGATCGGTCGGTGTCCCCTTATCAGGGTAGCCGCCGCGGCGCCGGCAGCAAGCCAGCGCCGCAACGACTGCAGCGGTCGGTTCGTGGTTACTCTTCCTCGACCGCCTTCATGGACAGCCGGATCCGGCCCTGCCGGTCCACCTCGAGCACCTTGACCCGTACCGAGTCGCCCTCGGCCAACTCGTCGGCGACGTTCTCGACCCGGTTGTTGGAGATCTGAGAGATGTGCACCAGACCGTCCCGGCCGGGCAGGATGTTGACGAAGGCCCCGAAGTCCATGAGCTTCGCCACTTTGCCCTCGTAGACCTTGCCCACCTCGACATCGGCGGTCAGCAGCTCGATGCGCTTCTTCGCCTCCTCGGCCGCGGCCTTGTCGGCGGAAGCGATGGTCACTACGCCCTCGTCGCTGATATCGATGTTGGTGCCGGTCTCCTCGGTCAGGCCACGGATGGTGGCACCGCCCTTGCCGATGACGTCGCGGATCCGCTCCGGGTCGATCTTCATGGTCAGCAGACGCGGGGCGTACTCGGACATCTGCTCGCGCGGCTTGTCGATCACCCGGTTCATCTCGTCGAGGATATGCAGCCGACCCGAGCGCGCCTGCTCCAAGGCCCGCTCCATGATCTCGCGGGTGATCCCGTCGATCTTGATGTCCATCTGCAGCGCGGTGACACCGTCCTTGCTGCCGGCCACCTTGAAGTCCATGTCCCCGAGGTGGTCCTCGTCACCGAGGATATCGGTCAGGACGGCGAAGTCGTCGCCCTCCTTGATCAGCCCCATGGCGATCCCCGCCACCTGGGCCTTGAGCGGTACACCGGCGTCCATCAGCGACAGGCTGGTGCCACAGACGGTGGCCATCGATGACGAGCCGTTGGATTCCGTAACCTCGGAAACCACGCGGATGACGTAGGGGAACTCTTCGTCCGAGGGCATCACGGCTTCGACGCCGCGCTTGGCCAACTTGCCGTGGCCAATCTCCCGCCGCTTCGGCGAGCCGATGAAGCCGGTTTCACCAACACAGTAGGGCGGGAAGTTGTAATGCAGCATAAAGGGCTCGCGGCGCTCGCCCTCCAGGGCGTCGATGACCTGGGCGTCCCGGCCGGTCCCCAGGGTGCTGACGACGATCGCCTGGGTCTCACCGCGGGTGAAGATCGCCGACCCGTGCGTCCGCGGCAGCACGCCTGCCTGAACGTTGAGCGGGCGCACGGTCTGGTTGTCGCGGCCGTCGATGCGCGGATGGCCGGCCAGAATCCGGCCCCGGACGATCTTCTTCTCCAGCGTCTTGAACGCCTCGCCGACCTCGCCGGCGCTCCAGCCTTCGCGCTCTTCGTCCGCCAGCTCCTCGATGGCTCTATCCCGCAGGGCGCCGACCCGCTCGCTGCGCTCCTGCTTGTCGGCGATCTGGTAGGCCGCCTCGAGCTCCGGGCGCACCCGATCGGCCACGGCCGACTCCAGCGACTCGTTCTTCTCAGGCGGCTGCCAGTCCCACCGGGGCTTGCCGGCCTCGGCGGCCAGGTCGTTGATGGTGTCGATGGCCACCTGCATCTGCTCGTGGCCGTAGAGCACGGCATCGAGCATGGTGCTTTCGGGCAGCAGGTTGGCCTCGGACTCGACCATCAGCACGGCATCGCGGGTACCGGCGACCACCAGATCCAGGTCCGATTCGGCGGTCTGACTGAAGGTCGGGTTGAGGACGAACTCACCGTCCAGGTGCCCGACCCGGCAGGCCCCGATGGGCCCCTCGAACGGGATGCCGGATAGCGCCAG
Source organism: Halorhodospira sp. 9628 (assembly GCF_022228075.1). Lineage (NCBI taxonomy): Bacteria > Pseudomonadati > Pseudomonadota > Gammaproteobacteria > Chromatiales > Ectothiorhodospiraceae > Halorhodospira > Halorhodospira sp. 9628. The sequence continues at coordinate 253,947 of NZ_JAJNRF010000001.1, forward strand.
CGCCGCCGAGGTGCCGATCATCGCCGGGATGTCGGCATCAACCTCGTCGTTGAGCGAGAGCACCGTGGCGATGACCTGGACCTCCTGGCGGAACCCCTCGGGGAAAAGGGGCCGGATGGGCCGGTCGATCAGGCGGCAGGTCAGGGTCTCCTTCTCGGAGGGACGACCCTCGCGCTTGAAGAAGCCCCCCGGGATGCGCCCCGCCGCGTAGGTGCGCTCCTGGTAGTTGACCGTCAGCGGCAGGAAGTCGCGTGCCGCGGCGGGGTCCTTCTTGCCGACCACGGTGACCAGGACCACCGTGTCCGCCATGTCCACCAGGACGGCGCCATCGGCCTGTCGGGCCACGCCCCCGGTCTCCAGGGTCACCTGATGCTGACCGAACTGGAAGCTCCGCTTGACCGGGGTCAGGGATAGCTGGCTCTCGCTCATCGTTTTTTACCCCTTGCGCTTACTTGCGAATGCCGAGACGCTCGATGACGTCCTGGTAGCGGCTCCGATCCTTGCGCTTGAGGTAATCGAGCAGCTTGCGGCGCTGGCTGACCAGCTTGAGCAGGCCCTGCCGAGAGTGGTGGTCCTGCTTGTGCACCGAGAAGTGCTCGGTAAGGTGCTGGATACGCGCCGAGAGCAGCGCGATCTGCACCTCGGGCGACCCGGTGTCCGACGGAGAGCGCCGGAACTGCTCGACGATCTCCGATTTTTTCTCAGCATTCAGCGACATGTACGACTCCTGACCTATACGCTCGATTTCGGCCTGTCCATAAAGGCCGTTAGTGTAGCCCTCGCGGGGGCAAAGGAACAAGAATTCACCCGCGAGCGGCGGGAAACTGCGCAGCGGGCTTCTCCCGTCAGCGGCGTGCTACCAGGCGCTTGGGCCCGATGCGGCCATCATCCAGGGCCTGCCCCATGCCCAGGAAGTTGCCGGCGCGATCGTACAGCCGCAGCCAGCCCTCGCTGGGAGCCTTGGGGACGAAGACCGGCTGGCCCTGAACCACGAAGTAGGCGAGATCGTCGGCGAGCTCAACCCCGGTGTACTGCTGGAGGGCCGAGTCCATGGGAAGCAGCGTGGCGTCCAGCGCCTCCCGCCCCTGCTCGGCGCGTGCGGCGAGCATCTCCTCGGTCCACATCGCCGGGTCCTGGTACGGCCCGAGCCCCAGCCTGCGCAGCGCGCAGACGTGGCCGACGGTGCCCAGCGCCTCGGCGATATCCTCGGCCAGCGTGCGGATGTAGGTTCCCTTGGAGCAGTGCACCGACAGCTCCAGCTCATCCCCGCGGACGGCCAGAAGCTGCAGGTCGTAGATCTCCACCCGTCGGCGCTCGCGCTCGACCTCGACCCCCTGACGCGCCAGGTCGTAGAGCCGCTGCCCCTGGTGTTTGATGGCCGAATACATCGGCGGCAGCTGCTCGATGGACCCGCGAAAATCGGCCAGGACCGGCTCGACGCTCTCCGGGTCCAGCCCCGGGACCTCGGCACGGTCGCGTTCGGTGCCCTCGGCGTCCCCGGTATCGGTGGCCACGCCCAGCTTGCAGGTGACCACGTATCTCTTATCCGCGTCGAGCAGGAACCCGGAGACCTTGGTGGCATCGCCGAAGCAGATCGGCAGCAGCCCGGTGGCCAGCGGATCGAGACTGCCCGTGTGCCCGGCCTTGCGCGCCCCGAAGAGCCGCTTGACCTGTTGCAGGGCCTTATTGGAGGTCACGCCCGCCGGCTTGTCCAACAGCAGCACGCCGGTGACGTTGCGACCACCCCGCCTTTTCGCCATTCGCCTTCTACTCCTTGCTCGATTCGTCGTCCGCAGGCGGCGGTGCCACCTCATCGATGAGGGCACTCAGCCGCGCACCGCGATCGAAGGCGGTGTCGTGCAGGAAGCGCAGGCTCGGCGTTCGCTTGGCACGGATGCGCCGGGCCACCTGGCTGCGCACGAACCCGTGGGCTCGGTTCAGGACATCGATCCCGGCCTGCGCCTCGGCCGCCTCGGCGCCGAGAACGGTGACGTACACGGTCGCATGGGCCAGGTCACGGCTAACCTGCACCTCCGAGATGGTCACTGACCCCACCCGGGGGTCATCGACGTCGTCGCGAATCACCTCGGCAAGCTCGCGTCGAAGCTGCTCGGCGATCCGCCGGCTGCGCGGATAGTCCTTCGCCATGTCTGCGCTACAGGCTCCGCTGCACCTCGATCCGCTCGTAGCACTCGATCTGGTCGCCAACGCGGACGTCGTTGTAGTTCTTCACGCCGATACCACACTCGGTGCCGGCACGCACTTCGTTGACGTCATCCTTGAACCGCCGCAGGGACTCCAGTTCACCCTCGAAGATCACCACGCTCTCGCGCAGGACCCGGATCGGGTTGCGGCGGCGGACCACGCCGTCGACCACCAGGCAGCCGGCCACCTGACCGAGCTTCGACGAGCGGAACACCTCGCGAACCTCCGCCGTGCCCAGGATGTGCTCCTCCAGGGCCGGCTCGAGCATGCCGGAGATGGCGTTCTTGACCTGCTCGATGGCGTCGTAGATGACGCTGTAGTAGTGCAGGTCGACGCCGTTCTCCTGAACCATGCGCTTGGCTGCAGCGTCGGCGCGGACATTGAAGCCGATAAGGATCGCCTCGGAGGCCAGCGCCAGATTGACGTCCGACTCCGTGATGGCACCTACACCGGAGGAGACCACGCGCACGCGAACCTCCTCGTGGGAGAGGTCTTCCAGCGACTGCCGCAGCGCCTCAGCGGAACCGTGGACGTCGGCCTTGACCAGCAGGTTGATGGTGGAGACCTCGTCCTCCTTCATCTGCGAGAAGAGGTTCTCCATCCGGGCCGCCTGTTGCTGCGCCAGGCGCTTCTCACGTTGACGCTCGGTGCGGCTCTCGGCCACCTCGCGGGCCTTGCGCTCGTCCTCGACCACCATGAAGTCATCGCCGGCATCCGGCAGCCCGGAAAGACCCAACACCTCCACCGGGGTCGACGGGCCGGCCTCGTTGACGCGCTGGCCGTGCTCATCCACCAGAGCCCGGACACGGCCGAACTCGGTGCCGGAGATGACCGTGTCGCCGCGATGCAGGTAGCCGTTCTGGACCAGCACCGTGGCCACCGGACCGCGGCCCTTGTCGAGGCTGGACTCAAGAACCACGCCGCGAGCCGGGCAATCCTTGACAGCCTTGAGCTCCTGCAACTCGGCCTGGAGGACGATGGCCTCGATCAACTCGTCCACACCCTCGCCCGTCATCGCCGAGACGTGGACGAACTGCACGTCGCCACCCCACTCCTCCGGGATGACCTCCATCTGGGCGAGTTCCTGCTTGACGCGGTTGGGATCCGCGTCCTCCTTGTCCATCTTGTTGACCGCCACGACGATCGGCACCTCGGCGGCGCGAGCGTGGTCGACGGCCTCCTTGGTCTGCGGCATGACACCGTCATCGGCGGCCACCACGAGCACGACGATGTCGGTCATCTGCGCGCCCCGGGCCCGCATGGCAGTGAACGCCTGGTGGCCGGGCGTATCGAGGAAGGTGGCGCTGCCGTTCTCACCCTCGACGCGGTAGGCGCCGATATGCTGCGTGATTCCGCCGGCCTCGCCGGAAGCCACCTTGGAGCGGCGGATGTGGTCGAGCAGCGATGTCTTGCCGTGGTCGACGTGGCCCATCACGGTCACCACCGGCGCCCGACCGATCTGCTCGCCCTCGGGCTCCTCGCTCTGGCGCAGCAGTTCCTCCTCGACGTCGTCCTCGCGCTCGAGCTTGGGCTTGTGGCCCATCTCCTCGACGAGGATCGCCGCGGTCTCCTGGTCGATGGCCTGGTTGATCGTGGCCATCACGCCCTGCTTCATCATCTCCTTGATCAGCACGGCGGCCTTGACGCTCATCCGGTCAGCGAGCTCGGCCACCGTGATCGTCTCGGGAATCTCGACCTCACGGACGACCGGCGCGGTCGGGCGCTCGAACCCCTGCTGCAGCTGCCTGGCCGCCGTACCGCCACCGCGCTTCTTGCCTCCGCGTCGACTGCCGGCGCCACGGCCCCCAGCGGACTGCTCTTCCTTCTTCTTCTTCTTCGGCTTGGCCTCCTGCTTGCGCTGGGCGCGCTCCTCAGCCTCGCGCTCGCGTTTGGCCTCGAGTTCGGCGCGCTTGCGCTCCCGCTCCTCTTCCCGCTTCTTGGCCTCGTCCTGCTGACTCTTGGGCTTCTCCTTGAGGGCTTCGGCCTGGGCGCGAGCGGTCTGGTCGGCCGCCGTCTCCTCCGGCTCCGCCGCTGCCTGCTCTTCGGCGTCGGATGCCTCCGCGGCAGCGGTTTCCGCACTGCCCTCTTCCGCCGTCGCCTCCGGCGCGACCGCGTCACTGGAGGCCTCATCGGCCGGTGCGGCCTCGTCAGCGGCGGGCGCTGCCTGGTCGCTGGTGCGCTGGGCCTCGGCGGCGTCCTCCTCGCGCTGAGCCTCTTCCTGCTCGAGGGCGCGCTCAAGCTGTGCGGCGGCCTCTTCGGCCTCCTCCTGCTTGCGCTTCTCCTCGGCCTCGATATCGCTGCGCTTGACGTAGGTGCGCCGCTTGCGGACCTCGACATTGACCGTGCGCGTCTGCCGCGGACCACGACTGCCCGCATCGCGGCCCGCCGGCATCTTGAGCTGGCTGTGACTGCGCCGCTTGAGGGTGATCTTCTTGGGGGATCCGTCGGAGCCGCCGCCCTCCTCGTCCTGGGCAGCACTCCCCTGCCTCAGGTGAGCCAGCAGCGTCGCCTTGTCCTCCGCCGAGAGGGCTGCATCGTCGTCGCGCCGGCCGAGTCCCGCCGCCTCCAGTTGAGCCTGAAGCCGTTCCACCGGGATCCCTACCGTCTGCGCAAATTCTTTTACCGTCGTTTCCGCCATATAACACTCTCCGGACGCGGCCCAAGTCAGAGACCTCGTCGTGTCCCCTCTTTTCAGTCGGCGCGCTCGCCGCCCTCACTGGCCGCGAACCAAGGCTCGCGGGCCTTCATGATCAGCTGCCCGGCCCGATCCTCATCCATGCCTTCGACCTCCAGCAGGTCGTCCACGGACTGGTCGGCCAGATCCTCAACCGTGACGACGCCGCGCTCAGCCAGGGCCTTTGCCGTCTGCTCATCCATCCCTTCAAGGGCCAGCAGCTCCTCGCTAGGCTGGTTCTCGTTGGCCTCCTCGGCAATCGCCTGGGCCAGGAGCACGTCCCGGGCGCGACTACGCAGGGCCTCGACGATATCCTCGTCAAATTCCTCGATCTCCAGCAGCTCGGCGGTGGGCACATAGGCCACCTCCTCGATGCTGGAGAACCCTTCCTGGACCAGCACCCCGGCAACGTCTTCATCGACATCCAGGTGCTCGACAAACAGCTGTACCAGTTCGCCGGCCTCGCGCTCGCTCTTGGCCTCGGCTTCCTCGGCGGTCATCACGTTGAGCTCCCAGCCGGTAAGCTCGCTGGCCAGGCGCACATTCTGCCCGCCACGGCCGATGGCCTGTGAGAGCTGCTCTTCGGCCACGGCCACATCCATGGCGCCACGATCCTCGTCGACCACGATGGACTCGACCTCGGCCGGCGCCAGGGCGTTGATGACAAACTGTGCCGGGTTCTCGTCCCACGGGATGATGTCGATGCGCTCGCCACTGAGCTCGTTGGAGACCGCCTGCACGCGCGAGCCGCGCATGCCGACGCAGGCCCCGACCGGATCGATGCGGGGATCCAGGGCACGTACCGAGATCTTGGCACGCATGCCCGGGTCACGGGCGGCGCCGAGGATTTCGATCAGCCCCTGACCGACCTCGGGCACCTCGATCTTGAACAGCTCGACCAGGAAGTCGTTGGCCGTGCGGCTGACGAACAGCTGCGGCCCGCGCGGTTCAGAGCGGACGTCGCGCAGATAGCCGCGAATCCGGTCGTTGGGCCGGATCGCCTCGCGGGGGATCAGATCCTCGCGGGAAACCAGCGCCTCGGTGTTCTCGCCCAGATCAATGATGGCACTGCCGCGCTCCATGCGCTTGACCGTGCCGTTGACCAACTCACCGATCCGGTGTTTGTAGGCGTCGACGATCTGAGCCCGCTCGGCCTCGCGCACCTTCTGCACGATAACCTGCTTGGCGGTCTGCGCCGCGATGCGGCCGAAGTCCACGGACTCGATCGGCTCTTCGACGTAGCCCCCCACCTCGGCACCGGCGTCCCGCTCGCGGGCGCGCTCCAGACTGATCTGGCGCTGCGGCTCCTCCACGGACTCCTCATCGGGCACCACCTCCCAGCGTCGATAGGTGGCGTAGTCACCGGTCTGCCGATCCACCGCGACCCGGGCGTCGATGTCCTCCATGTGCCGCTTGCGCGTGGCCGAGGCCAGGGCCGCTTCAATGGCCTCGAAGATCACCTCCCGGTCCACGCCCTTCTCATTGGAGGTGGCCTCCACGACCAACAGGATTTCTCTACTCATGCCTCCGACTCCGCTGTTCTTCTGCGGCCGACGCCCTTCACGGCTCGAGATCCAGCCGCGCCCGGTCGATCAGCTCCAGGGGGATGCGCAGCTCGATCCCGTCGACATCGCGCACCCGCACGAATTCATCATCCAGTCCCAGCAGGACGCCCTTGACCCGGCGACGCCCCTCGTAGAGCTCCAGCAGGCGCAGCTGGATGCGCTCACCGCTGAAGCGATCGTAATCCGCCGACTTGAAGATCGGCCGGTCCAGTCCCGGCGAGGAGACCTCGAGATGGTAGGCCCCCTCGATCGGGTCCTCGACATCGAGCAGACCGCTGACCTGGTGACTGACCGCCTCGCAGTCCTCCAGGCGAATGCCCGCGGGCGTGTCGATGAACACGCGCAGCGTGCGATTGCCCTTTGCCCCGGTCAGCTCGACCCCGACCAGTTCATAGCCGAGCCCGGCCACCGTCGGTTCGAGTAACGAGTGAAGCGTCTGGATCTGAGACATCCGGCACCACAAACAAAAAGAGGGCCCAAGGCCCTCCCCCCGAGTCCGCTCGTCGGCGAACCGACGGCGGGCGTGTCCAAAGAGCCTGCGAGCCCAACCACCCTCGCAGCTTCAGCCGGCGATTATACACACGCGCCAGGTGACAAAAAAGCGCACGGCCCACGCCGGCTGACCCAACGGGACCGTCCGTCAAGCGCCCACAAAAAAGGCGGCCATGGGCCGCCTTTCCGGATTGGTAGCGGGGGCAGGATTTGAACCTGCGACCTTCGGGTTATGAGCCCGACGAGCTACCAGACTGCTCCACCCCGCAACTGTTAAAGAGGATTATACGGGGACCCTATGCAAACATCAAGCCGTCCCCGCCTTCGCGAGCCGATCCACCGTCACAGTCCCAGGGCCGCCTGGCACAGGGCGATCAACCGCTCGGGGAAGATCCCGAGCACCAGGACCGCCACACCGTTGACGACCACCAAGCTGCGGATGGCGGAGGACGCGCCGGGGGCCGGCAGCGCCTGCGTGTCGGCCTCCGCCTCGGGGCGGTCGAAATAGACGACCTTAAGCACCCGCAGGTAGTAGAAGGCCCCAACCACGGCCGCCACTACGGCAAAGATCGCCAGCGGGATGTGCCCCGCCTCGACGGCCGCCTGGAGCACCAGGTACTTGGCGTAGAAGCCGACCGTACCGGGAATGCCGGTCATCGACACCAGCACCAGCAGCAGCACCCCGGCGTAAACCGGATGACGCTCGTTGAGCCCGCGCAGATCGGCGATCTCCTCAGCCTCGAACCCAGAGCGGGCCAGCACCGTGATCATGCCGAACGCGCCGGCCGCCATGATGCTGTAGGCGATGGTGTAGAACAGCGCGGCCGCGTGACCGGCATCGGTACCGGCGGTAAACCCGACCATGATGAACCCGGCGTGGGCGATGGCCGAGTAAGCCAGCATGCGCTTGAAGTTGGTCTGCACGATGGCGATCAGGTTGCCGACCAGCAGCGAGGCCACGGCGAGGATCATCAGCATCGGCTCAAGCTGCTCGTGCATCGGTCCCAGACCGTCGACCAGCAACCGCATGAACAGCGCCACGGCCGCCACCTTCGGCGCCGTACTCAGGAACAGGGTCACCGGCGTGGGGGCGCCCTGGTAGACGTCCGGCACCCAGGCATGGAACGGCGCGGCACCGAGCTTGAAGGCCACGCCCACCAGCATGAACACCACCCCGAAGAGCAGCATCAGTGGATCGGAGTGGCGGCCCGCCACCTCGGCGATCACCGACAGCTCCAGGCTCGCGGTAGCGCCGTAGACCATCGACATGCCGTAGAGCAGGATGCCGGAGGCCAGCGAACCGAGAACGAAGTACTTCATGGCCGCCTCAGCCGCACGGCGCGAGTCGCGGTGATAGGCCACCAGGGCGTAGAGGGCCAGCGACAGCAGCTCCAGGCCGAGATACAAGCTGAGCAGGCTGGCGCCGGAGGCGATCACCAGCATGCCCAGGTTGGCGAACAGGGCCAGCAGGTAGAACTCCCCCTGGAGCAACCCGCGGTCGCCCAGATAGGGCCGCGTGTAGGCTAGGGCCAGCATGGACAGCAGTGCCACGGAGGCCTTGACCACTGCACCCAGGGAGTCGGCAACGTAGTGGCCCGAGAAGGTCACCTCGTTCACGCCCCACTGGGTACTCAGGGCCAGCACCGCCGTCACCAGCAGCGCCCCCTGGGTCAGATAGAAAGTCGCGCTACGCCGGGCATCACTGGAGAAGAGGTCCACCACCAGCACGCCGCAGGTGGCCGCCAGCAACCAGATTTCCGGCAGCGCCAGGGAGAAATCGGGCGTCTCGAAGCTCATTGCCTCTCCTTCCTTACCGGGCAGCCGGGAGCGCTGCAGAGACGTCGTTCAACAACTCGACCAGGGTCGGCTCCGCCACAGCGACCAGCGCCTGGGGATAGACACCGACGCCGATCACCAGCACCGCCAGCACGCCGAGCAGCATGAACTCGCGCCGGTCGAGGTCGTTCAGCGCAGCCACCCGCTCGTTGGCCACCGGACCGAAGATAACCCGCTTGACCAGCCACAGCGAGTAGGCAGCTCCGACGATCAGGGTCAGACCGGCGATGGCGGCGTACCAGAAGCTGGCCTGGTAGCTGCCGAGGATGACCAGGAACTCGCCGACGAAGCCGGAGGTCCCGGGCAGGCCCGCGTTGGCCATGGCGAAAACCACGAAGAGGGCGCCAAAGATCGGCATGCGGTTGATCACACCACCGTAGTCGGCGATGTTCCGGGTGTGCATCCGGTCGTAGAGCACGCCGACGCACAGGAACAGCGCCGCCGAGATGAACCCGTGGGAGATCAGCTGGACGTAGCCGCCGGTCATGGCCATCAGGGCGCCGTCCCCGGCCTCGGCACCGAGACCGGCCTGGAAGATGACGAAGAACCCCAGGGTGGCGAAGCCCATGTGGGCGATCGATGAGTAGGCGATCAGCCGCTTCATGTCCTCCTGGACCATGGCCACCAAACCGATGTAGACGATGGCGATCAGCGACATGGCGATCACCAGCCAGGCCAGCTCCTGGCTCGCCTCCGGCGCGATGGGCAGCGCGAAGCGCAGGAACCCGTAGGCGCCCATCTTCAGGGTGATCGCCGCCAGGATCACCGAGCCACCGGTGGGCGCCTCGGTGTGTGCATCGGGGAGCCAGGTGTGTACTGGCCACATCGGCACCTTGACGGCAAAAGCCGCCAGCAGTGCCAGGAAGATCAGGATCTGCGCCTCGAGCCCGATGCTCAGCCCGTGGAAATCGAGTACGCCGAAGCTGCCCGCCTCCCAACGCAGATAGAGGAAGGCGATGAGCATCAGCACCGAACCGAGGAAGGTGTAGAGGAAGAACTTGATGGTGGCGTAGATGCGGTTGGCGCCGCCCCAGATACCGATGAGCAGGAACATCGGCACCAGCATCGCCTCCCAGAAAACATAGAAGAGGATGGCGTCGAGCGCCGCGAAGACGCCAACCATCAGCCCCTCCATGATCAGGAAGGCACCCATGTACTGCGCCGGCCGATAGGTGAGCCCGCTGCGACCGGCGACCACCACCAACAGCGTGGCGAAGGCGGTCAGCACCACCAGCGGCATGGAGATACCGTCCACCCCCAGGTGGTAGTGGATGTCGAAGGTCGGCACCCAGTCGCGCTTCTCCACGAACTGCATACCGCTCCCGGGTTCAAAGGCGAACCAGAGCACAAGGCTGAACAGGAACGTCAGCCCGGCCACGCCGGTGGCCAGTTCCCGGACCGCCACCTCCGAGCGCTGGCCAACGGCCAGCACCGCGGCACCGCCGAGGATCGGCAGCCAGATAATCAGGCTAAGCAACCAACCGTCGAACATCCGTTCTTCCCCTGCGTTCTTGCGCGTCCGTTCCGAAGCCGCGCACTAGGCGAACAGCATTCGCACAACGAAGAATGAGATCAGCAGCAGTACGCCGATGACCATGACGAAGGCGTAGTGATACAGGTACCCGGTCTGTGAGTACCGCGCCCCGGCAGCGACCCGGCCGATCAGACGCGCCGACCCGTTGACCAGCAGCCCGTCGATCAGCCAGCGATCCCCGACCTTCGACAGCAGCCCGGCGATCGCTCGACCGCCATCCGTGAACCCGCGGATGTAGAGCCAGTCGAACCCGTACTTGTGCTCCAGCACCCGCTGCAGCGGACGCAGGGGCGCCACCACCCGTTCCCGCAGGTCGGGGCGACGCAGGTAGAGCAGCCAGGCCACGAAGACACCGGCCAGTACCAGGTAGAGCACCGGCGTCACCAACGCGTGGGCCATGAAGCCCAGAACCCCGGTGTACCCGTCCGCCAGGCGATCCAGGCCGGTCTGATCGGCAAGCACGCGGATCGACCCGTCGGCGTAGAAGAAGTCGCCCATGACCATCGGCCCGAAGGTGAACAGGCCGATCAGCACCGAGGGCACCGCCAGGAGCACCAGCGGCACGGTCACCACCAGCGGGCTCTCGTGCAGATGTTTGCGGGCGTGCTCGTCCATGCGCTCCTCGCCGTGAAAGACCATGAACAGCAGGCGGAAACTATAGAGCGCGGTGACGAAGACCCCGAGCACCAGCAGCCAATAGGCGAAGGTGGCCCAGCCGCCGGCGGAGTACCCCACGGCCTCGATAATGGCGTCCTTCGAGAAGAAGCCAGAGAAGCCGGGGATGCCGATCAGCGCCAGGGTGCCGACCAGCATGGCGATGTAGGTCACCGGCATGTACCGGGCCAGCCCGCCCATCTTGCGCATGTCCTGCTCGTGGTGCAGGGCGATGATCACCGAGCCGGCCCCGAGGAAGAGCAGTGCTTTGAAGAAGGCGTGGGTGAACAGATGGAAGACACCGGCCGCGTAGGCCGACACGCCCAGGGCCGCGACCATGTAGCCGAGCTGGGAGAGCGTGGAGTAGGCGATGACCCGCTTGATGTCGTTCTGTACCAGCCCGATCAAGCCCATGAAGAAGGCCGTCAGCGCACCCACGACCAGGACCACGGTCAGCGCCACCGTGGACAGCTCGAAGACCGGCGACATGCGGGCGACCAGGAAGATGCCGGCGGTCACCATGGTCGCGGCGTGGATCAGCGCCGAGATGGGCGTTGGGCCCTCCATGGAGTCCGGCAGCCAGACATGGAGCGGGACTTGGGCCGACTTGCCCATGCAGCCGATGAAGATCAGCAGCGCGGCGACGGTCACCAGGCTCCACTCGGCGGCGCCGAAGAGGTTCAGCGTCCGGCCGGGATCGGCCTCCACCGCCGCGAAGATCTCGCCGTAGTGGAGCGTGCCAAAGGCACCAGCCAGTACGGCGATGCCCAGAAGCAGCCCCAGATCCCCCACGCGGTTGACCAGAAACGCCTTGAGGTTGGCAAAGATGGCGCTCTCGCGGGTGTACCAGAAACCGATCAACAGGTAAGAGACGAGCCCGACAGCCTCCCAGGCGAAGAACAGCTGCAGCAGGTTGTTCGCCATGACCAGCATCAGCATGGCGAAGGTGAACAGCGCGATGTAGCTGAAAAACCGCTGATAGCCTGGGTCGTCGTGCATGTAGCCGATGGTGTAGATATGGACCATCAGCGCGACAAAGGTGACGGTGGCCATCATCACCGCGGTGAGCCGGTCGACCAGGAAGCCGATCTCGAAGCTCAGGTCGCCCACCGAGGCCCACGTGTAGACGGTGAAGTCCACCGGCTCCAGATCGCCCCAGACCAGGCCGTGCAGCACCCAGAAGGAAAGGGCGCAGGAAATGGCGACACCGAGGATGGTCACCCAGTGGGCTCCGGCGCGTCCGATCCAGCCGCCAGCCATGCCAGCGATGGCGGCGGCGACCAGCGGAAAGAGGACGATGGCGTAGAGGACCGTCTCCATGGCTTACCCCTTCATCGCATCCAGGGCGGCAACGTTGATGTCGCCGCGTGAGCGGAACAGGACCACGACGATGGCCAGGCCGATGGCCGCCTCCGCCGCCGCCACGGTGAGGATGAAGAAGACGAAGATCTGCCCGGCTATATCCTCCAGATAGGCGGAGAAGCCGATGAAGTTGATGTTCACGGCGAGCAGGATCAGCTCGATGCACATCAACAGCAGGATCACGTTCTTCCGGTTGAGGAAGATGCCTGCCACGCCGAGGGAGAACAGCAACGCCCCCAGGATCAGGAAATCGGACAGCTCGATCATTGGGCCTTCCTGCTTGCCTTCGCTAGTCGTTTGCCCGGCTTCGGGCCCTCAGTTCCGCGTATGGTCCTGCCGTCGCGAGGACTTCATGCGCACCATGCGCAGGCGGTCGTCCTTCTTGACCGACAGCTGCCGGGGCACATCCTGCTTGTGCGTCCCCTCGCGCCGGCGCAGCGTCAGGGTGATCGCGGCAACGATGGCCAGCAGTAGGATCACCGCCGCGATCTCGAACGGGTAGACGTAGACCGTGTACAACACCCCGCCAATCGCCTGGATATTGTTCACGTCCGCCGCCGGCTCGGGGATGGTCCCACTGACCAGGTCCGCCCGCTCGGAGACGATGACCGCCACCAGCTGCGCGGCCATCAGGACCGCCACCAGTGCCCCGACCGGCAGGTAGCGGGTAAACCCTTCGCGCATCGGGGCGATGTTGATATCGAGCATCATCAGCACGAAGAGGAAGAGCACCATCACCGCGCCGACGTACACCAACACCAGGGCGATGCCGAGGAACTCGGCACCGGCCAGTACCCAGATCACCGCAGCGTTAAAGAACGCGAGCACCAGGAACAGCGCCGCGTGGACCGGGTTGCGCACGGAGATCACCATGGTCGCCGCGAACAGCAGCACCCCGGCGAAGATGTAGAAGATCACCTGTTCCATAAGCCCGAGGCTCCCATTACCGGTAGGGCGCATCGGCGGCGCGATCGGCCGCCAGCTGGCTCTCGTACTTGTCACCCATGGCCAGCAGCTTCTGCTTGTCGGCGACCCGCTCCTCGCGACGCTCCATGTGGAAGGTGTCGAGCCGGGTCAGGACGATGGAGTCTACCGGGCAGGACTCCTCGCAGAAGCCGCAGTAGATGCACTTGAACATGTCGATGTCGTAGCGCGTGGTGCGCCGTGTGCCGTCGGCGCGCTGGTGTGAATCGATGGTGATCGCCAGCGCCGGGCACACCGCCTCGCAGAGCTTGCAGGCGATACAGCGCTCCTCGCCGTTGGGGTATCGACGCAGGGCCAGGTGCCCCCGGAAACGCGGCGACTTCGGCGCCCGCTCTTCCGGGAACTCCAGCGTGACGCTGCGTCGGAAGAACATGTGCCCCGCCGTCAGCCGCAGTCCGCGCAGCAGCTCGGTGAACAGGAAGCTGTTCAGATAGTCGTTTAGCGGTCTCATGACCGTACCCCCGTCAGAACCAAGGACCGACGCCGCCGTAGACCAAGCCGGTGAGCACCACCAGCCAGACCACGGTGGCCGGGATCAGAACCTTCCAGCCCAGCCGCATGAGCTGGTCGTAGCGGTAGCGCGGGAAGGTGGCGCGGAACCACAGGTAGCAGAAGGCGAAGAAGGCAGCCTTCGCGAACAGCCAGACGATCCCGGGGACCCAGTCGAACGCTGGCCCAAGCACCGGCAGCCCCTCGAAGGGCGAGTGCCACCCGCCCAGGAACAGAGTCGCCGCGAGGAACGAGATGAGCAGCATGTTGGCGTACTCGGCCAGGAAGAAGACCGCGAAGGCCATTCCCGAGTACTCCACGTGGAAACCGGCAACGATCTCGGACTCGCCCTCGGCAATGTCGAACGGCGCCCGGTTGGTCTCGGCGACGCCGGAGATCCAGTAGATCAGGAACAGCGGCAGCAGCGGCAGCCAGAACCACTCCCAGAACGGACCGGCCTGGGCGTTGACGATGCCGGTGAGGTTCATCGTCCCGGCGGCCAGCAACACACCGACCAGCGCGAACCCCATGGCGATCTCGTAAGACACGACCTGGGCCGAGGCGCGCAAGGTACCGAGCAGCGCGTACTTGGAGTTGGAGGCCCAGCCGGCGATGATCAGTCCGTACACCCCCAGCGAGGTCATCGCCAGGATGTAGAGCAGACCAGCGTTGATATCCGCCACCACCAGGCCGTCGTCGAAGGGGATCACCGCCCACGCGGCCAGGGCCGGCATGATGGCCATCGCCGGGGCGATCAGGAACAGCGTCCGGCTGGCGTAGGTCGGGATGGTGATCTCCTTGAAAAGGAGCTTCAGCGCATCGGCAATGGGCTGCAGCAGCCCGCGGGGACCGACCCGGTTGGGCCCGCGTCGATCCTGCATGTGACCGATCACCCGCCGCTCGACGTAGGTGAAATAGGCCACGGCCAGGAACAGCGGGATCAGGACGGCCCAGATCTTGGCGAACTGCCAGAAGAGTGTCTCGTACATGCCCTCGATCGTCCTTTTCTGCGGCTCTGCGGCCTAGAGCGCTTCCAGCGAGACGGTCCCGTAAGGGCCGCCGAGCGCCGCACGCTCATCCAGCCCGGCAGGAATCCAGGCCACGCCTGCCGGCACGGCGTCATCCACGACCAGCGGCAGCTCCGCCACCCCGCTGTCGGCACGGACCCGGACGCGGCGTGGCTGCGTCTGCGAAAACCCGAGTTCGGCCGCCGTCTGCGGGGCAAGCACCACCTCGGCCCGCCCGGCAATCGGCGCCTGCTGCAGTGGCCGCGCGCGCCGCACCAGCGGATCGCCGGCGTAGATCGGCACACCACCGGCCAGCGCCAAGCCCTGCCCCGTCTTCGCCCCGGCGGCCACCGCCGTGGCCGGGTAGTGCGACCCCGGCCTCAGATCCCGACAGAGCCCGGCCAGCTCGCCGTAAACATCGGCGATGTCGTTGTATTCGAAGCGCTCCAGCCCGAGGACCGTGCCCAGGGCACGCAGGACGCGCCAGCCCGGGCGTGCCTCGCCGGGAGGCTCCGCCACACCACGGCAGCTCTGCCAGCGGCCCTCGTTGTTGACGTACGTCCCGGCACTCTCGCCGAAAGCGCCCATCGGCAGCAGGACGTCGGCCTGGGCGCGCAGCTGCTCGTCGGCGAAGGCCGTGATGGCCACCACCTCTTCGGCCTGCTCCATGGCCTGCCGGGCGGCCTGCGGATCCCATAGATCGCGGGTCGGCTCGACGTTCAGCAGCAGATACCCCTTGAGCCCGGCGCGCAGCATGGCGTCGGCGCTGCGTCCGGCCGGCTGTGCCGCCACGCCGCCGGCCTGACGATGTGGCACCGCGCCGGCCAACCAGCCGCCGGCGGTATTGCCGGCCTCGGCGAGAACCCCGAGGCGCCCGCCGCAGAACTCCGCGATACAGCTGCCCAGGGCCCGCAACGCGGCAGCCTGCGGATGACTGCTGGCGAGGTTGCCGAGCAGCACCGTGGGCCGCTGCGCCGCGGCCAACCGGCGCGCCACCTCGCGGGCGTGATCCGTCACCGGTCCGGCCACGGCAGCCAATTCGTCGGGCAGCGAGCGCCCGGCTCCCTCGGCCACTGCCACCGCCACCGCGCCGAACTCGGCAACCAGCTGCGCCGGCGCAACGGCCTGCTCTGAGGCCAGCGGCAGGTTCCAATCGAACCCCCGGGGGTTCAGGGCCATGATCTGCGCGCCCGAACGCGCGGCCTTGCGCAGGCGGTGGTTGATCAGCGGCTGCTCGTGTCGGGTATAGGCCCCGACCAGCAGCGCCGCATCGACCTGCTCGAGCTCGGCGATCTCCTGCCCGAGATAGGGGAAGGGCGGTGCCTGTTCCTGGTCCGAGGTGTCCACCTCGCGGAGCCGGTGGTCGACGTTCCCGCTCCCCAGACCGCGCAGCAGTCGCGCCGCCAGGTAGAGTTCCTCGAGGGTGGCGCTCGGCGCCAGCAGCCCGCCCAGACCATCAGCGCCGTGGCGCTGGACGACCCCCTGCAGGGCCCCCGCGGCGCGATCGAGTGCCGTCTCCCAGGGCACCTCGTGCCAACGGCCGTCGCGCTTGATCATCGGCTGCACAAGCCGGTCGGCGTGGTCGACCCCCTCAATGGCGAACCGGTCGCGGTCGGCGATCCAGGTCTCGTTGATGGCCTCGTTCTCGCGCGGCACCGCCCGCTGGATACGTCCGCGCAGGGTGTGCAGCGCCAGGTTCGAGCCGACCCCGTCGTGGGGGGAGACCGCTGGGAAGCTGAGCAGCTCCCACGGACGGGCCCGGAAACGGAACGGCTTGTTGGTCAGCGCTCCAACCGGGCAGAGGTCGATCACGTTGCCGGAGAGCTCCGAGCTTAGACCCGTTTCCAGGTAGGTCGAGATCTCCATGTGCTCGCCCCGCCCCATGCCACCGAGTTCCTTCTGCCCGGCCACCTCGTCGAGGAAGCGCACACAGCGGGTGCAGTGGATGCAGCGGGTCATCTCCGTGGCGACCAGCGGGCCAAGGTCCTCGTCGGCCACGGAGCGTTTGCCTTCGGTAAAGCGCGAGATCCCGCGGCCGTACCCCATGGAGATGTCCTGCAACTCGCACTCGCCGCCCTGGTCGCAGATTGGGCAGTCGAGCGGGTGATTGATCAGCAGGAACTCCATCACCCCGCGCTGCGCCTTGATCGCCGTCGCCGATGTAGTGCGCACCACCATGCCGTCAGCCACTGGCGTGGCGCACGCCGGCAGCGGTTTCGGCGCCTTCTCGACCTCGACGAGGCACATCCGACAGTTGGCCACCACCGAGAGGTGCTTGTGGTAGCAGAACCGCGGGACGTGGATCCCGTGACGGTCGGTGGCCTGAATCAGCATCTCGCCCTTGCGGGCCTCGATGGAGCACCCATCGACCTCGATGGTGACCGTCTCCTCGTTTGCGCTCATGCCGCTGCCTCCACCGGGGATCGACCGTGCTCGATGTAGTGCTCGAACTCGTGCCGGAAGTGCTGGATGAAGCTCTGCACCGGAGTTGCCGCCGCATCACCGAAGGCGCAGATGGTGTGCCCGGCGATCTGCCCCGGCACCTCCTCGAGCATGCGTAGGTCGTCGTGGGTGCCGCGCCCCTCATGGATCCGCTGGACCGCGCGATAGAGCCAGCCGGTGCCTTCACGACACGGCGTGCACTGCCCGCAGGACTCGGCGTAATAGAAGCGCGTGATACGGGCGAGGATGCGCACCATGTCCGTGGTATCGTCCATCACCACCACGGCCCCGGAGCCGAGCATGGAGCCGGCTGCAGCAATGCTGTCGTAGTCCATGTCGGTCTCGAGCATGGTCTCGCCGGGGACCACCGGCGTCGAGCTGCCGCCGGGGATCACCGCCTTGAGCCGGCGACCACCACGCACACCGCCGGCCATCTCCAGTAGCTCGCGGAAGGGGATGCCCATCGGGATCTCGTAGTTGCCGGGGCGCTCGACGTGACCGGAGACGGAGAAGATCTTCTCGCCGCCGTTGTTCGGCCTACCGAGGTTGAGGAACCAGTCGGCGCCATTGCGGATGACCGCAGGCACCGAGGCGAGGGTCTCGGTGTTGTTGATGGTCGTCGGCTTGCCGTAGATGCCGACCTGCGCCGGGAAAGGCGGCTTGTATCGGGGCTGGCCCTTCTTGCCTTCGAGCGACTCCATGAGTGCCGACTCTTCGCCGCAGATATAGGCGCCGGCACCGTAGTGGTTGTGGAGCTGAAAATCGAAGCCCGAGTCGAGGATGTTCTGCCCCAGGTAGCCGGCCTGGTGGGCCTCGGCCACCGCCTGCTCCATACGCTCGAACGGCTCGTGATGGAATTCGCCGCGCAGGTAGTTGTAGCCGACGCTCGCGCCCATGGCGTAGCCGGCGATGATCATCCCCTCGACCACCGCATGCGGGTTGAAACGCAGGATGTCGTGATCCTTGCAGGTTCCCGGTTCGGACTCATCCGAGTTGCAGATCAGGTACTTCTGCCCGGCACTGTCGCGGGGCATGAACCCCCACTTGATCCCCGGCGGGAAGCCGGCACCGCCCCGACCGCGCAGGGCGCTCTGCTTGACCTCGTCGATGACCTCCTGGGGCGACATGGGCGTGCGCAGCACGCGTTCGAGGGCCTTGTAGCCACCCACCTTGCGGTAGGTCTCCAGGCTCCACGGCTCGTCATAGCCCAGGGTCGTATAACAAACTTGGTTGACCATGACCCCTCCGCGCCCTGCGGCTCAGCTCAGCCCGTCGAGGATCTCGTCGATCCGCTCGCGGGTCAGATGGGTGTAGTAGTGCCCGTCGACGACCATCATCGGCGCCCGCGTGCAGGCGGCCAGGCACTCCTCCTCGCGCACCAGCGTGATGCGTCCGTCCGGCGTCGTCTCGCCGAGCCGGATCCCGAGCTTCTCCTCGGCGTAGGCCACCAGCTCATCGGCGCCGTTGAGACAGCACGAAATATTGGTGCAGATATTGACCTTGTGCCGGCCCACCGGCTCATCGAGGTGAAACATGGAGTAGAAGGTCGCCACCTCGAAGGCGCTGGCCCGGGGCATGCCGATGTAGTCTGCGGCCGCCGCCACGTGACGCCGCTCCAGCCAGCCGCCGTTATCATCCTGCAGGATGTGCAGCGCCGGGATGATCGCCGACGCCCGCCCCTGCTCGTCATCGGGATACTTAGCCAGCCAGTGGTCGATACGCCGGCACTGGTCCGCGCTCAGGGTCTCTGCTGCCACCGTCTGCTCCGTCACCGATCCACCTCCCCGAACACCACATCCAGCGAGCCGATCAGGGTCACCACGTCCGCCAGCATGTAGCCGCGGATCATCTCGTCAGTAGCCGCCAGGTGGTAGTAGCACGGCGGCCGGACCTTTAAGCGGTACGGCTTGTTGGCGCCGTCCGAGATCAGGTAGACGCCAAACTCGCCCTTGGGCGCCTCTACCACGGCGTAAACCTCGCCGGGCGGCGTGCAGTACCCCTCGGTGAAGAGCTTGAAGTGGTGGATGAGCGACTCCATGTCGTCTTTCATCTCTTCCCGGGTCGGGGGGGTCACCTTCGGATCGTCGACCCGCACCGGGCCCGGGTTGTCGCGCAGCCAGTCCACGCACTGCTTGATAATGCGCACCGACTGGCGCATCTCCTCGACACGCACCAAGTAGCGGTCGTAGGAGTCACCGTTGACGCCGACCGGGATGTCGAAGTCGACCCGGTCGTAGGCGGCGTAAGGCTGTTTCTTGCGCAGGTCCCAGGCCACTCCGGAGCCGCGCAGCAGCGGACCGGTAAAGCCGAGTTCCACGGCACGCTCGGCGGAGACCGGGCAGATGTCCACCAGTCGCTGCTTCCAGATCCGGTTCTCGGTCAGCAGCGTCTCGTACTCGTCCACGCAGGCGGGGAAGCGCTCGCAAAAGTCGTCGAGAAAGTCGAGCACCGAGCCCTCGCGGGCGCGGTTCATCTCACGCAACTCCTTCTCGCTGCGGTAGGGCGAGGGCTCGTATTTGGGCATCTGGTCGGGCAGGTCGCGGTGCACCCCGCCCGGGCGGTAGTAGGTCGCGTGCATCCGCGCGCCCGAGACCGCCTCGTAGACATCCATGAGATCCTCGCGCTCGCGGAAGGTATACAGGAACGCGGTCATGGCGCCGACGTCGAGCCCGTGCCCGCCGAGCCACATCAGGTGGTTCAAGATGCGGGTGACCTCGTCCATCATCGTGCGGATATACTGCGCCCGCAGCGGCGGCTCGATACCGAGCAGTTTCTCGATCGCGCGCACATAGCCGTGCTCGTTGCACATCATCGAGACGTAGTCGAGCCGGTCCATGTAGCCGATGGACTGATTGTACGGCTTGGATTCGGCCAGCTTCTCCGTCGCCCGGTGCAGCAGACCGATGTGGGGGTCGGCGCGGCGCACCGTTTCCCCCTCCATCTCCAGCACCAGGCGCAGCACCCCGTGCGCCGCCGGGTGCTGCGGGCCGAAGTTCAGGGTATAGCTCTGGAACTCAGCCATCGGCTTGTCCCTCCGTGCCTTCCGCCTTGTGCGGTGCGGCGTAACGGTTGTCTTCGC
This sequence comes from Halorhodospira sp. 9628, assembly GCF_022228075.1. Lineage (NCBI taxonomy): Bacteria > Pseudomonadati > Pseudomonadota > Gammaproteobacteria > Chromatiales > Ectothiorhodospiraceae > Halorhodospira > Halorhodospira sp. 9628. Next base: position 274,270 of record NZ_JAJNRF010000001.1, read on the forward strand.
GGATCACCCGCGGCACGAGCACCCGCGGCTCGATCTCCACCGGCCCGTAGACGACACGCCCCTTCTCGGGGTCGTAGCGCGGCTCTACGTTGCCGATCAGCGGGAAGTCCTTGCGGAAGGGGTGCCCGACAAAACCGTAATCGGTGAGGATCCGGCGCAGATCCGGGTGGCCTTCGAAAACGATACCGTACAGGTCGAAAGCCTCCCTTTCGGCCCAATTGGCGGACGGCCAGAGGCCCGACACAGAGGGCAATACCGGCAGGTCGTCATCCTCGGCGAAGCAGCGCACGCGAAGGCGCTGATTGTGCGTCAACGACAGCAGCTGATAGACCGCCGCGAAACGCCGGCCGGTCCGCTCCTCGATCGACTGCACCCCGTAGATGCCGGTCAGGCCCAGACGCCCAAACCCCGGCTCGGTCACCCCGCGGCTGAAGCCTGTCCCGGTCGCCGACTCGGTGATCCACTCATCCTGGCCGTAGGCGGCGTAGTCGACCCCGGCGACATCGGACAGCTGCTCGAAACGCCAATCGGCGGCATCACGCAGCTCGGTCATCACCGCAACCAACTCGGCGGGCCGGACCTCCAGCGTCACCTCGCCGCGCTCGAGCCAGCAATCGGTCAAACGACCACCGAAATGGCCGCGGAGCTGCTCCAACAGGCTCTCGGGCTCAGCCATGACTCTCCCTCAACGTGCGATGGTATTGGTCCGGCGGATCTTGTTCTGCAGCTGCAGGATGCCGTAGTACAGGGCCTCGGCCGTGGGTGGACAACCGGGGACGTAGATGTCCACGGGGACGATGCGGTCGCAGCCGCGCGTCACCGAGTAGGAGTAGTGGTAGTACCCCCCGCCGTTGGCACACGACCCCATGGAGATCACCCACTTCGGCTCCGGCATCTGGTCGTAGACCTTGCGCAGCGCCGGGGCCATCTTGTTGCAGAGCGTGCCGGCGACAATCATCACATCAGACTGCCGCGGGCTGGGCCGGAAGATCAGACCGTTGCGGTCCATGTCGTAGCGCCCCGCCGCGGTGTGCATCATCTCGACGGCACAGCAGGCCAGGCCGAAGGTCATGGGCCACAGGGAGCCGGTCCGCGCCCAGTTGATCAGCTTATCCGCGGAGGTCGTCACGTACCCCCGCTCCAGGATGCCTTCTACTCCCATTCCAGCGCCCCTTTACGCCACTCGTAGAGCAAACCGATCACGAGAAGCCCGACAAATAGGCCCATGGCCAAGATGCCGAACAGCCCAATGTCGTCCAACACAACTGCCCAAGGGAAGAGGAAGGCGATCTCGAGATCGAAGAGGATGAACAGAATGGCGACGAGGTAATAGCGCACGTCGAACTTCATGCGCGAATCCTCGAAGGCCTCGAAGCCGCACTCGTAAGGCGACTGCTTTTCCGGATCTTCACGCCGAGGACCGAGCACGAACCCGGCAGCCAGAGGCAGGACGCCGAAGACGAGCCCGACGACAATGAAGAGCAGAACCGGGAGGTAATTCTCTAGCATCGTTCGCCGCTCCGCTGGTGAGAACACGGGACCGGTGCCCCGCCCCCGTGTCGAACATCGCTGGAGTTTACGGAGCGGTCTCTCTCCGTGTCAACTCAGCGGCTTTTTTAACTTCCTGATTTTAAAGACGTTATCGTGCCGACAAACGATCGTGACGGTTGCGGGAAATCAATCCCGCCAACCGGCGCGACCAGACAGGGACGATCAGGGTGCGGGATATCGCGCGAGTGCGCGCTGAGGAAGGAGAGATATAGATGGTGCCGAAGGCCGGACTCGAACCGGCACGGCTTTCGCCACCGCCCCCTCAAGACGGCGTGTCTACCAGTTCCACCACTTCGGCACGTAGACAGTTGCGCTTGGGCGTTTACTCTGCCCCAACGCGGGACGCATGATAGCAACCCTGATCCCGCGATTCAATCCCGCAATCGCGGAAAAGGGGCTACTCCGCTTCACCCTCTTCCGCAGGCGCGTCCGGCTCCACCGGCTGACCCGGCGCCTCAGGCGCAGGGGCCTCCTGCTCCGCCGGCATGTCCGGAGCCGCCGGCGCCTCCGGATCCTCCTCTTCCGTCTCTTCCTCGCTCTCGAGCACGTCGTCGTCGCCAATCACCGAAGCGCCGCCGCCGATCCCCTGCGAGGCGATCACCGCCAGCCCCAGGCTGGTCAGGAAGAAGGTCGTACCCAGGGTCGCAATCAGCTTGGTCATGAAGGTCGCTGCGCCGCGCGAGCCGAAGACGGTGCTCGAGGCACCGCTGCCGAAGGCGGCTCCCATGTCAGCGCCCTTCCCCTGGTTCAGCAGGACCAGCACCACCAGGGCAACGGCGATGACGATATGGACGGCAAGCAACGCTTCAAACATGGGTCTAGCTCAGCCCTCCGCGGCTGCGTTGTAAATCGAAAGGAAGCTGTCGGGATCCAGCGACGCGCCACCGATCAGACCGCCGTCGATATCCGGCTGGGCCAGGAGCTCGGCGGCATTGTCCGCCTTCATGCTGCCCCCGTAGAGGATGCGCAGCTGGTCGGCCACCTCATTGCCATCGCGCTCCGCAACGCGCTGACGGATGAAAGCGTGCACCGCCTGCGCCTGTTCCGGGGTTGCGGTCCGCCCGGTCCCAATGGCCCAGACCGGCTCATAGGCGATGACCGCCCCCTGGAAGGCCGCCCCGTCCACGGCGTCGATGGCAGCGTCGAGCTGTTCACCTACCACAGTCTCGGTGCGCTCGGCATCTCGCTCGGCCAGGGTCTCGCCAACGCACAGGATCGGGGTCAGCCCGGCATTGCGCGCCGCCACGAACTTGCCGGCCACCCGGCCGTTGTCCTCGCCGTAGAGCGTCCGACGCTCCGAGTGCCCGACGATCACGTAACGGCACCCCGCCTCGAGCAGCATGCCCGCCGACACTTCGCCGGTGTAGGCGCCCGACTCGTACTCGCTGACGTCCTGCGCACCCAGCGCCACACCGAATGGCAGCTGCGATGCGGCCGCCGCGAGCAAGGGATACGGCGGGCAGACCGCCAGCTCGGCATCGCCACCGCTGTCGGCAGCGTGCTCCGCAACGCGGCGGACCAGATCCTGGTCGCCGTTCATCTTCCAGTTACCAGCAATGATCTTGCGCCGCATGCCTAGACCCAACCCTGTCTATGGATTCCTGTGAAGCTGACGAAGCCTATCTACACAAGCGACTGAAATCAAATCGGGTCGGTGGCCGCACCCCGGGCCGCGCTGGCCACGGTCTCCGCCAGCGACTCGACCAGGCGATCCACCTGCGCCCCGTCGGCGCCCTCGACCATCACCCGCAGCAGCGGCTCTGTCCCCGACGGACGCAACAACACCCGCCCCCGTTCGCCGAGCTCTTGCTCGGCCTCGCTGACCGCTTCGTTGACCGCCGGCAACCCGAGTACGTCCACGCCACGCTCGATCGGCACATTGACCAGACGCTGTGGATAGTACTGCATCCCGGCGACCAGCTCATCCAGCGGCCGGCCGGTGGTCACCATGGCCTCGAGCACCTGCAGCGCCGAGATCAGCCCGTCGCCGGTGGTGGTCCGATCCAGGCAGATGATATGACCGGAGGACTCACCGCCCAGCACACCGCCGACCTGCAGCAGCCGCTCGAGGACATAACGGTCGCCCACCCGGGTCCGCTCCAGGGGAAGCCCCAGCTCCTGCAGCGCCACCTCCAGGCCGAGGTTGGTCATTTGGGTGCCGACCACCGGTCCGCACGCCTGACCACGGGCCACCCGGGCCGTAGCGATGATATAGAGCAGACCATCGCCATCGATCAGGCGGCCGGACCGGTCGGCCATGATCACCCGGTCGCCGTCGCCGTCGAACGCCACACCGACATCCGCGGACTCGTCCACCACCCGCCGGCACAGACGCTCCGGGTGCTGGGAGCCGTGATCGACATTGATGTTCAGCCCGTCCGGCTCGTGGCCGATGAGCACCACCTCGGCACCCAGCTCGCGGAGCACCGCCGGTGCCGCCTGGTAGGTGGCACCGTGGGCGCAGTCAACCACGACCCGGAGACCGCGCAGGTCGATGCGCCGACCCACAGAGCCCTTGCAGAACTCGATGTACCGCCCGACCGCGTCGTTGATACGGGTCGCGCGGCCCAGCTCCTGGCAGGGGACCATCTGCGGCGGCCCGTCCTGGAGCAGTCGCTCGATGGCCTCTTCGGTGGCGTCGTCGAGCTTGTAGCCATCCGGGCCGAAGAACTTGATCCCGTTATCGTAATGCGGGTTGTGCGAGGCGCTGATGACGACACCGGCCCGGGCATGGAGGGTCCGCGTCAGGTAGGCAATGGCCGGGGTCGGCATGGGCCCGAGCATCAGACTGTGCACGCCGGCGGCCGCGAAACCGGCCTCGAGGGCGGACTCGAACATGTACCCGGACAGCCGGGTGTCCTTGCCGATGACCACCTTGCGCTGCCCCTCGCCGACGAGGACACGGCCAGCCGCCCAGCCCAGCCTGAGGACGAAGTCCGGGGTGATCGGCGCCTCGCCGACCCGCCCGCGGATGCCATCGGTTCCGAAATAGATTCTCTGCTCGGCCAAGTCCGTGTTCCCTTTCAGTGCACTTGCCTAGGCGCTCGCGGCCGTCGCTGCCACCCGCACCGCGTCGGCGGTCGCCCCAACATCGTGGGCACGAATGATCCGTGCCCCCTGGTACACGGCGACGGCCGCCGCCGCCAGGCTGCCTGGCAACCGCTCCTCCACCGGGCGATCCAGCAGTTTGCCGATCATGGACTTGCGCGACATGCCGACGAGCACCGGTGGTCCGAGCGCCACGATCCGATCCAGGTGCCGGAGCAGCTGGTAGTTGTGCTCCAGCGTCTTACCGAAACCGAACCCCGGATCGAGCAGCATGCGCTCGCGTGGCAGCCCGGCCTCCTCGGCGGCGGCCATCCGTTCCGCCAAGCATTCGGCCACCTCGGTCACCACGTCATTGTAGCTCGGCGCATCCTGCATGGTCCGGGGCTGACCCTGCATGTGCATCAGACACACTGGGACGCCCAGCCCGGCGGCTGCCTCCGCGGCCCCCGGCTCCTGCAGCGCACGGATGTCGTTGATCAAACCCGCCCCGGCGGCTACCGCCTCGCGGGCCACCTCGGGCTTGTAGGTGTCCACGGAGATCGGGCAATCGACCTCGCTGGCCAGGGCCTCGACGACCGGGACCACTCGCTCAAGCTCCTGCTCCAGCGGCACCGGCGGCGCACCGGGGCGGCTCGACTCGCCTCCGACATCGATCAGGTCGGCGCCCTCGGCCACCATCCGCCGGGCATGGGCGCGCGCCTGCTCCAGGTCGAGGAAGTGGCCCCCGTCCGAAAAGGAGTCCGGGGTCACGTTGAGCACGCCCATAACCCGCGGCCGATCTAACGAGAGGGGGCGGCCCCCGCAATGGAGAACCGCCCCGTCGGACAACGCCACCATCAGTGTTCGCCTACGGGTCCGCCGATGGGTCCCTCGCGGCCGTCGTCCTTGCCATCCGTTTCGGCCTGGTCGTCAACCCCGACCGTCTCGCCCTCGTCGGTGGAGCCACCGCCCTGATCGCGATCCTGCCACCCCTTGGGCGGCCGGGGCTCCTTGCCCTGCATGATGTCATCGATCTGGTCGCGGTCGATGGTCTCGTACTTCATCAGGGCATCGGCCATGATATGGAGCTTTTCCAGGTTCTCCTGGAGGATCTTCTCCGCGGCGGTGTAGTTGCTGTCGATCACCGCCCGGACCTCCTCGTCGATGGCGTGCTGCGTCTCGTCCGAGACCTCCTTCTGCTGCGCCATCGAGCGGCCGAGGAAGACTTCGCCCTCCTCTTCGCCGTAGGCAAGCGGGCCAAGCCGCGCCGAGAGCCCCCACTTGGTGACCATGTTGCGGGCAATCTCGGTGGCCCGCTGGATGTCGTTCTGGGCACCGGTGGTGACCCGGTCGTTGCCAAAGATCAGCTCCTCGGCGATCCGGCCGCCAAAGAGGCTGGCAATCATGCTGTCCAGGCGCTGCTTGGTGTAGCTGTACCGATCCTCTTCCGGGAGGAACATGGTCACGCCCAACGCACGACCGCGTGGGATGATCGTCACCTTATGGACCGGATCATGCTCCGGGGTGCGCAGGCCGACGATGGCGTGCCCAGCCTCGTGGTAGGCCGTGAGCTTCTTCTCGTCTTCCTTCATCACCATGGACTTGCGCTCGGAGCCCATCATGATCTTGTCCTTGGCCTGCTCGAAGTCCGTCTGATCGACGGCCTCCTTGTTGGCCCGCGCTGCGAACAGCGCCGCCTCGTTGACCAAGTTCTGCAGATCGGCCCCGGAGAAGCCCGGCGTTCCGCGGGCGATGATCTCGGGCCGGACGTCGTCGGCCATGGGCACCTTGCGCATGTGCACGTTCAGGATCTGCTCGCGTCCGCGCACATCCGGCAGCGGCACCACCACCTGGCGGTCGAAGCGGCCGGGGCGCAGCAGTGCCGGGTCGAGCACGTCCGGCCGGTTGGTGGCGGCGATGACGATGATGCCCTCGCTGCCCTCGAAACCGTCCATCTCGACGAGCATCTGATTTAGCGTCTGCTCGCGCTCGTCGTGACCACCACCGAGCCCGGCGCCGCGTTGACGGCCGACGGCGTCCAGCTCATCGATGAAGATGATGCACGGCGCCTGCTTCTTGGCCTGCTGGAACATGTCCCGCACCCGGGAGGCGCCGACGCCGACGAACATCTCGACGAAGTCCGACCCGGAGATGGAGAAGAACGGCACCCGCGCCTCGCCGGCGATGGCCTTGGCGAGCAGGGTCTTGCCGGTTCCCGGCGGCCCGACCATGAGCACGCCGCGCGGGATGGTCCCGCCGAGCTTCTGGAACTTGCTTGGGTCGCGCAGGAAGTCCACAAGCTCCTTGACGTCCTCCTTGGCCTCGTCGCAGCCGGCCACGTCCGAGAAGCTGTGCTTGCTCTGCTCCTCGGTCATCATCTTGGCCTTGCTCTTGCCGAAGGACATCGCCCCGCGGCCGCCACCGCCTCCCTGCATCTGGCGCATGAAGTAGATCCACACGGCGATCAGCAGCAGGAAGGGCGTCCACGAGATGAGGATCTGCAGGAGCATGCTGTCTTCCTCAGCCCGCTCCGCATCGATGGTGACGCCGTGCTCGAGCAGTTCGCCGATCAGCGCCCGGTTGTCCACCTCGGGGTTGAAGGTCAGGTACTCGTTGCCGTCGGCGTGCTGGATGGTGATCTCCTCGCCCCGGATCAGCACCTCGCGGATATTGCCGCGCTCGACCTCGTTGAGGAACTCGGAGTAGGGGACCTTCTCGGTCACATCCGCCGACTGCTCCTGGAAGTTGCTGAATACGGACATCAGCACGACGGCGATGATGACCCAAAGGATCAGATTCTTGGCCATGTCGCTCACGGCGTCACCTCAATCTGCCTGAATGCGGCACCTGATAGGCACCTTACTATACCGTCGGACCGCGAGCCAGAAGGTAGACCTCCCGACTGCCCGACCTGGAGGCGTCCGGTTTGCGAGAGAGGACGCGGGAGAAGCGCCGTGTCAGCTCGCCGCGGAACGTGTCGAACCCCTCGCCGTGGAAGACCTTGACGAGGAAGTCACCATCCTTATGCAAGAATTGACCGGCAAAGTCGGCGGCGAGTTCCGCCAGCCCCATCGCCGCCGGCTGATCCACCGCGCTGTGCCCGGTCAGATTCGGCGCCATGTCGGAGAGCACCACATCCACCGGGCGCCCGCCCAGCGCGGTCTCCACGGCGCGCAGCCCGTCGTCGGTGGAAAAGTCGGCGTGGACGAACGTAACCCCGGGCAGGGGTTCCATCTCCAGCAGGTCGATGGCGACGACCAACCCCGACGCGCCCACCTTCGGCGCCGCCAGCTGCGACCACCCACCGGGTGCGGCGCCCAGGTCAACAACCACCTGACCGGGGCGCAGGAGCCCGTCGCGCTGGTCGATCGCCTCGAGCTTAAGTGCTGCCCGCGAGCGCCACCCCTCAGCACGGGCACGGCGGACGAACGGATCGCTTTCGTGCCGGCTCCGCCGGGCCCGGGAGTTGCAGCCGCTGCGCCGCCGCCTACAGGCCGCCATGCCCGCCCCCTTCCGCCACGCGGCGGCGCGCCACGGCACGTGCGCGCAGCACGACCCAGCCGGCACCCAGGCTGGCGACCACCAGCACGCCGAGCGCCTCCTGCCAGGCGGCGAGATCGAGACCCAGCGTCAGGAAGTACGCCGAGATGATCACCAGCACCACCACACCCAGCTCGATCTTGACCTCGCGCAGCGGCCCGCCGCTTGCCCGGACCACGCCACGGCGTGATAGCCTTCTTGCTTTATCGTCACCAGGCACCAAACACCTCCATGCATCTAGATCCGGATCAACTCAAGCAACTCCGCCGGCTCGGCCACGCCCTCAAGCCCGTCGTCCTGACCGGGGCCGCCGGCCTCAGCGAGGGGGTCCTGGAGGAGATTGAGCGTGCCCTGGACGACCACGAGCTGATCAAGGTGAAGCTCGCCGGCGCCAGCAAGGAGGAGCGCCAGGCCATGACCGAGGAGATTGCCGAACAGACCGGGGCGATCGTGGTCCAGACCATCGGGCGGATCGTCCTGCTCTATCGAGAGAACCCGGAGAAGAGCCAAGTCCTGATCTGAGCTCCCGCGCGGCAGACGCTCAGCGTCCCTGTTCCGCGGTGTCGACGGCATCACCGTCACCTGCCGCCAGCCGCGGTTCGATCCCGCCGAGTACCAGGACCAGCGCAATGGCACTGGCCACGAAGTAGAGGCTTTCGGCGGCACGCAGGGCCGAGAGGTACCCGACTTCACCGGCCTGCTCAGTTAAAACCGCCATCGGTGGCCGCACCCAGAACTCTCCCACCGCCAGCACGACCGCCAACAGCACCAGCAGCCACAGCCGCCAGTGGGCCGCCAGCGGACGGATCCGGTGGCGCAACTGTGTCGGTATCAGCAGCGCGGCACACACCAGGGCGATCCAAGCCACCAGGCCGGTGATCTCGCCGACCAACGCCGCCGCCTGGGCGGTGTCCTCCAGCGTGCGAAACAGCAATGGCGAGACGATGTAGCCGACGCTCCACAGCGCGCCGGCCAGCATCGTCAGCGCCACCCGCTCGGCCGCGCGGATCAGCACCGCACCTCCACCGCCGGGCCGCTGCGGGCAAGCTGCCCGCACCTACTCATAGCGGACCTCGACGATCTCATAGGTCCGCTCACCGCCCGGGGCCTGCACCACGGCCTCGTCACCCTCCTCCTTGCCGATCAGCGCGCGGGCGATGGGCGAGTTGACCGAGATGAGGTGCTGCTTGATGTCCGCCTCGTCCTCGCCAACGATCTGATAGCTGACCGTCTCCTCGGTGTCGGTGTCCTCGAGCGCCACGGTCGCCCCGAAGACGATCTTCGGGGCCGCCTGCACCGTCGCCGGGTCAATGATCTGGGCGTTGGACAGTTTGCCCTCGATCTCCTGGATACGGCCCTCAATAAAACTCTGCTGCTCGCGCGCGGCGTGATACTCGGCGTTCTCTTTTAGGTCGCCGTGTTCCCGCGCCTCGGCAATCGCCTGGATGACCCGCGGGCGATCCTCGTGCTTGAGCCGCTGAAGCTCCTCACGCAGCTTCTCTGCGCCACGAACCGTCAACGGTATCTTGCTCATCCCGTCATCTCCCTGTGCAGGGCGTGAAGGGGGCGGGCCTCCCAGTCCTTCATGTGATCCAGTGCCAGGCACGTGGCCCGGGCACCCGCGATGGTCGTCGTGTAGCAGACCTTGCGCTGCAGCGCCTCGCGGCGGATCGAGTAGGAGTCGGCAATGGCCTGCCGCCCCTCGGTGGTATTCACGATCAGATCGATCTCGTCGTTCTTGATGGCGTCCACGACATGCGGCCGACCCTCGATGACCTTGTTGATCCGGCGCACCTCCAGGCCCGCCTCCTCGAGGGCGGCCGCGGTGCCATGGGTGGCGATCAAGCGAAAGCCGCGCCGAACCAGGTCCCGCGCCACCTCGACCGCTGCCTCCTTGTCCACCTCACGCACACTGACAAAGGCACAGCCGCCCCGCGGCAGGGTCACCCCCGCAGCCAGCTGAGCCTTCGCGTAGGCCTCCCCGAAACAGGCGCCAATACCCATCACTTCGCCGGTAGACTTCATCTCCGGACCGAGGATGGGATCGACACCGGGGAACTTGAGGAACGGGAAGACCGCCTCTTTTACGGAATAGTAGTTAGGGATGACCTCGTTCACCACCCCCTGCTCCGCCAGGGTGCGGCCGGCCATGCAGCGGGCGGCCACCTTGGCCAGCGGCACGCCACACGCCTTGGCGACGTAGGGCACGGTCCGCGAGGCGCGCGGGTTGACCTCCAGTAGGAAGATGCGCTGCCCCTGGATGGCGAACTGCACGTTCATCAGCCCGACCACCCCGAGCTCCCGGGAGAGCAGGCGCACCTGCTCGCGGATCCGATCCTGCACATCCTGCCCCAGCGTGTAGGGCGGGATAGAGCAGGCGGAGTCGCCGGAGTGGACGCCGGCCTGCTCGATATGCTGCATGATGCCGCCAATCACCACCTGATCGCCGTCGCTGACGGCGTCCACGTCGACCTCCACGGCATCGTCGAGGAAGCGGTCAAGCAGCACCGGCGAGTTGTGCGAAACCCGCACGGCCTCGTTCATGTACTGGCGCAGCTCGCTCTCCTCGTAGACGATCTCCATCGCCCGACCACCAAGGACGTACGAGGGGCGCACCACCAGCGGATAACCGATCTCGGCAGCCAGCTGCAGGGCCTCGGTCTCCGTGCGGGCGGTGCGGTTCGGCGGCTGCATCAGATCGATGCGGCCGATCATGTCCTGGAAGCGCTCCCGGTCCTCGGCCAGATCGATGGAGTCCGGGGTCGTACCGATGATCGGCGTCCCGGCGGCCTCGAGTTCGCGGGCGAGCTTCAGCGGCGTCTGCCCGCCGTACTGGACGATCACCCCGTCCGGCTGCTCCGTCTCGACCACCTCCAGCACGTCCTCCAGGGTCAACGGCTCGAAGTAAAGCCGATCCGAGGTGTCGTAGTCGGTGGAGACGGTCTCGGGGTTGCAGTTGACCATGATGGTCTCGTAGCCGTCATCGCGAAGGGCCAGCGAGGCGTGGACGCAGCAATAGTCGAACTCGATCCCCTGCCCGATACGGTTCGGCCCGCCGCCGAGAACCATGATCTTCTTGCGTCCGCTCGGCTCTGCCTCGCACTCCTCCTCGTAGGTGGAGTAGAGGTAGGCGGTGGCGGTGGGGAACTCGGCGGCGCAGGAGTCCACCCGCTTGAACACCGGCCGCACGCCCAGATCGCGGCGGCGCTGGCGCACCTGGGACTCCTTGACGCCCCACAGGGCCGCCAGACGGGCATCGGAGAAACCGCGCCGCTTGAGGCGCAGCAGCGCCCCGGCATCACAGTCGTCCAGGGTCGAGGCGGCGACCTCCCCCTCCACGGCGATCAGCTCCTCGACCTGCGCGAGGAACCACGGGTCGATGGCCGTCATGCCGTGGACCTCATCGAGGGTGAAGCCGACCCGGAACGCATCCCCCAGGTGCAGCACCCGATCCGGGGTCGGCTGACGCAGCGAGTGGCGCACCGTATCGCGCACGTCCGTGCGACTGTGGTCGAGCCGCTCGTCGAGCCCGGACAGATCCTGCTCCAGTCCCCGCAGGGCCTTCTGGAAAGACTCCTGGAAGGTCCGTCCGATGGCCATGACCTCGCCCACGGACTTCATCTGGGTCGTCAGGTAGCAGTCGGCCTGCGGGAATTTCTCAAACGTGAAACGCGGGATCTTGGTGACGACGTAGTCGATCGTCGGCTCGAAGGAGGCCGGGGTGGCACCACCGGTGATCTCGTTGCGCAGTTCATCGAGGGTGTAGCCGACCGCCAGCTTGGCCGCCACCTTGGCGATGGGGAAGCCGGTCGCCTTGGAGGCCAGCGCCGACGAGCGCGACACCCGCGGGTTCATCTCGATGATCACCATGCGCCCGTTGTCCGGGTTGATGGCGAACTGGACGTTGGAGCCGCCGGTCTCCACGCCGATCTCCCGCAGCACCGCCAGCGATGCGTCGCGCATCAGCTGGTATTCCTTGTCGGTGAGGGTCTGCGCAGGGGCCACCGTGACCGAATCACCGGTGTGCACCCCCATGGGATCGAGGTTCTCGATGGAGCAGATGATGATGGCGTTGTCGTGGCGATCGCGCACGACCTCCATCTCGTACTCCTTCCAGCCGAGGACCGACTCCTCGAGCTGCACCTCGTTGGTGTAGGAGAGGTCGAGGCCGCGCTCGACGATCTCGTGAAACTCCTCCCGGTTGTAGGCGATGCCGCCGCCGGAGCCGCCCAGGGTATAGGACGGGCGGATGATGACCGGGAAGCCGATCCGTGCCTGCGCCGCCTGGGCCTCGGCCATAGAGCGGGCGATCTCGGCGCGCGGCGACTCGAGCCCGATCCGCGACATGGCGGCGCGAAACGCCTCGCGCTCCTCGGCCTTGTCGATCGCCTCACGGGTGGCGCCGATCATCTCAACACCGAAGCGCTCCAGCACGCCGTGCTTGACCAGGTCGAGGGCGCAGTTGAGCGCCGTCTGCCCACCCATGGTCGGCAGGACCGCATCGGGCTGCTCGCGCTCGATGATCCGCGAGACCGTCTGCCACTCCACCGGCTCGATATAGACCGCATCGGCGGTCTCCGGGTCGGTCATGATGGTCGCCGGGTTGGAGTTGACCAGGATGACCCGGTAGCCCTCCTCACGCAGCGCCTTGCACGCCTGCGCCCCGGAGTAGTCGAACTCGCACGCCTGGCCGATGACGATGGGGCCGGCGCCGATGATCAGGATCGATTGGATGTCAGTTCTTTTCGGCATGATTCCAGAGTGCTCGGGGTCCAGTGGTCGGCGGTCGCCTGTGATGCGGCTGCGCAGTGCTCAGTCACGCTCCATCATCTCGACGAAGCGCTGGAACAGCGGACGCATGTCGTGGGGACCGGGGCTTGCCTCCGGGTGGCCCTGGAAGCTGAAGGCAGGCACGTCGGTGCGCCGGATACCCTGTAGCGAGCCGTCGAACAGCGAGCGGTGCGTCGCCTCCAGGTGGTCGGGAAGGCTGCCCTCGTCCACCGCGAAGCCGTGGTTCTGGCTGGAGATCAGCACCTGCCCGGAGGCCAGGTCGATCACCGGGTGATTGGCACCGTGGTGGCCGAATTTCATCTTCTCGGTCCGCGCCCCGCTGGCCAGCCCCAGCAGCTGATGGCCCAGGCAGATGCCGAAGGTCGGGATGCGATGCTCCTCCAAGAGCTCGCGGATGGTCGCCACCGCGTAGTCCATCGGCTCCGGGTCACCCGGCCCGTTGGAGAAGAACAAGCCGTCCGGCTGCAGCTTGAGGACATCCGCAGCCCCGGTCCGCGCCGGTACCACCGTGACCCGGCAGTCGGCGTCGACCAGCAGGCGCAGGATCTGCTGCTTGATCCCGTAATCGAAAGCCACCACGTGGTATCGCCCCGACTCACCGCGCTCCGCCGCATCGGCAAGACCATCGTCCAGGGTCCAGGTCCCGCGCTGCCACGGCCGACGGGTCTTGGTGCCCGCCTCGCCGGCCAGGTCACGGCCACTCATGCCGCCGTAGCCCTGGGCCTGAGCCAGCGCCCAGGCCTCGTCCAGCGACTCGCCGGCGACCAGGCAACCACCCTGGGCTCCGCCCTCGCGGAGGCGGCGGGTTAGCTTGCGGGTATCGATCCCGGAAATCGCCACCACCCCCTGGTCACGCAGCCAGGCCGTCAGCCCCTTCTCGGCACGCCAGTTGCTGGCCCGCGGCGGCACATCGCGCACCACCAGCCCCGCCAGCCGAGCGCGGTCGTCCTCGCGGTCGACGCTGTTGATGCCGGTGTTGCCGATGTGGGGGTAGGTCAGGGTCACGATCTGACCGGCGTAGGACGGGTCGGTGGCGATCTCCTGGTAACCCGTCATCGCGGTATTGAAGACCACCTCGCCGGTGACGGCCCCGTCGGCGCCCACCGCCTCGCCGTGGAAAACCGTACCGTCCTGGAGGACGAGCAGTGCTGGCCGGGTCAACGCAGCCTCCCCTGTCTGGAGCTCAACGGCCCCGCCCGGACAAGCCACGGACGGGGTGCGGGCATGCAAAAAACGGGAGGGTTTACCCCTCCCGTCCATGGAATCGCCAAACCGCGCCCTCCGGCGCGTAGACGCCGGTATTCTACCGGGGCCAGCGGTGATCTGTCACGGCTTTGCGGCGCATTTCAACCACCCGGTCGCCCCCGCCGGAGCCCGGTGCAGGCCGCACTCGCGCTGACCCGATGCCTCCCACCACCACCGCCCGGCGCGGGCATCCTCACCCGGAGCAACCGGCCGGGTACACGGCGCACACCCGATACTGCGATACCCTTGATCGTAGAGTTCGTTGTACGGCACACGGCGGCTGCGCAGGTAGGCCCATACATCGTCCTCACGCCACTCCGCCAGCGGGTTGACCTTCACTAGGCCGTGGTGCTCGTCGAACCCCTCGACGACCACCTCCTCGCGGGTGACGGCCTGGGCGCGGCGCATCCCGGTCAGCCAGGCACGCTGCCCGGCCAGGGCGCGCTGCAGCGGCGCCACCTTCCGGGCATGGCAGCACGCCCGCCGGGCCTCGATGCCATGGTAGAACCCGTTGGCGCCGTAATGCGCCACAAAACCCTCCACCTCAGCCGGATTGGGGAAGTAGGTGCGCACCACCGGGCCGTAACGCTCCAGCACCTGCTGCTGCAGTGCGTAAGTCTCCGCCGGCAGCCGCCCGGTATCCAGGGTAAAGACCCCGATCCCCGGCGCGTGCCCGCGGATCAGGTCCAGCAGCACCATGTCCTCGGCGCTGAAGCTGGAGGCCAGCGCCGCGGGCAGCAGCTCGCCCTCGACCCGCTCCAGGACCCGCACGGCCTGACAAACCCGCGCCCTGAGGGCCGGCGCCAAGTCCCGCTCGACGGATACTGCTCGGGATTCGCTCATCGATCTGCCTCCCCGTCTGTTCCCGCCTTGATCCGGACGAGCCGATCGCCCCAGACGCTGCGGCGGGCTTCAGCGGC
This sequence comes from Halorhodospira sp. 9628, assembly GCF_022228075.1. Lineage (NCBI taxonomy): Bacteria > Pseudomonadati > Pseudomonadota > Gammaproteobacteria > Chromatiales > Ectothiorhodospiraceae > Halorhodospira > Halorhodospira sp. 9628. The sequence goes on from NZ_JAJNRF010000001.1 coordinate 289,344, forward strand.
GTCCGCACCCTTGCTCACCCTAGGCGCCTCTGCCGGCGGCGTGAAATACGGATTCGGCATTTTGTTACCACAGCCCGGCATATCCCCCCGCGGCATCCCGACCGCCCTACAAAAAAACCGGCACACCCCCTACCATGAGAGGTTTCTCCATGAACCCGAGGACACCCTTTGACCGCCCTAGCCGTCTCCGACCTGACCAAGACCTACGCCGGGGGGCATATCGCGCTGCACGGCATCAATCTGACCGTCGACGCGGGCGCTTTCTTCGGGCTGCTGGGACCCAACGGGGCGGGCAAATCCACCCTCATCGGGATCGTCTCGACGCTGGTCAACAAGAGCGGCGGGACGGTACGCGTCTTTGGCCACGACCTGGACCGCGACCCCTGGGCGGTCAAGTCTTCCATCGGCCTGGTCCCGCAGGAGTTCAACTTCAACACCTTCGAGACCGTGGAGCAGATCGTGGTCAACCAGGCCGGCTACTACGGTATTCCGCGCCGGTTAGCCCGCCAGCGTGCCGAGCACTACCTCCATAGCCTGGGCCTGTGGGAACGGCGTGAGACCGTCTCGCGCACGCTCTCCGGCGGGATGAAACGCCGGCTGATGATCGCCCGGGCGCTGATGCACGAACCGCAGCTTCTGATCCTCGACGAGCCCACCGCCGGCGTGGACATCGAGCTGCGCCGCTCCATGTGGGACTTCCTGCGCCACATCAACGACCAGGGCACCACCATCATCCTCACCACGCACTACCTCGAGGAGGCCGAGAGCCTCTGCAAGGACATCGCCATCATTGATGATGGACGGATCATCGAGAACACCGACGTCAAGAGCCTGCTCCAGCGCCTGTCCACCCACGCCTTCCTGCTCGACGTCGATCGGGTCCCCCGGCCGCTGCCGCAGCTGGACGACTTCGCCCTGCGCCAGGTTGATGACTACGTCCTGGAAGCGGAGGTGCCGCGCGGCCGAGCTCTGACTGACCTGTTCGCCGCCCTCTCCAAGCACGGGATCACGGTCAGCAGCATGCGCAACAAGTCGAACCGCCTCGAGGAACTTTTCCTGCGCCTGGTAGAGAGCAGCGACCCGGCTCCGGTGACGCCGGACAACGCCGATAGGCAGGAGGTCGTCTCTTGAACCGGCCCCAGGGATCCCCGCGCCGCTACGGCAGCCAGGGTACGCCGTCGCGAACCCGCGCCGCCCTGGTCTCGCTGCAGACCATTGTCTACAAGGAGACCCACCGCTATCTGCGGATCTGGATCCAGACCCTGGTGCCGCCGGCGATCACCATGACCCTCTACTTCGTGATCTTCGGCGCCCTGATCGGCGAACGGGTCGGCGAGATGGAGGGCTACCGATACATGGAGTACATCGCCCCCGGCATCATCATGCTGGCGGTGATCACCAACTCCTATAACAACGTGGTTTCGTCGTTCTTCGGCGCCAAGTTCCAGCGCCACATCGAGGAGATGCTGGTCTCGCCGACACCCAACATCGTCATCCTGCTGGGCTATGTCGCCGGAGGTGTGGGGCGCGGGCTGTTCACCGGCGCGATCGTCACCGCCGTGGCGCTGATGTTCACCTCCCTGCCCATCCACAACTGGGCAATCACCATCTCGGTGGTGGTCCTGACCGCGGTGCTGTTCTCCATCGGCGGCTTCATCAACGCCATCTACGCGCGCAAGTTCGACGACATCGCCATCATCCCCACGTTTGTTCTGACCCCGCTGACCTACCTCGGCGGCGTGTTCTACTCGATTTCGCTGCTGCCGGAGTTCTGGCAGGGGGTGTCGCTGGCCAACCCAATCCTCTACATGGTCAACGCCTTCCGCTACGGCATCCTCGGCTCGGCCGACGTCCACATCGCCGTGTCGTACGCGATGATGCTCGCCTTCATCGCGGCCTTCGGCGGGTTTGCCCTCTATCTGCTAAACCGGGGGACAGGGCTGCGCTCCTGATCCGTAGCCCGTGCATTCGCACCATCCGAGGGAGCTCTCATGGAACCGGCCCACAGCCCGCTGCTGACCGACCTCTACCAGCTGACCATGGTCGACAGCTACCTCCAGCAGGGCATGGACGCCCCGGCCTCCTTCGAGCTGTTCAGCCGCAAGCTGCCCCCGGGGCGCGGTTTCTACATCGCCGCGGGCATCGAGGCAGTGGTCGACTGGCTGACGGAGATGCGCTTTGGCGACGCGGAGCTGGACTGGATCCGGACCTGCGGACACTTCCGCGCCGGCTTGGCCGAAGAACTGGCACAGCTGCGCTTTACCGGTCACGTCGAGGCCGTGCCGGACGGCACCATCCTCTTCCCCCAGGAGCCGATCCTGCGTGTGACCGCCCCGCTGCCCGAGGCCCAGCTGATCGAGAGCCGGGTCATGAACCTAGTCCACCTGCACAGCCTACTCACCAGCAAGGCCGCCCGCGCGGTACTGGCCGCCGGGGGCGGCAGCCTGGTGGACTTCGGCATGCGCCGCGCCCACGGCGCCGAGGCCGCCATGGCCGCTGCACGCAGCACCTGGATCGCCGGCTACGCCGGCACCGCCACCTGTCTGGCCGGCGCCCGGTACGACATCCCCACCGTGGGCACAATGGCCCACTCCTACGTGCTCGCCTTCGACCGCGAGATCGACGCCTTCCGCGCCTTCGCCACCGCCCATCCGCGGAACGTGGTGCTGCTGATCGACACCTACGACACCGCCGACGGGGCTCGGAAGACGGTCCAGCTTGCCCGGGAGGGCCACCCCGTCCACGGCGTGCGCATCGACAGCGGCGACCTCGGGGCCGAAGCCAGACGCGTGCGCCGCATCCTGGACGAGGGTGGGCTGGAGCAGGTGCGCATCCTGGTCAGCGGTGACCTGGATGAGTATGCCATCGCCCGCCTGCGCGCCGACGCAGCCCCCATCGACGGTTTCGGCCTGGGCACACGGATGGACACCGCCGCCGATCAGCCCCACCTGGACATGGCGTACAAGCTACAGGAGTATCGCGGCGTTGCCCGGCGCAAACGCTCCGTGGGGAAGATGCACTGGCCGGGCCGCAAGCAGGTCCGGCGGCGCTTCGTCGATGGTGTGGCCGCCGGCGACACCCTCTGCCTAGCCGAGGAGGAGCTGCCCGGGGCGCCATTGCTCACCGAAGTCATGGACGGCGGCCAGCGTACCCGCTCCCCGGAGGGCACCGCCGCCATCCGCGAGCGAGTGCGGGAGGGGCTCGCCGCCCTGCCCGAGGCCTGCCGCGCGCTGGAGGCGGAGCCGGACCTCTACCCTGTGGAGGTCTCCACCCGGCTGCGCGCCTGCGCCGAGGCCACGGACCGCCAGCGCCACTAGCCGGAGTCCCCCGTCCCGCGCATGCCCTCAAGCAGATCGCTGAGGGCGAATCCGTAGCGCTCGGCGATGGCTTTCAGCTCGCGCCGCGCCTGGACGATGTTCTCCCGGCGACGGCGCTCGATCTCGCGTTCCACATCCTTGCGCAGGTCGCGCAACTGCTCCACCGAGTACCTGGACAGATCCTCCATCACGCTCCCTTTCGGCCCGATACGCCCATCACGGATTGAGCAGGAAATGGCTCCAGCCGTCCGGTCGGTGCTCGTATCGCTCGCGCTGATGCAGGCGTCCGTCACCGGCCGACCAGAGTTCGATACTGGACGGGATTATACGGTAACCGGACCAGTGCGGGGGACGCGGCACCCGCTCCGGGAAGCGCGACTCGACCTCCTCCAGGCGGGCCTCCAGCTCGTGACGGCTGGCCAGCGGGTCGGACTGATGCGAGGCCCACGCTCCCAGCTGGCTGAGCCGCTCCCGCTGCGCCCAGTAGTGGTCCGCCTCACTCGCACTCACCGCTGCTACCACGCCGCGAATCTCGACCTGCTCGTAGAGGGGCTGGAAATGGAAGCACAGCGCCGCGCGGGGATTGGCCGCCAGGTGCTGCCCCTTGCGGCTGTTGCGATTGGTGTAGAACACGGCGCCCTGGTGGTCCAGCTGTTTGAGCAACACCGTCCGCGCCGCCGGCCAGCCGTCGGGGCCGACCGTCGCCAGAACGCCGGCGGTAGGCTCCGGCAGGTCCGTGGCCCGGGCCCGCTCCAGCACCTGGTGCACCCGGCTCAGCGCCTCCTGGTAGATCGTGTCCGAATCCATCCCCGGTTCACTCATTGGGTTCGACCCTCAACGTCAGTCCCTCCTTGCTGACCACCCGCACCCGCTGACCGCTACGCACCGGGCGGACCGCCACGGCATTCCAGCGCTCGCCGGCGTAGCGCACATGGCCCGTGGCATCGAAAGCCTCCTCGGCGATGGCCTCGGCATCGATCAGCTCATCGGCCCCGCCGAGCTTCGGCCGTCGCCACGCCCGAGCGGCCATGGTGGCCACCCCGGTGAAGACGATCAGGCTAGCGACCGTAAACCCGGCGATCAGGCCGATCGAGACCTGGAAGGCCTCGAGATCGGTATCGAACAGCATGATCGAACCGAGCACAAAGGCAACGGCTCCACCGATGCCCATGATCCCGAAACTGGGCATGAACGCCTCGGCGATCATGAAGGCGATCCCCAGCCCGATCAGCCCCAACCCGGCGTAGGTGATCGGCAGGGCCTGGAAGGCGTAAAGCGCCAGCAGCAGGCTGATGCCGCCGAGCACCCCCGGCACCAGGGAGCCGGGATTGATCAGCTCGAAGATGATGCCGTAGATCCCGACCAGCATCAGGATATAGGCCACGTTGGGATTGGTGATCACCGCCAGCAGGCGGTTGCGCCAATCCGGCTCGAGCAGCTCCACCTCCAGACCGGCGGTCTCGATGGCGCGCTCGCCCACCGGGAACTTGACCACCATGCCGTCGGCCTTGGCGAGGAGTTCGTCCACGTCCTCGGCGACAAAGTCGATCACCCCCAGCTCGGCCGCCTCGCTGGCCGAGGCGCTCACCGACTCGCGCACCGCCTTCTCCGCCCACTCGGCGTTGCGCCCGCGCAGCTCGGCCAGGCCCTTGATGTAGGAGACCGCGTCCTCAATGATCTTGCGCTCCATGGCATCCGGGCGCTCGTCCGCCCGCTCTTCCGCCGGCTCGTCCTCGTCGCGGGCTTCCTCGTCGTCGTCCTCGCCGAGCAGATCCTGGAGTTCGTCGAAGCCCTCGCCGTCGCGCTCCTCGTCGTCCCCGCCGGGGAAGATCCCACCACCGCCACCGCCGATCTGCACCGGCGTGGCCGCACCCAGGTTGGTTGCCGGCGCCATGGCCGCAACATGGGAGGCGTAGAGGATGTAGGTCCCGGCACTCGCCGCCCGGGAACCACTGGGCGCGACATAGGTGGCCACGGGGATTTCGCTGGCGAGGATCTCGCTGATGATGTCGCGCATGGCGTCATCGAGGCCGCCCGGGGTGTTCATGCGCAGGATGACCAGCCTGGCGCCGCGCTCCTGCGCCTCGGCGAGGCCGCGGACGATATAGTCGGTGGTTGCCGGGCCGATGGGCCCCTTGACCTCGAGCATCAGCGCCGTACCGGCCGCTTCCTCATCGGCGTCCGGCGTTGTCTCGGCACTGCCCAGCGGCACGGCCGAGAGGAAGTAGGCGAGCAGGACGGCAAGCAGACGTCGAATCCACATGGCCAGGCACACCTCCAGAAAGCGGCGAGGGCCGACAAGCCCTCGCCGCCTGTCCGATCAACGCGCCTTGAGCGCGGCGAGGATCTCGTCCCGCACCGTCTCCACGGGCCGCTGCCCGTCGACGGTGATGTAGGCGGGCGCATCGGCACCACCCTTTTGCGCCCACTGGGAATAGTAGTCGACCAGCGGCCGAGTCTGCTCGTGATACACCGAAAGGCGGTGGCGGACGGTTTCCTCGCGATCGTCATCGCGCTGGACCAGGTCTTCGCCGGTGACGTCGTCCTTGCCCTCTTCGCGGGGCGGATTGTGCTTGATGTGGTAGACCCGCCCGGAACCGGGATGGACGCGCCGCCCGGCCATCCGATCGACGATCTCCTCGTCGGGCACCTGGATCTCGACCACGGCATCGATGCCGATCCCCTGCTCGTTCAGGCCATCCGCCTGGGCGATCGTCCGCGGGAAACCATCGAACAGGAAGCCGTTGCCGCAGTCTGGCTGAGCGACCCGCTCCTCGATCAGGCCAAGGATGATATCGTCCGACACGAGGCCACCCTCATCCATGATCTTCTTGGCCTGCTGCCCGAGCGGGGTGCCGGCCTTGACGGCGGCGCGCAGCATGTCACCGGTGGAGATCTGAGGGATGCCGAAGGCCTCACAGATATGGGCAGCCTGCGTACCTTTCCCGGCGCCCGGAGGGCCTAATAGAATGAGCCGCATTGATTCACCTCGTATATCGTTTAGTGGGATATGCCGTCGAGGCCGAGGGGCCTGCGACACGAACGCAAACGAACAAGAAGACGAAAGGCTGATGAGACGGCACGTATGCAGAGTCGCCGCGGTGGCGATGTTGGGCGCGAGCGTATCACCGGCCCTGGCCACCTGCAATGACGCGCCCGCCCCCGGCGTCAACTGGTTCAACTGCGACCTGAGCGAGGCACAGCTCGCCGGTGAGGACCTAGAGGGGGCGGTACTCGGACGCAGCCGACTGGAAGGGGCCAACCTGGAGGGGGCCCACCTGCGGCGGGCAGACCTGACCAGTGTCAGCGCTGCCGGCGTCAACCTGCGCGACGCCAACCTGTCGCGGGCCCGGCTGAGCTCCGGGGATTTTACCGACGCCGACCTCTCGGGCAGCGACCTGCGAGACGCCCGGGCAGGCCGCGCCGATTTTGAGGGTGCCCGGCTCGACGGCGCCATCGCCACCGGTATCGACCTCAACAGCGCCCGCATGCGCGGCGCCAGCCTGCAGGACGCCGATCTGAGCGGTGCCTCGCTGCGGCGCACGGGCCTGCGCGAGCTGCAGGCAGCGAGGGCGAAGCTGGCCGGGGCCGATCTCAACGGCGCGGATCTAGAGGGGGCCAACCTCTCGGGAGCGGAGATGCGGCAAGTGGATCTGCGCGATGCGAACCTAGTCGATGTGGACTTCACGGACGCCGACTTGGGGCGGGCCGACCTGCGCGGCGCGGACCTCAGCGGCGCCGAGTTCACCGAGGCCCGCCTCGGCAGCACCCTGTGGACCGACGGCCGGCGCTGCCGCCCCACCTCCGTGGGGGAGTGCCAGTAGCGGCGCCCGCAGGCGCCGCGCCTAATGCAGGCGCAGCGCCGTCATGCGGCCGCGGGCATCCAAGACGTAGACATCGCCGTCGCCGGTGACCACCGGAGGCCTCTCCAGGGGCACGTCAGAGAGGCGCTCCCGCGCCACCAGCTCTCCGTCGCGCAGGCGCAGCCAGTTGACGTGTCCGGCATCGTCGCCCATCACCAGGTAGCCCTCGTGGACCACAGGGCGCGTTAGGGCCAGCCCCTCGAGGGCCTCCTGTCGCCAGGCGGTGGCACCGTTACGCCGATCGAAGGCCCAGACCCGCCCGTCATCGGCGGCCAGGTAGACCTCCTCGCCCTGAGCGACCAGCCCTCGATGGCTTGCCACATCCCGGCTCCAGGCCTGGGCCCCGTTGGCGATGCGGACCGAACCGATCGCCCCCTGATAGGCCACGGCGTAGGCGGCACCGCGGTGAATGACCGGATCGGCGGCGATGTCCGACATACGCTCGAGTTCAGTCCGTCCCCGCGGCTCGGTGAGGGTGTGCTCCCAGCGCACGCTGCCATCGGCCACGTTCAGCGCCACCAGTCGCCCGTTCTGCAGACCCACCACCGCGGTACCGCCGCTGACCGCCGGCGCGCTGTTGCGACGCAGGGTCAGGGCGGGGATGCTGCGGTCGAAGATCCACTGCCGCGACCCGTCCTCGGCGTCGAGGCCGTAGATCCGGCCATCGGCGCTACGCGCCACCACCATCCCGCGGGTGTAGCGCGGGCTCGCCAGCACTTGGGCCGAGAGGCCGGTCATCCACGCCGGCTCGCCGCTGTCCCGTTCGTACGCGTAGACCCGCCCCTTGCGATCCCCCACCAGCAAGCGGTCACCGGCGACCACCGGACCGGCGGACAGGGGACGGTTTAGGCGATCGTGCCACAGCCCCTCGCGGGTCTCGGCATCGAGGGCCCGGACCCAGCCGCGGGCGTCAGCCACGTACAGCACGCCGTCCGCGTAAGCCGGCTCCAGAGCGAAGGCGCCGGACTCCAGGCTGCCCACCGGCCGCCCGCTCCAGACCAGTTCGACATCCAGCGTGTCGGTGGCCTCGACCTGCGGGTTGGGCAGCGGATCCTGCAGCGCGCAACCGGCCGCCATGCCGAGCACCGCAGCAACCCCGATGGAACGCAGTCCCGCGCGGATCACGCCTCACTCTCCACGGCCTGCAGCTTCAGGCGGACCAGCTCGCGTGACTGTGCGCCCAATCCTTCCTGATCCAGCGCCTGCTGATACGCTTCGGTGGCCTCGTCATAGCGACCGAGCTCGCGGAGCAGGTCACCACGCAGCTCGGCATAGGCGGCCGCAAAACCAGCCGAGACAGAACCCTCCAGCGCCGCCAGGGCCTCCTCCGCGTCAACCTCGCCGAGGACCCGGGCCTGGCGCAGCCGGGCGAGCTCCGCCATGGCGCTATGGTCGGCGTTGTCGATCAACCAGCCGAGCGTCTCCGCCGCACGCCGGTACGCGCCGGCTTCGGCCTGGATACGGGCCATGCGCAACGCAGTCAGCCCTGCGTAACCGCTGCGGGCGTGATCGTCGAGCACCCGCTGGCCCGCCTGCTCGGCCATCTCGGGCTCACCGGACCGGGTGGCCTGCAGGAACTCGGCGTAGGCCGCGGCGGCCTGCTGCGCGCCTCGCTCTTGCCAGGTGCCGTAGCCCCACCAGCCGGCCACGATCAGCAGCGCCGCGGTCAAACCCAGCATGATCGACCCACCGTTGCGCCGCCACCAGTCCTTGAGCTGCTGAAGCTGTTCGTCGTCGGTGCGCTCCATCTCCAGTCCCCTTGCCAGCGACCGGGGCTACGCCCCGATCAGCCCTCGCAGATATTTGACTGCGTCGTCGAAGGGCAGCCGCTGCTGCCCGTCTTCGCCACGCAGATCCTTGATCGTCAGTGCACCGGCCGCATGCTCCTCGTCACCGAGAATCAGGGCCACCCGGGCACCACTGCGGTCGGCGCGCTTGAGCTGCGCCTTAAAGCCGCCACCGCCGGCATGGGTCTGCAGACGCAGTTCCGGCAGCGCGTCACGCAGGGCCTCAGCCGTCTCCAGCCCGGCCCCGACCTCGGTGGCCACCACCAGGTAGGCGTGGGGCACCCCGCCCTGACCGGGCACCCCCTGTTCCTCGAGCAACGCCACCAACCGCTCCAATCCCAGGGCGAAACCGATCGCCGGGGTCGGGCGGCCACCGAGCTGCTCGACCAGCCCGTCGAAGCGCCCGCCGGCGCAGACCGTGCCCTGGGCACCGAGTCGATCGGTCACCCATTCGAAGACCGTGCGCGTGTAGTAGTCGAGCCCCCGCACCAGCGAGGGATTCACCTCGTATTCGACGCCGGCCCGCTCAAGCAGGTTCCGTACCGTGTCGAAGTGTTCCGCCGAGGTAGCATCGAGGCAGTCCATCAGCCGTGGCGCATCGGCTATGATCTGCTGCACTTCCGGGTTCTTGCTGTCGAAGATGCGCAGCGGATTTGTCTCCAGGCGTCGCCGCGCGTCCTCGTCGAGCCGGTCCTCGTGGCGGCGCAGGTAGGCGACCAACTCCTCGCGATGGGCCGCGCGGCTCTCCGGGGTGCCGAGCGAATTGAGCTGCAGGCGCACATCGGGCAGTCCCAGCTCACGCAGCATGCGCGCGGTCATGATGATCATCTCGGCGTCGAGCTCGGGCCCGGGGATCCCGAAAACCTCGGCCCCGACCTGATGGAACTGCCGCAGCCGCCCCTTCTGCGGCCGCTCGTGCCGGAACATGGGGCCGGCGTACCAGAGCCGCGGCTCGGCATTGTGCAGCAGACCGGACTGGATGCCGGCGCGTACACAGCCGGCCGTACCCTCAGGGCGCAACGTGACGCTGTCGCCATTGCGATCGTCGAAGGTGTACATCTCCTTCTCGACGATATCGGTGACCTCACCGATGGACCGGCTGAACAGCTCGGTGCGCTCGAGCACCGGCAGCCGGATCTCGCGATAACCGTAGGCCTCCAGGACCCGGCGGATCACCGACTCGGCGCGCTGCCACAGCGGGCTCTCCTCCGGAAGGATATCCGAGAACCCGCGAACGCTCTGAATCCCCTTTTTTGACAAAACGCTACTCCGACTCCATCGACGTCCAAGGCACACCGGCGACCGGCGTGCCCACCTGCGCGGCGGAGGCCTCCCGGGCCTGTGCACCGTCCTCGCCCGGGCCTGTCGGTTCCGGCTCGCCACCATCGAGCAGGATTGCGGTCATCACCACGGCCACGGCGAGCAGCAGCACAAGGAGCATCAACGGCAACCAGCGCCGCCGGCGGCGCCCGGCCGGTCGGGGCTCAACGGCTCCCACATTGCCCACGGCCCGCTCCTCGCTGGCCGGATCGCTGCCCCGGCGCCGGTTGTACGCCTCGACCACCGCCTCGGGATCGAGTTCGACCAGGCGCGCATAGGCGCGTAGGTAACCGCGCACGAAGGTTGGCGGCGGCAGACGTTCGTCGTCATCTTCCTCGAGGGCCGTCACCCGGTCCGCCGACAGGTTGAGACTCGACCCCACCGCACGCACGGTACGCCCCTGCGCCTCACGGGCGCGGCGCAGTTGCTGCCCCGGCGACGGCCGGGCGCCCTTGTCCCCGGCATCATCCGGGGCATCGGCCCGGGGCCGCGCCCCGTCGCTGTCGTCCTGCCCCGTTTCATCAGTCATGGCCCGACCTCATCCGCGTGCAAACGTTCGTTCCACCCCGAACCAGGGAAACGCTCGGCCAGCATCTCGGCGAAGGCGGCCGCCTCCTCCGGCCGCCCCTGCCCGGCCGCCACGCGTGCCGACCAGTAAAGGCCGCGCGCCCCGGCGCCACCGCTGTCACGGGCACGTTCCAAGTCTTCGGCGGCCGCCTCCAGCGCCCCCTGGCGGTAACGCAGCTCCCCGCGCACCACACGCGCCGGGGCAAACCCCGGTGCCGCCTCGACGGCAGCATCGGCGCGGCGGGCAGCGGCATCCTCGCGCCCCGCATCGAGGGCGCAGCGGGCGGCGTTGGTCAACGGCACTTCGGCGGAATCATAGCCACCCGCCCCGGCGGCATCCCCGAAGACCTCCAGCGCCTCATCCACTTGCCCGGCACGGCACAGACTCCGCCCCCGGTTGTTCAGGATAGGCCCCGAGTCCGGAGCGGCCTGCGCGGCACGCCGATGGTATTCGTGGGCCATCTCCAGATCGCCCTGCGACTCGGCCACGAGCCCCATGCCGGAAAGCGCCTGTGGGTGTTCTCCATCGATCTGCAACGCCCGCTCCAGGCGCGAGCGGGCGGCCTCCGGCTGCGCATGGGCGATCAGATGAAGCCCTGCCCCGGCGTGGCTGTCGGCTGCGCGCTGGTCATCCGGCATCTCGGGCCCGGCAGCGCACCCGACCGCCAGCAGGGCCGCCAGCATGGGCCCCGTGCGCTTCACGCCGTTCCCGCCACCTTACTGGGCCGCGCATCGCGGATCTCGCCGACGAGCTGGCCGCACGCCCCATCGATATCATCACCACGGGTTTCGCGGATGGTCGCGGTCAGGCCGTGCTCGAGCAGTCGATCCGCGAAGCGGCGCACCCGCCGCTGTGGCGAGCGGCCGTAGCGTGCCCCCGGGTAGGGATTGAACGGGATCAGGTTCACCTTGGACGGAATCCCCCGCAGCCGCTCGATCAGCTCCCGGGCGTGCTCGTCTTGGTCGTTGACCCCATCGAGCATGACGTACTCCCAGGTGATGCGCCTATGGGGCTTGTCGGCGATGTACGCGTGGCAGGCCGGCAGCAGGCGCTCCAGAGGGTTCTTGCGATTGAGCGGAACCAGCTCGTTGCGCAGCTCGTTATTCGGAGCGTGCAGTGAGACCGCCAGACTCACGTCCGTGATGCGCTGCATCCGCTCGATGGCGTGGACCACTCCCGAGGTCGAGATCGTGACCCGACGCTTGGAGAGAACGAACCCGAAATCGTCGGTGAACACCCGCGACGCCGAGATGACCGGGTCGAAGTTGAGCAGCGGCTCGCCCATGCCCATGAAGACGATGTTGGTGATCGCCCCCTCCGGCAGGTGGCGGCGCGCGATGTGAACCTGACCGACGATCTCGGCGGCGCTGAGATTCCGCGAGAACCCGCCCTCCGCCGTAGCGCAGAAGGTGCAGCCCATCGGGCAGCCGGCCTGCGAGGAGACGCACAGCGTCCCACGCTTCGGCTCCGGGATGTAGACGGCCTCGACACAGTTGCCGTCGGCCAGGCGCACCACCCACTTGCGGGTGCCGTCGCTGGCCTGCTGGTCGGCGGCCACCTCGGGCAGACCGACCCGGGCGTTCTCGCGCAGCCGCTGGCGCAGCGCCTTGCTCAGGTCGGTCATCTCGTCGAAATCGTAGACGTGGCGCTGATGCAGCCACTGCATCATCTGCCGGGCACGGAACCGCTTTTCGCCCAGGGCATCGAAGAAAGCGGCCAGCCGCGGCCGATCGAGCCCGAGCAGCTCGACCGGGCCCGACTGGCGCTCGGCGTGCACCGCCTCGTGGTCAGCGGGAGCAGATCTCATCGGCCTTGAAGAAGAACTCGATCTCCTGTTCCGCCGTCTCGGGGCTGTCCGACCCGTGGACCGCATTGGCATCGATGCTCTCCGCGTAGTCGTGGCGGAGGGTGCCTGCAGCCGCCTCCTTGGGGTTGGTGGCGCCCATGATCTCGCGGTTCTTGCGGATGGCGTCCTCGCCCTCGAGAACCTGCACCATCACCGGCCCGGAGGTCATGAAGCCGACCAGGTCATTGAAGAACGGACGCTCCCTGTGCACAGCGTAGAAGCTCTCGGCCTGCTCGGTGCTCAGCCGAACCATGCGCGCAGCCACCACGCGCAGGCCAGAGCGCTCGAAGCGGGCAAGGATCTCGCCGATCGCGTTCTGCGCTACGGCATCCGGCTTGATGATGGAAAGGGTTCGCTCGACGGCCATTAGGATCTCCTGACTGATGAATGCTCGCGTTCAACAAAAAAGCCGCAGCGCTGGAATGCTGCGGCGCCTTGGGCAGTCGGACAGTCTACCCCTCCGTTCCGGGCGCCGACAATCTCGCCGCGGTTGGGCCGTTCACACGGCAAAGCTCTCGCCGCACCCACACAGATCGCGGACGTTCGGGTTGCGGAAATCGAAACGGTAATTGATACCGTCGCGCACGTAGTCCACCTCGGTGCCTTCCAGAAACGGCCGGTGCTGTTGCGCCATCACCACCTTCACCCCGTGGCTCTCGACGACAAGATCCTGATCGCCGATCTCCTCGGCGTAATCGACCACGTAGGCGAAGCCGGAGCAGCCACTGGCCTTGATCCCCAGGCGCAGGCCGTGGGCCCGGTCAGCATCCTGGCTGGCGAGCATCTTCTCGACATGCCGCGCGGCACGTTCGGTCAGGGTTACGGGCATGACTTGCCTCCTGTCACTGGGCGCGCCGTAACGGCGCATCTGTCTGCATTCTAGGGGGTTCCGGCAGCTAGCGGGAAGCGTCCCGGTGGTGCTCGCCGCACGCCTTCTCGACCGACGTCTCGTCGACCTCCAGATCCGGCACGCGGGTCTCTTCAAGCCGCCCGCCCATCTGCTGCACGGCGCTGCACAGCTCCTCAATGCGCCGATCGGTGACGTGGATATGATCGAGGATCGCGTTCACCGCCTGGGCCACCGGGTCCGGCATCTCGGTGGTCCCGTAAGCATCGAAGCCAATTCGCCGCGCCACCCGGGCTCGCTGCTCGTCCCCGTCAACGTCGCGCTTGCGCTCGCCGACCTGGCGCGCCGGGATCCCCACCATAGTCGCCCCGTCGGGGACATCCTTGAGCACCACAGCATTCGAGCCGATGCGCGCCCCGCCACCCACACGGATGGGTCCAAGCAGCTTGGCGCCGGCGCCGACCACGACGTCATTGCCCAGGGTCGGGTGGCGCTTGCCCGACTGCCAGCTGGTCCCGCCCAGGGTGACGCCGTGGTAGAGGGTGACGTCGTCGCCGATGTCTGCAGTCTCACCAATGACCACCCCCATACCGTGGTCGATGAAGAAGCGCCGGCCGATGCGCGCCGCCGGGTGGATCTCGATCCCCGTGACCCAGCGGCTGAACAGCCCCAGCATGCGCGCCAGCCATCGCAGCCGCCAGCGCCAGAGCCGCGCGCTGATGCGGTGCAGGATCAGGGCGTGGAAACCGGGATAGGTGGTCACCACATGGAAGGCGTTCCGGGCGGCCGGATCGCGATCCATGACACACCGAATGTCCTCACGCAGGCGTCGCAGCATCCATTTACCCTTTACAACGGTCCTACTTGCGCCAGCGGCGCGGATTGAGCACGTGGCTGAGCAGCCCGCGCAGCATCCGCACCTCGTCCTCGGTCAACCGCGCACGGCGGAAGATGTTGCGCAACCGCCGCATGGTCAGCGCGGGGTTGTGCCGGTCCAGGTAGCCGACTCGACCGGCCATCTCCTCCAGGTGAACGAAGAAGCGCTCCAGCGTATCCACGGCGGCGGGCGGCTCTTCCGTCTCGGGCTGCGGCAGTGCGCCCCCCACCTCGGCCGCCATGCGCAGCTCCCACGCTACCAGCTGCACGGACTGAGCCACATTCAGGGAACTGTAATCCGCGTCGGTCGGGATCTGCACGAGGTAGTGGCAATGATCCAGCTCGGCGTTGGTCAGGCCGGTGCGCTCCCGACCGAAGACCCACGCCAACCCCCCTTCGCCCCCCTCAGCGGCGGCCGACTCGGCCGCCGGGCGCAGCGCCAGCCGGGGCTGCCGCTCGGCGCGGATACGCGCCGAGAGCCCGAAGGCCAGACGACAGCCGGCCAGCGCCGAGGCGAGATCCGGATAGCGCTGCGCCTGCTCCAGAACCTCGCCGGCCCCGGCCGCCCGCGCGACGGCCTCCGGGTCATCGGGGTCGCACTGCGGATCCACCAGACACAGATCCCGCAGCCCCATGGTGCGCATGGCGCGCGCGGCGGCGCCGATATTGCCGGGGTGCGTGGTCCCGACCAACACAATACGAGTGCGCTCAAGGCTCAAGATGGCCTCCCGGTCTGAATCGCATCAGTTTTGCTGTTATCCTGTACCGCGTCCAGCGTAGGAGCTTTCCCGATGCACCCAATGGTCAACATCGCAGTCCGTGCCGCACGGGCTGGTGGTGATCTAATCGTCCGCAACATCGACCGCCTCGACCGCGTCCGGGTCGAGACCAAGGGACGCTACGACTTCGTCTGCGACATCGATCGCCAGGCCGAGGCGGCGATCGTGCAGACCATCCAGCGCGCCTACCCGCAGCACGCCATACTCGCCGAGGAGAGTGGCCTGCAGGGGCGCGCGCAGGGTGAGGCGGAGTATACGTGGATCATCGACCCGCTGGACGGGACGGCGAACTTCCTCCGCGGCTACCCCCACATCGGCGTGTCGATCGCTGTGCAGAAGGACGGCCAGCTGGAGGCAGCCGCCGTCTACGACCCGCTGCGCCAAGAGCTGTTCACCGCCTCACGGGGCAACGGGGCGCAGCTCGACGGCCGCCGCATCCGCGTACCGCAGCGCCGCGGGGTGGACGGGGCGATGATCGGGACCGGCTTTCCGTTCAAGAACCAGGCCCTGATGCCGGCCTACCTGCGGATGTTCTCCGCCCTGACCGAGCACGCCGAAGACATGCGCCGTGCCGGCTCCGCGGCACTGGACCTGGCCTACGTCGCCGCCGGGCGGCTGGACGGCTACTTCGAGTTGGGCCTGAAACCGTGGGACATCGCCGGCGGCACCCTGCTGGTCCGTGAGGCCGGCGGCATTGTGACGGACATCACGGGCGAGGATCGCGCCCTCGCCACCGGCCATGTCGTCGCCGGCGCCCCCAAGGTCCACAGCGGTCTGCTGAACACCATCCGCGCCCACACGGCGGATCTGCCTACCGCCTGAGCAACCCGACCGCTCAGGCGCTGCCCAGGCCGCGCTCCAGGTCGCGGATGATGTCCGCCGGATCCTCCAGGCCGACGGAGATCCGGACCAGCCCCTCGCCGATGCCGGCCGCCGCCCTCAGTTCGTCGGTGATGGTGCCGTGGGTGGTGGTCGCCGGGTGCGTGATGGTGGACTTGGTATCGCCGAGGTTGCCGGTGATCGACAGCATGCGGGTGCTATCGATCACGCGCCAGGCCGCCTCCCGTCCGCCAGCCAGCTCGAAGGCAACGATCCCGCCAAAGCCACTCTGCTGCGCCGCCGCCAGCCGGTGGTGCGGATGGTCCGGCAGCCCCGCGTAGTAGACCCGCTCGACCCGCGGATGATCCCGCAGCCACTCGGCCACCTGCTGGGCATGGCTACTGTGGGCGCGCATGCGCAGCGAAAGCGTCTCCAGCCCCTTGAGAAACACCCAGGCATTGAAAGGACTCATGCACGGCCCGGCAGTGCGGATGAAACCGTGGATCTCTTCGCCCACCCGCTGGGCGTCGCCCACCACCGCGCCGCCGACACAGCGCCCCTGGCCATCCAGGTACTTGGTCGCCGAGTGGACCACCAGATCGGCCCCAAGCTCCAGGGGCCGCTGCAGGGCGGGGGTACAGAAGCAGTTGTCGATCGCCAGCAGGGCGTCGTGGGCGTGCGCGATCTCCGCCAGGCGGCGGATGTCAGCGACCTCGTTGAGCGGGTTGGAGGGCGTCTCGGCGAAGAGCAGACGCGTATTCGGCTGGATCGCCCCGGCCCAGGCCCCCTCGTCGCTCAACGGCACCCAGCTGACCTCGATCCCCCAGCGCGGCAGGTACTTGGTGAACAGCGACAGCGTGGTCCCGAACAGGGTCCGCGACGCGACCACGTGGTCCCCGGACTGCAGCAGGCCAAGGCACGTCGCCAGGACCGCGGACATGCCCGAGGCCGTCCCGACGCAGGCCTGACCGCCCTCCAGGGCCGCCAGGCGGTCGCAGAAGGTCCGCACCGTTGGATTGGTGAAACGCGAGTAGACGTTGCCCGGCTCCTCGCCGGAGAACCGGGCGGCCGCCTGAGCGGCGCTCTCAAAGGTGAAGCTCGAGGTCGGGTAGATGGGCTCCGACTGCTCCTGGCCATCGGTCCGCACCTGCCCGGCTCGCACCGCCCGGGAATCAAACCCGGAGAGCGGCTCGTCGTCAGGCCTGGTTGTGCACATCCACGATCTCCAAGTCCTGGTCGCTGCGCGCCTTTTCCCTGGCGGCATCGGCCCGCGCCTGGGACAGGCCACGCAGGTAGTCCTGGCTCACGCCACCGGTGACGTACTGACCATTGAAGCACGAGCTGTCGAACTGCCGGATCTGCGGATTGCCATCGGCCACGGCGGCCTCCAGGTCAGCGAGTTCCTGGTAGATCATTCGGTCGGCCCCGATGGCCTCGGTGATCTCGGCCTCGTCCCGATTGTGAGCGATGAGTTCCTCGGGGGCGGGCATATCGATGCCGTAGACATTGGGGTAACGCACCGGCGGCGCCGCAGAGGCCAGGTAGACCCGCCGCGCCCCGGACTCCCGGGCCAGCTGCACCAACTGCTGCGAGGTGGTGCCGCGGACGACCGAGTCATCCACCAGCAGGACGTTCTTGCCCTCGAACTCCAGCGGAATGGGGTTGAGCTTCTGACGTACTGACTTCTTGCGCGCCGCCTGCCCGGGCATGATGAACGTACGCCCCACGTAGCGGTTCTTGATGAAGCCCTCACGGGACTCCACACCCAGCTGATAGGCCAGCTGCATCGCCACCGTACGGCTGGTGTCCGGGATCGGGATGATCACATCGATATCGTGCTCGGGCCACTCGCGCCGGATCTTCGCGGCCAGCCGCTCACCCATGCGCAACCGCGCCTTGTGCACGGCCACCCCGTCGACGATGGAGTCGGGCCGGGAGAGGTAGACGTACTCGAACAGGCACGGCGCATGGACCGGATCCTCGGCACACTGCCGGGTGTGGAGCTCGCCAGCCATGTCGATGAAGATCGCCTCGCCCGGGGCTACCTCGCGCACCAGGCGGAAGCCGAGCATGTCCAGGGCCACGCTCTCGGAGGCGATCAGGTACTCCCGCCCCTGCTCGGTATCGCGCTCGCCAAAGCACAGCGGGCGGATTCCAAAAGGATCCCGGAAGGCAAGGATACCGTAGCCGTTGATCATCGCCACGGCCGAGTAGGCCCCGTGGCAGCGTCGGTGGACCTGCTCGACGGCGCTGAACAGGTCGCCGGGCTCGAGCCGGTCGTGGGGCGAGACACTCAGCTCGTGGGCGAGGATATTGAGCAGGATCTCGGAGTCGGAATTGGTGTTGATATGGCGCCGGTCGGTGCGGAAGAGCTCCTGCTTGAGCTCCTCGGTATTGGTCAGATTGCCGTTGTGCGCCAGCGAGATGCCGTAGGGCGAATTGACATAGAAGGGCTGCGCCTCGGCGGAACTCTCGCAGCCGGCGGTGGGGTAGCGGACGTGGCCGATGCCGATATTGCCGGTCAGGCGCATCATGTGCCGGGTTCGAAAGACATCCCGGACCAGCCCGTTGCTCTTGCGCAGACTCAGCTGCCCCTGGTCATAGGTGATGATCCCGGCAGCGTCCTGACCCCGGTGCTGGAGCACGGTCAGCCCCTCGTAGAGGTCCTGGTTCACCGGCCCCTTGGCCACCATTCCGATTACGCCACACATGGATTGCTCCTACCTCTTGCTGGGCGCCGGCACGGCGGGCGGATTCACGGCCGCCGGCCGGCGCAGTATTCAGCCCAGTAATCCGGCAAGCCATCGAAGCCCTCCATTGCCTCGCCCTCAACAGGCGGCTGCCAATCAAAGTCTTCCAGCCAGGCGTCCAGGCCGGCTCGACAGATCCACGGCTTGATCCCCGGCAGCACGACGGACTCCTCCCAGGCCCGCTCCTGGGTCATCGGCGAGAACCCGAGCAGCAGCACCACCAGCGCCACCACCACCGCCCCGCGCGCAGCCCCGAACAGCACCCCCAGGAGCCGGTCGGTGCCGCCCAGACCGGTGCGCGTCACCAACGCCGACAGGGCGTTGTTGAGCAGCGCCCCGAGGATCAGTGTTCCCACGAAAAGCACCACGAAACCGGCACCCAGGCGGATCGTCGGCGATGCGATCCACTCCTCGAGCAGCAGCGCCACGGCCCCGGAGTAGCGCACCGCAACCCAGAAGGCGGCCACCCAGACCAGCACAGAGAGCACCTCGCGGACGAAACCGCGGATCAGGCTGATCCCCGCCGACAGGGCGATGACACCGAGAATGGCCAGGTCCAGCCAGTTCATCGCGTGACCACGTAGCCCTCGACCCCCGCCTCATCGACGGCGCGCTCGAGCAGCGCCTGCGCCTCGTCACGCTCCATGACCGGCCCGACACGGACGCGGTGGAAGCTTCCGTCCCCTTCGGCCGACTGGATATAGGCCGGTAGCCCCAGCTCGCGGATGCGATCGCGTTCGCGCTCGGCGTTGTCCGCCTCCCGGAAGCTGCCCACCTGGACGGAGTACGCCCCCTGGTCGCGGCTGACAATGGCGATACCGTCCACCTCGTCCACTACACCATTAACGTCGTCGTCTTCGCTCACGACGTCTTCGGCTTCGTCATCGGCGGCGGGCTCCCGCGCCTCGGGGTCGTCACGCCGGGTCTCGTCGTCGTCCCCGTCCCGCGGCGCCTCCGGCTCCTCGAACCCAACCGGCTCGTCGGTGCTGAAGTCCTCCGGCTCGTCCTCCAGGCCCTCGGGCGGCTGCTCGGCGAGTTCCTCCGGCTCCGGCTGCTCGTCGGGCCGCGGCGGCACCTCCACGGGGACGTCCACATCCTCGGCATCGTCGGAACCAGAGAAGATCATCGGCAGGAAGATCACGGCCAGGGCGACCAGGACCGCGGCGCCAACCAGCTGTCTTTTCGTGCTTGGATCCATCGCCTACCCCCAGCCTTTCTGCGCTTGTACGGCGGCCACAGTACGGAAGGAACCGAACACCACCACCCGGTCACCGGGGCGGGCCTGTTCTTCCAGTACGGCCAGGGTGGCCGCCACGTCGTCGCCGCAGTGGACCACCGGTTCCCCGGCTGCGGCAAGCTCACGGGCCAATTCATCTGCGTGACGCATATCCGGCTCGTCGAGCTGCGGCAGGTACCAGGCATCGATCCGGCCGCTCAGCGCGCCAATCAGCGCGCCGGCGTCCTTGCGCGACGCCACGGCGAATACAGCCCGCGTCCACCCGGACGCCGCCCCGTCGTCGAGCACCCGGGCGAGTTCTTCCGCCCCATCGGCATTATGCGCGACATCCAACAGCCACTCCAGTGACCCGGTCCCGATCCGCTCCAGCCGTCCGGGGACGCGGATCCGGCCGAGGATGCGGGCAACGGCTTCCGGATCCGCACCGGTGCCCTCCGGCAGCTGAACCAGAGCGGCCAGGGCGGTGGCCACGTTACCGCGCGCCGCCCGCCCGGAGACCCCGGGCGCCGGCAGGCCGCACCAGTGGTGTCCGGCGCAGCGCCACCACCAGAGCCCGTCGTCCCCCTCCCCCCAGGTGAAGGCGTCCCCGGCCTCCACCACTCCGGCACCGACCTCCAGGGCGATCCGACGCAGCGCCGCCGGCGCATCCGGCTGACCGATCACCGCCGGCCGGCCGGAGCGAAA
This sequence comes from Halorhodospira sp. 9628, assembly GCF_022228075.1. NCBI lineage: Bacteria > Pseudomonadati > Pseudomonadota > Gammaproteobacteria > Chromatiales > Ectothiorhodospiraceae > Halorhodospira > Halorhodospira sp. 9628. The sequence continues at coordinate 310,037 of NZ_JAJNRF010000001.1, forward strand.
GATGCCGGCCTTCTCCGCGGCGATCACCTCGAGGTCGTCACCCAGGAACTCGGCATGATCGCGGGCGATGCGGGTCACCACGGCGATATCAGCATCCACCGTGTTCACTGCGTCCAGCCGGCCGCCCAGGCCCACCTCGAGGATCCAGACCGCCGCGCCACTGCGCCCGAAGAGGTCGAAGGCTGCGAGGGTGGTGTGCTCGAAGTAGGTCAGGCTTACGCCCGCCTCGCTCCGGGCCTGCTCGACCCGACCCAGCGCCTCGATCAACGCGGCATCGCTGACCTCCGCGCCATCGATGCGCATGCGCTCGTTGAAGCGCTGGAAATGCGGCGAGGTGTAGAGTGCCGTGGCCACGCCAAGACCGTTCAGCACACCCTCGAGGGTCCGCGCCACGCTCCCCTTGCCGTTGGTCCCGCCGACGGTGATCACCCGCGCGGTGGGATCGAGGACACCAAGGCGCCGACCCACCGCGGCCACCCGCTCAAGGCCCAGGTCGATGGCCGTCGGGTGGGCCGCTTCCAGGCGTGCCAGCCAGCCATCGAGATCCGCCGGGACTGCCGGCTGCGCCGTTCGGGCGTCGTTCATGCGTTGCGTGAGCCGCCCCCGTCCTCACCGGCGTCGGCCGGACCGTCACCCGCCTCGCCGGAGCCGTCTCCCTCGCTCGGCTCGCCGGCCTCGGTGCCCTGCGCCTCGGCAGCCGTCGGCTCGGACTCCACCGCCGGAGCGGGCGCCACCGAGACATCGCCGCCGAGCTTGCCCATCAGCGAGGCGATCTCGTCGCGCATCTCGCGCCGGTCGACGATCATGTCGATGGCGCCGTGCTCGAGCAGGAACTCGGCCCGCTGAAACCCCTCGGGCAGGGTCTCGCGCACGGTCTGCTCGATCACCCGGGGACCGGCGAAGCCGATCAACGCCCCAGGCTCGGCGATGATGACATCGCCCAGCGTGGCCAGGCTGGCCGAGACACCGCCCATGGTCGGATCGGTGAGCACGGAGATATACGGCACCCGGGCCTCGTTGAGCCGCGAAATGGCCGCCGAGGTCTTGGCCATCTGCATCAGCGAGAACAGCGCCTCCTGCATGCGCGCCCCGCCCGAGGCCGAGAAACAGACCAGCGGGATGTCGTGGGCCCGGGCCTCCTCGGCGGCACGGCAGAAGCGCTCACCAACGATGGTGCCCATGGACCCGCCCATGAACCCGAACTCGAACGCGCAGACGACGACGGGCCGCTGATGGACCGCACCGCGCATAGCCACCAGGGCGTCGTTCTCGCCGGTAGCCTTTTGGGCCTGGGTCAGCCGATCCCGGTAGCGCTTGCTGTCGCGAAAACGCAGGAAGTCCGAGGGCTGCAGTTCGGCGCCGATCTCCACGGCCTCGCAGGACTCGTCCAGGAACAGCCGCAGGCGCTGCCGCGCCGAGATCCGCATGTGTGCATCGCACTTCGGGCAGACCTCGAGGTTGCGCTCCAGATCCGGGCGGTAAAGGATGCCCTGACACGACTCGCACTTGGTCCACAGCCCCTCGGGGACGCTGCGGCTGCGCGGTCCGGCCTCAGTCCGGATGCGCCGCGGCATGAGTTTCTGAAACCAGCTCACGAATCACCCCCCGTCGTCGTCTCGTCCATCGCCCGGCGCAGGGCGCGGACGGCATCGCGCAGGCGCTCGGGCAGATCCGCCGCCGCGCCGTGTTCGCCGATCATGCGCACCAGCGCGCTGCCGACGATCACACCGTCGGCGCAGGGCGCCAGCGCCGCAGCGCTCTGCGGGTCGCGCACCCCGAACCCGACGGCCACCGGCAGATCAGTGACGCGGCGGATACCGGTGACCTGCTGCTCCACCAACCCGGCATCCAGGTCCGCCGCACCGGTGACCCCCTTGAGGGCGACCGCGTAGACGAACCCGCCGGCCACCGAGCAGACCCGCTCGAGGCGGGCGGCGCTGGTGTTGGGCGCCACTAGGTAGATGAGATCGAGGCCGTGGGCCTGCGCCTCGTCGGCCAGCTCTTCGGCCTCCTCCGGGGGCAGATCAACCGTCAGCAGCCCATCGACACCGGCGGCGGCGGCATCGCGCGCAAAGGCGCCGTAGCCGGCAGCCTCGAGGATATTGGCGTAACCCATGAAGACCACCGGCGTATCCGGATCGTCCTCGCGGAAACGGCGCACGACCTCGAACAGCCGCGCCGGCGTCGTCCCCGCCGCCAGTGCCCGGGCGCAGGCGGCCTGGATCACAGGGCCGTCGGCCATCGGATCGGAAAACGGGACGCCAACCTCGATGATGTCGGCGCCGCCGGCCACCAGGGCGTGCATCAGGCGCACGGTGTCGTCGGGCGACGGGTCACCACCGGTGATGTACGGGATCAGGGCCGTTCGCCCGGCGGAGCGGCAAGTGCGGAAACGTTCAGCGATGCGGCTCACAGTTCGATGCCCTCCTGCGCCGCGACAGTGGCGATGTCCTTGTCACCCCGTCCGGAGAGATTGACCACCAGGGTGGCGTCCGGCCCGAGTTCCGCGGCCAGGCTTTCGGCGTAGGCGACCGCATGGGCGGTCTCCAGCGCCGGCAGGATGCCCTCGGTTCGGCTGAGCCGGTGGAACGCCGCGAGCGCCTCGGCATCGGTGACCGCGACGTACTCGGCGCGCCCGGTATCCTTCAGCCAGGCGTGCTCGGGGCCGACGCCGGGGTAGTCGAGGCCGGCCGAGATGGAGTGGGTGCCGATGATCTGCCCCTCGTCGGACTCCATCAGGTAGCTGCGCGCGCCGTGCAGCACCCCGGGCCGTCCGGCATTGAGCGGAGCGGCATGCCGACCGCTGGCCACGCCTTCGCCACCGGCCTCGACACCCACCAGCCGGACAGCGGCGTCGTCGAGGAACGGGTGAAAGATGCCCAGGGCATTGGAGCCGCCGCCGACGCACGCCACCACGGCATCGGGCAGACGGCCCTCGCGCTCCAGCATCTGCGCCCGGGTCTCGACGCCGATGACCCGCTGGAGATCACGCACCAGGGTCGGATAGGGGTGGGGGCCGGCGACGGTGCCGATGATGTAGAAGGTGTTGTCGACGTTCGCCACCCAGTCGCGCATCGCCTCGTTCATGGCGTCCTTGAGGGTGCGCGTACCGGCATCCACGGCGCGGACCTCCGCACCAAGCAGGCGCATCCGATAGACGTTGGCGGCCTGGCGCTGCACATCGTCGGCTCCCATGTAGACGACGCACTCCAGGCCCATTCGCGCGGCCACCGTCGCCGTGGCCACGCCGTGCTGGCCGGCCCCGGTCTCGGCAATGATCCGGGTCTTGCCCATGCGTGCGGCCAGCACCGCCTGGCCGACGGTGTTGTTGACCTTGTGCGCGCCGGTATGGGCCAGGTCCTCACGCTTGAAATAGATGCGCGCCCCGCCGGCGCTGGCGGTCAGCCGCTCGGCCAAATACAGCGGAGTCGGTCGGCCGACGAAATCGCGCAGCTCGCGGTCGAGTTCATCCTGAAAGGCCGGATCGCGACGCGCTTCCGCGTACGCCTCGGCCAGCTCCTCAAGCGGCCCCACCAGGGTCTCGGAGACGAACCGTCCCCCGAAACGGCCAAAGTGCCCGTCGTGCTCCCCGGCGGGATCGCCGCCGTACTGCTCAGGTCTCGTCGCCACGTTCCACCTCCGCGAGAAACCGGGCTATGCGCTCCCGGTCCTTGATCCCCGGCTCCGACTCGACGCCGCTGCTGACATCCACGGCGAAGGGGCGCACATTGCGCACCACCCCCGCCACATTCTCGGCGTTCAGGCCGCCGGCCACCGTAAGCCCCCGCACGCCGCCCGGGATCGTGTCGTGATCAAAGGACTCGCCCCGGCCACCGCGTTCGCCCAGGCGGTGGCTGTCGAACAGGAACCCGCTGGCATCGGGATAGGCCGCCACATAATCCTGAGGATCCACCCCGCCGCCCATGGGCACCGCCTTGACGTAACGGCGCTCGTAGAAGCGGCAGAGCTCAGGCGCCTCATCGCCGTGGAACTGCAGGGTATCAAGGTGCAGCCCCTCGAGCGCCACTTCCACCTGCCCCGGCTTGGGATCGACAAACAGGCCGACCACGGAGACAAAGGCCGGGACCGCGGCCACAATGGCGCGGGCCTCTTTCATATCCACCGCACGCGGGCTGGCATCGCAGAAGACCAGGCCGATGGCATCGGCCCCCAACTCCACGGCGGTCGCGGCATCTTCAGGGCGGGTGATTCCGCAGATCTTGACGCGCGTGCGCACGCTCGGCGTCCCCCTTCGGCGGCTCCAAGGAAAGCGCAAATGTTACCGCGTGGGCCGGCTTTACGCCAAAAACGGCCAGTGCCCTTCGGCGGGGAGTCCGTAATGCGGCGGGTAGACCACCCGGGTCAGGTAGAGCCCGGACGCCGGCGCCGTGATCCCGCTGCGGGTCCGGTCGCCCGCGGCCAGCAGATCGGCGGGCCAGTGCTCAGCCTGCTCGCCGGTTCCGACGGCCATCAGCGTCCCGGCGATGTTGCGCACCATGTGGTGCACGAAGGCGTTGGCCTCGATGTCGATGAACAGAAGCTCACCGTGGCGGTGCACATCGATCCGGTACACCTCGCGAACGGCGTGGGGTGCCTGGCAGGCGACGGCACGGAAGGCCGAGAAGTCTTGCTCACCGACCAGGGCCTGGGCGGCCCGGTGCATACGCCCCGCATCGAGCTCGCGGTGGGTCCACGCCACCCGGTGGCGCAACAGCGCCGGGCGGGCGCGGCGGCTCAGGAAGACGTAGCGGTAGCCACGGCGCTGGGCGCGGTAGCGGGCGTGGAAATCGGCGTCGACGGCGTGGGCCGAGCGCACGCTGACCGTCTCGGGCAGTTGCGCGTTGGTCCCTAGCACCCAGGCGTGCAGCGGGCGCGACGCCGTCGTATCGAAATGAACCACCTGCGCGGCGGCGTGCACCCCGGCATCGGTTCGCCCGGCGCAGACCACGGTCACGGGGTGATCCGCGATCCGCGACACCGCCCGCTCGAGGGCCTGCTGCACCGAGGGGGCGTGGTCCTGGCGCTGCCAGCCGCTGAAATTGGTGCCGTCATACTCCAGCACCAGCGCGATGCGTTGCTCGGTACACGCTCCCGCCAAGGCCGCCCCGCCTACTCGCCGCCGAGCTCAGCCAGGACCTGCCGGGCGCTCTCGCGCTGCGACTCGGTCCCCTCCTCCAGGACCTCCTCGAGCAGGCTGCGGGCCCCCGGCTCATCCCCCAGGTCGATGTAGGCCCGGGCCAGGTCGAGCTTGGTGTCGGCCTCATCCCCCTCACCGACCCCCAGGGACGGCTCCGGCTCAGCCTCCGGCTCGGCACCCTCGTCCGCCTGCAGGCCGAGCCCCTCCTCGGCGCCCTCGTCTTCCTCCTCGCTGAACAGGCTGTCGAGGTCCATTTCGTCGAGTTCATCGCCGCTGGCATCCGCACCGCCGAAGAGCTCATCGGCGACGTCCTGCGCGCCGGCACTCGATTCCGGCTCGCGGGCCATGGCCGGCTCAGGCTCCTCGGCGGGCTCGGCAGCTGCCGGCCCCCCGGCGGCCTCGGGCTCCGCCGGCTGCGGCTGCTCGTCAAAAGCCGCATCAAGACGGCGATCGAAGTCATCCTCGCCCTCGCCTTCGCCCGGCGCCTGCTTGCCGACTCCTTCGCCCTCGTCAGCGTCCAGACCCAGATCCAGGTCTTCCAGATCCGGCTTGGTATCCAGACCCTCCTCGACCTCGGGCGCCGGACTCTCCGGCGTACCGCCATCGGCTGCCGCCCCCCCAGGCGCCTGCGCTTCGCCCTCCGCCTCGTCGGCGTGCGCCTGGCTTGCTGCCGCGGCATCGGCGAACAGCGGACTATCCGGCACGAAGGCCACACCCAGTGCCACCGCTGCCTGCCAGGTCGGGTCGGCGTCACTGCGGGTCCGGTCATAGAGATCCTGGGCCTGGCTGAGGAACGCCTCCCGATCGCCGAGGCGGGAGTGCACCTCGAGCAACCGCAGGCGCAGATCGGTGCGTGCCGGTTCGCGGTGAATGCCGCGCTCGAGCACGTCCCGGGCCCGGCGCAGCTCGTCGTCCGCCAGGTACTCGTCGGCGAGTTCGAGGGCGTCGCGGCGTGCCCCGCTGTCGAAATCGAAATCGAGGTCGCCGCGATCGAGGCGCAGCCCCTCCCGGCTATCAGGCTCCGCCGAACGGCGCCGGCGGCGCAGCAACAGGCCGGCGACCACAGCGAGCGCCAGCAGGGTTCCTCCGGTGGCGATCAGCATCTGCCGCCGTGCCTCCTCGTCACGCCAGAGGTCGGCAGCGGTGACGTCGCCGTCGCCGGAGAGCCACTGCGCCCAGCCGACCTCATCTTCCGTCTCTTCCTCGCGCTCCGGCGCCTCCGGCTCAACCTCGACGGGCGCTGGCTCCGGCTCGTCCAGGGGGTCGAGGGGCTCGTCCACCTCGGGCAGCGGGACGATCGGCGTCGGCTCGGCATCCGGCGGCGGCAGCACCCCTTCCATGTCCAGGTCCACCAGCCGCTCGAGCGCCGCCACCCGCTCGCTCAGATCCTCAACCTGCGCCCGGAGGCTGTCACGTTCCGAACGCAGGCTCGCCCGCTCCTCCCGCAGGGCCGCCAGTGCCCCCTGCAACCGGCGTACGTTGGCCTCAGAGGCCTCCAGCTCGGTATCAAGCAGCGAGAGCACCTCTTCGGTGCCTTCCTCATCGCCCAGGGCCAGGATGCGCAGACGGGCCTCCTCGGCTGTCGGCACCTCTTCCTCCCCAACGGGCGCGTCGGGGTCCGCCAGGTCAGGGATAGGCACCGACTCGTCGAGCTCCTCCACCGCCGCGCGTCGCTCGGCTGGCGGCACCCAGCTGGCCAGGTGCTCCTCGTAGATCGCCTGGGCCTCGCCGGCAGAAAGCTGCTCGATCTGCTCGCGGCTGGGCAGCTTCAGCCACCACCCACTGAGCAGGTCGTTGACGTTGTCGTCAGAGAAGGCGCGGGGATTGAGCCGCTGGATGGCCAGCATGGTCTGCGCGACCGTCACCGAGTCATCGGGGCGGTGCTCCGACGCGATCCGCCACAGGGTATCCCCCTCCTCCACCGGCCCATAGGCGGTGGATCGGCGCTCGCGCTCACCGTCGCGGGTCACCTCCTCAAACGGCTCGCCCTCGCGGGCCAGTGGCTGCCCCTGTGCCGGGGCATCGTCGTCGGCGGTGGTCGGCCGCTCGAGGAGCAGGGTGTACTCGCGGACCAGGTCGCCCTCGGGCCAGCTGACCTGGACCAGGAAATCAAGCAGGGGCTCATCGATGGGCTGCTGGCTGGTGACGGCGATGTACGGGGCATCCTCGCCCGACTCGATCAGCTCAAAGTCGAGCAGCGACAGCTCGGGCGCACGCTCGATCCCGGCGCGATCGAAGATCCGCCCCGGGGCCAGGCCGACATCGAGCCGCGCCAACTCGTCGGAACCGAGATCCCGCACAGGGATGCGCGCCGAAACCGGCTCGCCGGCCTCGGAGCGGCCCTCGATGGTACCGAGGCTGACCTCCACCGCGGCCGCCACCGAGACCAGTGACAGACCTGCCAGGCCGGCGAGGCCGTGAATCGCCTTGCGCACGGGCTCGCCCCTCCGTCCGCCGTCAGATGTATTCGCCAATCAGCAGCTCCGCGATCTGCACGCTGTTCAGCGCTGCTCCCTTGCGGACGTTATCGGCCACCACCCACAGATCGAGACCCCGCTCGTGGCTGATGTCTTCGCGGATGCGTCCGACGTAGACTGGATCGCGCCCCGCGGCCTCGGTCAGTGCCGTCGGATAGCCGCCACCGGCGCGCTCGTCCAAGACCTCGATGCCCGGAGCGCCGGAGAGCACCTGCCGGGCACGCTCGGCGGTGATGCGCTCACGGGTCTCGATGTGCACAGCCTCGGAGTGGCCGTAGACCACCGGCACCCGCACCGTGGTCGGGTTCACCCGCACGGAGGAGTCCTCGAAGATCTTGATGGTCTCCCAGACCATCTTCATCTCCTCCTTGGTGTAGCCGTTGTCCTGGAAGTCGTCGATGTGCGGCAGGCAGTTGAAGGCGATCGGCTTGGGATACTCGGCACACTGCGGCTCGGCGCCGTCGAGGATCGCCCGACTCTGGGTGTGGAGTTCGTCGATGGCCGGCTTGCCACTGCCGGAGACCGCCTGGTAGGTGGCCACGTTGATCCGCTCGATGCCCACGGCGTCATGGATCGGCTTGAGCGCCACTAGCATCTGGATGGTGGAACAGTTGGGGTTGGCGATGATCCCCCGCTTCTTGTAGCCAGCCACCGCGTGAGGGTTCACCTCGGGGATGATCAGCGGGATATCGTCGTCATAGCGGAAGTGGGAGGTGTTGTCGATGACCACCGCACCGGCCTCCGCCGCCCGCGGCGCATGCTCGGCGGAGATGGAGCCCCCGGCGGAGAAGAGCGCGATCTGAACCTGCGAGAAATCGAACTCGGCCAGATCCTGGATCACCAGCTCCTGCCCGGCAAAGGTCACCGTGTTCCCCGCCGAGCGCGCGCTGGCCAGCGGGTAGATCCTGCGCGCGGGGAAGCCGCGCTCGGCCAGGATGGAGAGCATCACCTCTCCCACGGCGCCGGTGGCACCAACGACGGCGACGTCGTACTGCTTGCTCATGGATCCTTAGCCCCTGTCTGGACGTTTTCCTGTCCGGAGTCTAACGCCTCGCGGCAGCACGGGGCCAGCGCGACCCGCCGCCTCGGGCCGCCCCAGCAATCCGCGAACTGGCACGCCGGCAGGTACCTGCTAGATTGTCTGCAGTTCCCCCCAACCCGTGAAACCAAGGAGCGGCACCCATGCACAGAGGCATTCTCTATACGGCCGCCAGTGGCCTGGTCGCCGGTGGTTTGATCGGCGGGCAGGCGTTTGCGCAGCTGCCGGCCCAGGACTTCAGCTACGACTACGCCGAGGGCGGCGTTGTCTTTACTGAGCTGGACGACGCGGATCAGGACCTTGTCGGCCCGCGGCTGATCGGCTCGCTGAGCCTGACCGACGACATCTTCCTGCGCGGCGAGGCCAGCTACCTCACCGACGACATCGACATCACCACGCTCTCGCTGGGCCCGGGCTACCGCCTGGCGGTCACGCCGGGCATCGACCTCTACGGCGTCGCCGCCCTGGTCTACCGCGATACGGATCCCGACTCGGCGAGTAGCGAGAGCGAGACCGGCTACGAACTCACCGCCGGCATCCGCCACGGCTGCATGTTCCTCGACGGCCTGCAGTACGCCTGGGAGATCCGCTACCTGGATGTGGACACTGAGGAGGACCTCGACGACGGCATCGTCAACCTGGCGGCCAAGTTCACCTACGCGCTGACCCCGCAGTGGGACGCCGTGGGCGATCTGCAGATCAACGACGCCGGCGACGAGAACGATCTGGGCCTGGCCCTCGGGGCCCGCTTCAACTTCTAACGCCTCCCCGGGACGCGCGGAGGCACCCACGCAAAGGGGCCGCACCTTGTCGGGTGCGGCCCCTTTGTCGCGGGTGGTTGCTGCGGGCTGTGGCTGGAGCTACAGCCGCTGCGCCACCGCCTCGCCCATTTCCCGGGTGCCCACCGGCCGCGTACCGCCCTGCAGGTCCGGGGTGCGCAGCCCTTCCTCGAGCACCGCCCCCACGGCGGCCTCGACCCGGTCGGCAGCCTCGCCGGCACCCAGGCTATAGCGCAGCATCATCGCCACCGACAGGATCGTGGCCAGCGGATTGGCCTTGTCCTGCCCGGCGATATCCGGCGCTGAGCCGTGCACCGGCTCGTAGAGCCCCTTGCCGTGCTCATCCAGCGAGGCCGAGGGCAGCATGCCGATGGAGCCGGTCAACTGGGCGGCGCAGTCCGAGAGGATGTCGCCGAAGAGGTTGCCGGTGACCACCACGTCGAACTGCTTCGGCGCGCGCACCAGCTGCATGGCGGCGTTGTCCACATACATATGGGAGAGCTCCACCGCCGGATAGTCGGCGGCCACCCGCTCGGCGACCTCCCGCCAGAGCTCCGAGCTCTCCAACACGTTCGCCTTGTCCACCGAGCAGACCCGCCCCTGGCGCTGCTGCGCCGCCTCGAAGGCCAGGCGCATGATCCGCTCGATCTCCGACTCGCTGTAGACCTCGGTGTTGTACCCCTGGCGCTCGCCGTTCTCCAGCGTGCGGATCCCCCGGGGCTGGCCGAAGTAGATGCCGCCGGTGAGCTCGCGGACGATGAGGATGTCCAGCCCCGCCACGACCTCCTCGCGCAGCGCCGAGGCCCCGGCCAGCTGCGGGTAGAGGATGGCCGGGCGCAGATTGCCGAACAGCCCCAGCTCCGAGCGGATCGCCAGCAGGCCACGCTCCGGGCGCACCTCGCGGGGCAGCGCGTCGTACTGCGGGCCGCCGACCGCGCCGAGCAGCACCGCGTCGGCCGCCCGCGCCAGGCGCAGGGTCTCATCGGGCAGGGGCTGCCCCGCCGCGTCGTAGCCGGCGCCGCCGATGGGCGCCGTCTCCATCTCGCAGCCAAGCCCATGGCGCTCGTTCAGGGCCTCCAGCACGCGCCGGGCCTCCGCGGTGATCTCGGGGCCGATACCGTCGCCGGGAAGCAGCAGGATCTTGTGGGACATAGGTTCTATTCAGGTTCCAGGGTTCAGGGTTCGGGGAAGAGCCAGGGGGCTTCCTGCTTGCGCCGCTGCTCGTAGGCCTGGATCGCCTCGCTCTGCTCCTCCAGGGTGACGCCGATCTCATCGAGCCCCTCGAGCAGCATGCGCTTGCGGAACGGATCCACCTCGAAGCCGAAGCGCTCGCCATCCGGGGTCAGGACCTGCTGCTCGAAAAGATCGATGGTCAGCTGGTACCCCTCGGTGGCGTAAACCGCCTGGAAGAGCCGGTCCACCGCCCCCTCCTCCAGCACCACCGGCAGCAGGCCGTTCTTGAAGCAGTTGCTGTAGAAGATATCGGCGAAGCTTGGCGCCACAATCGCCCGGAAGCCGTAGTCCTTGAGCGCCCAAGGGGCGTGTTCCCGGGATGAGCCGCAGCCGAAGTTGTCCCGGGCGAGCAGCACGCTGGCCCCCTGATAACGCTCCTGGTTGAGGACGAAATCGGGGTTGCGCGGCCGGTTCGCACAGTCCATCCCCGGCTCGCCGCGGTCGAGGTACCGCCACTCGTCAAAGAGGTACGGACCGAACCCGGTGCGCTTGACCGACTTGAGGAACTGCTTGGGGATGATGGCGTCCGTGTCCACGTTGGAGCGATCCAACGGCGCCACCAGACCGGTGTGTCGAGTGAAAGGTTCCATGGGCGTTTCCAGTCGTTGGATGAAGGGCCGGAGACGTGTCAGCGACTACTCTCGGATATCCACGAAGTGGCCGTGAATGGCTGCGGCGGCGACCATCGCCGGGCTGGCCAGATGGGTGCGTCCCCCCTGTCCCTGCCGGCCCTCGAAATTGCGGTTCGAGGTGGAGGCACAGCGCTCGCCGGGCTCCAGGCGATCAGGATTCATGCCCAGGCACATGGAGCACCCCGGCTCCCGCCATTCGAAACCGGCCTCGAGGAAGACCCGGTCCAGCCCCTCGGCCTCGGCCTGCTGCTTGACCACCCCGGAGCCCGGCACCACCAGGGCCTGGCGAATGTTCTCCGCCACCCGGCGGCCACGGACCACCTCGGCGGCTTCGCGCAGATCCTCGATACGGGCGTTGGTGCAGGAACCGATGAAGATCTTGTCCATGGGGATGTCAGTCAGGGCGATTCCCGGCTCCAGGCCCATGTACTCCAGTGCCCGGGTCATTGCCCGGGCACGGACCGCATCGGACTCCTCGGCCGGGTCGGGCACGTGCCGGTTCACCGAGGCGACCATCTCCGGCGAGGTCCCCCAGGTTACCTGGGGCTCGATCTCGTCGGCGTGCATCTCCACCACCCGGTCGAACTCGGCGTCCGGATCCGAGACCAGATTGCGCCAGCTGGCCACGGCCTGCTCCCACCGCTCGCCCTCCGGGGCGTTGGGCCGGCCACGGACGTAATCGATGGTGGTGTCGTCCACGGCCACCATGCCGGTGCGTGCCCCGGCCTCGATGGACATGTTGCAGATGGTCATCCGCCCCTCCATGGAGAGGTTGCGGATGGCTTCACCGCCGTACTCCAGGGCGTAGCCGGTGCCGCCGGCAGTGCCGATACGGCCAATGATCGCCAGGATGATGTCCTTGGCCGTGACCCCGCGCCCCAGCTGCCCGTCGATGCGGATGAGCATGGTCCGGGCCTTTTTCTGGACCAGGGTCTGAGTGGCCAGGACGTGCTCCACCTCGCTGGTCCCCACGCCGAAGGCCAGGGCACCGAGCGCCCCATGGGTGGAGGTGTGGGAGTCGCCACAGACCAGCGTCATCCCGGGCAGGGTGGTGCCCTGCTCGGGACCGACGACGTGGACAATCCCCTGACGCGGGTCGTGGATGCCGAACTCGGTGACCCGGAAGTCGGCACAGTTGCGGTCCAGCGTCTCGATCTGAACACGCGAGACCGGATCCTCCACCGGCTGGCTGCGATCGGTGGTGGGAACATTGTGATCGGTCACGGCAAGATTGGACGCCACGCTCCAGGGCTGGCGCCCGGCCAGGCGGAGACCCTCAAACGCCTGCGGCGAGGTCACCTCGTGCAGGAGCTGACGATCGATGTAGAGCAGCGCCGAGCCGTCGTCGTACTCGGTGACCACATGGCTATCCCAGAGCTTGTCGTAGAGGGTCTTCCCGGTCATTGGCCTGTTCTATCAATTGACTTCAAAACATTCACCGTACAATTATATCGGACCGACCCCCTTCGGGGGAAATGCCTCCCCTCAGGCCCGCTGCCCGCGCAGGCTCCAAGCCGCCAGGATCGCCGCCAGGAAAGCCACCGCACTGGCGGCCAGGAAGGTCTGTCCACCGAAGACATCCCAGGCCATGCCCGAGAGCAGCGACCCCAGCGCGACGCCGGCGCCGAAGGTCAGGCTGGAGTAGAGCGCCTGCCCGCGCCCCTGCGCGGCGCCGGTGAAAAAACGGTTGACCACGTCAATGGCCACTGCGTGGTAGATCCCGAAGCTGGCGGCGTGGAAGGTCTGACTCAGGGCCACCAGCCAGGCCGAGTCCACCCAGGCGGCGACCATCAGCCACCGCAGCCCGCCCAGCGTCAGCGCCAGTGTCAGCAGGGTGCGGGCCCCGAAACGGGGTAGTAGCCGATGCATGACCAGGAAGATGACGATCTCGGCCACCACGCCCCAGGCCCATAGGGCCCCGATCAGCCCGCCGCTGTAGCCGTGGTCCTCCAGGTAGATGCTGAAAAAGCCGTAGAACGGCCCGTGGCCCATCTGGTTGAGGAAACAGGCCAGAAAGAACCCGATCACCGCCGGCCGGCGCAGGGTCTCCCAGAAACCGTCACCATCGGCACGGCGCATGGCGCGCCCCGCCTCCGGCGCGATCAGGCTGGAGATGGCCAGCCCGCCGAAGATCAGCAGCACCACGTAGGGCAGCGCGTCGAACCCGGCCCGGTCGAGCATCTCCCCGATGCCCATCACCGACAGGATGAACCCCACCGAGCCCCAAAGCCGGATACGCCCGTATCGGTGCTCCTGCCCACGCAGGTGGTTGAAGGTATTGGCCTCGTACTGGGGCAGCGCGGCGTTCCAGAAAAAGCCGAACAGGGCCATCACCAGGGCCACCGCCCCGTAGGTCTCGGCGATGAGGATGGCGGAGAAGGCCAGGAAAGCCACCACCGAGGCGGCACGCACCACAGCCATGCGCCGGTCGAGCCGATCGGCCAGAGCCCCCCAGACGTTGGGCGCGATGATCTTGGTGGCGTGCAGGATGGCCAGCAGCTGACCGATCTCCGCCGAAGAGAACCCCTCGGCGCGCAGATACGGCCCCCAGTAGGGCATCAGCGCCCCGAGGGCGGCGAAGAAGAACAGGTAGAAGCCGGAGAGCCGCCAGTAAGGCAGCGGCGTCTGCGCCCCGCCCGGAGCCCCGACGCTCAACGGGTCACTCCCGGTCGCGGGCGGGCAGCACCGGGGTCCCGGACTCGACGTCGGCGTTCTGTGCCCGATGCCGCAGCCAGTGATCCATCACTACCAGCGCCGCCATGGCCTCGGCAATGGGCACGGCACGGATCCCGACGCAGGGATCGTGGCGTCCTTTGGTCACCACCGAGACCGGCTGGCCGTGGACGTCCACCGAGCGTCCCGGAATGAGCATGCTCGAGGTGGGCTTGAGCGCAGCCCGCACCACCAGATCCTGCCCGCTGGAGATACCACCGAGCACTCCGCCGGACTGGTTGCCGGCGAACCCGTCCGGAGTCAGTTCATCGCGATGGGCGCTACCCCGCTGCCCGGCGGCGGCCATACCCGCGCCGACCTCCACCCCCTTGACGGCGTTAATGGACATCAGCGCCTTGGCCAGATCGGCATCGAGCCGGTCGAAGACCGGCTCGCCGAGCCCCGGCGGCATATGGCGGACCTCGACCTCCACCGCCGCACCCACCGAGTCGCCGGCCTTGCGAACCTCGTGGATCAGCGCCTCGAGCTCCGGAATGCGCGCCGGATCAGCGCAGAAGAAATCGTTGCTGTCGACGGCGGACCAGTCTTCGGCCCCAAGTTCGATCTCGCCCATCTGCGCCAGCCGTCCACGGATTTCGATACCGAGACGCTGGGCGAGATAGCGGCGGGCGATGGCCCCGGCCGCCACCCGGACGGCCGTCTCCCGGGCCGAGGAGCGCCCGCCGCCACGATAGTCACGGATGCCGTACTTTTGCTGATAGGTGTAGTCGGCGTGCCCGGGCCGGAAGCGCTCGGCGATCTCCGAGTAATCCTTGGAGCGCTGATCGGTGTTTTCGATGAGCAGCCCGATGGACGTCCCGGTGGTCACCCCCTCGAAGACCCCGGAGAGGATCCGCACCTGATCGCTCTCGCGGCGCTGCGTGGTGTGCTTGGAGCGCCCGGGCCGGCGCCGGTCGAGTTCGACCTGCAGATCCGTCTCGGTAAGGGCGAGCCCCGGCGGGCAGCCATCCACGACGCCGCCAAGCGCCGGGCCGTGGCTCTCGCCGAAGGTCGTAACCGTGAACAGGGTGCCGAAGGTATTCCCAGACATAGGTCACCGATTGTAGCACTGCAGACCTGTGGGCGGGCCTGGTCGGGTGCGGGTCGCTGCGCGTATGCTTCGCATCATGCAGAGTCCCGCCCCCGCCAATCTGATCACTGGCTTCCTGGGCGTCGGCAAGACCACGGCCATCCGGCACCTGCTCGCCGAGGCCCGCCCTGCCGGCGAGCGCTGGGCCGTGCTCGTCAACGAATTCGGCGATGTCGGTGTCGACGCCACACGATTCGAGGACGACGCGGCCATCGAAGAACTGCCCGGCGGCTGCCTGTGCTGCACACTCGGGGCGCCCTTCCGGATCGCCCTGGCCCGCCTGCTGCGCCGCAGCCGTCCGTCCCGTCTGCTGATCGAGCCGACCGGACTCGGCCATCCGGCGCGCATCCTCGACCTGCTCCGCGAATTCGAGCAGCAGGGCGCGATCTCGCTGCGCGCCACGCTGACCCTGATCGACCCGCGCCAACTCGATGATCCGCGGGTCGCCGGGCACGACGCATTCCTGGATCAGGCGCAGCTGGCCGATGTGCTGGTTGCCCACAAGACCGACCTGTGCAGCGCCGGCGAGCGCGCAACCTTCCAGGCCTGGGCCCGATCGCTGTATCCACCCAAGCAGCGCATCGAGGAGGCCGCCCACGGCTGCATCGATCCGGCTTGGCTGGACGAGTCAGCTGGCCGTGCCGGCCCCGCAGGCAGCGCGGCAGCGCCTCACCACGCCGGGCACCACGACCACCACGCCGACCGTGCCGCCACCCCCGAACCGGGCCGCCCGGTGCGCGCCGAGCAGGCTGGCGGCGCCGCTGCGGCCTGCGGGTGGATCTTCCACCCCGACGACGCCTTCGACCGCCAGGCCCTGCTCCGGGCCCTTGAGACCCTTCGCGGCTCCCAGCGCGTCAAGGGCGTCGTGCGCACCGGCCGCGACTGGCTGCGCGTGGATGTCGACGCCGATGGGGTCCGGATGGAAGCCACCGCCTGGCGCGGCGAAAGCCGGCTGGAGATCATTGGCCCGGCCGACGGGATCAGCTGGGCCGCCACCGAGCAGGCCCTGCTGGCAGCCCGCCGGGACGCCGGCGAGTGACCGCCGGGGCACCGCCGCATCGCTCTGGCGGACGCTGCACGCAACCCCTATCCTGTTACGGGAACGCGACAACCAACCAGGAAGCAGGCGATGGCCGAGTCCCGGCAGCGGACACCCGCCAGCACCGATGAAGAACACGCCCTGGTCCTCTTCTCCGGGGGGCAGGACTCCACGGCCTGTGTTGCCTGGGCCCTGGAGCGTTTCAGCCGCGTCGAGACCATCGGCTTCGCCTACGGGCAGCGGCACGACGTGGAACTCTCGGCCCGCCGCGAGGTTCTTGACGGCCTGCGGGCCCTGCGCCCCGATTGGGCGGCGCGCCTGGGCGAGGACCGCGTTCTCGACGCCGGCGTGCTCGGCGAGATCAGCGACACGGCGCTGACCCGCGAGGCCGAAATCACCTACGACGCGCGCGGCCTGCCCAACACCTTCGTCCCCGGCCGCAACCTGCTCTTCTTCACCCTGGCGGCGGCCCTGGGCCACCGGCGGGGCATCCGCCACCTGGTAGCCGGCGTCTGCGAAACCGACTTCTCCGGCTACCCCGACTGCCGCGACGACACCGTCAAGTCCCTGCAGGTCACCCTGAACCTGGGCATGGCCGAACGACTGGTGCTGCATACCCCCCTGATGTGGCTGGACAAGGCCCAGACTTGGGCGCTGACCGAACGACTCGGCGGAACCGCCCTGGTGGACCTGATCGTGGAGGCAAGCCACACCTGCTACTACGGCGCGCGCGAGCAGCGCCACGAGTGGGGCTACGGCTGCGGCGAATGCCCGGCCTGCCGTTTGCGCGCCGAGGGCTGGCACCGTTACCGAGACAGCAGCGCGGCGCCGTGATCCCACCGCCCGCGCCGGAGAATCGTGCCCGAACCACAACCGAGGGAGAACACCGATGCGCATCGCTGTAGTCGGGGCTGGCGTGGTCGGAACCTCCGTGGCCTGGGAACTGACCGCCCGTGGCCACCAGATCGTGCTCATCGAGCGCTGCAGCGACGTGGCGCAGGAGACGAGCTACGCCAACGGCGCCCAGCTCCACGCCGGCCACGCCGCTCCATGGAACCCTCCGGGCGTACTCCGGGATGCCATTGCCTGGCTCGGCAAACCCGACTCCCCGCTGCGCATCAATCCCTTGCGCGTACTGCGCAATCCGAGCTGGTCGCTGCGCTTCCTGGCCAACGCCACCGCCCGGCGCTACCGCCGTCACGCCGACGCCAATGCGGTCCTGGCCCTCTACGGCCTACAGCAGGCACGGGCGTGGCGTGACGAGCTCGACCTCTCGTTCGCCGCTCGCGACAGCGGCATCCTGAAGCTCTTCGATGACCCGGACGCTCTGGAGCAGGGGTGCACCGAAGCGGCTGCCGTGGAAGCGCTGGGCATCCGGCACCAGGTATTGGGAGTGGACGAGACGCTCGCCCGCGAACCCGCGCTGAGTGATACCGCAGACCAGCTGGCTGGCGCCATCGAGTTCCCCGACGACGGCTGCGGCGACCCGCTGCAGTTCACCGCGGCCCTGGCGCAGCGACTCACCGCCGAAGGCGCCGAACTGTGGCTCGACACTACGGCACGCAGGCTGCTCGGCGGCCCAGCGGGTGTGGAGGGCGTCGAGACCAGCCGCGGGATCATCGACGCGGACGCCGTAGTTGTCGCGGCGGGCAGTTACAGCCCGGCCCTGACCCGCAGCTTCGGTCTGCGCCTGCCCATCGAACCCGTCAAGGGGTATTCGGTGAGCATCCCGCTGCACGGGATAGAGGGCGCACCCGGGATGCCCATCATCGACGACGCCCGCAAGGTGGTCGTTACCCGACTGGGTGAGCAGCTGCGTATCGCCGGCAAGGCGGAGATCACCGGCTTCGATCTCAGGCTCGACGAGCGGCGCTGGCGAGCCGTCCGCGAGCAGGGTCTGAGCCGCTTCCCGCGCCTGGCCGAACAGCTGGCGGACGCCCCGAGCCAACCCTGGGCCGGCCTGCGCCCGATGACCTGCGACGGCCCCCCGATCCTGGGTCCGACCCCGATCTCCGGCCTGCACCTGGCCACGGGCGTCGGCCACCTGGGCTGGACGTTCGCCGCCGGCAGCGCGCGCCTGGTCGCCGACCAGCTGGAGGAGCGCACCTGCGACCTCGATCCCGCCCCGTACTCGCTCCAACGCTACGGATGAACAAAGGGACGGTTCTTGTTATACAAAGGCTTTACATCTAGGCTGGAGTCTCGAGAGTGAGCAAGGCTCACCACGAAGCCCCCGGTCCATGAAAGGAGTATCACGATGGAACACGTAGCCTTCGGTAGCGAGGACATCGAGAACACCCTCGCCAAGATGGACGACGGCCAGCTCGACGGCCTGGCCTTCGGCGCCATCCAGCTCGACGGCGACGGCAACATCCTTCAGTACAACGCCGCGGAGGGCGACATCACCGGCCGCGACCCGAAGCAGGTCATCGGCAAGAACTTCTTCAAGGACGTGGCCCCGTGCACTGACAGCCCGGAGTTCTACGGCAAGTTCAAGGAAGGGGTGGCCTCGGGCAACCTGAACACGATGTTCGAGTACACCTTCGATTACCAAATGACGCCCACGAAGGTGAAGGTGCACATGAAGAAGGCCCTCTCCGGCGACAGCTACTGGGTCTTCGTCAAGCGCGTCTAGACCAGACCCCGCTGCCCGTGCCCGTCCCGGGCGCGGGCAGCCGCGAAAGGACCGACCGATGCAAGGGCTGAATGCCGATGAAGTGCTGCGGTTGCTGCGCAGCCTGATCCCCGGCGAGCTGGCCACCGGCCGCGGTCAACGGGGCGACCCGCCCGAAGCGCAGGACCTGTGCGCCGATAGCCGCCTGGATGCCGAACCAATCCGGGCGGACTCCCTGGATCGACTCAATCTAGCCAGCGCGCTCAACCGCTTCTTCCGCCTGCATGAGACCGGTGTGGAGGACCGTCTGCTGGCCGTGCGCCGGATCGGCGACATGGCCGAACTCATCGCCGACGCCAGTCAGCACACCAGCGGCCTGACCTTCTCGACCTCGGGCAGCACGGGCACCCCGCAGCCGCACCACCACAGCTGGGCGGCGCTGACCCAGGAGGCCGAGGCACTGGCCAACGCCCTGGGCAGTCACCCGCGGGTGATCGCCTGGCTGCCCGTCCACCACCTCTACGGTTTCGTCTTCGGCGTCGCCCTGCCCCGCGCGCTGGGCAGCACCGTGATCGAGAGCCACGCCGCGCCCACCGCCCTGTTCCGCGAGCCGGCACCTGACGACCTGATTGCCACCGTCCCGGCACGCTGGCGTTACCTGTTCGATAGCAATCACCGCTTCCCCGGCGGCACGGGCATCAGCTCGACCGCCGCGCTGGAGACCGCCTGCCGCAACGGGCTGTTGCAGGCCGGCCTGGACGCGCTGCTGGAGGTCTACGGCGCCACCGAGGCCGGCGGGATCGGCCTGCGCTGGGCACCCTCGGAGGACTACCGCCTGCTGCCCCACTGGCAGCGCGACGCGGACGGCAACCTCCAGCGCACTCAACCCGATGGTGCAGCGGTGACCGTGGCCCCGCTCGATCGCCTCCAGTGGCGGGACGAGCGGGTCTTCCGACCCACCGGACGCATCGATGACATCATTCAGATCGGCGGTGTGAACGTCTCTCCGGGGCACGTCGCGCGGCGCCTCGAAAGCCACGAGGCCGTTGCCGCCTGCGCGGTCCGCAGCCACGGCGAAGGCAGTCGTCGGCGCCTGAAGGCGTTCATCGTTCCCGCGCGTTCCGACGCCGATCCTGAAACGCTGCGCCAGACGCTCGAGAACTGGATCTGGGAGCACCTACCGGCGGTCGAGCGACCCACGGATCTGCGTATCGGCACCGAGCTTCCGCGCAACGCCATGGGCAAACTGCAGGACTGGGACTGAACAGCATGGCTGCAGTGGATCTGGCCGGTGGCCTGAGCGCCGCCGATATCGAGGGTATCGGACACGGCAGCAGCTCAGCCACGGTCTTAGCGGCCGGCTGGGAACGCTTGCGTGCCGCTGAGGGCTACCTCCAGCGCCTCGTGGACGAACGCCGGCTGGTCTACGGTGTCACCACCGGCTACGGACCGCTGGCCACCAGCCGGATCGACCCCTCCGCCTCGCGCACCCTGCAGCGCAACCTGGTCTACCACCTGTGCAGCGGCGTCGGCGATCCGCTCTCCCGTTGCCACACCCGCGCCACGCTGGCCGCGCGCATTGCCAGTGTCACCCGCGGACACTCCGGGGTCACGCCGGCGGTTGTGGAGCGCCTGCTGGGGTGGCTGGAGCAGGACGTGATCCCGGAAGTGCCGGCCATCGGGACCGTCGGCGCCAGCGGCGACCTGACCCCGCTGGCCCACGTGGCGCGGGCCCTGATGGGGGAGGGCCGGGTGAGCGTCCACGGCGGCGCCTGGGAGCCTGCTGACGCCGCCCAGCGCCGCCTGGGCTGGGAACCGTGGACCCTGGACGGCAAGGACGCCATCGCCCTGGTCAACGGCACCTCGACCACCGCCGGCATCAGTGCCGTCACCGGCGCGGGCGCCGAGCGGGCGGCCGGGATCTGTGCGGTACTGGGCATGCTCTACGCCGAGTTGCTTGGCGGCCATGCCGAGGCCTTCCAGCCGGCCATCGGCGCCGCCCGCCCTCACCCTGGCCAGATGCGGGCCCACGCCTGGCTCACCGCCCTGGCCGAGGACAGCCGGCGCCTGCAGCCGTGGCCCGGCGTGCCACCCCGGCTGGATGAAGAGCAAGGCGCCGTCCTGCCCGACCAGCCGCTGCCCCAGGACCCCTACTCGATCCGCTGCCTGCCTCAGGCGCTGGGCGCGGTGCTGGACAGCATCACCTTCCACAACCAGACCGTGGCCAGCGAGCTGGATGCGGCCAGCGACAACCCGCTGCTCTTCCCCGAGGAGGGGCGCGTGCTGCATGGCGGCAATTTCTTTGGCCAGCACCTGGCCTTTGCCGCCGACGCCCTGAACAACGCCCTGGTCCAACTGGCCGTGCACAGTGAACGGCGCATCAACCGCATCACCGACCCGGTGCGCAGCGGCTTCCCGGCCTTCATGCAGCCCCGCCAGACCGGTCTGCACAGCGGCTTTATGGGCGCCCAGGTGACGGCGTCGGCCCTGGTCGCGGAGATGCGCACCGGCGCCCACCCGGCCTCGATCCAGTCAGTGCCGACCAACGCCGACAACCAGGACATCGTCCCCATGAGCACCCGCGCCGCCCGCCAGGCGGCCACCAACCTGGACCACCTGCAGCGGATCCTGGCCATCGAGGCGCTGGTCCTGGCCCAGGGCCTGGAACTGACCGACAGGACCGGTTTCAGCCACAGCGCGCGTCAGACCCTGGCGTGGGTCCGCGAACTGGCGCCGCCATTGGAGGCGGACCGCCCGCTGGCCGAGGAGATCGCCGCAGTCGCCGACGCCCTGGCCACGCCCCACCGGGCCCAACGCCTGGTCGCCGGGCTGCCGGGCGCCCCCCCGGGCCCGGCCTCCTGAGGCCTCAGTCGCAGGGCTCACCCCGCTTGTCGTCGGCCGGCCTTGGCCGGCCGGTCATGGCCACCTCGATGGCGGCCACTTTCACGCCGTCGCGACAAAGGGTGATGGACCCGGCGATACCGTGCCACCAGTCATTTGGCGCGAACTTGAACCCCTCCGACCCGGTGCCCGCCGCGACCCGATGACCCGGCCCGGCGCCACGCCCCCGGGCGAGGAGCTGCTCCGGTTCCGGCGCCTGGCCGGATGCGGCCTCGCCGCGGAACAGGATCCAGCCGTCATCCCAGCCCTGCGCCTCGCACCCGCTCTGCGGGGTGCCGCCGCACAGGGTGACGATCTCGTCGTGGTCCAGCGCCTCGATGCGGGCCCGCTCCAGCCCGGCGAGGAGCTCCCGCTGCCAGGCCCAGGCACGGACCTCGTCCACTCCAGCGCCCAGCCGTGGCGCTGCCACGGCCGCCAGCCCGGCAACCAGGGCGAGGACCACCAGCAGCTCGGTGAGGGTAAAGGCCGGGCTCAGTCGCCCCAGCAGACCTCGACGCCCTCGGGGCCACTGCCCCGCTCGCCGCGGTGATCGAGGGTGAATTCCGTACACGCCTCATCCGCCTCCTGCGGACTTCCCGGCGCCGGTGTGGCAGTCAGGCGAAAGCCATCGGCGTCGGTCTCGACCCCCAGCTCATAAAGGCCCCGCTCGGACAACTCCGGGACCTCATCCGTACACGCGTCGTAGTCCATCTCCTGGATGAAACAGCGCTCCAGCGCCATCCAGGTATCCATCAAGGTGGCGGTGGCGTCGCTACGGTCCGCCTGCACCTTGTACTGGCCGTAGAAGGGGTAGGCGATCGCCACCAGGATGGCCAAGATGGCCAAGACGATCATCAGCTCGACCAGGCTGAAGCCAGCCACGCGGACGCGCTGATCCGCTCTCCTCATAACACCTTCCTCAATCCCGATTCCCGTAGGGACATTCGCGCTTCCAGCGGATTTCGACGCGGTCAGCTGCTCCCGTTACCGGCGCCGGCGCGAGCACACCACCCGCTTGCAGGCAGACCTCGGCCCCGTCCCCCCCGCTGCCGCGAGCACAAATCCGAAATTGCCCGTCGTCGCGCTCGATACGGTAGCACGGCGCCGCCACCTCTCCGCTGCAGCACCCCGGATCGCCGGCTTCTTCGCGCCCGGCTGCCAGCTCCCGCCTTGCCCTGACCAGTTCATCGGCAGCCGCCAGGCGGGCTGCAGCCCGGGACTCCAAGGCCGCGGCCGCGCGCAGCTGCAGCGCGGTGGGGGCAACCACCGACCAGGACAACAGCGCCAACATGACCAACACGGCACTCAGGCCGAGCACCGCAAAGCCGAGCTGCCGGGAGGCCCCCGTCAAGGCAGCCTCCCGTGGATCGGCACCGTCACCGTCTGGACCTGCTCCGCGCCGGTCGCACCCCGCTGGCCACCGGTGCGGATGCGTGCCGTAAAGCGCACGGCACACACCCGCAGCCAATCCTCCACCTCCTCCGCGCGCTGGAAAGGCCCTGGATGATCCGGGACCTGGGCCGGGTCGTCGGCCCCCGGGCACTCGGCGAAGCCCATCTCCAGCGCCTCGACCCCGCGCAGGATCGGCTGCGGAGCCCCCTCGCCACGGCCGAGGTTCAGGGTCGGCACCCCATCGACGCCTCCGCCATCCGACCACCGCAACCGCCGCACCTGGACGGGCGACGCATCGTCGTCCTCCGCGGACTCCTCCTCCGGCCACCAGGGGACCCACGCCACCCCGCGCTCGGGCAGGTCGTGGTCCTCGCCGAGCCCGTCCAGGGTGAGATCCTTGGCGCCATCCTGCGCCTCGGCCTCGAGCAGGAACAGGCCCTCGGCATTACCGACCAGGACCTTGGCCGGCAGGCTTCCCAACGCCTCCTCGGCCGGCTCATCCAGCTCGATTTGCGCCTCCGGGGCCGCTACCTCGATGGCATCGTAGCCGGTCGCCACGCTCCGCGGCGCCTCCTTACCGCGCACCCAGGTCAGCTCGCCTTCATCGGCGCGCAGACCCGGCGGATCGAGCTGGGCCCCGATCACCTCGCCGGCCGCGCCCTCGCCTCGATACAGCGGGGTCCGGCCACCGCAGGGGACCTCCCCGGCCAGCGCGACTTCGCCGTCGAGCACCTGGCGCAGCAACGCCCCCTTGTCCGCCACCCGGCCAAGGTCTTCCACCGTGGCACTGGCCCGCAAAGCGCTATCGAGGATCTGCACCGCCGCGAGCAGCGCCACCGCCGCCACGGCCAGCGCCACCAGCAGCTCGACCAAGGTCACGCCATAGGCACGCCCGGTCATGGGCCGACCTCGAGGAGTTGCCCGGAGAGCTCAAGGGACGATGCCTCGTCCCGGTGGGGAGCCTGCCAGCGGAGTTCGACGCGGATGCGATCGGCGCCCGCCTCGACCGACACCTCGGCCTGCGGCAGCTGGCAGGCAACCTCGGCCCGCCAACCGTCGGCATCAACCACGTCGCCGCGGGCCTGGTCCCCGACCGACGGCGGTTGGCACGTGCCCACGTCCCCCGCATCGACCTCGGCCAGATCAGCCGAGCGCTGATCTGGCGCGACCAGCCGGGCGCGGGTGATCAACTCTTCGGCGAGGAGAGTGGCTCGTACGTGATACGCGGCATCACGAGCCCCGTGCACCCCACCCAGAAGGGCCTGGAGCGACACGGCCGCGACACCGGCCAGGAGCCCGAGGGCGACGAGCGCCTCGAGCATTGTGAATCCAGAATGGCGAGGCATCCCTTCCTCGCGTATGGGTTCCATCCGCACCTTCCATGCGCACCCTCAACGTAGTTCAGGATCGCCGCTTCGCCACCGTGGCCCGATGACGCACGCGGGGCTTGGTTCCCACCCCGCCCTTCGGCTACAATTCGCGGCGTCGCATAGGCACCCTGTGCCGGTGTAGCTCAGTTGGTAGAGCAGCCGATTCGTAATCGGCAGGTCGGAGGTTCAAGTCCTCTCGCCGGCACCATATACCTCAGAAAATCATCTAGATAGCGTCTACACGACGCCCTGCCCAACAAAAAAGCCAACAAACCTTCAAGCCCTAGCTGAGCCCGGCTTTTGTCGTCTAGGTGCCCCCTGTACACCGCCCTTCTCTCCGTCCACGACGCCCGAGGTGGTCCCCCACCCCGAGCATCGCGCATTTAGTGCTTCAAGAGTGCTCTCGAACTTCTCACACGCTAGATGAGCCGCCACCCCCCCAACGCAGCGCGCCGGACACAGACAGCACTTAGCTGCTGCCTGACGAACTCAGGCACAGACTAGGCCATGCCTATCGGGGTGTGACGCGCCGTCGGCATCGCTCCCTGATCTGCGGAACTTAGGGGCGCCAAAGGTAGCCACCGCCTACACATCGGCTCAGGCGCCACCAGGAGGACGCCATGGAGTTCCTCGTTGTGCTCGGCTTCACATCATCTGGAATATGTGCGTCAACGAGGATCGGTCCGGCCGGATGGCCTTCTTCAACATCCTCATCCTGGTGCTGGTCTTCGCCCTGATGGTTGGCCTATGAGCGGGCTCGACTGCATCCTCCACGACGGCCTGGCCTGGGCTCTGACCGCAGCCACCGTGATCCCGGCCTTCGCCGCGGGGCTCGCTACGTTCATGGGCCTCGATGCCCTGGGTAAGCGACGCTACGCTTTGACCCACCGGCACTACCTGCACCAGCTCGCCGGGATCGGCCTGGGCGTGTTCTCGGTCTTCCCGCTCAGCGCCGCGCTGATAGGTTCAGCTATGCGATTTTGCGGCTGCAGTAGCCTATGAGCACGCTTCGAAAAGCCCAACACCAGGCAATGGAGTCGCAACAAAGGTCTTTAGCTTGGATCCGCGCTGCGCCCTTGAGCCTTCGAACTTCTCCCTGCTAACCTCGACCCGCCTAGAAATTTGGGCCTCGTGCCCACGGGGCGCGAAGTCGCGTCCTGCTAAGAATTGGCGGGCAGCTCTTGGCGGCGCTGACCTTTGAGGCGGGGTCAGCGCCGGTCGGAGCTGACCCCGCCTCAAAGGTCAGCGCTCGCTTCGGTAGGCAATGTTTAGCACAGAATACGATTTTCACTACAGTACCGTGCACAGCGCGGTCGCGCATCTGCGGTCTATCATTTATGGCTCGTCACTTGTTCGGCGCCATCGTGACCTGAAACTCGTGTTCTTGTGTGGGGCAAACAAAACAAAAGACCTTGTTTCTGAGCGTCGACGAGCACTAATCGATTTTATAAAAGCACACCTGCCGAAACACCGTGTTATTTTAGCCGAAAACCTTATCGAAGACTCCGAAAACCTTCTGGAAATAGAGCACAAGATTTCCAAAATCGCTGATCACGTAATAATAGTACTTGAGAGCGAGAGCGCTTTTTGTGAGCTTGGAGCTTTCGCGAATCAAAATAGCATTAAAAGCAAAATAACTGTTATTAACGATAAGCAGTTCAAAGGCGCAAACTCCTTTATCAATAAAGGCCCCCTAAAAGTTGTTGAGGAAAGCACCAGTAAACGGGGGGTTCTATGGTACGAAATGACACCCGGGGGGGCATTTTCTGGCGATGGGATCGGACACGTTTTCCCGCAGCTGCGGGCACGCCTAGTCGACAAGGGACACGCATATTTTGAACGTCTACAACCCGAAGCCATCGACCCCTCAGAAAAGCTTACAAAAGATCGCCTTCTGTTCTTGCACGATTTGATATACCTAGCGGGCCCATTAACACATAAATCCCTTATTGATCTGCTTAAGTTGATATTTGGAGCAAACAAAGATTACAAGAATGCAAACCTCGCAATCGCTCTCCTTAAATCCATCCGCGTCATCAATTACGAGGGCTCTCCAGGGGACCTGTCAAGCTGCCTCAAGGGCACCTTCCTCGATTTCCACAATATAGAGTTTGATGTCAAGCGGGATTTTGCTTTAGCCCGCCTTCGAAAAGAGGCCCGTGGAATTTATGGCAATCATAAAACGGCTGTGTGATGACCTCGGCATGAGCGAGGAGTCGGTACGAAACCAAATCCACGAGGGTCGCAGACAGATAAAAATTAAAAAAATACCGAAAAAAGACGGAAACTTCCGAAAGATAACAATACCACCACGGATTTTCAAGCTAGTCCAGTATTGGACGATAAAAAACATCCTTCATTCTCTGCCCGTGCATGAGGCGGCTACCGCATTTAAGCCCGGCTCGTCTATCCGGGAAAATGCGTTTCGACACCGCGATGGCCAGTATTTCGTGAAGATGGATGTCACCAATTTTTTTCCTTCTATCAAGAGCGACGATTTCTTTTCGGTTCTATCAAGAATGCAGCACGCTGAGGCGGATCCGTTGCTTGATTCGAAAGATGACGAGGATTTCCTCGACGCGATGTTCCGTAACCGTGCGTGCGAGATCGGATACCCTGCCTCCCCTCACATTGCCAACATCGTAATGTTTGAGAAAGATACCCGAATTGATAATGCCCTAAGGGATAGAAAACAAGAATTCGGCAACAGCACTTACACAAGGTATGCGGATGACATAACAGTATCCATCGACCAAAAGGGTTATAAGGACGAGATCACGCGCCTTGTTTCGGGGGTCGTAGAAGACGATTCAGAACCGACACTAAAGATAAACCCGAATAAAACCCGTTTCGGGACACGACGAGGCGGAGGGGCTTTTGTAACTGGCCTCAGAGTCCTACCCGAAGGCCGGCTAACGCTACATAAAAGTTACAAGGATGATGTGCGTTTTCTTTTAAAGCTTTACGAACAAGACAGACTAGAACGATGGCAGATCAGTGCTCTCCAGGGGCACCTAAATTATTGCTCTTTCGCTGACCCTGATTTCTATACACGTCTAATGATTAAACATCTGGACTCGATAGAGGAAATCAAAGGCGAAGGGTTGCGCTCAACAGACGGAACGACAGAAAATTAATTTTTTGCGCCCCGGAACACCTGTCGTGCCCACCACAAGACATCCTCGTGACTAGCCATACTGATAAGCCCCTGCTGGGCAGTTCAGGCAACCTTGCGGCATGATGGAAATCTGTTTATGTGATACGCCCCGTCGGGCCGCGCGGCTGTTGACCATAATCTTGTCGCGTAGGGAGTGGAGTTACCCCGCTTCCGTGGACGGTTTCTGGCTTTCGGCCTGAGCGTAGTATTGCCTTTCAAAGTTGATCGGTGAGACATAGCCCAGAGCCGAGTGCCGAGTGCCGAGTGCCGAGTGCCGACGATGAGGGTTGTACCACCCCTCGATGAACTGAAACACGGCTAGGGCGTCAAGACCTGATTGATCATATACCTGCTTATGGAATAAATCGGGGCGCTCCTCGTACCACTGCTTGAGTTTGCGTACAGGGGTGGCATGCCCAAGCGCACGCTGGGGAATGTGGTGGTTGTAGAGGCGCTGATAGTGCCAGAGCATCGAGTCGAGATCGGAGGCCGAATCGAAGTGAGTCGTGCGCAGGATCTCGCTGATACGGCCGTTGAAGCGCTCGACCAGGCCGTTCGTCTGCGGACGGCGAGGCGGCGTGAGCCGGCGCTCGATGTCATGGCGGGCGCACAGCTGGTCAAAGGCATGCCGCCCCGAGGGACGCCGGGTCTTCTGGGTAAAGCGGTCCGTGAAGGCCAGGTCGTTGTCCGTGAGCAGCGTATGGATCCGGAACGGGGCCTTCTCCTGGAGGCGCTTGAGAAAGCGCACAGCCGCCTTGCGCGACTTCTCGCGGTGGCGCTCGAGGTAGACCCAGCGGCTGGCCCGGTCGATGGCCACGAACAGGTACGTGCGCCCCTGCTCATCGGCCATCTCCGGCAGGTACTTGATGTCGACGTGCACGTAGCCGGGCCGGTAGTCCTTGAACGCCTTCGTCGGCCGCGACTCGCCCTCCGAGCGCGGGATCAGCTCCTTGAGCTGCGAGACCCCGTGACGGACCAGCAGCCGCTGCAGCGCCGAGCGGACCATGTCCGGCTTGATGAACTCACGCACGACCAGCAGCAGGTCATCGGTGGGGAGCAGCAGGGTGCGCCGCAGCTCCACCACAATCGCCTCCTGCGCCGGCGACAGCGCCGTGTGCAGCCGGTGCGGGCGATGGCTGCGGTCCTCGCTCGTCTCCCGATACTTCCACTTGCGCACGGTGGCACGGCTGATGTTGTACTTCTCCGCCAGGGCCCGCTCCGAGAGCGTCGAGTTGCGGATCTCCTCGCGCAACTGCGGCGTCGTGCGCGCTTGCTTATGGATGGTCGCTCCGCTCATATTACCGACCTCGCCTTTCCGCCTTCAGGCTCTCGCCCAGTTCCTGTAACGCCAACCGGGCTTGGAAGAGAGCATAACTCCTTGGCGGTACATGATCACGCAGGTCGCAACACCTACGGCCTTGAGTCGGGGAACGACGGCAACGTGATTATCGAGGAAATGATCAGTGATGGCGCTTACGACCTGAGCGACTGGTCGCTGGTGGAGTCCTCCGAGGCTGCCATGCTCGCGCAGGTCCGCCGGGCAACCAACCGCGAGGAGTGGATCGTCTTCCTCGGCTGGGCCCCGCACCCGATGAACCGCAATATCGAGATGGAGTACCTGACCGGTGGCGAGGATTACTTCGGTCCGGATCAGGGCGGGGCAACGGTGCATACCCTCATCACGGCCGGTTACGCCGAGCAGTGCCCCAACGTGGCCCGATTCCTGGAGCAGTTCACGGTCTCCGTGGAAGAGCGCAACGAGGGCGAGTCTTACGTTATGGACGATGAGATGAGCAATCGTGAAGCCGCCCGCGCGCTCATTGAATCGCGTCCGGAACTGCTGGAACGCTGGCTTGAGGGGGTGAGCACGCGCGACGGCGAGGACGACGCCCTCGAGGTGGTTCGTCAAAGCCTCGGCATCTAAACCCCTGCCCGGGGCCCTGACTCTGCCCCCTCGCAGGGTCGGGGCCCGCGGCACATTGAGCCCGAGAGCCGTCAACGGTTCGCACCGGCCAGGGTGACACCAGGGGCCCGGTGGGTGGAAACCCCACCCCCCTCACCGGCAGAATACGCCCACGATGACCCACCCTGAGCACCGCGTCTATTACGCCCACGGCAAGGGCACCGGTCCCTGGGGCCGCAAGAGTTCCGCCCTGCTGCCTGTCGCCGAGCAGGCCGGCTTCGCCGTCGAGAGCATCGACTTCACGGCCACCGAGGACCCGGATGAGCGGGTGGCCATGCTGCTCGAGCACCGACCCCGGGCCGCCGGCCGGCTGGTGTTGGTCGGGTCCAGCATGGGCGGCTATGTCATGGCGAATGCCGCCAACGAGCTCAAGGCGGACGGCCTCTTCCTGCTCGCCCCGGCCATCGGCATACCCGGTTACCCGGCCTATCCGACGCCCACCACGGAGCACCAGGAGATCGTCCACGGCTGGCGCGATGCCCTGATCCCGCCCGAGGCGGTGGTCTCGTTCGCCCAGCGCCAGCGGGCCCGATTGCACCTGCTCGACGCCGAGCACGACCTCAACGACCACCTGCCGACGCTCAAGCAGCTCCTCGCCGACTTCCTGCGACGCGTGCGCGACTAGAGCCGAGACGCGGAGCCAACCGCCCACCCCTCCTCGTTGCATGGGAGGCGTCGCCGTGCGACGCTCCACCTGTCGCGCAACTGCCGTGACAGACCCCTTTTGCAGACGGAGGTTGTCCATGAAGCGCACCGGCATCAAAGGTCTCATCGTGCTCATCGGGCTCGCCCTCTCGCTGGGTGCCATGGCGCCGACCACCGCGCTGGCGGGTGTGGTCGGGACCAGCGACGTGATCAGCGAGCGCCAGGCGGCATCGGACCGCGATCGCGTCCAGGAGGCCCTGCAACGCGAGGATGTCCAGCAGGCACTGACCGACTACGGCGTTGATCCGGCACAGGCCGAAGAGCGTGTCGCCGCACTCAGCGACGAAGAGGCGCGGGAGCTGGCCGAGCGCATCGATCAGCAACCGGCCGGCGCGGGTGTGTCCATCGGCGCAACCACCATCCTCCTGCTGGTCATCATCTGGCTGCTGGTCCGCTGATCCCCCGGCCGATCCCTCCACGCCACACCCCCCGGCAACGGGGAGCCTGGCGGCCCGCCGCGCTCGGCGCGGCGGTGCTCGCCATCGGCCTGGGTGGCTGCGCCGGGCCGCCGCTGCAGCACCCGGAGGTGATCGCCGAGGCGCGGGAGACCGCCGAGCTGCCCCGCGCCGTAGAACTGAGCGATACCCCCTTCTTCCCGGACGAGACCTACTACTGTGGCCCGGCGGCACTGGCCACGGTCCTGGTCGCCAGCGACGTGGTGACCAGCGACGATGAGCTGATCGATGCCGTCTACCTTCCCGAGCGCCAGGGCACGCTGCAGAACGAGCTGCTGGCCGCCGCCCGCCGCGCCGAGCGCATCCCCTACGTCCTTGCACCGGATCTGGCCGATCTCCTGGCCGAGGTCGCCGGCGGCCAGCCGGTGCTGGTCCTGCAGAACCTCGCCCTCGAGGCGCTGCCCCGCTGGCATTACGCCGTGGTGGTGGGCTACGACCTGGACGCCGGGACAGTCACCCTGCGCTCGGGCACCGAGCGACGCGAGACCCTCTCGCTGCGCCGGTTCGAGCGAACCTGGCAACGCGGCGACCATTGGGCCGTCGTGATCCCCCGCCCCGGGCACCTGCCCCGCAGCGCCAACGCCGATGACTGGGTCGCCGCCGTCGCCGAGCTGGAGCGCCAGGAGCGCTGGGAGCCGGCCCTGGCCGGCTACCACGCCGCCACGACGCGCTGGCCCGCGCACGCAGACGCCTGGCTAGGCCTCGGCAACATCCGCTACGCCCGGGGGGAGTACGCCGCCGCTGTGGACGCCTATGGCCACGCTATCGAGGCGGAGGACGAGTCGGGGCCAGCGGCCCACCACAACCTGGCTTGGGCACTGCTGCGCCTGGACCAGGTCGCCGAGGCGCTGGAGGCGGCTCGCCGGAGCGAAGCGGCAGCACCCGATCATCCGCAGTACGGCGAGGCGGTCGAACGGATCCGCCTAGAGGCTGCGAGCGGCCGCGGGGAATAACCCACCGGCGCTGGGTCGCGAGACGGGCACGGGCTGACTATCCTTCGGGGCAGGGCCGGCGCGCCTCACCAGCCGACGGGCCGCGCTGGCCGGAAGCAAGAGGTAGCGGCACAACAGACAGGAGCCACCCATGCACCGGTATCGTCGGCCCAACCGCACGCCCGGCAGCAGGCACCTCGCCGGGTTACTCATCGTGGCCGCCACGCTGTGGCCGGTCCTCCAAGCGACGGCCGAAGACGCCGAGGCTCCGGCGCCCCACGGCAGCGCATCCGCTGATCCGGGCCTGCTCACCGAACACCAGCGCAGCATCCTCGATGACGCCCTGACCCGCATCGAGGAGGCGGCGCTGCGCGACGATGAGGCCTTCCTCGATGAGCTCGACGAACTGCTGTCGACCTATCCGCGACTGGCCGACCCGATTGCCCGCCACGCCATGGAGATGCGGCCGGCGTTGATGCCCGGGATCATGCGCATCCTCGAACAGGCCGACGGCCCCGAGCCACCCGATACAACGCGTGAGACACCGCCCACGGACCGACCGGCCTGGTGGCAGGGTGGAATCCCGGGGGCGACTCATGACGAGACCGAGGAGGAACGGGCAGAAGAAGCGGAGACGATACGCGTGGCCGAGCGGGCCGAAGAGCAGGCGCCGCCGCCCCGGCGCAACTGGAGTGTGGGGGTCGGCTACGGCTACCACCACCTGTCGGTTGAAGAGCGATACGGCGACGACTCAACGCGCCTGCGCGCCCACGGTCCCGTGCTGGACATCCAGTACGCCGTCAGCGAACACGCCTCGGTGGGCATCGCCCACCTGCACAGCGAGCAGCTGAGCACCAGCGGCAGCCTCTACGCCGACCCGGAACCGAAACGCTGGAGCGCCACAGACCTGACCCTGCGTTTCGGGCGCGAGTTCCGCGAGGCCGGGCCGCGCGCCTACATGGGGGCCGGCCTGCACTACGAGCGCCTTGAACGCGACAACGGCGATACGCTCTCCGGCACTGGCTTCCACCTGCTCGGCGGCGGCGGCTATGCCTGGGAGCGGATCGAGCTCCGGCTGGAGGCCTCGGCAAGAAGCGTTGACCGCGATCTGGTTCCGGATGACTTCCGCGGCAGCCGCTCGAGTTCGCTGCTCGCTACGGCCACGCTGCGCGGTCGCTTCTAGCCTCGCGGCGCCGACTCGCCCTGGCCGACAGCCAAGGCGATGATCAGGCCGAACAGGTCTTCGCCGAGGCGCTCGAATGCCTGCTCCAGGGCGCGACGCTCGGCCGTCGTGTAATCGGTGGCGGCACCGCGCACCGGCCAGCGCTGCTCGCCACGGACTTCACCGGCATCATCCAGCAAGCGCAGGGTCAGGCCGCCACGCTGCCAGTACCAGCCATCGCGCTGCCCGAGATCCTCGAGTTCAAGCACAGCCTCCAGCCGGTAGGCATCCTCCCGTTCATCGACCCGGAACCCGGCAGCGGCCACCGATGCCCGCAGTTTGCTTGCCACCCGTTCGGCATGATCACCCCGCGCGCCGATGCCGAAGGGGATGCTCCCGGCCTCGGCGGCCAGCCGCGCACGCAGCACCGCCAGCTCGTACCGCACCGTCATGCCGGCGCCGGTGAGCACCCGCAGGGCCTGCTGATACTCGGCACGCTGGCGCTGCGCCTCCAGCCCCCGGGCCAGCGCGGCGAGTGCGTGCAGCGGGTCGGCGGCAGCGTCTGCCTGGCGCAGATAGCGACTGGTCGCCGCGTCCAGGCCCGCGATGCCCTCGCGCAGCGCGCTGGCCGCCTGCTGCCGATCCATGACGGCGAGGACGTGATACCGGCCGCTCTGCGGCTCCCGCCAGGTCTCGCCGATCTCGACACCGCGCAGGGTGACCGCGGTGCGCGTCGCGACCTGCTGACCCAGCGTCGCCCGGTGCCGGGTCTCGCCGTCGCCGAACGCCAGCCGGTCCTCCTGCTGTGTCGCCGCCGTTACATGAACCTCGAAGGCGCGCGCCAGCTCGGCCCGGGCCCGATCGTGGGCCAGCTCACGGTGATCGGCCGTGCCCACCGCACTGAGATAGCTTTCACGGGGATAGGAGGCCGGCTCACCGCCGACCACCCAGGATGGCTGATCTCCCGATGGCGGAGCACTACCAGCACAGCCGGCCAGCAGGAACAGCGCCATCAGGACTACGAGAAGCGCTTTCACGGCTCCCCCCTGTGGGTCACGGAGCCGGCACGCGCCGAGACCCAGCGATCGAATACAAAGTGATAAGCCCCGGCCTCGAGTTCCAGCGCCCCGAGGTCCACCCGGGTCAGCGGGTGACCGGACCGGCCCTGATAGACCAGCTCAAGCCGGTGCTCGCCGGGTGGCAGACTGATGCGGGCCATGTAGTACTGCGCCGGCAGCATGCCCCAGGTGCGGGTGTCCGCCCGGTCCGCCACCAGGGTGAAGACGTTCATGGCCAGACCGGCTACCGGACTGGCCTCGCGGGCCTGATCGATCATCTCCTTCTGCACCAGCAGTCGCCCCAGCGCGCGGGCGGCGAGCACGCCCTGCTGCTCTTCGAGCAGGATCCGGGCGACGGCGTCCACGTCGTGCACCGGCTCTGCCGGCACCGAGGCCTCCCCAGCGCTGAACTGGACCCCGCCCAGCGGCCTGCGCCGCGGCTCGTAGTACGGCAGGGCCACGCTGTGGATGCGTCCCTGGCGATCCTGCACCGCGAACCCCTGCTCTCCCTTGCGCGGGGCCAGCCCCACCCCGGCAATCAACACCACGTGCGCCTGCTCGCGATGCTCGGCCGGATCCGGCCAGGCGTCCAGCCCAAAAGCCTGCTGCCACTCGGCCCGCTCTTCGTCGAGTCCCAGCTTATCGGCTAGGCGCAGCAGATCGCGCTGTAGCGAGCGGGGCACCGCAACCCCCAGCCGTCCGCCCTGCTCGCGGTAAGCCTGGTAGGCCTGGCGATAGGCCACCAGGGCCTGATCCGGCTCACCCAGACGCTCGAAGATCAACCCGCTGAGGTACCGGGCAAACGGATCCTGCCGGTAGACGGACCGCCCCTGCTCGGCGGCGAGACGCTGCAGGCGCAGATCCACGCGCAAAGCCTCGACCCGCGCCGCATCCGGATCCCCGAGATCCAGATAATTGAAGGCCATGAGCAGATGGAGCAGGACCCGTTCGTGGGGCTCGCCGGCGTAGGCGAAAGCGGTCTCACCCACCATCAGACTGCCCACGCTCTCCGAGACGCTCAGCGGATCGACCTCGGCGATGGCGTCGTAGGCCTCTTCCAGGGCACGGTTGCTGGCCTCGAACTCCCCGGCCATGCGCAGGAGCGCTCCGCGGTTGAGCAGGTCGACAACACGGTCCCCCGGCCCGCCGGAGTCCGCATCGAGCAGCTCCACCGCTCGACGCGGATCGCCGTCCTCCACGGCGGCCTCTACCGGTGCCATCCGATCGCCGTAGGTCGTGCACCCGGCCAGGGCAGCAGCCAGTATCAGTGCCAGCCAGGGCCTATACAGCCAATGCGTCACGCGGCCGCGCCGCTCAGGGCCGCGCCGAGGCCGAACGCACGAGCTTGCGGATCTCCTTGTTGCCAATCCAGACCTTGCGGTTATCGGCCAGGCTGATCAGCTCCATGTCGACCTGGTAGTAACGGACCTGACGTCGCCCCTCCTGATCGATGATGGAGTTCACCGAACCAAGCAGCATGTAGTCAGCGCCCAGCTCCTCCCCCATGGCCTTGCGGGTCTCCTCGCTGGCGTGCAGATCCTGGTCGCGGCGCTCCTCACGGATGCGCTCGCGCTGATCGGCGTCGGCGACGAAATCCACCTGTCCGGAATTGATCAGCTCCCGCTGGATATCGTTAACGAACGTGCGGGTATTGATGTGCTCGTGGCTGAGATTGCGGACACCCCCCACGATGACGGTGGGCCGCCCGCCCTCGTCGCGCCGAAACTCCCGCAACCAGGGGCGATCCAGCGCGTCGGCGATCATCTCCTCAGCAACCAGTCGCGAATCCTGGTCGTTCCACCGACCGGAGAGGTCGTGCTCCGCATCCCGATCGATCCGCTCCACCGAGTGACCGCAGCCCGCGACCGCCGCCATGGCCAACAGCACCAGGGCACCCCGAATCCACGCCTTCATAGCCCCCTCGCCTTATCCGGAAAAACTGGCTGCGGGATCAGTATAACCCGCCATGTCGCGACCGGGGGTCGACGCCGGCAGGCCACCTGTGCAGAATGCTGCACATGTCAAATTCTCTTCAAGAACAGCTTGTTAGAGCAGGTCTGGCGAGCCAGGAGGAAGCTCGCAGGCAGCAGTCGGGCAAGCGCCGAGGCCCCCGCGACCGGGCAACCCCGCGCGGGAGATCCCGCCCGGACAAGGCACGGGATCACCAACCGCTCGAGGCGCACATCCCACTACCCGACCTGATCCGCCATTACGCGCTACCGCGCTGGGGAGGCGACACCGCCTACCACTTCATCGAGGGACAGCGGATCCGCCACGCCTGGGTGACCCGGCAGCAACAGCGGCAGCTGGCGGACGGCTACGCCGGCTTGGTCATCAGTGGCGACGGCCTGGCCGTGGTGCCCAGGGCGGTTGCCGAGCAGGTGCGCCAGCGCCAGCCGGAGGCCCTGCTGGTGCTGCACCCGCTCAAGCGGCGGGAGGAGTCGCCGGCACGGCGCTCATGAGGCCGCCGGAGGCTGACCGAGCTCCCGCGGCAAACCAAAGGTGACCGTCTCCGCCTTGCCCGGCCGCTCCTCCGGCGCTTCGCAGCCCCACGCCTGGAGCTGCTCGACCACCTCCACCACGGTGCTCTCCGGCGCCGAGGCGCCGGCGGTCACGCCGATCGCCTGACGGCCATCCAGCCAGCCCCGGTCCAGATCGGCAGCACCATCGATCAGGTACGCCTCGGTACCGCAGCGCACGGCCAATTCGCGCAGGCGGTTGGAGTTGGAGCTGTTGACCGAGCCGACCACCAACAGCAGGTCAACCTCGTCGGCAAGAGTACGCACCGCATCCTGGCGATTCTGCGTGGCGTAACAGATGTCGTCCTTGCGCGGCCCCTGGATAGACGGGAAGCGGCGCTGCAGCGCCTCGACAATGCCAGCGGCGTCGTCCACCGACAGCGTGGTCTGGGTGACAAAGGCCAGATCGTCCGGGGTCCGGACCTGTAGCGCCGCCGCCTCCTCCTGGCTCTGCACCAGGTAGATACCGCCCTGTCCCTCCGGGGCCAGATACTGCCCCATGGTGCCCTCGACCTCCGGATGACCGGCGTGGCCGATCAGGACCACTTCACGGCCCGCTCGCGCATGATCGCGCACCTCTTTGTGGACCTTGGTCACCAGCGGGCAGGTGGCATCAAAGACCTGCAGCCCCCGCCGCTCGGCCTCGTCGGCGACCCACTGCGGCACGCCGTGGGCGCTGAAGATCACGGTGGCCCCGTCGGGCACCTCGTGCAGTTCCTCGACAAAGACCGCGCCGCGCCCGCGCAGATCATCCACCACAAAACGGTTATGCACCACCTCATGACGGACGTAGACGGGCGACCCGTAAACCGCCAGCGCCCGATCGACGATGGCGATGGCCCGGTCCACGCCGGCGCAGAAACCGCGGGGATTGGCAAGGTGAATCTTGGGCACGGAAACCTCCGGTTCTGCCTGCAGCGGTTCAGTGTTCAGTGGCCGATTTTGAGAACACGAGCAGCGCGATCACCAGGCCGGCGCCCAGTGTGATGGCAATATCGGCGACGTTGAAGATCGGCCAGTGAAACCCAGCGTAATGGAGGTGGATGAAATCAACCACGTACCCCAGGTACAGGCGATCGACCAGGTTGCCCAGGGCCCCGGCCAGGATCAGAGCCACCCCCAAGGCGAGCCAGGGCTGCGACGCCCCGATACGGCGCAGCCAGTAGATCAGGTAGACCCCCACGGCGGCAGCGATGCCGGCAAGCAGCCAGCGCTGCCAGCCGCCGGCGTCGCCGAGCAGGCTGAACGCCGCCCCGGGGTTGTAGCCGAGCGTGAGACTGAGCACGGGCAGCAATTCGACCGACTCGTAAGGTCGCAGCGCCGCTTGGGCCCACGCCTTGGAGGCCTGATCCAGGGCCGCGATGGCGACGGCGAGCAGAAGCCAGAGCCGGTAGCCCATCCCAACCCCGTCAGGCCGTGGCCCGGCGCTCACCGGCCCCGGCCACGTTCTCGACGCAGCGCCCACACAGCTGCGGGTGCTCATCACTGGCGCCGATATCGGGACGACGATGCCAGCAACGCGGGCACTTGTCGTGGCCGGAGGCGGCCACCACGATGCGCACCTCGGTGCCATCCTCCAGGGCGGCGCTGGCGGCACCGGCCGGAGCCTCGGCGACGTCGTGGATGCGTACCGCCGAAGTGATCAGCACGAAGCGCAGCTCATCGCCCAGCGGGGCGAGCTCCGCAGCGAGCGCCTCGGGGACGTAGAGGTCCACCTCGGCATCCAGATTGGCGCCGATCACCTTCTCGTTACGCAGCCGCTCCAGCTCGCGGCTGACCACCGTGCGCACTTCCATGACCCGCTCCCAGAACGAGGCCTCGCGCGACTCGTCGTCCAGCGGGAAGAGCCCATCGTACCACTCCGCCGTGAACACCGGCTCGCGGCGATCGCCGGGCAGATGCCCCCAGATTTCGTCGGCGGTGAAGGAGAGGATCGGCGCCAGCCAGCGCACCAAGGCCTCGGCGATGTGGTACATGGCCGTCTGGCCGGAGCGCCGGGCGCGGCTGTCCGCCGGCGTGGTGTACAGACGGTCCTTGAGCACATCGAGATAGAAGCCACCCATGTCCACCACGCAGAAGTTATGCAGCAGGTGGTAGATGCGGTGCAGCTCGTAGCGGTCATAGGCGGCGACGATCCGCTCCTGCAGTTCCCGGGCCCGCGCCACCGCCCAACGGTCCAGGGGCAGCATCTGCTCCGCGGCCAGAGCATCACGCCCGGGCTCGAAGCCGTGCAGATTGCCGAGCAGGAACCGGGCAGTGTTGCGCATGCGACGGTAGGCATCAGCGGTGCGCTGCAGGATATTGTCGGAGACAGCGATCTCGCCGCTGTAATCCGCCGAGGCCACCCACAGGCGCAGGATATCGGCGCCGAGGCGGTCCATCACGTCCTGCGGGGCCACCACGTTGCCGCGCGACTTGGACATCTTGTGCCCCTGCTCATCCACGGTGAATCCGTGGGTGAGCACGCCACGGTAGGGCGCCGAACGGCGGATTGCCGCCGAGGAGAGCAGCGAAGACTGGAACCAGCCGCGGTGCTGATCCGAGCCCTCCAGATAGAGATCCGCCGGCACCTGCAGGCCGTCGCGCTGATCCAGCACGGTGGCGTGGGTCACCCCGGAGTCGAACCAGACGTCCAGGATGTCGGTGACCTTCTCGTACTCGGCGGCCTCGTCACCGAGCAGCTCCGCGGGATCCAGGTCCCACCAGGCTTCCAGCCCCTCGCGCTCCATGCGCTCGGCGACCGCTTCCATGTGCTGAGGCGTCTGCGGATGCGGTTCGCCGCTGCGGCGATGGATGAACACGGCGATGGGCACGCCCCAGTGGCGCTGCCGGGAGATACACCAGTCCGGACGCCCGCGGACCATGGCGTCGATGCGCGCCTGGCCCCACTCCGGCATCCAGCGCACGCCCTGGATCCCGGCCAGAGCGCACTCGCGCATGCCGTGACGATCCAGATCGATGAACCACTGCGGCGTGGCCCGAAAGATCACCGGGGTCTTGTGCCGCCAGCAGTGGGGGTAGCTGTGCCGGTACTTCTCGTGGTGCAGCAGCGCCCCGCCGGCCTCGAGCACCTCGACGACCCGGGGATTGGCATCGAAGACATTCAGCCCGCCGAAGTGCTCGGTATCCTCGAAGAAGCAGCCGGCGCCGTCGACCGGATTGGTCACCTCCAGAGCGTAGCGCTGCCCGACTTCGAAGTCCTCCTGGCCGTGCCCCGGCGCCGTGTGCACGCAACCGGTACCCCCGTCGGTGGTCACATGCCCGCCGAGAACCACCGGGACTTCGCGCTCAAGGAAGGGGTGGCGCAGGGTCAGTCCCTCCAGATCCGCCCCGCGGCAGCGGCCCACCACCTCGTGGCGGCCGATGCCGGCCCGCGCCAGGGTCGACTCGGCCAAATCGGCGGCCAGGATGAGCCGCTCGCTGTGATCCAGGGCGACCACCAGGTACTCCAGCTCGGGATGCACCGCCACCGCCCGGTTGGCCGGTAGCGTCCAGGGCGTGGTGGTCCAGATCACCACCGAGGCCGTTCCCGCCTGGGCACCCTCGCCCTCGAGCAGGACGCGCTGCTGCAGCGCCATCTCGTCCGCCACAGCGAAGCGCACATCCACCGCCGGCGAGGTGCGCTCCTCGTACTCCACCTCGGCCTCGGCCAGGGCCGAGCCGCAGTCGGCACACCAGTGCACCGGCTTGAACCCCTGGGTAACGTGCCCGCCCTCGAAGATCCGGGCCAGGGCCCGCAGGATGCCGGCCTCGGTGGCGTAATCCATGGTCAGATAGGGGCGCTCCCAGTCGCCGAGCACGCCCAGGCGCTTGAAGTCCTGGCGCTGTCCGTCCACCTGCTCGGCAGCGAACGCCCGGCAGCGCTCACGAAACTGCGCGTAACTCAGGTCTACGCCGGGCTTGCCAGCCTCCTCCTCGACCTTGTGCTCGATCGGCAGGCCGTGGCAGTCCCACCCGGGGATGTACGGCGCGTCATACCCGTCCAGGGTGCGCGCCTTGACGATGATATCCTTGAGGATCTTGTTGACCGCGTGGCCGATATGGATATCGCCGTTGGCGTAGGGCGGACCGTCGTGCAGGATAAACCGCTCGCGCCCCGACCGCGCAC
Source organism: Halorhodospira sp. 9628 (assembly GCF_022228075.1). Taxonomy (NCBI): domain Bacteria; kingdom Pseudomonadati; phylum Pseudomonadota; class Gammaproteobacteria; order Chromatiales; family Ectothiorhodospiraceae; genus Halorhodospira; species Halorhodospira sp. 9628. The sequence goes on from NZ_JAJNRF010000001.1 coordinate 350,490, forward strand.
GCCGGATGGCGCCGTAGAGGTCCTCTTCCTCCCAGCGCTGCAGGCGCTGCGGCTCACGCTCGGCCAGACGCGCCCGCATCGGGAATTCGGTGTGGGGAAGGTTGAGGGTGTGCTTGTACTCGCTCACGTCGCCGCCTCGCCTAATGGTGTTCTTGACCGAGCACGCGCCGCGCCGCGCGTACATCCTCGCCGATTTGTCTCGCCAGCGCATCGAGCCCGTCGAAGTGCTCCTCGCCCCGGAGCCGGGCCACCGGCTCGACGCAGAGGTGGCGGCCGTAGAGGTCGCCGTCGAAATCGATCAGGTGAGCCTCGAAAACCAAGCGCCGCCCCCCCACCGTGGGGCGCACGCCGACACTGATTGCCGTCGGCCACGGGCGTTCGGCAGCCCCCCGGGCCCACCCGGCGTAGATACCGTCGAGCGGGATGCGCTCCGGTGACAGCCGTAGATTGGCCGTCGGCCAGCCGAGCTTCCGGCCCATGGCATCACCGTGGACCACACGCCCCTGCACGCAATAGGGATGTCCGAGCAGCTCGGCCGCATCGGCGAAGCGCCCCTGGGTAACGGCCTGACGGATGCGGGTGCTGCTCACCCGCTCCCCGGAGCGCACCACCGTGTCCATGGGTGCCACCTCGTAGCCCCGCTCGCGGCCAACGCGCCGAAGCATGTCCAGATCTCCCCGGCGCTGGCGACCGAACCGGAAATCGTCGCCGACTAGGACGTATCCGGCACCCAGGCGCTCACCGAGCAACTCGCCGGCAAAGGCCTCGGCCTCCACCGCCGCCAGATGCTGATCGAAGCGCAGGCAGAGCACCGCATCCACACCGGTCTCGGCGAGCCGGCGCACCTTCTCGCGCAGCCCGGTCAAACGCGCCGGCGCCCGCGCCGGGGCCAGGCGCTCCATGGGGTGCGGCTCAAAGGTGACCACGACGGCCGGCCGACCACGCCGCGCCGCCTCCCGGCGCAGGCGCTCGATCATGGCCCGGTGCCCGCGGTGGACCCCATCGAAGTTGCCGATGGTGATCGCCGCGCCGCGGTGACGGGCCCGGACGTTATGCAATCCCCGGATGAGTTCCATGGCCCCTGAGAAAAGGATCAAGTGTACTAGCCCGGCAACAGCCTCGGCTAGCCGCCCGGCTCACCGGCCGCCTCCGGTTCGCGGAACTGCCGCGGCCGGACACCCAGGGCGTAGAGCGCAGCGAAGTAGACGGCCCCGCCGGCAGCCACGACACCGGTCAGCGCCAGCACGCGCGCCACAACGCCGGCCTCCAGCCACGCCTCCAGGCGCAGCGCGGGGTAGAGCAGGACCGCCACCATCAGTGACGTGGCCACGGCCACCTGCACCGTCAGGCGCAGCCAGCCGCTGCCCCCCCGGTAGACCCGCCGGCGAACCAGGCCGGTGAACAACAGCGCCGAATTGACGGTCGCCGAGGCCGCCGTGGCGGCGGCCAGAGCCACGTGGCCGAAGGGCGTCTCGTGCAGGGCCCAGACCGCGCTCACTGAGAGGACCAGGTTGACCGCCACGGCGGCCACCGCGCAGTAGACCGGGGTCTTCATGTCTTCCCGGGAAAAGTATCCCGGCGTCAGCACCTTGACCAGGACGAATCCGAAAAGACCCAGGCTGTAGGCGGCCAGAGACCAGGAAGCGGCGACCACATCGTCCGCGCCGAAGGCACCGTACTGAAACAGGGTAGCCAGAATCGGCCCGGCGAGCACGATCAGCCCGGCCGTGGCCGGCGCCACCACCAGCAGCACCAGACGCAGCCCCCAGTCCAGCGTGCGCGAGAAGCGCTCCGGCTCACTGCCGGCGTGCTCGGCCGAGAGCCGCGGCAGCAGCACGGTTCCCAGCGCGATGCCGAACACCCCCAGCGGGAACTCCACCAGGCGGTCCGAGAAGTAAAGCCAGCTGACACTGCCGGTGATCAGGAAGGAGGCGAGGATGGTGTCCACCAGCAGGTTGACCTGCATCACCGAGGAGCCGATCACCGCCGGTCCCATCAGCCGGGCCACCCGCCGCACCCCGGGGTGGCGCAGCGACGGCCGAGGCCAGACCAGTAGCCCCTCCCGGTAGAGAAACGGCAGCTGCAGCAGCAGCTGCAGGACACCGGCCACCGCCACGGCCACCGCCAGGGCCATGATCGGCTCTTCGAACCACGGCGTGGCCCACAGCGCGGCCCCGATCATCGCAGCGTTCAGCAACACCGGCGCAAAGGCGAAGGAGGCGAACCGGTTGCAGGTATGCAGCACGGCCCCGGCGCACGCGACCAGGGATATGAATAGAATGTAGGGGAAGGTCACCCGCAGCAGGTCCACGGTCAGCGCGAAGCGCTCCGGATCGTCGCTGAAACCGGGGGCGAAGACACTGACCACCGCCGGCGCCGCCACCATGCCGAGGGCCGTGACCAACGCCAATGCCGCCCCGAGGGTGCCGGCGCTGTAGGCGATCAGGGCGCGGACTTCGCGGTGCGTGCTGTGCGTGCGATAGTCGGTGAGCACCGGGACAAACGCCTGCGAAAACGCCCCTTCGGCGGTAATCCGCCGCATGAAATTGGGGATTTTGAAGGCGACAATAAACGAGTCCGTCTGCGCCCCCGAGCCGAACACCCCGGCGATGATCACATCCCGGGCCAAACCGAGGATCCGCGAAACCAGGGTCAGGGAGCCGAACGTGAAGATGTGGCGAAACAGACCGGTAACCACGCAGGGAACGCCTCCTCGGCACACAGCAAACAGCGACGGCGCTGATGATACAGCGCCCGGTCAAGGGGATACGACCATCCGTGGCTGACCCGGGCTACCTGAGGTGCCGGCACGGGGCAGCGGGGCCCGAGGTGCTTGTCGGCGGCGACTGGACCCTGGCCCACTACCGCACCGTGCTCCGGCAAGTGGAGCAGACGCGGCTGGACGGCGAACCGCGGGTCGATCTCGGCGCACTGGAACGACTGGACACCGCCGGCGCGACCCTACTGGCCCGCCTGCTCGGGCCGGAACGTGTCGAAGCGCTGGCGCGCACGGCACCCGAGCTCTCCGCCGAGCGACGCAACCTGCTCCAGGCCGTGGCGGCAGCTAGCGAGCGTGCCCGCGCCACCCCGGAACCGACCCGTGAACCCTACTTCTTCGGGCGCCTGACGATCGGCCTGGGGGCACAAATCAGCCATGCGGGCCAACAATTGGCCCGGGCCATCGCCTTTACCGGTCTGGTCCTCGCCGCCTTCGCCGCCAGCGCCCTGCGCCCCTGGCGCTGGCGCCCGGCCGCGGTCTCGCGCCAGCTCCAGCATACGGCGCTGGAGGCGCTGCCCATCGTCGCCCTGCTGACCTTCGCCGTCGGGGCGGTGATTGCGGTTCTCGGAATCACCGTGCTGGGGCGCTTCGGTGCCGGCATCTTCACTGTGGACCTGGTGGCGTATGCGTTCTTGCGCGAGTTCGGCGTCGTGCTCACCGCGATCCTCCTCGCCGGACGCTCGGCCAGCGCCTTTACGGCCCAGATCGGCTCGATGAAGGCCAACGAGGAGATCGATGCCATGCGCGCCCAGGGGCTCAGCCCCATCGAGATGCTGGTCATCCCGCGGGTTGTCGCGCTGCTGATTGCCGTGCCGGTCCTCTCCTTCGTGGCGGTGGTCTGTGGCTTGGCTGGCGGTGGGCTGGTCACCCTGCTCAACGTCGACGTCCCCGCGGGGCGGATCATCTCGCTCTACAGCGACATCTCGCTGCGCCACTACCTTGCCGGACTGGCCAAGGCGCCGGTTTTCGCCTTCGTGATCGCCATCATCGGCTGCCTGGAAGGACTCAAGTGCAGTGCCAGCGCGCAGTCGGTGGGCACGCACACCACCTCGGCGGTGGTGCAGTCGATCTTCTGGGTCATCATCCTCAACGCCGTGGCCGCCCTCATCTATGTGGAGATAGGATGGTGAGCGCCAGCACCACCGATCCTCACCCGGCGATCCGGGTCCGCGGCCTGGTCACCCGACTCGGCGGGCAGACCATCCACGACGGGCTGGATCTGGACGTGCACCGGGGCGAGATCCTCGGCCTAGTCGGCGGCTCGGGCAGCGGCAAGTCGGTCCTGCTGCGCACGCTCATCGGACTGTTGCGCCCGGCCGCCGGCCAGATCCGGATCCACGACCAATCCGTCGACGCCCTCCGACAAGGGGGCGGGCTGGAGCGGCGCATCGGCGTACTGTTCCAGCACGGCGCCCTTTACTCGTCGCTGACCATCACCGAGAACGTCGCGCTGGCCCTGATCGAACACGCCGGGCTAACCCGCGCCGAGGCCGAAGACCTGGCCCGGGTCAAGCTGGCGCTCACCGGCCTCGACCCGGCGGCCGGCCCGCGCTACCCCGCCGAACTCTCCGGCGGGATGGTCAAGCGGGCTGCCCTTGCCCGCGCCCTGTCGCTCTGCCCGGACGTCCTGTTCCTGGACGAGCCCACCGCCGGCCTGGATCCGATCAGTGCCGGCGGCTTCGACCGATTGCTGGTCACCCTGCGGGACGCGCTGAACCTGACGGTCTTCCTGGTCACCCACGACCTGGATACGCTCTATGCCACCTGTGACCGCGTTGCGGTGCTCGCCCACCAGCGGGTTCTGGCCACGGGCACGCTTGAGCAAGTGAGCGCCATCGACGACGATTGGGTGCGGGCCTATTTCCATGGCGCGCGGGGGCGCGCCGCCCGCAGCACGCAGGAGAACCGCTGAATGGAGACCCGGGCGCGGCATTTCTGGATCGGGCTGGCCACCCTGGCCCTGATCGTGGGCGTCATCCTCTTCGGGGTCTGGCTCACCGACTCCGATCTCCACGGTGAACGGCAGCGCTTCGAGATCGTCTTCGAAGAGGATGTCAGCGGCCTGACCACGCGCAGCCCGGTGAAGTTCAACGGGATCAACGTCGGCGAGATCGACCACCTGACCCTCGACCCCGACGACCCGCGGCGGGTGATCGCCCGCATCACGGTGGGGGGCGACACCCCGGTCCGCAGCGACACCCGGGCCCAGATCGGCAGCTCGAGCCTGTTCGCCGGCGGTGCCCACATCCGGCTCAAGCCCGGCGATGCCGACGCTCCGCCGCTTGAACCACCGGATCGGGGAATGGCGCGGATCGAGACGGAGCCCTCGCCCATGGCCCGTCTGCGCCAGGACAGCGACCAACTGCTGGCCGGCATCAACGACCTGGTCGAGACCGCCAATCAGCTGCTCTCTCCGGAGAACATCGAGACCCTGAGCGCCACCCTCAAACACCTTGAGCGGACCAGCGGGACGGTGGCCTCGCGCAGCGACGACCTGGGCCGGGGCATCACCGCCCTGGCCGATGGCGGCGAGCAGCTTCAGGAGACCCTGAGCGAGGCGCAACAAATGCTTGAGGAGATCCGCGCGCTGCTTGACGGCCCGGGCCGCGAGATCCTACGCAGCACCGCGCGCGCGGCCGAGGCGCTCGAGGGAAGCAGCAGCGAGGCGCAGGAGCTGTTCCGCGACAACCGCGAGGCTGTCGAACGCGGCCTGCAGAGCCTGCAGGACCTGGAACCGTTGAGCGAAGAGCTGCAGCAAACCCTGGACGCCCTGCGCGGCCTGCTCCGACGCCTGGGACAGGACCCCGGCGGGCAACTGCTGCGCCGTGAGCAGATGGAGGAGTACCAGCCGTGAAAACGCCCCGCCGCCCCGGCCTGCTGCTGACGCTGCTGGCAGCCGCGACGCTGAGCGCCTGCACCCTGCTGCCCGACCCCGAGACCTACACCGCCTATCGCCTGCCGCCGCCCGATGCGGACGCACCGTCGCCGGCTGGTCGCGAGGTGGACTGGACGCTGCGTGTGGCCGCTCCCGGCAGCAGTGACCTGCTGGCCGGTAACCGGATCGCCGTCGCTACCGGCGAACACCGCATGAGCGCCTTTAGCGGCGCGCGCTGGGTCTCGCCGCTGCCCCGGCTCTGGCAGGAGCACCTCATCGACACCTTCCGGAGCGACGGCCGTGTCCGGCACCTGAGCGCCGACGGCGACCGCCTCGCCGCGGACCTGGAACTGCGCACCACCCTGCGCGACTTCCAGCTGGATGCCCGTGATGAGACACCACGAGCGCGGGTGGTGGTGGATGCCCGTCTGGTGGACGTCGGGCAACGGCGGATCATCGACGCCGAGCGATTTTCGGCCACTGAGGAGGCACCGGCCCGTGACGTCGATGCGGCTGTTGCCGCCCTGGGAGCCGCCAATCGAAGCGTCGGCAGCGAACTGTTGGCCTGGACGCTGGCCACCGCTGCCGGGGAGTAACCCGGCGCGCTTGACAGCGATCACGCCAGCAGGCATATTTACGCGCTTTGCAGGGTCCGCTATGACAGCGTAGGACCCCGTCTCCGAGGATCGCAAGCGAGCAGGAGTACAACCGTGGCGAATATCGCGAGCGCCAAGAAGCGTGCCCGTCAGGCCGAAGAACGCCGGCTGCGCAACAAGTCGCGCCGCAGCGAGATGCGCACCTCGATGAAGAAAGTTCTCAAGGCGGTCAAGACCGGGGACCACGATCAGGCTCAGCAGGCCTACCGCAGTGCCGTGCGAGTCATCGATCGTTCGGCGAATCGCGGGATCATCCACAAGAACAAGGCCGCGCGCCACAAGTCCCGGCTTAACGCCAAGGTGCGTAGCCTCGCCGGCTGAACCGGGCAACCGGAACGCGCAGCATCCCAAGCGGGCGCCCTCAAGGCGCCCGTTTTGCGTTGTGCCCCCCCCATCCGTGGCCGTCACCAGAACAGTCCGCCTGTGGCAGCTGGCAGATCGACATCGAAGATCTCGACCCAGTCCATGCCGCGGATGTGCGCCACCCGCCCCACGCTGATCTCGCTGACCGCCGTCCCGTCCGGTGGCCAAGCGCCGAACAGGTAATCCTCGAACAGCAGTCCGCGCAGGCCCGGCTCCTGGACCAGGAAGACCCCGTGGAGCCGGCCGTCCTCGGCTGCCTCGCGGGCCACCAGCTCCACCGTTGTCCCGGCCGGCAGCACGACCACGGGCGGCACCAGGCAACCGTGACCCCGGCAAGCCGTGGTGTAGGGCAGAAAACGGGCACTGTGACCGTCGTAGCCGGCACTGTCGAAGATGGCCACCGGGGCGTCGAGACGCATCAGGCGCTGGTGATCGCCGCCAACGGACAACCCCGGCGTCCCCTGGCGCGGCCCCACGGCCTTACCGCCCCCGGCTTCGCGCACGGCCGTTACCGCCTCTTCGGCCATACCACGCGACTCGGCCAACCGGGCATGGGTCAGCGCCGTAGCGCCGAGCGCATCCACGGCCCGCGGATCGGCCCCTCGCGCCAGCAGGGCGGCCAGGGTCGCCTCGTTGCCGGCCTGGGCGGCGAAGATTAGCGGTGTCCGGCCGTTGCGATCGGTCTGCTCCAGGCCGGCGCCGGCATCGAGGAGCGCCTCGACAGTCTTCGCCTCCGCCCGGGCCGCCGCTGCATGGATGGCGGCAAAATCGTGACGGTCGCCGCTGGACGGGGCAACGCCGGCCTCGAGCAGGGTCCGGACCACAGTGCCCCGATCCGCGTCGCGCTCCAGCCCGGCCTGCTCGTCCCCCGGCGAGACGTAGCCTACCGCGGCGTGCCAGAGCGCATCGGCGCCGTGCTCGTCGACGGCGCTGGCATCAGCCCCCGCAGCCAAGAGGTCTGCCACCACCTCGTCATACCCAAGGCGTGCCGCCTCCATCAGGAGCGTACGGCCCTCGGCATCGCCACCGCGAACCGTCACGTCGGGATCCACCCCTTCGCCGAGCAGCTCGGCGACCTGATCGGCATCCCCGTGGAGCGCCGCCGCCACCAGGGCCGCAGTCCCGTCCCCGTGCAGCTGCGCACCTCGGCGCAGCAGTAGAGCCGCAGCCCGCGGGCTGGATTCGGCGGCGATATCCGCCAGGGAGAGGAAGTCATCGCCATCCTGCCAAGCGAGATCCACTGGCAACCCGCGGTCGAGCATCCAGGCCAGGGTCTCGACATCGCCCGCGCGCACGACCCCGATCAGGGCCCAGGGGGCGGCCGGTCGCTCGCTGACCTCGCGCAGCTGCGCTGCGACCCGGGGGTAGCGGGCGGCCGATGCCATCGACAGCGCGGTCGCACCATCGGCATCCTGACGATCCGGTTCCGCCCCGGCAGCCAGCAACGCCTCCACTGTGCGCGGATCACCGCTGCGGGCGGCCAGCATCAACGGTGTCCGCCGATCCCCGTCAACGGGATCCACCGCTACCCCGGCTGACAGCAGCGCCGCCACCGCCTCGGTGTGCCCACCCGCGGCCGCCTCGTGCAGGGGCACCCGCCCGCCATCGTCGCGGAGCTCGAGATCCGCCCCGTCCGAGCGTTCGATGAGCAGCTCCACCACCCCCGCCTCGCCGTTGAGGGCGGCGTAGTGCAAGAGTCCGCGCCCGGATCCGTCGGTTGCCTGCACATCGGCAGCACCGTCCAGGGCCCGCTCCAGGGTGGCGGCATCGCCGTCACGCGCCGCGTTGAAGGCCTCCTGCTGCGCCGGTGACAGCGGCCAGGCGCTACAAGCGGCGAGCAAGCCGCCGAGCAGACATCCGGTCGCCAACGGCACCAAGACGCGAAGGGCGGGCCCGAGCATGACCTACACCGTCACCACCATGTTGTCGCGGTGGATCAGCTCCGGCTCATCGACGTAGCCGAGCGCCGCCTCGATATCACGACTGGCACGTCCGCAGATCAGTCGCGCCTCGTCGGCGGCATAGTTGACCAGACCGCGCGCCACCTCGATCCCCGACGGATCCCGGCAGACGACCATCTCCCCGCGGGAGAAGTCACCCGCCACGGCCACTACGCCGACCGGCAGCAGGCTCTTGCCGGACGCGCGCAGGGCTCGCGCAGCGCCTTCGTCGAGGGTCAGCGCGCCACGGGTCTGCAGGTGGCTGGCCAGCCACTGCTTGCGCGCCGCCAGGGGCTCCTGATCGGGTACGAAGAGCGTCCCCAGCCCTCGCTCGGCTTCGACCAGACGCTGGATCACCCGTGGCTCATGCCCGCTGGCGACCACCGTGTAGGTACCGGAGCGGGCGGCCCGCTCAGCACCGCGGACCTTGGTCAGCATGCCGCCACGGCCCAGGACCCCGGCAGTGCTGCCGCACAACCGCTCGAGTTCCGGGTCGCCGGCACGGACTTCATCCAGCAGCGCGGCGTCGGGATGCGCACGCGGATCGCGGTCCATCAGGCCGGGCTGATCGGTCAGGACCACCAGCGCCTCGGCCTCCACCAGGTTGGCGACCAGCGCAGCCAGGGTGTCGTTATCACCGAAACGGATCTCATCGGTGACGACCGTATCGTTCTCGTTCACGACCGGCACCACGCCGAGGCGGAGCATCTCGCGCAGCGCGCTGCGGGCATTGAGGTAGCGGCGTCGATCAGAGAGGTCGTCGTGGGTCAGCAGGACCTGGGCGGTTTGCAGTCCGTGCCGCGCCAGGCCCTCGGCCCAGGCGTGGACCAGGCCACTCTGCCCGATGCCGGCCGCAGCCTGGAGCTGATAGACGGCTCGCGGCCGGTTGCGCCAGCCCAGCCGCTGCATCCCCTCGGCCACTGCCCCCGAGGAAACCAGGGTCACCTGGCGTCCGGCCTTGCGCAGTGCCGCCACCTGATCCGCCCAGGCGCTGATCTGCTTATGCGCCAACCCCCGCCCGTTGTCGGTGATCAAGGCACTGCCGACCTTGATCACCCAGCGCTGGGCCTGGCGCAGCGCCTCACGTCGCCCCACCTTCATCCTCCCTGCGTCGCGCCTCCAGGTCCCTCATGATATCCCCACAGAGCCGATCTACCCCTTCGCCGGTCAGCCCCGAGATGCCGTAAGCCGGGCCGTCCCACGCCAGGCCCCGGGCGATCTCCGCTACCCGCTCCTCGCGCACCTCCTCGGGCAGGGCGTCGAGGCGATTGACCACCAACCAGCGCGGCTTTTCAGCCAGCTCGGGGCTGAACGCCTGGAGCTCGGCGAGCAGGGTTTGCGCCTCGGCCACCGGGTCACCGCCACGCTCCTCCTCGGCCACCCCGTCGACCAGGTGCAAAAGCAAACCGGTCCGGCTCAGGTGCTTGAGAAACCGCACCCCGAGTCCGGCCCCCTCGGCCGCCCCCTCGATGATGCCGGGGATGTCGGCCACCACGAACGAGCGCTGCGCCTCGTAACGGACCACGCCCAACTGTGGATAGAGGGTGGTGAAGGGGTAATCGGCGACCTTCGGGCGAGCGGCGGAGATGGTGCGGATCAGGGTCGACTTGCCCACGTTGGGCATGCCGAGCAGCCCGACATCGGCCAGCAGCTGAAGCTCCAGACGCAGCTCCCGAGACTCCCCGGGGGTGCCGTCGGTGGATTGACGCGGGGCGCGGTTGGTCGAGCTCTTGAAATGGAGGTTGCCCAGCCCGCCACGTCCGCCGGCGGCCACCATCAGCCTCTCGCCGTGGCGGGTAATGTCGCCGATGACCTCGTCGGTGCCTTCGTCCATGACCAGGGTGCCGACCGGCACCGACAGGACGCGGTCGACACCCGAGCGCCCGGTGCACTGCCGGCCTGCGCCAGCCTCACCGCTCTCGGCACTGAAGAAGCGATCGTGACGGTAATCGACCAGGGTGTTCAGGCCTTCGTCGCCCTCGAGGTAGACACTGCCGCCGCGGCCGCCATCGCCGCCGTCAGGCCCCCCCCGGGGCACATATTTCTCGCGCCGGAAGTGGACACAGCCGTCGCCGCCGTCCCCGGCGCGGACGACAAAGGTGACTTCATCGACGAATCGCATGCTCGGCCTCTGCGCTGTAGCGCGTCCGTATACAAAAAAGCCCCGCTCCATGGCGGGGCTTTACGGGTCCGGAATGGGTCGCCGCCCTTAGACCGCTTCGATTCGCACCCGGCGGCGCTGGGCCGGCCCCTTGCGCTCGAAGACAACCCGACCGTCGCTCTTGGCGAACAGGGTGTAGTCCTTGCCCACCCCGACGTTCTCGCCGGCGTGGAAGTGGGTGCCGCGCTGGCGGACGATGATGCTGCCCGCAGAGACCGCCTCACCGCCGTAGCGCTTGACGCCCAGACGCTTTGACTGAGAGTCGCGACCGTTCTTGGTGCTGCCGCCCGCCTTCTTGTGTGCCATGCCTGATGCCCTCCGTCAGCCGGCGTTGATGCCGGTGATCTTGACCTGGGTGTACGGCTGCCGATGACCGTGGTGGCGACGATAGCCCTGCCGCCGCTTGAACTTGGTCACCTCGACCTTGCGATGCCGGTCCTGCTCAAGGACCTCGGCCTTCACGCTGCCGCCCTCGACCTGCGGCGTACCGATCTTGACCTCGCTCCCTTCGCCGACCATGAGGACATCGTCGAACTGCACGGTCTCGCCGACCTCGGCCGGGAGCTTCTCGACTCGCAGCACGTCTCCTTCCGAGACCCGGTACTGCTTTCCGCCGCTTCGGATCACCGCGTACATCGGCGTCTTGCTCCTGTCTACTCTGATGGCTACGGGCCGCCGCTCGATTCGACACGATCACCGCGCCTGACCCCGGGGCCGCTTCCGGGCCGTCGAACGATTGGGGAGAGGCGGGCGTGGTGGCTGCGGTCGATCCGCGGCGCCTTGGATTGTCTGGTCGGGGTGGCAGGATTTGAACCTGCGGCCCCTGCCTCCCGAAGGCAGTGCTCTACCAAACTGAGCTACACCCCGTGTGCAACCTGTTACGCTGTCCGGGATACCGAGTTGCGGGCCAAGTGTACCAGCGCATCCCGCCAGGGACTACCCGGAACCGCTGAGGTGAGCTGCTCGATGGCCTGCTCAACCTCAACCTCAGCGAGGCGCCTAGTATATTCAGCCGATCCGGTCTTTTCAATCGCCCGGCCGACGGCTTCCATCTGATCCAGCCCACCGGCCTCGATGGCCTCCCGGATCAGGTCACGGTCCGCGGGCTCACCCTCGCGCATGGCGTGGATCAGGGGCATGGTGGTCTTGCCCTCGGCCAGGTCGTCACCGATGTTCTTGCCGATCTCGGTGGCATCGCCGCTGTAATCCAGAGCATCGTCCACCAGCTGGTAGGCCGTCCCCAAGTGCCGCCCGTAGGCCGCCAGGGCCTCGCATCCGGCCTCGTCCAGTCCCGCGAGCACCGCTCCGTTCTGACAGCCGGCCTCGAACAGGGTCGCCGTCTTGCGGTAGATCACCTGCCGGTAATCGGCCTCAGTGAGATCCGGCTCGTGGACGTTCATCAGCTGCATCACCTCGCCCCGGGCGATGGTGTTGGTCGCCCGCGCCAGGATCCGCAGTACGGCCATGGAGTCGAGTTCGACCATCATCTCGAAGGCCCGGGTATAGAGGAAGTCGCCGACCAGCACGCTGGCCTCGTTCCCCCAGATGGTGTGCGCCGTCTGTTGGCCACGACGCATGTCCGAGCCGTCCACCACGTCGTCGTGGAGCAGCGTGGCGGTGTGGATGAACTCGATGATCGCCGCCAGCTGGACGTGATCCGTGCCCTGGTAGCCGCAGGCCCGCGCCGCCAGAAGCACGACCGTGGGGCGCAGACGCTTACCGCCACTGTTGACGATATGGTGGGCGAGCTGGTTGATCAGAACCACGTCCGACGACAGCCGCGCCTGGATCAAGCGGTTGACCTCCGCCATGTCGTCGGCGGCGAGCTCACGGATTGCATCAAGGTTCATGGGCAGGATCTGCGCTCCGGGTCAGCCCCGCGGATGCTAGGCAGGGGGGCCAGGGGTGTCAAGCACGGCCGCGGCGACCGCGCCGGCCGCTGCGCCAGATCGAGACCAGCACCAGCAAGGCCAGCACCGGGGCCGCATAGACCGCCACCAGGGCTACGGTCGCCCCCAACTGGGGCAGCGGCTCGGGAATCGGCGGGGCCCCCAACAGGCTGTAAGCGGTGACCCGATCAAGCCAGTGGCTGATCTCGTCTGCACCGAGCGCCTGCTCGCCCCATCCGGCCGTCGGCAGCCCGTAGCGACCACCGACGACGGCGTAGACCAGCGCCGGCATCGCCCAGAGTATCCAGGCCAGGAATGCCCGAACCGCCGTTACCCGGGCCAGCCAAGGCCGCTGCCGGGCGACGTGAACGGCCAGTACACCGATCAGGGCAAACCCGGACCATACCGGCCACCAGGCGGGCCAGGCGGCGGCGATCGGCGCCGAGACCATGGGCCCGAGTGCGACGGTCACCACGGCCAGGATGCCGACGACGGACAAAACGGGGAGCATCCCGCGATGCATGCACGCCTCCTTGGGCCCCGCGGCGCGGCCAACGCCGCAGGACGCGTCGGTGGTTGTTAGGCTAGGGCGCCCGTGCGCCAGCCCGTTAGCCTACCGCAAAGCAGGAGCCAGCAGCGATGTTCAACGTAGCGACCCGCGGTTTCTTCAAGGGCATGAGCCCCCGGGTGACCGCCGTGTCCACCTTCCTTGTGGCCGCCTTTGCCCTGGCCGGAGCCGTCTGGCCGAAGCAGCTGGAGACGGTGGTCACCGGCTGGCGCGAGGCCTTGACCCCCTTCCTGCAGTGGTACTACGTGCTGGTCGTGGCCGCCTTTCTGCTGCTGGTGATCTGGCTGGGCACCGGGCGCTTTAAGAACGTGCGCCTGGGCCAGGACCACGAGGTGCCCGAGTTCCGAACCTTCTCCTGGCTCACCATGCTCTTCGCCGCCGGAATGGGCGTCGGCCTGATCTTCTGGGCGGTCGCCGAGCCCATCTCCCACTTCGACCGAAACCCGTTCACGGTCAGCGACGACCCGAGCGAAGCCGCCGACACCGCGCTACGCCTGGCCTACTTTCACTGGGGCCTCAACGGCTGGGCGGTCTTCTCGCTGGTCGCCCTCATCCTCGCCTACTTCAGCTTCCGCCGCGGGCTGCCGCTGACCATGCGCTCGGCCTTCTACCCGCTCATCGGCAAGCACATCCACGGCCCCTGGGGGGATGCCATCGACGTCCTAGCCGTGTTCGCCACGGTCTTCGGCATCGCCACTACGCTGGGGCTGGGCATCCAGCAGCTGAACACCGGCATCGGCGAACTCACCGGGATCACGGCGGGCACCACCGGTCAGATCGCCATCGCTGTCACGGTGATGGGCGTCGCCACCGTATCGGTGCTTTACGGCGTGCAGTCCGGGGTGCGCATGATCAGCGAGGCCAACTTCTGGATGAGCGCCGCGGTGCTGCTCTTCTTCCTGCTCTGGGGGCCGACCCAGTACCTGCTGGCGCTGATCGTGCAGTCCACCGGCGACTACCTGCAGAACCTCTTCACCCTCTCCTTCCATACCCACGCCAACGCCGAGGGCAACTGGCAGGCCGAGTGGACCCTCTTCTACTGGGGGTGGTGGCTGGCCTGGGCGCCCTTCGTCGGGATCTTCATCGCGCGCATCTCGCGCGGCCGCAAGCTGCGCGAGTTCGTCATGGGCGTGCTGCTGGTGCCGACCGGTATCACCATCGTCTGGATCGGACTGTTTGGCGGCAACGCCATCCACCTTGAGCTCTTTGGCCCCGGCGGGGTCACCGAAGCCACCCGCGAGGAGGTCAGCACCGCCGTCTTCCGCACCATCGAGCTGATGGACGTGGGCCTCTGGGGAGCGGCAGCGTCGGTGCTGGTGACCGTGCTCATCGGCACCTACCTGATCACCTCCGCGAACGCCGGCATCCTGGTCACCCAGACCCTGCTCTCCAACGGCTCGACGGAGATCTCCCGGCTGCACACGGTGATCTGGGGCACGGTCATCACCCTGGTGACCATCGTGCTGCTCACCGCCGGCGGCCTGACCACCCTGCAGGGCGCGGTCATCGCCGCTGCAGTGCCGTTCTCGTTCATCATCCTCGGGATGGTCGTGGGCCTGCTCAAAGCGCTGGAGGAGGAGCGCTTCGCACCGCGGCCCGGCGAACGCAGCGAACCGCCCATGGAACCGTGGGCGCAGGTGGAGTCGGACTGGCACACCAGCGACACCAGCACCGGCACGGCCACCGACCGGGTGGAGGGCTGATCCGCGGCCGGCGCCGCGCCGGCCGGCGCGGCGCTAGGCCTCCTGGCGTTTGGCGATGCGGTAGCGGACCAGGCGCACCACCAGCCAGATGGTGAACACCACCACCGGCACCGCCAGCCCCTGGGTGACCTCCACCCGGATCGGGGCACCGGCGTCGCGCGCCGCCTCCAGGACGTAGCTGATCAGCCCCATCAGGTAGTAGCTGATGGCCGCCACCGACAGCCCCTCGACCGTCTCCTGCAGCCGGAACTGCAGCTTGGCGCGGCGATCCATGGAGTCGAGCAGATCGCGGTTCTGCGCCTCCAGGGCCACGTCGATGCGGGTGCGCAGCAGATCGCCGGTGCGCGATATACGCTCGGAGAGCGACTCGCGCCGTTCGGTGACCGTGGCACAGGTGCGCATGGCCGGCACCAGGCGCCGCTCCATGAACTCCTGGATGGTCTGTACGCCCTGGATGCGCTGCTCGCGCAGCTCCTGGATGCGCCGTTCGACCAGCTCGTGATAGGCACGCGCCGCATGGAAGCGGTAGTTGGTGTTGTTGCCGATACGCTCCACCTGGGCGGCCAACTCCATCAGCTGACCGAGCAGGTGCTGCTCGTCACGCTCCCGGCTCGAGCCGGTCATGCGCTCAGTGATCCCGGCCAGCTGCTCCTCGAGCTCGTTGAGCTGAGGGTTGAGGCGCCGCGCCACTGGGAAGGCGAGCAGCGCCATCATGCGGTAGGTCTCGATCTCGAGCAGACGCTGGATGGCACGCCCGGCCTGGCGCTCGCGCATGTTCACATCGCGCAGGAGGATGCGCGAAAAGCCGTCATCGTGGATACGGAAGTCCGTCCACACCCGCGCCGCTCCGCCGGCGATCTGGCTGCCAACGATCGTGTTGTCGTTGAACAGCGCCACGATTCCGCTGCTGGTCCGCGGCTGCGACCAGGACGGCTCCAGCGCGAGATGGATGCCGACCAGGCGCGGTCCGGGCAAACTGGCCAGCCAGTCCTCGGGCAAGCGTTCGATGGGTGGCCCCTCGAACGGGTGCTCGAACTCGTCCTCGACGATGAAGGTGTAGGTCGAAACCTCGGTGCGCCGCTCCCACTTGAGCCGAAAGGCGCCGAAGTCACGGGACATGTGCTGGGCATCCGGCTCCGGCGGCTCCACGCCGAAGCGCTCGCACAGATCCGCTACGGCCGCCCGATCGGCATCCGCTGAGTGGCGCCCGGAGAACATCCCCAGGTGACTGACCCGGGCCGGGGCCCGCAGGCGCTCATAGGGTCGGGCGTGAATCTCGTCGTTGACTTCCTGGCGCAGGGGGTGGTCGACGTAGGCCCCGGGGACGGGGTCACTGGCCTGGTGCCTTTCCGTTACGTTAAGGGTCATGCTGGCTGGCTTTCTCTGCATCGGGCATGCGGTCCCGACCGGGACCGGCTAGTGCAAGGGTATGGTATCCTCCCTCACCCGTGCCAGGGGGAATACCATGCGGGAACTCATCCTCGGCGGCGTCCGTTCGGGCAAGAGCCGTCATGCCGAACAGCGCGCGCGCGAACTCAGCGACGATGTCGTCTACATCGCCACGGCCCGACCCCGCGGCGATGCCGGCATGGCCGAGCGCATCGCCGCGCACCGGGCGCGACGCCCCGCGCACTGGCAGACGATCGAGGCCCCGCTGGAGCTGGCCCGGGCCATCGAGGCGCACAGCGCCCCGGGCCGCGTACTCCTGGTCGACTGCCTGAGTCTATGGCTGACCAATCAGCTCGTCGCCGGGGACGGGGCCACCGAGGCAAACGTCACCAGCGAGAGCCTTGAGCAGGCACGAACCGGGCTGGTCGACGCGGTTGCCGCC
The DNA here is from genome assembly GCF_022228075.1 of Halorhodospira sp. 9628. Taxonomy (NCBI): domain Bacteria; kingdom Pseudomonadati; phylum Pseudomonadota; class Gammaproteobacteria; order Chromatiales; family Ectothiorhodospiraceae; genus Halorhodospira; species Halorhodospira sp. 9628. Next base: position 367,255 of record NZ_JAJNRF010000001.1, read on the forward strand.
GCAGGCGGCGACCTGCTGCTGGTCAGCAATGAAACCGGTCTGGGCGTAATGCCGATGAACGCCCTGGCGCGGCGCTTCTGCGACGAGGCCGGAGCGCTGCACCAACAGATGGCCGAACGCTGCGAGCGAGTGACCTGGACCGTCGCCGGCCTCGCACAGCCCCTGAAATAGAGTCGTCCCCCCGCGACGGGCTGACGCCGCCAAGAAGGGAATGAGGAGCGCAATCGTGAACCAACCGGAGTGGCTCGATGAACCGATCCAACAGACCCATCCGCATTACGCCCAGCAGGCGCGGGCTCGACAGGATCAGCTGACCAAGCCGCCGGGATCGCTCGGCCGGCTCGAAGAGATCGCCATCCAGCTCGCCGGGCTTCAGCAGACCCCGCACCCCGCCGTGGATCCGGTCCAGATCACGCTGTTCGCCGGCGACCACGGCATCGCCGAGGACGGCGTCTCCGCCTTCGACCCGATGGTCACGCTGCAGATGATGGAGAACTTCTCCAACGGCGGCGCAGCCATCTGCGTGATGAGCGAGGAGATCGGCGCCCAGCTGGAGGTGGTGGATGTCGGCACCCGATGGCAGGGCGCGGTGCCGCAGGCGGTGCGCGACGAACGCATCGCCGCCGGCACGGCCAACATGCGCCGGCAGCCGGCGATGACCGACGAGCAGTTCAGCGCTGCGCTCACCGCCGGCGCGCGGGCCGTCGACCGGTCCATCGATCAGCACGGCACCCGGGTCTTTATCGCCGGCGAGATGGGCATCGCCAACACCACTGCGGCCGCCGCCGTGGTCGGCGCCCTGCTCAACAAACCGGCGCCGGGGCTAGTCGGCCCAGGCACCGGACACGATGCCGCCGGGCTGCGACACAAGGCGGAGGCCGTCGACGAGACCCTGGCCCTGCACCGAGAACAGCTCGGCGGACCGGCAAACCTCAGCGAGCCGTGGCAAGCCGGTCGTCGCGTGGGCGGCCTGGAGCTGGCCGCCATGACCGGTGCCTACATCCGCTGCGCCCAGCGCGGTGTGGTCATCCTCCTCGACGGCTTCATCAGCGGCGCAGCCGCCCTGCTGGCCGAGCGACTGCGCCCCGGCACCCGCGCCTGGATGATCCTCGGCCACGGCTCCGCCGAGCCGGGTCACCACCGCATCGTCGCGGCCCTCGGCGGGCGCCCGCTGCTCGACTTCAACATGCGCCTGGGCGAGGGCAGCGGCGCTGCGACCGCGATACCGCTGATGCGCATGGCCTGCGCCATCCACAACCGCATGGCCACCTTCGCGGAGGCCGGCGTAACCCCGGAGGGCAAAGGGTGAGACCCCCCATCGAAGGCCAGGAGACCTGGATCGATCTGATCCGCCACGGCGAGCCGGTGGGCGGCCGCCGCTACCGCGGCACCCAGGACGACCCGCTCAGCGAACGCGGCTGGGCGCAGATGCGCGCCGCCCCGCTCGAGCCCGCGGCGTTGACCCGGATCGTCTGCTCCCCGCTGCGCCGCTGCCGCGAGTTCTCCGAACGCTACGCCGCCGAGCAGGGGCTGCCATTACAGGTGGAAAACGGTTTCCAAGAGATCGGCTTCGGTGACTGGGAGGGCCTGACCCCGGCGGAGCTCTACGAGCAGGACCCCCAGGGGCAGGCCCGCTTCTGGGCCGATCCGCTCCACTATACGCCGCCCAACGCCGAGCCCATGGCCGACTTCCAGCGCCGCGTCATCGATGCCTGGGTGCGGCTGCTCGCAGAGCACCCCGGCGAGCACCTGCTGCTCGTCGGCCACGGCGGGCTGATCCGCGTGGTGCTGTCGCACCTGCTGGAGCTCCCGCTGCGCGGGTTCAACCGACTCTACGTGCCCTACGCCTCGGTCAGCCGGGTCCGTGTCGAGCCCGGCACCGATCCGACCCTCTACTTCCATAACCGCGCAACATCGGCGGAGGGGGAGCGATGACCGCCTTGCGACCGCTGCTGATCGCCATCGCCTTTCTCACGCGCCTTCCGGTGCCTTCGCTCGGCCGCATCGACGACGAGGAGAGTGGCGCCTCGCTGGTCGCCTACCCCCTGGTCGGGGCGATCATCGGCACCCTGCTGATTCTGATGGCCTTCCTGACCCAAGCTTTGCCTGCACTGCTCACTGCAGCCCTGGTAGTGGTGATCTGGGCGCTGCTGACCGGCGCATTGCACCTCGACGGCCTGGCCGACTCCGCCGACGCCTGGGTCGGCGGCATGGCGCAGCGGGAACGCACCCTGGAAATCATGAAGGATCCTTCCTGCGGGCCCATCGGGGTCACGGCGATCGTCGCCGTCCTCCTGCTCAAGGTGGCAGCGGTGGCCGCCCTGCTCGACGCCGGCGCCGTACTGGCCATCGCCACAGCGGCGGTTGTCGGACGCGCCGGGCTGACCCTGCTGTTCCTGACCACACCCTATGTGCGCCCCGGCGGGATCGGCGAGGCCCTGTCCCACTTCGGGCCACCCGGCGCCTCGCTGGGCAGTGCGGCCGTGGTCACCGCCCTGGCCGCCCTGCTCACCGGATGGGCCGGGCTGGCGGCGGTGGCCGCCGGGGCAGTCGCCCTGGTCTTGGCGCAGCACGCGATGTCACGGCGCCTCGGCGGGACCACCGGCGACACCGCCGGCGCCACCGTGGAGCTCACCGAGACCGCCGCACTGCTTGGCGCCGCCGCCGTGGCGGCGAGCGTCTAGGCCGCTCCCGTGCCGTTCCCCGCCCTGATCATCGGCGCGTGGCTACTCGACCGGGTTTTCGGCGAGCCCCGCGCCGGGCACCCACTGAACGGCTTTGCCCGGGTTGCCGGCTGGCTGGAGCGGCTGCTCAACCAAGGGCGCCTGCCCGACCCGGACCGGCGCAAGGCCGGCATGGTGGCGGTCGCCATCCTGGTCGCACCGGCCGTGCTGCTCGCCACCCTGCTCACGCTGGGGCCGCTCGGCTGGGTGGTGGAGCTGGGGCTGCTCTACCTCTGCCTGGGCAGCCGCAGCCTGCGCGAGCACGCCTTGGGTGTGGCGCAACCGCTGGCCCGTGGCGACCTGGCCGAGGCCCGCGCGGCGGTGGGCAGGATCGTCAGTCGGGATGCACAGTCCATGGACGCCGAAGACACCGCCCGCGCCACCACCGAATCGACCCTGGAGAACGGCAACGACGCGGTCTTCGCCACCCTCTTCTGGTTCCTGGTCGCCGGCGCTCCGGGGGCAGTCGCCCACCGACTGATCAACACCCTGGACGCCCTCTGGGGTTACCGGACCGTGCGCTTCAACGACTTCGGCTACGCCGCCGCCCGCCTGGACGACCTGCTCGGCTGGATCCCGGCGCGTCTGACGGCGCTCACCTATGCCCTGGCGAGCCTGCGCCCGCAGGCGGTGTGGGCTGCAGTGCGCAACCAGGCCCCGCAATGGCCCGGCAGCAACCCGGGCGTGGTCCTGGCCGCCGGCGCCGCGGCCCTCGATACCACCCTCGGCGGCGCGGCCGTCTACAGCGACGGCGTCCGCCAACGCCCCACGCTGGGTAGCGGGCATCCGGCGGACGCCAACACCATCGAGGCATCAGTGGCGCTGGTGGAACGCGGGGTGCTGATCTGGATCGCGGCGGCGATCGCCCTGTGGGCGCCCTCCCCGCTGATCCCCTGAGGGGTCGTTGATGAGCGAAGCACAGCACCTGCCCGACACGCTGGAGCACGGCGGCAACCTCGCCGAGGCGACGGCGCGCTTCGGCGAGCCGCCGGGGGGCTGGGTGGACCTCTCCACCGGCATCAACCCGACCCCCTTCCCGCTGAGCGCCGCCCCGGCGGCCACCTGGCACCGGCTGCCCGAGGCCGACGGACTCGAGGCGCAGGCCGCGGCGCACTACGCCGCCGGCAACGGCGCGGCCCTGGCCCTGCCCGGCTCCCAGGCCGCCATCAGCCTGCTCCCGGCTCTCCACTCCCCAGGAAACGTGGCCATCCCGGCGCCGGAGTATGCCGAGCATGCGCGGGCGTGGCAGCACTGGGGCCACCGCGTCGAGCGCATCACCGCCGAGCGGATCGCCGCCGGGCCACCCACGCCCCCGCCCTGGCACACGCTCGTGCTGAGCCATCCCAACAACCCCTCCGGCACCCGCTACCCCGCCGCCACCCTGCTCGCCTGGTGCGATGCGCTGGCCGCCGGGGGCGGGCATCTGATCGTCGACGAGGCGTTCTGCGACGCCGAGCCGGAGACCTCCCTGGCCCCGGCCGTCGGCCGCCCGGGCCTGATCCTGCTGCGCTCGCTGGGCAAGTTCTACGGCCTCGCCGGCGCCCGGGTCGGCTTCCTGCTCGGCCCGGAGGGGCTGCGCCAGCAACTGGCCGGGGTGCTCGGTCCCTGGCCTCTGGCCGGCCCGGCCCGCCATGCCGCCGGGCAGGCCCTGGCCGACGAGGCCTGGCAGGCGGCCCAGCGACGCGCCCTGACGGCGGCGACGCAGCGGCTGGATGGGCTGCTGACCGCCGCCGGGCTGGCACCGGCGGGGGGCACGGCGCTGTTTCGCTGGGTCCCCTGCACCGCGGCGCGGCGCTACCAGGCGCTGCTGGCCCGGGCCGGGGTCTGGGTCCGCGCCTTCGATGAGCCGGCGGGACTGCGCTTCGGCCTGCCCGGCACCGAGGCGGCCTGGCAGCGCCTGGCGGCAGCGCTGCAAACCCTCGCCGCCGACTGATGCGACGCGGCCCTACAGCCCGCAGCGATCCGGTCGATAACCTGCCCAGCACGATTTTTGATAAATTAGCGCGGTTTCGCCGCAGGCCGCGTCCGGCCCAGCGCGGGCGAAGCGCGCCGCCGGCACCAAGAGAGGATCGATACGCCCATGGCCACGACCGAAGCCGCCCAGGCCGCCACACCCCGGGTTGCCGTCATCGGCGCCGGCGGCTGGGGCCGCAACCTGGTCCGCAACCTCCATGAGCTCGGCGCCCTCCACGCGGTCGTCGAGGTCAACGCCGAAAACCTGCGCCAGGTCCAGACGATCTGCCCCGACGTCCCCACCTACACGGACACCGCGGCGGCGCTGGCCGACCCGCAGCTCGACGCCGTCGCCGTCGCCACCCCGGTGGCGACCCACTACGAGGTGGTCCGCCAGGCCCTGGAGGCCGATAAGGACGTCTTCGTCGAGAAGCCCCTCACCCCGGACCCGAGCCAGGCCTGGCACCTGGTGGAACTGGCCGAGCAGCGTGGGCGGCTGCTCATGGTCGGCCACCTGCTGCTCTTCCAGCCGGCCATCCAGTGGCTGCGCGACGACCTGGCCGCCGGGCGCATCGGGCAGGTGCACAGCGTCCATCAGGAGCGTCTGGGCCTGGGGCGGGCGCGCGACTACGAGAACGCCCTGTGGTGCCTGGGCACCCACGACGTGGCCGTGCAGCGCTTCCTGCTGCCCGGGCGAACGCCCCGCGGCATGCAGGTCCACGGCCAGTGCATCCTGCAGCCGGGCATCGAGGACGACGTCTACCTCCACCTGAGCTACGACGACGGCCTGCAAAGCCACCTGCACTGCTCCTGGCTGTGGCCGGAGAAACGGCGCAACCTGGTCATCGTCGGCAGCGAGGGGATGGTGGTCTACGACGAGATCAACCAGGTGGTCACCCACCACCGCAAGGGCATCGACGGCCACCTGGACAACATCGACGAGGGCGCCGAGACCATCCACCAAGGCCACGGCCAACCCCTGCGCCTGGAGCTGGAGCACTTCCTCGACTGCCTGCGCCACGGGCAGACGTGTCAGTCGGACGGTCGCTTTGCCGCCGGCATCGTCGACCTGCTGGCCGAGGCCACGGGGCGCCTGAGAAACGCAGAGAACACATAGGAGCTGGAAAGCGTGCAGATCCCCATCTACAACCCGAAGCCGCAATACGACGCCCTGCGCGGCGAACTCGAACAGGCCGCCACGGATCTGCTGGCCTCCGGGGCCTACGTCCTCGGTCCCACGGTGGAGCGTTTCGAGCAGGCGGTGGCCGAGCACCTGGGCTGCCGGCACGCCATCGGCGTCAACAGCGGCACGGACGCCCTGCTGATCGCCCTGGTCGCCGCCGGGGTCGAGCCGGGCGACGAGGTGGTGACCTCGCCCTTCACCTTCTACGCCTCCGCCGAGGTCATCAGCCTGGCCGGCGCCACGCCGCGGTTTGCCGACATCGACCCGGACACCTTCAACGTCACCGCCGAGACCCTGGAGGCGGCCTGCACCGAGCGCACCAAGGCGCTGCTTCCGGTGCACATCTTCGGCCAGGGGCCGGATATGGCCGCCGTCAACGAGCTGGCGCGCCGGCGCGGCCTGCGGGTGATCGAGGACGTGGCCCAGGCCTTCGGGGCCCGCCAGGGCGAGGCCCGGCTGGGCACGCTGGGCGATCTCGGGGCCCACTCGTTCTATCCGACCAAGAACCTGGGCGGTTTCGGCGACGGCGGCATGATCACCACCGATGACGACGAGCTCGCCGCTCAGTGCCGGCTGCTGCGTCTGCACGGCCAAGAGCGCCGCGACCACCACACCCTGATCGGCTACAACTCGCGGCTCGACGCCATGCAGGCGGCCCTGCTACAGGTCAAGCTGCCCCACGTGGACGGCTGGAACGCCCAGCGCAAGGAGATCGCCGCGCTCTACGACCGCGAACTGGCCGGCCTGCCGGGTCTGACCACGCCGCATACGGCGCCCCACGGCGATCACATCTTCCACCAGTACACCGTGCGCATCGCCGACGGCCGCCGCGACGCCGTGCGCGACGCCCTCCAGGCGGCCGGCATCGGCTGCATGGTCTACTACTCGGTCCCGGTCCACCAGCAGCCGGTCTACCAGCACCTGGAGGCCCACTGTCCGGTGGCCGAGCAGGCCTGCCACGAGGTGCTGAGCCTGCCCATGTGGCCGTACATGGGCGAGGAGCGCGCCCTCCAGGTGGCCGAGGCGGTGCGTCAGGCCCTCCAGCAGGCCTGAGCCGGGCACCGCCCCGACCCGGATCACCGGCTACCCCGTCGTCGCCACCGAAGCCGGCTGCCGCGCAGGCAGCCGGCGGACGACGGCCTTCTCCAACTCCACGATCACGAACACCGCCAGCCCGAAGAGCAAGATGCGCGCCCAGTCCTGGGGCCCAATCGGCGTGGTGCCGAAGAGCGCGTGCATGACCGGGGCGTAGGTGAAGGCAATCTGGAGCAGGATGAGCACGCCGATGGCGATCCACATCGCCTGCGAGCGGAACAACGCCCAGCCCCGCCAGATCGGGTCGTAGATCAGGCGCAGGTTGAGCAGATAGAACGCCTGGCCGGCGACCAGGGTGTTGATGGCCACGGTCCGGGCCAGCTCATCGCTGGCGCCGACCACCTCCTCCATCCACACGAAGTGGCCGAAGGTCCCCAGCCACAGCAGCAGCGCCACAAACGGGATACGCCAGAGCATGAAGCCGGAGAGCAGCGGCGCCTTCGGATCCCGCTGCGGGCGCCCCATCACCCCCGGCTCGGCCGGCTCGAAGGCAAGCGCCATGGCCAGCGTCACCGAGGTGACCATGTTCACCCAGAGCACCTGCACCGGGGTCAGCGGCAGGGCCAGCCCCATCAGGATCGCCATCATGATGGTCAGCGACTGCCCGGCGTTGGTGGGCAGCATGTGCAGGATGGCCTTGCGGATGTTGTCGTAGACGGCGCGCCCCTCCTCCACCGCGTGGGTGATGGAGGCGAAGTTGTCGTCGGCCAGGACCATCTCCGAGGCCTCCTTGGCCGCCTCGGTGCCCTTGTTGCCCATGGCCACGCCGACGTCGGCGCGCTTGAGCGCCGGCGCATCGTTGACCCCGTCGCCGGTCATGGCACAGATGCCACCTTCGGCCTGCAGGGCCTGAACCAAGCGCAGCTTGTGCTCCGGCGTGGTGCGGGCAAAGACATCGACGCGGCGTACCGTCTCCTGCAGCGTCGCGTCGTCCATGCCGTCGATCTCCTGGCCGGAGACCGCCGCCCCCTGCCCGATCCCCAGCTGCCGGCCGATGGCCCGCGCGGTGGCCAGGTGATCCCCGGTGATCATCTTCACCCGGATCCCCGCCCCCTGGGCACGGGCAACCGCCTCGATGGCCTCCTCGCGGGGCGGGTCGATGATGCCGACCAGCGCCAGCAGGGTGAATCCCCCCGCCTCCACCTGCTCGTAGGTCAGCTCCTGCTGATGGGGCTCGACCTCCCGCACGGCCAGGGCCAGCAGGCGCTCACCGCGAGCGGCCACCTCGTCCATGGCCGACTCCCACCGGGCCCGCTCCAGCGGCTGCGCCCCCGCGGTGGTCTGCTCGTGACTGCAGAGCTCGAGCAGCCGCTCCGGACTGCCCTTGAGATAGATCCCCTGCCATCCGTGATGGTCAGAGTGCAGGGTCGCCATGTATTTGTGATCCGACTCAAACGGGATGACGTCCACGCGCGGGCGCTGCTCCGCCTCGGCCACCGGATCGTAGCCGGCCTTGCGTGCGGCCACCACCAGCGACCCCTCGGTGGGGTCGCCGCGCAGACGCCACTCGCCGTCGCGCTCGAAGTGCTCCGCGTCGTTGCACAGCAGGGCGCAGAGCAGGGCCTGGTGGAAGACCGGGTCGCGGTCGGGGAACACCTCCTCGTGCCCCTCGCAGAACCCGCCGTGGGGGGCATAACCGACGCCATCGACCCGCAGCTGCCGCTCGCCACTGACCAGCGTGGCAACGGTCATCTCGTTGCGGGTGAGCGTGCCGGTCTTGTCCGAGCAGATGGTCGAGACCGAGCCGAGGGTCTCCACCGCGGGCAGGCGCCGGATAATGGCGTTGCGCCGGGCCATCTTCTGAACGCCGATGGCCAGGGCGATGGTCAGGATCGCCGGCAGGCCCTCGGGGATGGTGGAGACCGCCAGGCTGGCCGCGGCCAGGAACATCTCGTCGAGCGGGTAGTCCCGCACCCAGTAGCCGAAGGCGAAGGTGAACGCCGCCACCACCACGATGATCGCCGCCAGCCAGCGGCCGAACTGCTCGGTCTGTCGGATCAGCGGCGTCTGCAGGCTGTGCACCTCGCCGAGCATCTGCGAGATGCGCCCGACCTCGGTTTCCGCCCCGGTGGCCACCACCACGCCGAGCCCCCGGCCGAAGGTCACCAGGGTGCCGGAGTAGGCCATCCCCCGCCGGTCGCCGAGATCCGCCCCGGCATCCACCGCCTCGGTGCCCTTCTCCACCGGCACCGACTCACCGGTGAGCACCGCCTCGTCGATGCGCAGGTTCTTGGCGTTGAGCAGACGCAGGTCGGCGGGCACCTTATCGCCGGCCTGGAGGAAGACGACGTCGCCGGGGACGATCTCGGCGGCGTCCACCTCCTGGCGCTCGCCACCGCGGACCACCACCGCCTGGGGCGAGAGCATCTGGCGGATGGCATCCAGGGCGCGCTCCGCCTTGCCCTCCTGGAGGAAGCCGATGAGGGTGTTGATCAGCACCACCGCCAGGATCACCCCGGTATCGACCCAGTGGCCGAGCAGCGCAGTGCCCAGTGCAGCGGCGATCAGGATGTAGATCAGGATGTTGTGGAAGTGGCGCAGGAAGCGCACCACCGGGCCGGCCCGCTCGGGCGGCTGCAGCCGGTTGGGGCCGTGGCGCTGCAGACGCGCCTGGACCTCGTCAACCGCCAAGCCCTGCGGCCCCGAGCCGAAGTGCTCGGCAACCTGCTCGGCCTCTCTGGCATGCCAGCGTCCAGCCGGCTCCTGCGCGGCCCCGGGGGCCGCGTCCCCTTCGTCCTCCACCATGAAACCTCCGCGCAGTCGGGAAGGTTGCGGACCGCCACCGCAGCGGCATGCCCGGGGCGTCCTCAGCCCTCCCCGGCACGGACCAGTAGCAGGTCCGTGTCGATCTGGTGCAGCACGCGGCTGGCCACGCTGCCGAGCAGCAGATTGCCCCAGCGTCCGCGGCCGTGATTGCCCATGGCCACCAGCTGGGGCTGGCGGGTCCGCACGCGCTCGAGCAAGAACTCCGCCGGATGGCCCGCCAACAGCGTCATCGTCACCTCATCCGGATCGACCCTGCAGGCGAGCAGTTCCTCACGTAGACGGGACTCGGCTTCGGTGCGCAGCTGCTCGTAGCGCCGCTCCACCCAGCGCGGATCCACCCCGGCGGTACGCATCTGCTCCAGGGCCTGGGTGTCGAGGACATGGAGCAGCTCCAGGTCCGCGCCCGGGAACCAGTCCGCTACGCGCTGCAGGGCGGCGCGGGCACAGGCGGAAAAATCGGTGGCGACCAGGATGCGCCGGTAGGGATGCTCCGCCGACTGCCGGACCACCAGAGTGGGCACCGGCAGGTGGCGCACGACCTGCTCGGCGGTCGTCCCCAGCACCCAGTCGGCCGCGAAATGCTGACCATGGGCACCAAGGAGGAGCAGCTGAGCCTGCTCCTCCTCGGCCACCCGAGACAACTCACCAAGCGTGTCTCCGAAACGCACCCGCACGGATGCCCAGTGCCCCGGCGTGACCCGCTGCAGCTCGGCCTCGACCGCCTGTTGTACCGTGGCCCGCGGATCGCCACCGCCGCCCTCGGCCGGGATATCACCCTCGACGACACAGACGGCTACGACGCCGGCTCCCGCCTCTTCGGCCAACTGCGCCGACCGAGCGCCGGCCAGCGCCGCCCGTTCCGATAGGTCGCTGGCAATCAGGATCCGCTCAAGGCTCATCGTTCACCTCCTCCCTGCCCCCCGGTGATCCCGGCCACGGCCATCTCCGCGGCGTCGACGAAGGGCAGCAGGACCCGGTCGGGCCCGTGGCCACGCAGGTAGTCAGCATCCATCCGCGAGTGGGACGTAACCGCCACCTTACCGCGGTAGCCGGCCCCGCGCAGCGCAGTGATCAGCGTTGCCCCGATGTCCCGATCGGGCACCGTGCTGATCACCCAGCGGGCCCGGCCCAGCGGCAGGGTCTGCGGGAACTCCGGGTCCGAGGCATCGCCGTAGTGGGCCATGTGGCCTTCGTCCCGCCACTGTCCCACCAGGGTCGGGTCGAAGTCCACGCCGAGCACCCGCCAGCCGCGGGCCTTGAAGTTCTTGGCCAGCTGGTGCCCGTAGCGGCCCAAACCGAAGATCACCACATCGGCCTCGTAGTGCTGATCCGGCTGACTGTCCAGGGCGATCTCCGCGTGCGGGGTCCTGCGCTCGAAGACCGAGAGCAGCGGCGCCAGACGCTCATAGAGCGGCTTGGAGTAGAGGATCATGTAGGTGGAAGCGCCGATGGTGATCAGCCCCACCAGCGTCACCAGCCCCATGGTGTCCTGGCCGATGTGCCCCACCGACATGCCCAGGGCCGCGAGGATCAGGGAGAACTCCGAGATCTGCGCCACCGTCAGCCCGGCCAGGAAGCCGGTGCGCTTGCGGTAGCCCATAAAGCCCATGATGATCAGCACGATGATCGGGTTGCCGATGAGCACGAAGGCCGAGAAGATCAGCGCCGGCACCACCTGATCGCCGATGGTGCCCATATCCAGCTGCGCGCCCAGGGAGATGAAGAAGAACAGCAGCAGGAAATCGCGCAGCGCCGTCAGCCGCGAGGCCACCGCCTCGCGATAGGGCGTGGATGCGATGGCGATACCCGCCAGGAAAGCCCCCACCTCCTTGCTGAAGCCCATCAGATCGCCCCCAGTGGCCATCGCCACAGCCAGGGCGATGGAGAAGAGCACCAGCAGCTCCGGTGTGCGCGCCAGCATGTTAAGCAGCCGCGGCAGCACATAGCGCATCAACACGCCCACGAACAGCAGCAGGGCCACGCCCGTCAGCAGGACCTGCCCCACCTCGACGGCGACGTTGGCGTCCCCCTCACCAGCTGCCAGGGAGGTGATCAGGATCATGGCCAGGACCACGCAGATGTCCTGCACGATCAGAAAACCGATGGCGATGCGCCCGTGCAGGGCGTCGATCTCCTTCTTATCCGACAGCAGCTTGACGATAATGATGGTACTCGAGAAGGTCAGCGCCACCGCCACGTAGAGGGCGGTGATCGGCTCCATGCCCATCGCCAGTGCGATCAGGAAACCAACCGCCGAGGTGAAGATCACCTGCCCCAGGCCAGTAGCGAGAGCCACGGGCCCCATGGTGCGGATCAGGTGCAGATCGAGCTTGAGGCCGACGATGAACAGCAGCAGCGCGATACCGATCTCGGCCAGTAGTTCCATCATCGGCTCGTGCCCGTCCACCCAGCCAAGCGCAGACGGGCCCACCAGGATGCCCACCGCGATGAAAGATACGATCAGCGGCTGCTTGAGGCGGGTGCCGATAAAGCCAATGACGGCTGCAACGAGCAGCAGGATGGCGAATTGGTTGAACAGTCCTTCGACAGCAGGGATCTCAGCCATACAAGCTTCCTGGTATCAGGGGCAATGGGCGGGGACGCGAGCGTCGGCGAAGCGCGGGCGTTTCAGCGCACGTGAGCCACTTCCTGGCCCAGCATCTCGGCGGTGACCAGCACCACACCGCCCGGGGTGACATGGAATCGCTCGCGGTCGGTCTCCAGGTCCTCGCCGATGACCATCCCCGGCGGGATGCGGCAGCCCTCATCGATGACCGCATTGCGCACCCGGCAGCCGTCGCCGACGGTCACCCGGGGCAGGATCACCGACTCCTTGACCTCGGCACCGGGGCCCACCTTCACCCGCGAGAAGAGCACCGAGCGACGCACCGAGGCACCGGCGATGATGTTGCCGCCGGAGACCATCGAATCGATGGCCATGCCGCGCTTGCCACTCTGATCATGCATGAATTTCGCCGGCGGCAGCTGCGCCTGGTAGGTCCAGATCGGCCACTCGTCGTCGTAGAGATCGAGCTCCGGCTCCTCCTGGATCAGCTCCTGATTGGCGCGGTAGAAGGCGTCCACGGTGCCCACATCCCGCCAGTAGGCCTGCTTGCCGCTGACCGGGTCGCTGAACGGGAAGGCCTGGACGTGATCGCGCTGGATGGCCGCGGGCAGGACGTCCCGCCCAAAGTCCCGCGAGCTGGCGAAGTTCTCGGCGTCCTCGCGCAGCACCTGCAGCAGGTAGTCGCGGTTGAAGACATAGATACCCATGGAGACCAGGGCCACATCGTCCTTGCCCGGCATCGGCTCGGGGTGCGTCGGCTTCTCGGTCAGGGCGGTGACGCGCCCGTCCTTCTCGACGGTCATCACCCCGAAGGCGCGGGCCTGCTCCAGACTCACCTGCACGCAGCCGACGGTGACGTCGGCGTCGGACTCCACATGGCGGGCGATCATCGCACCGTAGTCCATCTTATAGACGTGATCGCCGGCGAGGATCAGCACGTAGCTCGGGTCGTGGGCCTGGATGATGTCGATGTTCTGGTAGACCGAATCAGCCGTGCCGGAGTACCACAGCGGCTTGTCCATGCGCTGCTGGGCGGGGATGAGTTCGACGAACTCGCCGAACTCGCCGCGCAGGAACCCCCAGCCGCGCTGGACATGCTGGATCAGTGAGTGGGCCTTGTACTGCGTCAGGATGCCCACCCGACGGATCCCCGAATTGATGCAGTTCGAGAGCGGGAAGTCGATCAGCCGGAACTTGCCGCCAAAGGGGATCGCCGGCTTGGTGCGCCAGTCCGTGAGGCTGGAGAGCCGTCCACCGCGGCCGCCGGCCATGATCAGCGCGAGGGTCTCACGCGTCAGCCGGCTGACGAATCGCGGGTTGCGCTCTAGGAACATGCGACCTCCGGGGCGGGCTCGAACCCGATCAGGATATAAGGGCGGTGCGGCAATGCCAACGGCTCCCCTCTCCGGGTTGCGGGAAATGGCGTTTGGGTTACGCTGACCGCTGGAGTTTCAAATGCAGGGTTGCGATCCCCGGCAGGGAACCGGGCGGAGGGAAGCAGTCGTGGAAAGACCACCACCCAGGGACGCGGTCGAGGTCCCGGTCGAGGACCTGCGCCCCGGCATGTACCTCGTCGACCTGGGCGTGCAGTGGGCCATGCACCCGTTCCTGTACAACCAGTTCGAGCTCGAGCAGGCGAGCATCGACAAGATCCGCGCCATGGGGCTGACCCGGGTGCGGGTCGACCCACACCGCGGACGCCCCGAAACCTCCGGCGCGGCGCAGCAGGCCGCCGAACCAAGCCACCGGCGCCCCGCCCGGGCCAAGGCCGGCGACGGGCGGCAGTGGGCACGGCAACTGACTCAGGAGGCGCGCTCGGCGGTGCGCGAGCTGCTGCAGGATGCCCGCGCCGGCCGGGCCCTGCGCATGCAGGACATCGACACCATCAGCGAGGAACTCTCCGCTGCCCTGCACGAGCACCCGGATGCCATGCTCGCCTTCGGGCGCATCCGCTCCCGCGACCACTACACCTACCAGCACAGCGTCAACGTCGGCGTACTGCTGATGGCGTTCGCGCGCTACCTGCGCATGCCCGAGCCCCATGTACGTGCACTAGGCTCCGCCGGGATCGTCCACGACATCGGCAAAACGCTGCTACCGGATGCCATCATCTCCAAGCCGGGTCCGCTGACGCCGGAGGAGTATCAGCAGGTCAAGGACCACACCTGGCGCGGCGCGGCGCTACTGCGCGAGACGGCCCAGGCCACTCCGCTGGCCGTGCGCATCGCCGAGCAGCACCACGAACGGATCGACGGCTCCGGGTACCCCTACGGCCTGAGCGGCCGGCAGCTGAGCATCGAGACCCGCATGGCCGCCATTGTCGACATCTACGATGCCGTCACCGCCATCCGCGCCTACCACCGCGGCCGCCCACCGACCGAAGGACTCCGCATCGTCGCCCACGAAGCCGGCCAGGGGTTGGACGGTAAGCTGGTGCAGCGGTTCGTGCGCTGCGTCGGAATCTATCCACCGGGCACCCTGGTGCGCCTATCGTCCGGCAAGCTCGGCGTGGTCCTGGAGGCCCGGGACCGCCCCGCAGACAAGCCGCGTGTCCGGGTGGTCTACGATATCTCGGCGCAGCGCATGATCGAACCACCCCCCACTCTGGACCTGTACCACGGCCACCCCGCTCACCGCATCGAGCGTGCCGAGGATCCCGCAAACTGGGCCCTGCCCCCGGAACTCTTTATCTAGACGATTCGCTTAGAATGGGCCGCTCATTCATGCGCCGGCCCCCTCTATGGAACTGCTGCTCAAGTACTCGGTCGTCTTCCTGCTCGCCGCCACTCCGTGGGTGGAGCTCATGGTCGTCATTCCCATGGGCGCAGCCATGGGGCTCTCGGTGACCCCGCTCACCGTAGTCGCATTCATCGGCAACGCGCTGCCGGTTTTCGCCATCATCGCCCTGTTTCGCTGGTGGGAGCGCCGCCGCGGGCCGGTGCGCCGGCGCTGGAGCGACCGCGCCACTCGAGTCTGGGATCGCTACGGGCTGCCCGGACTGGCGCTGCTCGGGCCAGTGCTCACCGGCATCCACCTGGCGGCAGTGATGGCCCTGGCCCTGGGCGCCTGGCGGCGGCAGACGGCGCAGTGGATGATCGGTAGCCTGGCCATCTGGGCGGTGGTCACCGGGGTGGTGACCGCCGCCGGCGTGGAGTGGCTGACCCGAGCGGACTGAGCGTTGTAGCGATGACCGCGCGCAAGATCATCCACATCGACATGGATGCCTTCTACGCCTCGGTGGAGCAACGCGACAACCCGAGCCTGCGTGGACGACCGGTGGTGGTGGGAGGGTCCCCCGACGGGCGAGGGGTGGTCGCCGCGGCGAGTTACGAGGCGCGAACCTTCGGCATTCGCTCGGCGCAGCCGGCTGCCCGGGCCCGCCGCCTGTGCCCGGACGCCATCTTCCTGCGCCCGCGCTTCGACCACTACCGCGCCATCTCGCGGCAGATCCACGGCATCTTTGCCGACTTCGCCACCACCATCGAGCCGCTCTCGCTGGATGAGGCGTACCTGGACGTCACCGGCTCGCAGCGCTTCCACGGATCCGCCACCCACATGGCCCAGGCGATCCGCCGGCGCATCCGCGAGGAGACCGGCCTGACGGCATCGGCGGGGGTGTCTTACAACAAGCTGCTGGCCAAGCTCGCCTCGGACGAGGGCAAGCCGGACGGCCTCTACGTCGTCCCACCCGAACAGGGACCGGCGTACGTCACCGCTCAGCCAATCCGAAGGCTTCACGGCGTCGGGCCGGCCACCGCCGCCCGGCTCGAGCGCCTCGGCATCACCCGGGTCGGCGACCTGCTCGACTGGGAGCTGGCCGATCTGCACGTGTTCCTCGGCAACCGCGCCGGCACCCTGCACGACGCCGCCCGCGGCATCGACCACCGCCCCGTCCGGCGGCGCCGACCACGGAAATCCATCGGTGCCGAACGCACCTTCGGGGATGACACCCGGGATCCGGAAGAGATCCGCGAGCGGCTGGCTCCGCTCATCGCCAAGGTGGCTACGCGCCTGGAGAGCCAAGGCGTGGTGGCCCGGACGGTGACACTGAAGCTGCGCTACGCCGACTTCGAATCCATCACGCGGCGGGTCTCCCCGCACGGGCCGGTCGCCGGGGCGGCGGACATCGAGGCCCTGATCCCCGCCCTGCTCGCGGAGACCGAGGCCGGGTCCCGGGCGGTCAGGCTGCTCGGCGTGAGCCTCTCGGGGCTGCAACCGAGACAACGCGAACAGGACCTTTTTAGCGACCTGACCTGACGCAGACGCGCCCACCACCCTGGCGCTTGGCGTCGTACATGGCCTCGTCGGCACGGGCAATCAACTCGCGGAAACCCTCTCCGGGCTGCCAGGCGCTCACCCCGATGCTTGCCCGACACCCACCCGGCATCCGCGGCCACTGCGCCAGGCGTCGGGCGAGCGCATGGGCCAACGCCTCGCCCCCGGCCAAGTCGGTGTCCCGGCAGAGAATCACGAACTCGTCGCCGCCCCAGCGCGCCACCGCATCGGCCTCGCGTACGCGCCGGCGCAGCAGTCTGGCCACCTGCTGCAGGGCCCGATCCCCGGACTCGTGGCCCTGCTCATCATTCAGCGCCTTGAAACCATCGAGATCCAGGAAGACCAGGCTGACCGGGGCCCCGGAGCGCCGCGCCCGATCCAACTCCACGAGCAAGGCCTCCTCGAGGCCGCGCCGGTTGCTCACCCCGGTCAGCCAGTCGGTATGCAGCTGCTCGTCCAGCGCCTCGATGCGCTGCTCCATGGCCTCTCGAGCGCGGTTGTAGCGCTCCTCGACCATGCGCAGCTCGCGCACGGCCCCGGCCATCCCCCGCAGGCGCATCGGCGCCCCAACCTCGATGGACCGGGCTGCCTCCTGCAGCGGAACGACCAGTTGCCGGCGCAGCCACAGGCCGAACAGGCCCACCACGGTGAAGCCTGCCCCGGCTGAGATGAGCGCCACGAGGTAGGTCGACGTGCCAGCCGGTGCTTGCCCGCCCTCCGGCATGCGCAGCAGGCCGGGGAGCGACGGGTGGGCGGTGAGCAAAGCGGGATGCGTGCGGGCCGGCTCAGCAGCGTGGCTCTCTGGGCCGAGATACGTCCCGGCTGCGGTGAAGGCGACACCGAAAACCAGGGCAAGACCCAGCCCACCGAAGACAATCAGGGAACACAGCGGGATCCCTCGCACGCAAACCACCTCGGAAGTCCATTCCAGACCGCTGGCGGATCCAGGCTCCGCCCTGCCCCAGCTGGCCGAAGTCAGGGCAGTACAGCCCCCCGTATCGGGCCGAACCGACAGGCAGGAGCCTTCGCACCCGAAACTGCACTGCCCTGACTTCGGCCAGCTTCCGAGGGGATCGTAGCCCCCTTATACAGTGGATGACCATGCAAGGCGTGCGAGTCGTCCAGATCGCTGGACAGTTGCGCCAGTTTCCCTACTATGAAAAAGGATTAAAGCCCACTACCCTAGTCCATCCCGTCAGCGGGGCTACGCTTAATCCACGGACGAAGACGAAACCCGAGCTCATGCAGACGGAACTGGAGCAGTACATCCGCAAGACCGCCCGGGAGCGAGGGCTCCCGCTGGCAGAGCTGGCCCGGCGGGCAGGCATGAGCCGTCAGGCCCTCTACGACGCCTGGCAACCGGGGCGCTATCCGAGCATGAGCACCATCGTCCGCATCGCCAACGCGCTGGAGGTCCACCCGCTGGCACTGCTCGAGCCCATGTTCCGCAACGACCCCAACGCGACGGGGGTCACGGAGACCGTCGAGAACGGCCTCGACCGCAGCGGCTTCATCGGCGACCTCAACTACCCGGACGGCGCTCCGGTGCTGGCGGGTAGCCGCTTCCGCAAGGGCTGGCAGCTCCAGAATCTCGGCGACCAGCCGTGGGTCGACCGCTATCTCACGTGTCAGGATGACGACATCCGCATCCTGGATACGGCCGGTACCCCCCGGGAGATCGGCGCCCGACTGGTACCGCTGCAACCCTCGGTACCGCTCCCGCGGGTCGACCCCGGGGAGCGGGTCACGCTGCAGGTCGACTTCACCGCCCCGCAGACCCCCGCCACGGTCATCTCGTACTGGAAGATGACCTTCGCCGACGGATCCCTGTGCTTCCCGGACGCACGAGGGGTCTGGGCGAAGGTCCGCGTGATTGCGCCGATCGGCACCGCCTCGGGGACCGGGGAAGCCAGCAGCGACTAGCTGAAACGCAAGGGTAGGCGCCGCCCCGCCCAGCGCCCGGGGCGGGCCTCGAAGACCCCGGCGCACGGCTCCCCGCAGCGCCGGCAGGCGCCGGCGGCGCCCAGCCGCCAGGCACCGAGTTCGTACCGGTCGCGCTCAATGAGCCGCTCGCCGCAGGCGTGGCAGTAGGTGGCACTGCCCTCCGGGTCGTAGACGTTGCCGGTGTAGACATAGCGCAACCCCTGCGCCAGGGCGATCTCCCGGGCACGGCTCAGGGTCTGCGGCGGCGTTCGCGGATGGTTCACCATCCGGAAGGCCGGATGGAAGGCCGTGAAGTGCATCGGCACATCCGCGCCGAGGTGCTCCAGCACCCACTGCGCCATGGCCTCAATCTCGGCATCGTTGTCGTTCTCACCGGGGATCAGCAGCGTGGTAAGCTCAAGCCAGCAATCGGTTTCGTGGCGAACGTAGCGCAGGGTATCCAGCACCGGTGCCAGGTGGGCGCCGGTCAGACGGTGATAGAAACGCTCACTGAACGCCTTGAGGTCGACATTCGCAGCATCCAGGGCAGCGAAGAACTCCGCCCTGGGCTCCGGGCAGATATACCCGGCGGTCACCGCCACCGTGCGGATGCCGCGCGCCCGGCACGCCGCCGCCACATCCACTGCATATTCGTGGAAAATGACCGGGTCGTTGTAGGTGAAGGCCACGCTCTGCGCCCCTTGGGCCGCCGCGGCGTCGGCGATCTGCTCCGGCTCGGCGCGATCGGCGAGGATGTCCATCTCCCGGGACTTGCTCATGTCCCAGTTCTGGCAGAACTTGCAGGCGAGGTTGCAGCCGGCGGTGCCGAAGGAGAGTACCGACGAGCCGGGCAGGAAGTGGTTGAGCGGCTTCTTCTCGATGGGGTCGATACAGAAGCCGCTGGAGCGGCCGTAGGTGGTCAGCACCACCTCCCCGCCCCGGGCCATACGCACGAAGCACAGCCCCCGCTGCCCGTCCTTCAGGCGACAGTGGCGCGGACAGAGGTCGCACTGGAGCCGCCCGTCGTCACACCGGCTCCAGAAACGCGTGGCCACGACGGACGGGTCCGCGGGATCGCGCTCTCTTGGTACAGGGGTCGTGGTCTGATTCATGATCGCTCGGAAACCGCGCTCGGGTTGAATCGTCTAAAGTTTAGACGGGTTCATCGACATTGCGGTTCCTTCGCCACGGGAGGTCACGCCCATGCACGAGACCACGCCCTCGGTTCGCCCCCCTGCCGTCGCCGGACGCTTCTACCCCGGCGAGGCGGAAGCCCTGCGCCGGTCCGTCCAGGAACTGCTCGCCGAGGCCGGCGAGCCGGAACAGGACCCGGCCCGGGCCCCCCGCGCCATGGTGCTCCCCCATGCCGGCTACCCGTTCTCGGGTGCCGCCGCGGCGCGGGGCTATCAGCGCATCGCCCCGATCCGCCAGCAACTGCGCCACGTGGTGCTGCTCGGACCGGCCCACTTCGTCGACCTCAGCGGCATCGCCCTGCCGATGGCCGACGCCCTGGCGACCCCGCTAGGCACGGTGCCCGTTAGCGACACCCTGCGCCGAAAGGCGCTGGCACTGGATAGCGTGCACATCGACGACACGGCCCACGCACGCGAGCATAGCCTGGAGGTCCATCTGCCCTTCCTGCAGACCCTGCTCGAGGACTTCGACGTTCTCCCCCTGGTGGTCGGCCGCGGTCCGGCCGAGGCGTGCGGCCGCCTGATCGAGCGTTTCTGGCAACCGGACACCCTGGTGGTGGTCAGCTCGGACCTGAGCCACTTCCACGACGACCCCACTGCCCGGCAGCTCGACGCCGAGACCACCGCGGCCATCGAGGCCGGCACCTTCGAGCAGATCACCCCGCAGCGGGCCTGCGGCGCCGCCCCGCTGCGCGGGCTGCTGTGGTTCGCGCGCAAGCACGGCCTGCAGGCGCAGACGATTGCGCAATGCAACTCCGGCGATGTCACCGGCGATCGCTCCTCGGTCGTAGGGTATGGCAGCTATGTCTTCCACTGAGCAAACTCCCATCGGCACCGACGTCCCGTCGGAGCACGGCGCCCTCCTGCCCCGCTTCGCCCGGCAGAACATCGCCCACCAGCAGGAGGTGGGCGAGCCGCTGCCCATCGCCTCGGGCCTGCCGGAGGCCCTGACCCGGCCCGGGGCCGCCTTCGTCTCGCTCCACCAGGGCGACGTGCTGCGTGGCTGCATGGGCAGCCTGGTGCCCCGCCAACCGCTGGTGCGCAGTGTCATGGACTCGGCCCTGGAGGCCGCTTTTAGCGATCCGCGCTTCGACCCCGTCACCCGCGAAGAACTCGACGCGCTGACCGTCAAGGTCGCCGTCCTCGGCGAGGCCGAACCCCTGGAGGTGGAGCACGAGGCGCAACTGCTCGAAGAGCTGGTCCCCGGCGAGGACGGCCTGATCCTCCACGACGGTCTGCGCCGCGCCACCTTCCTGCCCGCGGTCTGGGAGGGCCTACCGGACCCGCAGGAGTTCCTCGCTCAGCTCAAGCTCAAGGCCGGCCTGCCCCCGGACTACTGGTCCAGGACCCTGCAATTCGCGCGCTACCGCTCGGTCACCTTCACCGACACACCACGCGCGCCGTAACCCCTTGCAGCAGCCCGCCCTTACTGGCTATCCTAAAAGGCTTAGGAAGGGTGGCCGAGCGGACGAAGGCGGCTGACTCGAAATCAGCTGTGGGCCCTGCCCACCGGGGGTTCGAATCCCTCCCCTTCCGCCATCTTCCCAACCTTCTCACCGCCTTCCCGGAAGTGTACGCCTTGCGCCTGCGGGCGAGAGTGAGGCGTGCCTTCACGGTTCATCCATGATGGAAGCAACCAACCGGAGGCAATCTTGCCGCAACGCCTGATCACCCTCGCCGCACCGGCACTGATGATCGGCGGCGCTGCCAGCGCACCCACCCTGGCCGGAGGCGAGGCGAGCGAACTGCTCGCAGCCACGCCCGCGACCTACCCCAAGGAGGAGCGAGGCAAGAGCGTAGGGCTCTACGTCGGCCACGAGCTGACCGAGGATGGTAGCGTCCTGCTCGGCGGCTACGGCGATGAGCCATCGAGCCACTTCATCGAGGTCATCCCGGCGCAGTCACATGAGCCTGGCGCCACGATGGAGGTAGGCATCACAGACCAGGCCGACATCCCCGGCGAGCGCATCGAGATCCCGCAGGCAAGCCAGACGAACAAGTACATTGCCGTGCGCTACACCTCGTGGGCCGGCTTCCCGCCCCCGCTGGTCAACGGCGGCCTCAACGAGCAAGGGCTGGCGGCACGGGATATCTGGTCGCCGTCCCGCGAGGAACTCGTCGAGATGACCCCGACGCCCCAGCGCGGCCTCTCCTACAGCGATCATGCGCAGATCGCCATGGAGCGTGCCGAGTCGGCGAGGGGCGCGACCGCACTCGTTGGCGAGATGGTCGAGGAGCACGGCCACGCGACCTACGGCGGCAACTCGCACCTGTTCGCCGACGAGGACGAAGGATGGATTCTGATCCAGCTCGCCGGCGGAGAGGGCCTCTGGGCTGCTAAGCGCCTGGCGCCGGACGAGGTACGGGTTTCTCGTCCCGGCTACATCGGCGAGATACCCGCGGACTTCCAGGACCACCCGGACTACATGGGTGCCGAGCACCTTATCTCCTTCGCCGAGGAGCAGGGGTGGTACGATCCGGAGCAAGACGGCGCCTTCCATTTCAATGAGGTCTATGGCACGGATCGGCAGCCCGAGCAGGACGGCATGCAGATGCGCGCGCCGGCGGTCGCCGAGATGGAGCGCTGGCTTGAGGCGCGTGAGCCGGTCTCGCTGAGCGACATGAAGGAGGCCGTGCGCTCGCCGAAGATCACCAGCCAGACGGCGGGCTACGGGACGGTCGCCCACCTGCGGGACGACCTCGAGCACCACACACTGCAGACCCTCTGGGCGACCGTGGCACCCTCGTCAGCGAGCCCGTTCATGCCGCACTACATTGGCCAGGAAGACGTTCCGGTCGAGTTCAAGTGGCACCGCTACCTGAGCCAGGACGAGGACGCCCAGTTCCTGCCGCCCGAACTCTTCGAGCAGGAAGCCAGCCGCTACGCCTTCCGGGAGTTCAAGCGCCTCTTCCACGCCATGGGCGGATCCCTGTGGAATGCCGGCCCGGCCCACGAGAAGCGCTACGAGGCGTTCTACCCGGAGGTCGAGGAGGCGCTGACCGCGTATGAGGCGGCGCGGCGAGCCGAGCAAGAACAGGTGCACGCCATGGCCGGGGCTCTGATCGCCTCCGGGGAGCCGGAACTGGCCGAGACATACCTGACCGAGTACAGCAACACCCAAGCCCTAGATGCGCTCGACCTCGTCAGCACCATGGCCGACAGCATCGAGAAGCGCGGCCGCCTACTCTTCGGCGTCGAGACTTATCGCAGCGACGAGATCTATGAGGACCTCCTCCCCTACGACGGCTGGGAGTAGGATCCTTCCTCGGCCCCCAGCCCATGCGGGCTGGGGGCCGGAGCTACCCAGGGCGGCCCCACCCCGTCGCTCCCCCGCATCCCCTCCGGGCATCTGCACACGATCCATCAGCCGCCCATAGCAATCCCTCGGCCTTGAGCGAGAGGTGCGACCACGACGGCCCGGCAACAAAGTCGGCCTGCCGCCGAATCACTGGTCCCCGACGCTTGTATATCGCCCGCTATAGCTCGCTGAGCTTCACGGATCCGCCGCCGCAGGAGCAAGAGGAGGCGTGAGCGCAGCCCGGTCCATTGACGAGGTCGCGACCTCTACCCCAGACTAGACAGATCGTTCTATCTGATCCGGTGTATCGCATGATCAACAGCAAGCGCGAAAATCTGCTCGACACGGCCGAGCGGCTTTTTTACTCGGCCGGCTTCCACGCCACGGGTATCGACCGCGTCATCACCCAGGCGGGGGTCGCCCGGATGACGCTGTACAACCACTTCCCATCCAAGGAGGCACTGGTGGAGGCGGTGCTCGCCCGCCGCTACGAGCGCTATCTCCAGGATCTGCGCGCTGCCGTCGACAACGCGGCGCCGGGTGAGGCCGTCACCGCACTGGCACAACGCCACTGCCGTTGGCTGGAGACCACCCCCGGTCGCGGGTGCATTGTCCTCAAGGCCATCGCCGAGTACGAGCAGGATCATCCGGTGATCGCCGAGCAGGGTCGCCGGCTCAAGCGCGAGCTCCTCGCCGTCATCGGCGACGCCCTGGAACGCGACCGCTCGAGAGGCGATCCGAAGCTGGCGGAACGCCTGCTGATGGTGCTTGAGGGGGCCAACGCCCTGGTCCCGGTGCTCGGCGCGGCCGCCGCCACCGAGCACTTGCAGGGGATTATCCCCGCCGTCCTCGCGACTGCGCAGGGTGCGGAATCATGAGGCCCGTGGGTGCTGTCGGCTACGCTGTTCTCGGGGCCGGACTGATCGCGGTCGCCTTCGGGCTCGCCCGATACGCGTTCGGGCTGTTCGTCCCCGCCATCCGCACAGAGCTGGGGCTCTCGGCAGACGCCGTCGGCGTCATCAGTTCGATGGCCTTTGTCAGCTTCTGCTTCGCCAGCCTGATCGCGTCACCTATCGTCGACCGCCTCGGTCCGCGCTACGCGGCCGTGGTCTCCGGTCTTTTTGCGTTCGGTGGCCTTATGCTGATCAGCCAGGCGGCTGACGCGCTGACGCTCGGCGCCGGCGTCTTCGCCTGTGGCATCTCCACCGGGCTAATGATGCCGGCGCTGTCCGCCGGTGCGCAGGTGGCCGTGCGGGCCGACCTCCGCGGGCGGGTCAACGCCGTGATGAACGCCGGCACCAGCTTCGGCCTGATCCTGTGCGTCCCCACGGTACTACTGCTCAGCGGGGCCTGGCGCCTGGCCTACGGCTCGTTCGCGGCCCTCGCAGCCATGGGCGTCATTGCCGCCCTGTTCCTGATCCCGAAGACGGCAAGGGCGCAGCCCGGCGACAACGCTCCGGCCTCCGGGGCCTACGAACCCGGGCGGTGGCTGCCAGTGGTCGGGCTGACCGTGTTCTGCGTCGCGATGGGCCTGACCTCGTCCGCCTACTGGATCTTCGCGCCC
Source organism: Halorhodospira sp. 9628 (assembly GCF_022228075.1). NCBI lineage: Bacteria > Pseudomonadati > Pseudomonadota > Gammaproteobacteria > Chromatiales > Ectothiorhodospiraceae > Halorhodospira > Halorhodospira sp. 9628. The sequence goes on from NZ_JAJNRF010000001.1 coordinate 391,795, forward strand.
GACCTGGTCGTGGAAATGGGCGATCTTCCCGAGAGGCTCACCGGGCTGCTTTGGTTGGCCGTCGGCATCACCGGTCTAGCCGGGGCGTGGGCGAGTGACCTCGGTGACCGGTTTGGCGCCCCCACCACCCAGGCCATGGCGCTGGTCGCCCTCGGCGCTGCCACCGGGCTCGTGGCCATCGCCCCGGGCGAGTGGTGGGTCGCGCTGTTCTCGGCCGGCGTCTTCGGTTGGGCGTTCATGACCCTAACCGGACTGTACCTGGTTACCGGCGTCCGACTGTTGCGTCAACGGCCCTCGCTGGGACCGGTGGTCCCCTTCCTGGCGATCACCGTCGGCCAGGCCCTCGGATCGCCGCTGGTCGGCTGGGCCATCGCGCAGGCCGGCTACACGGAGGCGTTCGTGGCCTTCGCAACGCTCGCACTCCTCGTGGCGGCGGCCTCGTTCCTCTTCCCGCGCACGGCACCGGACGGGGCTGCCGTGGAGGGGCCACCGCCGTCGGCAACCCGAACGTAAACGCGGCACCGGGCGGCGCGGCTCAGTCGGCGCCGGGCCGGCCGCCTTTCACCCGGCTCCTGCCAGGCGCCTGACAGAACCCCTGGGCCGGCACGTCGAGGGCACTGTTGAACTTGCTCGACATGTTTTGGAAGGCGATCAGACCGGTCAGCTCCACGAGCCCGTCTTCGTCGAAGTAGGGCCGCAAGGCGTCAACGTGCTCATCCCGAACCCCGGCATCACTGCAGGTCATGGCCTCCGTGTAGGTCAGCACGGCCCGCTCACGCTCGTCGAAGGCATCGCTTTGCCGCCACTCGGACAGCGCAGTGATCTTCGTCCAGTCAACGCCGCGCCGGTTCAGCGTGCGGGTATTGATATCGATGCAGAACGCGCAGTGGTTGATCTGTGACACACGGACGGTAACCAGCGAGCGCAGCGCCGGATCCAGGGGGCTGCGTCTGCGCTCCAGGGCACCGAAAAGCAGAGCCAAGGCGGCAAAGACCCTGGGCGAGCGCCCCCAAAGCAGCCCCGGCTGGAGGACTTCACCGTATTTGCGGCGCTGGTTCCAGAAGAACGGGCGCAGGTACCAGGGATAGGCGTTCAGAGGCTTGGGCTCGATGCGCATCACTCCTCCCCGTCCGGCCACGCCCTCGGCCGGGATCCCGCCGCAGCGCCTTCACAACTGCTTGATCCAGAACTGCAGGGGCTTATCGGTCTCCGCAGGCTCGTCGACCTGCTTCCAAGGGTAGTAGGCGATCAGCTCCTCGCGGGGCGTATACCCGAAGTGCCGCCAGACGGGGTCCAGTGGCTGGTAGTCCGCCGGGCGGAGCGGATGGGCCGGATCACGGACCACAGTGCACAGGGTGGCCCACTGGTAGTCGCCACAGCTTCGAGCATGGCGCTCCCGGACATCGAAAAAGTGCCGGTAGAACCCCCGGCCGCGATAGGCCGGCAGGAGGATCGACTCGGCCAGGTAGAACACCTGCCCCGGATCGAAGCCTTCATCGATAAACGGCTTCTGGATCCGCGGGGACTCGTCCGTCAGCGGCATGGCCGTCGACAGCCCGACCACCTCGTCGCCATCCACAACCACGGTGGCCAACGCCCACGGGGCGTCGAGGTAAAAGCGCAGGAAGTACCGCTCCTCCTCCATGCTGCCGTCGTAGAGGTAGGGCCATTCCCGGAAGACCTGCAGCCGCAGCGCGGCGATCTGCTCAAAACGCTGGCCGATCTCCTCGCCCTGAAGGTATTCGATGTGCGGCTCGCTCATGGTCCTCCAGCTCCCGACAATGCGGTTCAGAAGGGATCAGGATCCGGCACGCGCTCGCGGTGTGTCAAAGAAGGGGCTCAACCACTCGCCCGCGTCTCCGCGCGGCGGCAGATGGCGCGGGCCAGCCCCTTGAACAGGATGGCGTGGGCGGGCTCCATGGCGTACCAGTACATGCGCCCGGGCACCCCCCGCGGGGACCAATACGCGGTCACCCGCACGCGGGTCTGCTGCTCATGGGGCCGGACGGTGAACTCCAGCACCCCGGTCCCCGGGGCCTTCATGCCGAAGCCCAACGCCAGACGCTCCCGCGGCTCCACCACCAGCACCCGCCATGAGTCGATGACATCGCCGGGGCGCAGGTCGGTATGCAGCGGCCGCCCCCGGCTGAGCCCGCGACCGCCGAGCAGCGCATCCAACGACTCGCGCAGGCTCCACAGCGGGTTCATGTAGTAGTAGCGGTTGGGCCCGCCGATCGACACGCACTGCTCCCAGACCGCCGACAGGGGGGCCGTGGTCATCGCGCTCGCCCCGGCACGAAAGGGAAAGCGCGGGTAGTCCAGCGGGTTGGTCATGGGCCACGGCTCCTTGGTATCCGCCTCAGTGCGGCGCACCCTCGTCGGTCGCCGCCTGTATGCCGCGACGCTCCAGCAGCGTACCATCCAGCCGGTAGAGTTCGACCAGCGCGGTGCGGTACTCCACCTGCGCCGCCGCCTCGCTGATCCGACTCTCGAGCAGATCGCGCTGGGCCTGGACCACGGCGAAGGCGGTCGCATCCCCGGCCCGGAAGCGCTCATCTGCTGCGCGCACCTGCTCCTCGCGGGCACGGCGGGTGGCACGGCTCGCCTCGATCTGGGCGGCCGCCCGCTGCAGCTCCAGATGGGCCGTGCGGACATCGTGGCGCACCAAGCGGGCCATATTGCTCAGACTCAGATTGGCCTGGTTGCGCAGGGTCAGCGCCTGGCGGTGCTCCGCCTCAGGGGCGCGATTGGTCAGCGAGCGTCCCAGGGAAATCCCCACCTGCGCGTCGTAGCTGGACCCGTCCAGGTCCCGGGGCGCACCGCTGAAAGAATCGGCATATCCACTGCTGCCCAACTGGATAAACAACTCGAGCTCGGGCAACAAGCCATTCCGCGTCCGGGTAACCTGCAGGTTCTCGCTGCGCAGATCCAGGCGGGCCTGATTGAGTTCCGGGCGCCGCTCCAGGGCCAGGGCCAGGTGCTCGGCCACCGGATCGGGCTCGACGACCAGGCGCTCGGGGTCGGTCAGGGGCTCGATCTCTCGATCCTCCTGGAGCTGATCCTCGCTGCCGATCAAGCGCAGCAGCTCCAGCCGCGCCGCCTCGCGGCGGCTGCGCGCATCGATCAGCTCCTGGCGGCGCAGGGCGGCCTCGGACTCCAGCGGGGCCAGCTCGGTCTCGGCCAGGTCGCCCAGCTCGATCCGCTGCTCGGCCCGCTCCACCTCCTGCTCGGCCAGCTGCAGGGACTCCTCGAAGATGGCGATCTCGCGGTCGGCGAGCACGAAATCCCAATACGCCGACTCCACGTCCGCCACCAGTTGCTGCGCGAAGCCCTGCAGCTCGTGCTCCGAGCGCAGGGTTTCCAGCTCCGCCTGGCGCAGGCTGACCAGGTTGACCGCTCGCCCCCGGCCCTGCAGGAGCTGCTGGCTGAGCCGTAGCTGCAGGCCACTGGTATGAAGCTCCTGCCCGGTTTCACGATCCTCGTCGAAGTCCTGGACCGCCGACAGGCGCCACTCGGCCCCCATAGGCAGACGCTGACTGATGCCGGCCGAGAGCCCGACGTCGGTGCGATCGGTATCCCGCGCCCGACCGGTCTCAAGGCCGATCTGCTCCAGCTGCCGCCGCCGGTAGTCCCCCTCTAGGAAGACTTCCGGATCGAACGCCCCCAGCTCGATCTGCTCAAAGGTGCCCGCCACCACCGGGCCGAGGCGCTCGGCCTGGAGCGCCGGGTTGTGCTCGACGGCGCTGTAGACCGCCTCCTCCAGGCTCAGCTCCCACGCCTCGTCGCCGCCGGCCACCACGCGGCCGGCGAGCAGCAGCGCCGCGCCCAGGAGCAGGCCGCCGGTCAGCGGGCGGCGCCAGCCGCAGTCACACCATCGCATGCCGTCTGCCCTTCGCCGAGTGGAACAGGGTGAAGACCACCGGGATGACCACCAGGGTGATCAGGGTGCCGGTGATCAAACCGCCGAGCACGGCGCGGGCCATGGGGGCCTGCGCCTCGGCGCCCTCGCCAATGCCCAGTGCCAAGGGCAGCAGGGCCAGGCCGGTGGTCAGCGAGGTCATGAGCACCGGGCGCAGCCGTCGTCGCCCGGCGATGAGCACCGCCTGACGCGGCGGGGCCCCGCGGACCAGGCTGCGGTTGGCGCGGTCGACGAGCAGGATGCCGTTGTTCACCACGATCCCGGCGAGCAGGATGATGCCGATGAACGACTGCGCGCTGATGGTGGTGCCGGTGGCCCAGAGCATCCCCACCACGCCGACACCGGCCAGGGGCACCGTGAACATCACCACCAGGGGATTGCGCAGGGATTCGTAGAGCGAGGCCATGACCATGTAGACTAGGGCCACCGCCAGCAGCAGGGTGATGGTCAGTTGCTGCAGCGCCTCGGCCTGCTCCTCGTAGTCGCCACCGATGCGCCAGCCGTAGCCACGCGGCACCGGGACCCCGGCCAGCTCGGCGCGGGCGTCGGCCACCACCGAACCGAGATCCCGGCCGCTGATGTTGGCCTGCAGCGTGGTCACCCGCTGGCGGTCGCGCCGCTCGATGGTCAGCGGCGACTCGCCCTCCACCACATTGACCAGGCTGCGCAGAGCCACCGGCTCACCGCTGCGGTTGGGCACGGTGAGATCGAGCAGCTCTTCACGCTCGATCTGCCGGGCATCGGCCAGGCGCACACGGATCGCCACCTCCTCGCCGGTATCCCGATAGAGCCCGGCGCGGGCACCCGCCACGGCCACCTCGATGGTATTGGCGATGCGGCTGACCGAGACGTCCATATCCGCCGCCCGGGCCCGGTCAATGTGCAGCTGTTCCTCCGGCGCCGAGCGGTCCTGACCGGTGCGCACGTCGGTGACCCCCTCCACCCGGCTGACCCGCTCCTCCATGGCGCCGGCCACGCGGTCCAGGGTCTCGCGCTGGAAGCCGAAGACCTCGATGGTCAGCTCCTCGCCCTCGGCGCCGAAGCCACCGCGGGTCGGCCGGGTCTGCCGGGCGCGCACGCGCACCTCGGCGCCGGGGGTGGCCTGGAAGGCCTCGCGAAGCTCGTCGGCCACCTCTTCGGTGCTGCGATCGCGCTCGGTGACCGAGACCAGGGAGAAGTCCAGGCGGCTGGTGTCCCCGCCGCCGGCACGGAAGCCGCCGGTGCCGGAACTGGAGACCCAGTGCTCGGCCTCGGGCACCATGGCGACGGCCCGCTGCTCGATCCGGCGCATGCGCTCGTCCATGAACGCCAGCGACACCCCCGGCTCCCACTCGAAGCTCATGCGGATGTCGCCCTCGTCGGTGCCGGGCATGAGCTCGGTGCCGAGCCGCGGCACGATAGCCACCGCCAGCACCACCAGCGCCGTGGCCAGGCCCATCACGGCGCCGCGGCGACTGAGCACACCGCCGAGCAGACGCCGGTAGCCACGCTCCAGTGCTCGGTACCAGGCCACCCGGGCCACCCCTTCGGAGCGCTGGGGCAATCGGGCGGCGAGCATCGGCACAACGGTGAAGGCCACAATGAGTGAGCCGAACAGGGCGAAGCCGACCACCCAGGCGAGCTGGGTGAATAGCGCCCCGGCGATCCCCTCGAGAAAGACCAGCGGCACGAAGATAGCCAGCGTGGTCAGGGTGCTGGCGGTCACCGCCGGAGCCACCTCTAGGGTGCCGTTGACCGCCGCCTCATAAGGGGCCAGGCCGCGCTCGCGGCGGGCCATGATCGACTCCAGCACCACGATGGCGTTGTCGACCATCAGCCCCACGCCGAGCGCAATACCGCCCAGGGTCATCAGGTTCAGGGTGAAACCGGCAAAGTAGACCAGGGCGAAGGTGGTGACCAGCGACACCGGGATGGCCACCGCGGCCACCATGGCGGCGCGCAGGTCGCGCAGGAAAATCAGCAGCACCACCAGCGCTAGCACACCGCCGAGCAGGATCGCCCGCCCCAGGTTCTGCATCGAGCGCTCGATATAGACGGCGGTGTCGCGCACTGGCGTCAGGCTGACCTGGGGCAACTCGTTGCGCAGCTGCTCCAGTTCCGCGCGCACCCGCTCTGCCGTCGCCACGGTGTTGGCGTCGGAGCGACCGCGGACCGCCAGGCGGATCCCCGGCTCACCGTCGATGCGGATACGCCGCGTCTCCTCCTCGTGAGTGTCGCGGACCTGCGCCAACTGCCCCAGCCGGACCAGCGATCCGTCTTCCCCGCGGGCCACCGGCAACCCCTGCAGCGCGTCGAGGTCGGTCACCCGCCCCGGCACGCGCAGCCCGAGTTCCAGGCGGCCCTCCGCCCGGCGCCCGGCGGCCACCTCGAAGTCGGCATCCGCAATGGCCTCACGAACATCCTCCAGGGAGAGCTGCGCGGCGCGCAGACGCCCCGGATCCACTGCAACCTCGATCTCTCGCTCAAGACCGCCCCAGATATCCAGGGCCCCGACCCCGGGCACCCGCTCCAGGCGGTCGCGAATGCGGTCCTCGGCCAGAGAGCGCAACTCGATGGGATCGAGCTCGGCAGACAAACCGATAACCAGAACGGGACGGTCGGAGAGGTCCAGAAAGCGCAGCCGCGGCCGATCGGCCTCGTCCGGCAGATCGCGGACGATCCGATCCAGCCGCTCGCGGATGTCGTTGGCCGCGGCCTCCAGATCGGTCCCCCAGGCAAAGGAGAGGCTGACGTCGCCCTGATCCTCGGCTGAGACCGATTCGATGCGCTCCACCCCGGCCACCGGGGCAACAGCGTTCTCGATGGGCTCGACGATCTGCGACTCCACCTCCTCGGGGCCCGCGCCCGGGTAGTTGGTGGAGATGCGCAGGGTGGGGTATTCGATCTCCGGCAGCAGGTCCACCGGCAGCCGGTCGAGGGCGTTCAGGCCCAGGGTCACGGCGATCAGCGTGACCATCACGGTAAAGACCGGACGCCGGGCGCAGAAGGCGGCGATCTTCACGGCGCGGCCACCTCGTTACCCGGCTCGCCGACCACCTCGACGCGACTGCCGTCGGCGAGCAGGTGCTGACCGAGGGTCACCACGGCGCCGCTCAGGGGCGCCTCGCCCTCCGCCTGCGGGCGCACCTCGACGCGCCCCCCGGCACGCAGACCGGTCTCCACCGGCACTAGGCGCACCCGCGGCGGACCCTCCTCGGCCTCCTTGAGCAGAAAGACCGAGGACCGGCCGCCGCGCTGGATGACCGCCTCGCGGGGGACGGTGACCACGTCCTCGGCGCGCCCGACCTCCACCGCCAGGCGGGCGAACATGCCCGGACGCAGGCGGCCTTCGGGGTTGGGCACGGTGAATTCCACCCGGGCCTGGCGCGTGGTGGCGCTGAACAGCGGGGCCAGGCGAGCCACCTCGGCCGGGAAATCGGTATCCGGGTAGCCCTCGACGCGCAGCCGCGCGGCCTGGCCGGGCATCAGGCGGGCGTACTCCCGTTCGGTGACGAACGCCTCGGCCCGCAGCTGCGAGACATCCAGCAGGGTCAGGATCGCCTCGCCGGCGCTGACCGTGGCACCGGGGTCCTTGAAACGCTCGCCGACCACCCGCTCGCCGTCGTCCCAGTCGGCGCGGATCTCGGTGAACGAGCGGCGGATCTGCGCGGCGCTCAGCGCCGCCTGCTGCTGGGCGATCTGCGCGCGCGCCAGCTGCACGCGGCTGCGCTCGGCGGCCACCTGGGCTTCGGCCGCCTCCAGCTCGGCGGCGGATGCGATCTCGCGCTCCCTCAGCTCGCGGGTGCGGTTGAGGTCGCGCTCGGCGGAGGCCAGGGCCGCCTGGCTCTCGGCCAGCTGCGCGCGTGCTACCTCGAGGCCAGCCTCGGCTTCGGCCACCTCCTGCGCCACCTCCTGATCATCGAGCCGGGCGATCAGGTCGCCGGGCTCGAGGGTGTCACCGATGCGCACCTCCAGGCTGCGCAGCTCACCGGTGACCTTGGGGGCGAGCTCGTAGCGCACATTCGCCTCGAGGTTGCCGTCGAAGCGGCGCACATCCTTCAGGTCGCGACGCTCCACCGGCTCCACTTCGACGGCTACGGCGGCGCTCTCGCGCTCCCCGCCGGGGCCGGCGCCGGTACCCAGGTCGGCGCGGAACAGCGCCACGGCACCGATCACGATCAGGGCACTGGCGCCCCACAGGAGGAAGGTCTGGATGCGGCTACGGGCTCTGACGGGCATGGAGTCTCGATCGGTTCACCGGTTGGAGAGGTGCGGCAAAGTATACCAATCCCCTGGGCCGCTTCGGGGAAAACCGGCCCGGGCCCGCTGCGCAGTGGCTACGCCCCGCGCTCGCCGAGCAATTCCCGCAGGCCGGCTTCATCGAGGATTTCGACACCGAGTTCCCGGGCCTTGTTCAGCTTGCTGCCGGCATCCGCCCCCGCCACCAGGTAGTCGGTCCGGCTCGAGACGCTGCCGGTCACCCGACCGCCACACGCCTCGATGGCGGCCTTGGCCTCGTCCCGGGTCAGGCCCTCCAGGGTGCCGGTGAGCACCAGGGTGCAGCCGGCCAGGGGTGACGCGGCGACCTGCTCCGGCGGTTCCGGCTCAGGCCAGCGGACCCCGGCGGCGCAGAGGTGATCGACCACGTCGCGATTGTGGGGCTCGGCAAAGAAGCCGGCGATGGCCCGCGCCACCACCGGGCCGACATCCTCCACGGCCTCGAGCTCCTCGGCCGGGGCCGCCATCACCCGCAACAGCGCCTCGCTGGTGATCGCCGTCCCCGCTTCCACGCCGGCGGCCTCTCGCAGCCGGCCCAAATCGCCGCGGGGGATCGCGGCCGTCAGACCGTAGGCCGCTTCGGACAGGCGGCGCGCGGTCACCTCACCGACATGGGGAATCCCGAGGGCGTAGAGGAACCGCGCCAGCGTTGTACGCCGCGCCCGCTCGAGGGCGGCGAGGAGGTTATCGGCGGACTTGTCGCCCATACGCTCGAGCCCGGCCAACTGGGCGTGGCTCAGGCGAAACAGATCAGCCAGGTCGGCCACCAGCCCCTTGGCCACCAGCTGCTCGACGATCTTCTCGCCCAGCCCGTCGATGTCCAGGGCGCGGCGGGAGGCGAAGTGGAGGATGGCCCCCTCGCGCTGCGCGGGGCAGTAGAGGCCGCCCACACACCGGTGGGCCGCCTCGCCCTCGATGCGCTGCACCGCCGAGCCGCACTCCGGGCAGGTCTGCACGCGCTCCTCGAAGCGCCACGGCTCGGCCTGCCGCGGGCGCTTGTCGTGAATCACGGCGGTGATCTGCGGGATGACGTCGCCGGCACGGCGCACCATGACGGTATCGCCTTCGCGCACGTCCATGCGCGCCAGCTCGTCGGCGTTGTGCAGGCTGGCGCGGGCAACGGTGACACCGCCCACCTCCACCGGCTGCAGCCGGGCCAGGGGGGTGACCTTGCCGGTGCGTCCCACCGAGGGGACGATCCGCTCGACCACGGTGGTCGCCTCCCGGGCCGGGAGCTTGAAGGCCAGGGCCCAGCGGGGGGCGCGGGCGGTGAAGCCGAGCTGCTCGCGGGCGGCCAGGTCATCGACCTTGAACACGGCGCCGTCCACCTCGAAGGGCAGTGCATCCCGGTCCTCGATGAGCCGCTCGCGGTAGGCCTGGCACGCGGCCACGCCTTCCAGGCGCTCCAGCGGCGCGGTGATGCGAAAGCCCCACTCGGCCAGGCGCTCGAGCACCTCCCAGTGGGTGGCCACCCCCAGCGCCAGCGGCTCGCCGACGCCGAAGGTGAACAGGGTCAGCGGTCGCTGCGCGGTGATCCGCGGGTCGAGCTGCCGCAGCGACCCGGCGGCAGCGTTGCGCGGGTTGGCGAAGGGCCGCTCGCCCGCCTCGAGACGGGCCTGATTGAGCTGCTCGAAATCCTCCTTTCGGATCACCACCTCGCCGCGCACCTCGAGCCGCGCCGGATGGCCGCTGCCGCGCAGGCGCAGCGGCACGCTGCCGACGGTGCGCACGTTGTGGGTCACGTCCTCACCGCTCTGCCCATCGCCCCGGGTCCCGGCACGCACCAGCACACCGTCCTCGTAGGTCAGGCTCAGCGAGATGCCGTCGAGCTTCGGCTCACCGGTGTAGAGCACGCTGGCCACGCCGAGCCGGTCGCGGATGCGGCGGTCGAACTCGACCAGATCCTCGCCCTCGAAGGCGTTGTCCAGCGAGAGCATGGGGGTGTCATGGGCGACGGCGGCGAAGCCCTCCTGCACGGTCCCGCCCACCCGCCGGGTGGGCGAGTCGGCGGTGGCCAGATCGGGGTAGGCCGCCTCCAGGCGCTGCAGCTCGGCGAACAGGGCGTCGTACTCGGTATCCGAGATGCTCGGCCGGTCGAGGACGTAGTAGCGGTGATCGTGCTCGGCGATCTCGGCGCGCAGCTCGGCCACGCGTCGCTGCGCCTGCTCGCGGGACGGCGTCGATTCAGCCACGCTCGCTCCTTGTCGGGTGGGTCTTATTGGCGCTTATGCACGGCGATGTGCAGCCGCCGCCGGTGCTCGCGCAGCTGTTCGCGCATGTGCTCGGCGATCTGCTGCGTCATGGTGGAACGGGTGCTATCGAGCAACTCGCCACCGAGTTCCACGGATACCTGGTAGGCCGTGGCCAGCATCGCGTCGAGCACCTGCTCGCCATCCACTGGCAGGGGTAGCTGCATGAAGAACACCAGCCCCGGGGTCTCCAGGCCCGGCAGCGTCTCCTCCGGGTCCAGATACCCCGGCTCCACCATGCTCGCCGCACTGAACAGGGTCACTCGCCCCGTCTCACTCTGCCCGCGGCGGTGCCAGATGCGTTGCTCGCCCGGAACCATGCGCACCCGCCGCAGGGCCCGCTCGATCGCCGCCCCCCGGAAACGCTCGCCTTCCGGGGCGGCCACAAACGCCACCAGGATCTTCTCCGCTTCCTCGACATCGCCACTGCGGTAGGCGGCGATCTCCACCTGCGAGGCCGGCGAGAGCTTCAGCGGCGCCGGCTCCTCGACCCCGGCGGTGGCCGTCCCGCCGCCCCTCCCTGCCGGCGACGGCTCCGACTTCTCTGCCCCGCTCCCGGCGTCGCTTGCCCCGACCGGCTCCGCGTCGGCATGCCCCGCTGGCTGCGAACCGCTTCCGGCGGCGTCCGCCCCCGCCCCTACGGGTTCCCCGGCCGCCGCCTGCGGCTGCTCCCCGGCTGGTGCCAGGCCGGCGCGTTCCGCCTCGGCGGCAGCGGAGCGGTGCGGCGTGCCGGTTCGCTCGTCCGGTTCGCCGGCGGCTGCCTCGGCGGACTGCCACCAGGGCCGATCGTCGCCCTGCTCGCCCGTCTGCGACGTCGCACCCGACGCAGCGGGCCGTTCGCCCAGATCCAACCCCAGGTCGAGCTCCTCCGGGGCCAGCTCTTCCCGCTCGGCAAGGAGATCGTCGATGCCGCGCAGCTCATCGTCATCGATCACCGGGCGCTCTGACTGGCCGGGGCGCAAATCGCCGCCACCCCCTTCCTCGCCGGCGCCGGCGACGCCCCCGCGCCCCTGTGCGCTACCCGCCGCCGCGGCGGCCGGCTTCTGCTCGGCGTGCCGGCGGCGCCGATCCCGCCACCGGCCGAAGGCGTAGATCGCCAGCAACACCAGCACCCCTACGCCCAGGATCGTCCAACGCATCGCATCCATGGGTCTCTCTCCGTTATCCGGCCTCGGCGATATCGAGCGCCTCGTCCACGTCCACCGCAACCAGCCGCGAGACGCCGGGTTCGTTCATGGTGACCCCGAGCAAGTGGGAGGCCCGCTCCATGGTGGTCCGGTTGTGGGTGATCAGCACGAACTGGACCTTCTCGGACATCTCTTCGACCAGATCGCAGAAACGACCGACGTTGGCCTCATCCAGCGGGGCGTCCACCTCGTCGAGGAGACAGAACGGCGCCGGGTTGAGGTTGAAGATGGCAAAAACCAGCGCCACCGCACTCAGCGCCTTCTCGCCGCCGGAGAGCAGATGGATGCTCGATACCCGCTTGCCCGGCGGCTGCGCCATGACCACCACCCCGGTGGACAGCAGATCGTCGTCGGTCAGTTCCAGATAGGCGCGCCCGCCCCCGAACAACCGGGGGAAGAACCGCCCCAGCCCCTCGTTGACCTGATCGAAGGTCTCACGGAAACGCGCCCGGGTCTCCCGGTCGATGCGGCGAATCGCCGTCTCCAGGGTCTCCAGCGCCTCGTTGAGATCAGCGTGCTGCTCGTCCAGATAGCCGCGGCGCTCCTCCAGCTGCTGGCACTCGTCGATGGCCGCCAAGTTTACCGATCCCAAGCGCCGGATACGCTCGCTGACCTGCTCCAGGGCCTGCTCCCACGCGGCGACGGTGGCATCCGCGGCCAGGCGCTCGGCCACCTCGGCCTCCGATTCGCCGAGTTCTGCCAGGGCATCGGCCTCGTGGCTGCGGTGGACGCGCAGCTCGCCGGTCTCCAGGCGCAGCCCCTCCAGCCCCTCGCGCAACTGCTCGGCCCGCTGCTCGGCCTCGGCCCGCGCCTGCTCCTGCTCGCGCAGCTGATGATCCAGATGCTCAGCCTCGCTGCGCGCTTCGGTCAGCTGCGCCTCCGCTTCGGACCGGCGCGCCAACAGGGTCTCGCGCTTTTCGGTCAATTCGGCAACCGGGTCTTCATCGTCGCCCAGAGCAGTCTCCAGCTCCGCCCGACGGCGGTCGTAGCGCTCACGCTGCTCCTCGGAGCGGCGCAGCTGCTCGCGCACGGACTCCAGAGCGGTGCGGGCACTCTCGAGCTTGCCGGCCAGATCGTAGCGCCGCTCACGGGCCTCGCGCAGCCGCTCGCCGGCGCGCTCGAGTTGCTCGCGCTGATCCTGCTGCTGCGCCTCGACCTCGGCGGCGCGCTCGGCGGCCGTGGCGGCAGCGGCGGCGGCCTCCTCGGCAGCGGCGGCGGCCTCCTCCTGCTCCTCGCTGGCCGCATCGCGCTGCTCGACCAGGCGGCTGCGCTCTCCGGACAGCTCCTCGCGCCGCTTCCGAGCCTGCTCGAGGGACTCGCGGCGGTGTTCCAGACGAGCCTGCAGGTCGGCGTGGCGCCGGTGCAGCGGACCAAGCTCGGCAGCCAGTTCATCGCGCCGGCGCTCGGCCTCGGCGGCCCCGCCGCGGGCGTCGGCCAGCCGGCCCTCGGCCTCCTGGACCCGCGCCTCGGCATTCTCCACCTCCTCGCGCAGAGCCTGGATCTCCTGCTCGCGCTCGAGCACACCGCTCTCGGCGTCCTCCTGCCCGGGCAGGCGCACCCAGTTGGCGCCCATCCACACCCCGTCGGGGGTGACCACCGTCTCGCCGGCGGCCAGCTCGGGGCGCAGGGCCTCGGCGGTGGCGGCGTCCGGGGCGCAGCGGATCCCGGCGAGGAGTTCGCGGGCCGCCTCGCTGCCGTGAACATGCGCCGCCAGGCGATCCTCGGCCGGTGCCGGCAGCAACTGGGCCTCGCCGACCAGGGTCAGCGGCCCGCCGTCCGGGGCCCCCTCGCTGGGCAGCGATTCCGGCTCGATGCAGACGGCCTGCAGGGCGTCACCGAGGATCGCCTCCACCGCCCGCTGCCAGGCGGCATCGACACGGACCGTCTCGGCCAGGCGCGGGGCGGCGGCCCAGCCGCGGCGTTCGAGCCAAGCGTGGCGATCGTCCCCGCGCCGGCCCAGGGCCGACTCCTGGAGGGTCTCCAGGGAGGTCAGCCGCGCCCGCGTCCCGGAGACCGCCTCGCGGGCCGCTTCCAGCTCCCGGGCCGCCTCGTCCCGCTCGGCGGCGCGGGTCTCCAGCTCCTCGGCGGCGGCATCGCGGCGCTGCTGCAGGTCCTCAAGTTCGGCGGAGAGCTGTTCCTCCTCCGACTCCAACTCGCTGATGGCGCTCTCCAGCGCGTGCAGATCCACCGAGTCGCGCTCGTCGTCGAGGGCCTCGATGCGCTCGTCGAGCTCACGGACCCGGCGGGCGGCGGCGTCATGACGAGTCCGCTCCACCTCCTCGCGCCGCTGCGCCGAGGTCTGCTCGGCGCGGACGGCGTCGGCCTCGTCGCGCCAGGCATCCAGGCGCCCGCGAGCGTCCTCCTGAGCGGATTCCGCCACCTGCTCCTCTTCGCTGGCCGCCTCCAGGGCCGGTTCCAGCTCCTCGACCCGCTCCTCGAGGACCGCGCGCTTGTCCCGATCGGCGGTCACCGTGGCGTCCAGCTCCTCCAGCGCACGGCGGGCCTCGGCCAGCTCCTCCTCCCGCCGGCGACGCAGGTCGCGGGCACTCTGGATGCGCTCGTCCACCGAGGCGATCTCGGCCCCGATCTCGTAGTAGCGGCCCTGGATGGTGTTCAGCGCCTCGTGGCGCTCCCGGGCCGACTCGCGCAGGGCCTCGATCTCACGCTCGGCGCGGCGCTGCTCGGCCACCGCCGACTCGCGCTGGTTCTCCTGCTCGCGGATGCTGGCGTCGCGCTCGGCGATGCGCTGATCCAGATCACGCAGCCGCAACAGCGAGAGTTCACCGCGTAGGCGCCGTTCCTCAGCCTTGTAGGAGCGGTAGCGCTCGGCGGTCTCGGCCTGGCGGCGCAGCTTCTCGAGTTGCTTGTGGACCTCGTCGCGGACATCCTCAAGCCGCTCCAGGTTCTCGCGGGTATCCCGGATGCGGCGCTCGGTCTCGCGACGGCGTTCCTTATAGACGGAGATGCCCGCAGCCTCCTCGAGGTAGACGCGCAGCTCCTCGGGGCGGGACTCGATCACCCGCGAGATCATGCCCTGCTCAATGATGGTGTAGCCCCGCGGCCGCAGGCCGGTGCCCATGAAGACATCCGAGATATCGCGCCGCCGACAGCGGGTGCCGTTGAGGGCGTATTGCGACTGCCCCTCGCGATTGACCTGGCGCTTGACGGAGATCTCGTTGTAGGCGGCGTACTGGCCGCCGATGGCCCCGTCGGTGTTGTCGAAAATGAGCTCGATGCTCGCCTTCCCCACCGGCGAGCGGGCGCTCGAGCCGCTGAAGATGACATCGCTCATGGACTCGCCGCGCAGGTGCTTGGCCGAGCTCTCGCCCATGACCCAGCGCACGGCGTCGATGATGTTCGACTTGCCGCAGCCGTTCGGCCCCACGACGCCGACCATGCGTCCGGGCAGGGGCACCGAAGTGGGGTCCACGAAGGACTTGAAGCCGGCGAGTTTGATCCGCTTGAGATGCATCGTAGAGACGACGGGCGCGTCCGGTTAAGATAACGGACCATTATCAAGCCTCACCGGACCCTTGGAAAGCCATGTCGACTGAACCCTCGAACGCCCTGGAGACCTTCGCAAACCCCAACCCGGAGCGGGATTACACCATCCGGATGGAGATCCCGGAGTTCACCTGCCTGTGCCCGAAGACCGGCCAGCCCGACTTCGCCACGCTCAACCTGGAATACACCCCGGACCGGCACTGCGTCGAACTCAAGTCGCTGAAGCTCTACATCTGGTCCTACCGCGAAGTAGGCGGGTTCCACGAGGCGCTGACCAACCAGATCCTCGCCGACCTGGTCGACGCCACGCAGCCGCGCCATATGAAGCTGACGGCGCACTTCAACGTGCGCGGCGGGATCTGGACCACGGTCGAGGTGGAGCACCACGGCCGCTGACCCCAGGGACGGCATGAGCGGGCCCGGCGCACCGTTCTCAACCCGCTTCGCCCCCTCGCCCACCGGGCCGCTGCACTTCGGCTCGCTGGTGGCGGCGCTGGGCAGCTGGATCGAGGCCCGCCACCACGGCGGGACGTGGCATGTGCGCATCGACGACCTCGACCCGCCGCGCGAGGAGCCCGGGGCCGCCGATGCCATCCTGCGGATCCTGGAGGCACACGGGCTGGGCTGGGACGGCGAGGTGGTCTACCAGAGCCGGCGCGGTGCGGCGTACCAGGCCGCGCTGGAGCGCCTGCGCGGCGCCGGCCTGGCCTACCCGTGCGCCTGCTCACGCCGCGAGATCCAGGCCGCCGCCCGCCGCCACGGGGCCATCGGGGCGGTCTACCCGGGCACCTGCCGCGACGGGCTGCCCGCCGGCCGCGAGGAACGCGCGGTGCGGGTGCGCACCGACGGGGCGCGGATCCGCTTTACCGATGGCGCCGCCGGCGGGATCACCACCGAGCTGGAGGCAGAGGTGGGCGATTTCGTCATCCGCCGCGCCGACGGCTTCTTCGCCTACCACCTCGCCTGCGCGGTGGACGATGCCGCCTTCGGTTACAGCCACGTCATCCGCGGTCAGGACCTGCTCGTCTGCACACCGCCACAGATCCACCTCCAGCGCCTGCTCGGGCTGCCCACCCCGATCTACCACCACCTGCCGCTGGCGTTCAACGAGCACGGCCAGAAGCTCTCCAAGCAGAACCGGGCGCCGCCGCTGAGCGAGGACCGGGCCGCGGCGAACCTGGTCGAGGCGCTGGGTCTGCTCGGCTATTCGGCCCCGGAGCGGCTGCGCCGAGCCGCCCCCGCGGAGGTGCTGGCCTGGACCCTGGCGGCGCGCGCCGGATCAGAACCGCTGGCTTAGCGCCACCCGCACCTCGCGGCGCTCGCCCTGCACCCGCGGGGCCGCCAGGTAGCGCTCGTCGGTGGCGTTGTTGACGCGCAGGTCGAGCCGGGCGCCCCGGGACCATTCGAGGGTGCCGCCGAGGCTGTGCACGGTGTAGGCGTCGGTGCGGTACTCGTTGGCATCATCCAG
This sequence comes from Halorhodospira sp. 9628, assembly GCF_022228075.1. Lineage (NCBI taxonomy): Bacteria > Pseudomonadati > Pseudomonadota > Gammaproteobacteria > Chromatiales > Ectothiorhodospiraceae > Halorhodospira > Halorhodospira sp. 9628. The sequence continues at coordinate 408,379 of NZ_JAJNRF010000001.1, forward strand.
GTACCAGCCACCCACGTACTCGCCGCAATACCAGAGGCTGAGCGGCAGGGCGGTGTACGCGCCCAGATCGTGGCGCAGCTCCAGGCCCGCCAGGTGGCGGGGTACGCCCTCCAGGTGGTTGCCGCGCTGCTGCGGCTCTTCCTCATCGTAGCTGCGGCTGCGCTGGATGGTTACGTTGGGCACCACCTGCCAGGCTTCGGTCTGCAGCCGGTAGTGCACCTCGACCCCTTCCACCTCCACCTCGCCGACCGCGCGGAAGTAGTCCTCATCCGGATACGCCTCATCCTCCTGCGGCAGGTTCTCCTCGCGCAGGTGGTAGGCGGCCACGGCCAGTTGCTGGCGGTCGGTCGGCGCATGACGCCAGCCGAGTTCGGTGATCGCGCTCTCCCGCGAGGGGAGAAAATCGCCGTGACGATCCTCGCCCTCATTGGGGCGCAGGCCGGTCCCGGCGTGCACGTAGACGCGGCTTCGCGGGGTCACATCCAGCTCCGCCCCGGCCTGCCAAGTGACCCCACGGTCCTCGGCCACCACCGCCAGCTGGGGATCGTCCTCATCGCCCTCGCGCACCTCGTACTCGTTGTGGCGCACCCCGGCGGTGAAGGCCCAGCGCTCGCCAAGCTCGATGCGATTGGCCAGGTAGGCCCCGTACCGATCGACCTCCTCCGGGCCCTCCTGGCGCTCCAGGGCCAGGTTGCCGAGGCGGATCCCGGAGAAGTCGGGATCCCGGGGATCAACGCTGAACTGCTGCCACCAGTCGCCCTCGTCATCCCAATAACGCAGCTGGTCGCGCTGGAAGTCGATCTCCTGTCGGTGCGCATCCGCGCCGGCGACCGCCTGCCACCGTCCCCAGTGGGTGCGCCGCTCGAAATCGACCTGCAGCCGAAGATCCTCCTGGGTGTATTGATCATCGACTCTGGCCGCGTAGCCGGCCACCGGCTCCGGCGCCGGCAACAGGCCAAAGGAGTAGAACCCCAGGATCAACTCCTCCCGGTCCACCTCGGAGTACGCGGCGCTGAGCGAGACGCCCAGGCCCTCGGTGAGCTGGTGGTCCCAGTAGAGCGCACTGCGCTGATAGCGCCGGTCGCTCTCCTGCTCCGGGCTGTGCAGCGGGGTATCGTAGACCGGGCCGTCCTCCAGCCAGACGGTGCCCATGTCGTAGGGCCGACGATTGCGCTGGAATTCGTGCTCGAGGCGCAGCTCGCCGTCGGCGTGGTAGCGCCAGGCGAGGCCACCGAGTACATGGAGCCGCTCGGTCGGCTGCGCGGCGGGACGGCGCTCGCCATCCTGGCCGGCCAGTGTCAGGCGGTAGGCGAGGTCGTCGCCGATCGGCCCGGTGCTGTCAGCCACCACGCGCCGGTGGTCCGGATGGCCCACCTCCACGCCCACCTCATGGGCCGGCGTGTGTTCCGGTCGCTTGCCGTGGTAACGGATGGCGCCACCGGGTGAGCCGACCCCCTGGAGGATCGCATCGGGGCCGGGGACGATCTCGACACGCTCAATCGTGTAGGGGTCGCGGACGAAGAGCCGATCGATATCCGTCAGACCGTTCCACTGCGGGGTAGTGACGGTGAAGCCGCGCAGGGTCCAGGCGGTGCCCAGGCCGCCTTCCTCGCGCCCGGCATGCCCTCCGGGCACCCCGCCGGCCAGCCCTTCCAGGCGATCGGGGCGGCGGGTCGCGAGGGTGGACTCATCCAACTCCGTGCGGCTGAAGCCGGCCCGGTCCGTCGCACGGGCGCCCTCGCCCCCAGGGATGTCGCTGCCCACAGCGGGCTCGGAGAGGACGGTGACAGGTGGCAGGGCGCCTTCCGCAGCAACGGCCCACCCCGCGGCCAGGGGGCCGCCGAGCACCAGTGCACCCAGGCTTATGGACGGTAGCGCGCGCATCAACATCCCTTTGGTGCGGTCGACTGGGGGCGAGGATACGGGACCCCGAAGCGTCGGAACAAACTGACGGCGGCTTCGGAAACTGGCCACGCTGCGGCCGCCGTGCTACTTTCCGTAACATAACGAGAGCGCCCCGAACCGGCGCCGCCTGGAGGAGATTCCTGTTGCGCAATGGACCCGGACCCGCTGCCGGAAGCGTGGCGCTGTTCCTGCTGGTGCTCTTCCTGCTGGCCACGCCGTTCACCGACTGGTGGATGCAGGCCCAGCCGCCCTGGTACGTGCCATACCTGGGCTGGGCAGTGGTCATCGCCTTGGGCGGCTGGCTGATCGAACGGGGGAGCGGGCGTGACCTTTGACCTGCTGACCCTGTTCCTGGTGGGGGTCGCCTACCTGGGGCTGCTGTTCGTCATCGCCTTCGCGGTAGACCGACGCTGGTTCCCGCGGGCGGTGGTCCGTCACCCGGTCTTCTACGTCCTCGCCCTGGGTGTCTACGCCACCACGTGGAGCTACTACGGCTCGGTGGGCTTCGCCGACGAGCACGGCCTGATCTTCGCCACCATCTACCTCGGGGTCACCGCCGCCTTCCTCCTGACGCCGGTGCTGCTCGCCCCCCTGCTGCGCCTGACCAGCAACCAGCAGCTAACCTCCGTGGCCGACGTCTTCGCCTTCCGCTTCTCCAGCCAGTTCGCTGGCGTCCTGGTCACCGCCATCATGCTCGCCGGCATCCTGCCCTACATCGCCCTGCAGATCCGTGCCGTGGCCGAGTCGACCCTGGTGCTCACCGGCGGGGGCCACGACCCGCGCCCCCTGGCGCTGGCCTTCTGTCTGATCGTGACGGTCTTCGCGATCATCTTCGGCGCCCGCCACGTCACTCCGCGGGTGAAGCACACCGGGCTGGTGGTCGCCATCGGCCTGGAGAGCCTGGTCAAGCTCGGCGCCCTACTGATGGTCGCCTGGGTGGCCGTCGACCTCGCCTTCGACGGCCCGGCGGGCCTGTCGGCATGGCTGCGCGAGCAGCCACAGCAGACGGACGACTTCTATCAGCCGGCGCTGGAGGGGCCGTGGCTGAGCCTGCTCACCCTGACCTTCGCGGCCGCCTTCCTGCTGCCACGCCAGTTCCACATCCTCTTTACCGAGAACCTGTCGCCGCGCAGCCTGACCCGCGCCAGCTGGGCCTTCCCGCTCATGCTCCTGCTGCTGGCGCTGGCGGTGCCGCCGATCCTCTGGTCCGGCACCGCGCTGGATGCCGGCACGGCCCCCGATTACTACGTACTCGGCCTGGCCGCCCTATCCGGCTCCGAGCCGCTGACCCTGCTGGTGTACCTGGGGGGCATCTCGGCAGCGACGGCGATGATCGTCGTCTCGACCCTGGCCCTGTCGTCGATGACCCTGAACCACCTGGTCATGCCGCTGATCAAGTCGCTACCGCATCAGGAGCCCGACCTGTACGCCACCCTCCGCTGGACCCGGCGGTTCCTGATTACCCTGCTCATCGTCTTCGGGTTCACCTTCTACGAGTTGCTCGACCGCACCGAAGCGCTGGTCGAGTGGGGGCTGATGTCGTTCCTAGCCATGGCGCAGTTCCTGCCCGGGATCATCGGCGTCCTCTACTGGCAGCGAGCCACGGTCTACGGCTTCGTGGCCGGCCTGCTCGGCGGTGCGCTGATCTGGCTAGACACCGTGCTGCTGCCGGCACTGGCTGGCACCGAGCCGTTCTTCCTGCTCGGCTTCCCCCAGGCCCGAGAGAGCGCCACTGAGCTCTACGGCATCGCCACCTTCTGGTCCCTGGCCCTCAACGGCCTGCTCTTCGTGGGCGTCTCACTGTTCACGCCGCAGCGCTCGGCGGAGCGACAGGCCGCCGAGGTCTGCCGCGACCAGACGGCAGCGGTCGCACCCGGCACCCTGCAGGCGGCCTCGCCCTCGCAGTTCGTGGTCCAGCTAGCACCGGTCACCGGCGAGGAAGCGGCACGCCAGGAGGTCTCCCAGGCGCTGCACGACCTGGGGCTGCAATGGAGCGAAAACCGGCCCGACCGCCTGCGCGCCCTGCGCGATCAGGTCGAGCGCAACCTCTCCGGGATGATGGGGCCGATGCTCGCGCGGATGATCGTCGACAAGCGGCTCCAGCTCGACCGGACGGCCCGCACGGCGCTGACACACAACATCCGCCAGATCGAGGAGCGTCTGGAGTCCTCACGCAACCGATTCCGCGGCCTCGCCGCGGAACTCGACCGACTGCGCCGCTACCACCGCCAGATCCTTGAGGACCTGCCTCTGGGGGTCGTAGCGGTCACCACCCACGGCCGCGTGGTGCGCTGGAACACGGCGATGCAGGGCCTGTCCGGCATCCCGGCGAACACCGCGCTGGGCTCAAGGATCTGCGACCTGCAGGCACCGTGGGATTACCTCCTGGACCGGTTCCTGACCATCGAGCAACCACAGCACCAGGAGCAGATCCCGCAATCCGGCGGTGAGCAGCGCTGGCTGTCGCTGCACAAGACGTGCATCCGCGAATCCGGCCGCGGGCGGACCGGAGACACCCTGATGATCATCGAGGACATCACCCACATCCGCCGCCTCGAGCGGGAGCTGGCCCACAGCGAGCGGCTGGCCTCCATCGGCCGACTGGCCGCGGGCGTGGCACACGAGATCGGCAACCCGGTGACCGGCATCGACTCCCTGGCACAGAACCTGCGCGGCGAGTCCGACCCCGAGATCCTGCGCGAGAGCGTCGACGAAATCCTCGAACAGACACGCCGGATCAACAACATCGTGCAGACGCTGATCGGCTACGCCCACGCCGGCTGCGCCGACGAGCGAACACCGGACCCCGTGCCGCTGAGCGAAGTTGTCGAAGAGGCGCGCCGGCTGGTCCAGCTGAGCAAGCGCGGCCAGGACCTGGAGATCGACAACCAGCTCTGGGCCGAACTCCAGGTCCGCGGCGACCGCCAGCGGCTGGCCCAGGTCTTCGTCAACCTCTTCTCGAATACGGCCGACGCCTGCGGCCCTGGCGGACGGATCGCAATCTCGGCGCGCCGGTACGGCGACCGCGTGCAGATCCGCGTGGTGGACAACGGCCCGGGGATCCCGGCCGAACTGCTTGATAAGGTGATCGAGCCGTTTTATACCACCAAAGCCGTGGGTCAGGGCACCGGCCTCGGCTTGCCGCTGGTCTACAACATCGTCAGTGAACAGGGAGGCGAGTTCTCGATCACCGCCGACAGCGGCGGCACCACGGCGTGGATCACGCTGCCGGTGCTCGATGCCGCGCCGCCGGCCGAGCACGCCGCGACCAAGGAGGAATAACCCCAAATGGCCGACCTGCTGCTCATCGAGGACGAATCGGTCATCCGCAAGGCCCTGGAGCGGCTGCTGAGCCGTCACGGGTACAGTGTCCACCAGGCCGACTCTCTCGAACAGGCCCAGGAGCGCTGGAACCTGGACGCCTTCGACCTGATCCTCGCCGACATGCGCCTGCCCGGCGAGCCCGGCACCGAGGCCATCGAGCGCACCACGGCCCCGGTGATCATCATGACCAGTTACGCCAGCGTGCAGTCGGCGGTGGAAGCCATGCGCCAGGGCGCAGCGGACTATATTGCCAAACCCTTCGACCACGACGAGCTGCTGCTGCTCGTCGAGCGCACCCTCAAGGAAGGCCGGCTACAGCGCCAGAACGCCGCCCTCAAGGCCCACGTCGAGCGCGATTACCCGGTCACCGGCATCGTCGGCAACTGCGAGGCGATGCGGGCGGTCTTCGAGCGCATCCGCAAGGTCGCCCCCACCGATACCTCGGTGCTGATCCTGGGCGAATCGGGCACCGGCAAGGAGCTGGTGGCCCGGGCGCTGCACGAGCAGAGCGAGCGCCACGAGGGGCCTCTGGTGGCGGTGAACTGCGCGGCGATCCCCGACGGACTGATCGAAGCAGAGCTCTTCGGCCATGAGCGGGGCGCCTTCACCGGCGCCGTCGGCGCCCGTGCGGGGCTAGTGGAATCCGCCGACGGCGGCACGCTGTTCCTGGATGAGATCGGCGAATTGCCCCAGCAGGCCCAGGGACGACTGCTGCGGGTCCTCCAGGAGGGGGAGATCCGGCGCATCGGCTCGACACAGGCCCGGCGGGTGAACATCCGCCTGGTGGCCGCCACCCACCGCGACCTCAAGAGCCTGGCCGGCGCCGGCGAGTTCCGCGAGGATCTATTCTTCCGGATCAACGTGATGGAGATCCGCCTGCCCCCGGTGCGCGAACGCGCCCCGGACATCCCCGAACTCGCCCGCTTCCTGCTGGAGAAGACCTGCCAGCGGCTCAACCGCGCCCCTCTGGAGCTCTCGCAGGCAGCCATCGACGCCATGGGCGCATACTCCTGGCCGGGCAACGTGCGCGAGATGGAGAACACCATCGAGCGGGCGGTGATCCTCAGCGAAGGCAACACCATCAGCCCGGATATGCTCGGCCTGCCCGCGGCCGAAAGCGCGGCAGCCGGGTCCGAATCCGGCGCCACGGCCGAGACTGGCCCACGCCAGGACCTGTCCCTGGAGGACTACTTCCGCCAGTATGTCCTGACACACCAGGATCACATGACCGAGACCGCCCTGGCCCGAGGGCTCGGCATCAGCCGCAAGGCGCTGTGGGAGAAACGACAGCGCCACGGGATCCCACGGCCGGGTAGCAACCGGGCGTGACGTGTTACCTTTCGACACACCTGTGGACCGGAAGGCGTGCAACCTCGTAACACTTTGCTCTGCTATCCTCCCCGCGTGACCAGAGCGCGGGCACTTACGGCCGGGTCGTCGCCAGGAGACGGCCAGCTTGACCGACCAGAAATCCGGGAGGAGAGAACGATGTCGGAGACCAAGGTGTACCCTGTCCCCGAGGCGATCCAGCGGGACGCCCATCTGAACTTCGAGCAGTACCAGGAGATGTACAACCGCTCGATCCAGGATCCCGAAGGGTTCTGGTCGGAGCAGGCGGATAAGTTCCTGGACTGGTTCAGCAAGTGGGGCACCACCTGTCACTGGGATCTGGCCAAGGGCGACATCCGCTTCTTCGAGGGCGGGACCCTGAACGTGGCCTATAACTGCGTGGATCGTCACCTGGAGACCCGGGGGGATCAGACCGCCATCATCTGGGAAGGCGACGAGCCGGACCAGGATGAGCACATCACCTATCGCGACCTGTACGAGCGGGTTGGCCGCTTCTCCAACGCCCTGAAGGCCCGCGGCGTCAAGAAGGGCGACCGCGTCTGCATCTACCTGCCCATGGTTCCCGAGGCGGCGGTCGCCATGCTCGCCTGCGCGCGCATCGGCGCCGTACACTCGGTGGTCTTCGGCGGCTTCTCGCCCGAGGCCCTGCGCGATCGGATCCAGGACGCCGATGCCGAGGTCGTCATCACCTCGGACGAGGGTGTGCGTGGTGGCCGCAAGATCCCGCTCAAGGCCAACACCGACAAGGCCCTGGAGGGCTGCCCCAACGTCAAGACGGTCTTCGTGGTCCGTCGCACAGGCGGTGATATCGCCTGGAACGACGGGCGCGACGTCTGGTACCACGAAGCCTGCGCCGAGGCCTCTCCGGACTGCCCGCCGGAGCACGTGGACGCGGAGGATCCGCTGTTCATCCTCTACACCTCCGGCTCCACCGGCAAACCGAAGGGGGTGCAGCACAGCACCGCTGGGTACCTGCTTGGCACGGCGATGACCCACAAGTACATCTTCGACTACCAGGATGGCGAGGTGTACTGGTGCACTGCCGACGTCGGCTGGGTGACCGGCCACTCCTACATCGTCTACGGCCCCCTGGCCAACGGCGCGAAAACCCTGATGTTCGAGGGCGTGCCCACCTACCCCGATGCCGGTCGCTTCTGGCAGGTGGTGGACAAGCACGAGGTCTCCATCTTCTACACCGCCCCGACCGCCATCCGCGCGCTGATGGGCCAGGGCGACGACCACGTGAAGAAGACCTCGCGCAAGAGCCTGCGCATCCTCGGCACTGTCGGTGAGCCGATCAACCCCGAGGCCTGGGAGTGGTACTACCACACCATCGGCGAGGACCGCTGCCCCATCGTCGACACCTGGTGGCAGACCGAGACCGGCTCGATCCTGATCGCGCCGTTGCCCGGCGCCATGGACCTCAAGCCCGGCTCCGCCACCCTGCCCTTCTTCGGCGTGGAGCCGCAGCTGGTCGACGACAAGGGCAACGTGCTCGAGGGCGCGACCAACGGCAACCTGGTGATCAACCGCGCCTGGCCGAGCATGATGCGCACCATCTACGGCGACCACGAGCGGTTCATCAACACCTATCTCGCCGCGTATCCGGGCAAGTACTTCACCGGCGACGGTGCCCGCCGTGACGAAGACGGCTACTACTGGATCACCGGCCGGGTCGACGACGTGATCAACGTCTCCGGCCACCGGATGGGTACGGCCGAGGTCGAGAGCGCCCTGGTGCTCCACGAGAAGGTGAGCGAGGCCGCCGTGGTGGGCTACCCCCACGACGTCAAGGGTCAGGGCATCTACGCCTACGTCACCCTCATGGCCGGCGAGGAGCCGAGCGAGGAGCTCAAACAGGAGCTGGTCAAGCTCTGCATCCAGGAGATCGGCCCCATCGCCAAGCCGGACATCATCCAGTTCGCGCCGGGGCTGCCGAAGACCCGTTCCGGCAAGATCATGCGCCGCATCCTGCGCAAGGTCGCCGCGAACGAACTCGACAGCCTGGGGGACACCAGCACCCTGGCCGACCCGACCGTGGTGGATACCCTGATCGAAGATCGGGCCAACCAGTAAGGCGGGAGACGGACGGGGCCGGGCAACCGGCCCCGTCCTGCTGTTCCTGAACCCGGACCCTAGAACACCAAGCCCTAGAGACCCATGTCACCCTGGATCTACTTTCTCGTAACCCTCGCCATCGCCTGGCACGGGCTGACCTACAAGGACCCGGACGGCGATCACCCCACTGTGCACCTGCTCTTCGGCTGCATCGCCCTGATCTTCGCGATGCGCTTTCTCTTCGTCGATATCCTCGGGCTGCCGATCCTCGGCGTGGCGCCGCTGGACGCGGCCTGAACCGCGCCACGGCACGGCCCGTTGAGGCGGGCCGTGGTGGGGTTGGGTCGGGTAGGGAGAAAGGCGGGACGGACATCCCACCCGGCAGGATCGGGCACGGCACGGCAGACGCCGCACCACCCCCTCTCTTCTGATGCGCTAGTCGGGCCGCTGCGTATAGGCCCGCTGCTGGCTGTCCTTCTCCGGATCGGAAAGCTTGCGCTCCGACTCCGGCAGCGCCAATTGTTCTTCGATATAATCAGCCCGCTCGGAAATGCTCGGCTGTCCGTCCGGACCCATGTGAAAGAACCGGGTCAACCACCCCGGGCCGTCGTCCACGGCCTCGTCCAGCTCCGCCGCTTTGCGGTAATCGGCCAGCGCCTTTTCGTGCTCGCCAAGCCGGTCATAGGCAATGCCCCGATTCGCGTAGGCGCCGGCGAATTCCGGGTCGATCCACTCGATGAACCGATCGTAGAGGTCGATAGCGCGCTCGAACTCGCCGAGCTCGAGCAGCGTGGTCGCCTTGCCCAGGTGGGCGTAACGGTGCTGCGGCGCCTCCTCCAGCGCCCGGGAATACTCTTCCAGGGCGCGCTCGTAACGCCGATCCTGGAAGGCACGGTCGCCGGCGATGGTCTTCACATCGCCCGGGCCCCGATCCGGTGCCACGCCCTGGTACAGGGCATAGCCCAGCGGCAGGAGCGCCGCCACGATGGCGATCACCACCCAGGTCCGGTACCCCCGCTCGGTAATCTTGATCATTGCAACACACCCAACGTTGCGGAATTCAGGAAGAAAGAAAACACCGGCAGGATGATGGCGGTCAGCACGCGGGCCCGCCGTTTCTGCCCCGCCAGCTCCTCTTCGGACAACTCCCGATCCAGTCTCCGCTGCAGCCGCCGGACGCTCAACACCCAGATCCACTGACTGACGGGATAGAAGAGCAGGACGACCAGCAAAACGACCCAGAACAGGAATTGAAGCGTCGGATCCATATCGCTCGCTCGAATGAAGCCTTCTGGAAGGAAGGGGCGTAGGGGACCGAAATGGCCCCCTACGCTTCCCGGTCAAAGTGATCCGATGATCACCGACCCGTTACGGACGGCTGACGTCGTAGCGGGCCTTGCCCTGATCCTCGTCGAAGAGGACCTCGATTTCTTTCTCGGGCACGGTGCTCATCTCACACTTGTAGCAGGTGAACCACATCATGTAGATACCGATCACCCACCACAGCAGCTGCCAGACCCAGATGGACGGCAGGCCGAAGAACCACCAGGTATCGGGGTTGGTCGGATCGCCGAAGACCCAGTTGCCCAGCAGGGCGCCCGGACCGAAGGCGAAGATCCACCAGCCGATGACGATGGTGAAGGCGATCGGGATCAGGTGACGCTTCTCGGCCGGCAGCGACGCATGCTCACGCAGGAAGGCGTGCACCGTCATGCGGTGATCGTAGTCTTCCTTGTTGTTCTGCGTCATTGCCGAGACGATCACGGCCACCAGGGCGTTGAGCACCAGGCCCCACCCAGCCGAGTGGATGGTCAGCGGCCAACGACCCCAGGGCACGTCGACGCCCATCGCCGCCAGCAGGTCGATGCCGAGGTTCTCGGTCATCAGCACGGCGATGATGCCCACGCTCAGGCCCCAGACGACACCCGGACGGGTGAGCCAGGGGAAGAAGCAGATGGCTGCCAGGGGCACCCACATCTGCGTACCCATCGCGGTGGCCAGACCGCCGAGCAGCACCAGGGCGTCGGTGGTCACCGTTGCCACGGTCAATGCTGCAAGCACCAGGATGGTGACGAAGATCCGCCCCGCCACGACCTGGGTCTGGTTGCTGGCGTTCGGCATGATGTAGCGACGCAGCAGGTCACGGGTGAACATGCCACTGGTGGTGGACATGTACGCCGCACCGGTGGACTGCATGGCCGCCAAGGCACAGACCGCCAGCAGGGCCGCCAACCAGGGCGCTGCCGCCTCCAGCATATTCAGCAGCTGGGGCACCAGCTCGCTGTCACCGCCCCGATCCAGGGACAGGTCCAGCCAGGCCCGCTCGAGATCCCCCGGCAGGGCTGCCAGCCAGTCCGGATCCATGTTGCGCGGATCCTCACCAATGGACAGCGCCGCCAGACCGGCCGCAATGACCTGCTCGACCTCCTGACGGTTCAGCTCGGGGTGCTCGGCCTGGATCATGCCACGCTGCATGACCGCCGAGGGCACCAGCGGGCTGAGGTTCATGCCGTCCAGGGACTCACCGGCATCGAGGCGCTGGCGCACCTCGTCGACTAGCCCCCGGTGTTCCGCACCCGGCTCGAACAGCGTCCGGTACTCGGCCAGCTCCTCGCCGTACTGGTCGGAGAAGATGTCCTTGGCGAACTCGGTGTTGCCGCCCAGGCCGTGGGTGGCCATTGCCTGGATCGCCAGGAACGTGAACATCAGGGCACCGACGCCCAGCGGGGACATCCAGGTCTGCTGCGGCGCAAACGGCCGCGGGTTCTGGTTGGAGAACGCCCACATGGTGAACGAGGGCGAAGCCATGATGCCGCCCAGCGCCAGCATGTAGGTGATGTTCATCACGCCGGTCCAGACGCCGCCCTGGGCATTGGCCGCGGCACCGACCCACTGGATGGCACCCGGGATGGCGACGTAGCCGCTGGCACCGGAATCACCCGGGACCATGCCCGGCGAGATCTCCCCAGCACCGCCGGTGGCCGTCTCCCACTCGACGAGGCCGGCAATCACGTGCGTGAAGTTGTTCCAGCCGCCGATGTAGTAGAGCGCCACGATGCCGATGACGAAGATACCCGCCATGAGCAGCACGGCCTGCGCCGCATCCACGTACGCCACGGCACGCAGACCGCCCGAGGCCACGTAGAAAAGCACCACCGCGGACAGCAGCCACATGCCGATCTCGACGCCCATCCAGCCGTCGGTGAGCACATGGAACAGGAAGCCCGAAGCGCGCAGCTGGATCCCCAGGTACGGCACCGCAAAGATCAGCGCCACGATGAGGATCAGGATGCGGATCGAGTCCGTCCGGAAGTAGTCCGCGAACATCTCGCCCGGCGTGACGTAGCCCCAGCGCTTGCCGATCATCCATTGGCGCTTGAGGAACAGCATGCCGGTAAACGGGATGCAGATGGAGTAGAACGAGGCGTAGGCGTACTGCAGGCCGGCCTCGTAGATCAGGCCCGGGTGGCCCACGAACGTCCATCCCGAGAAGGACGTGGCCGTCGCCGCCAGTATGAAGACCCACATACTGACGGAACGCCCAGCCACGAAGTAGTCGCTGGCTGTGCGCGACCAGAGGTATCCCTTGATACCCCAGAAGATGCAGTAGCCCCAGTACAGGCCTACAAACACCAACAGCCATATGGCCATAGCTGACATTACGCGTCTCCCCCTCACATTTCTGGAGTTATGAGGTGTTGCACCCCCCACAGGGGGCGGCAAGCACCTAGCGAAAAACGTGCCACCCTTGCGTGGCCCGCTAACCCGCTGATGCACCTGGGCGCCGGTCCCGGCCTCCCCGCGCGGACGTTACCCGCGGTAACAGGCCACGTTCCCGCAGGTAACACCGGTGAGTAACACCCGCACAGTGATTTGTCTCCGCGGCCGGGCTTGGGCATGATCAAAGCGAGCAGACGCCCGCACAGGAGAAGCGCCAATGGCCACCGGAGCGAACAGCCCCGGGGAACCGCACGTATCCGCCGACACGCTGGATATCCGCCGCCTGGCCGAGAACGAGGTCTTCCGCAACCTCGACGACGGGGTCCTGCGTGCCCTGCTCGGCCGGGGCAGCGTCCACCACCTGGACAGTGGCGAGGTGCTCTTCCACCTCGGCGACCCGGACCGGGATACGCTCTTTATCCTCTACGAGGGGCGCGTGGAACTGCGCGACGCGCACAACGTGGTCACCGTGCGCGAGCCGGTGACCCTGCTCGGGCTGTCAAGCTACTTCGACGACGAGCCCTACACCCTCACCGCCCTCGCCACCCGGCCGACGCTGGTCGTCGGCGTCCCCTTCGAGGACGTGCGCACCCTCGAACGCGAGCACCCGGCGCTGGCCGACACCCTAAGCCGCATCATCGCCGACCGGATCCGCGCCAACTCCTGGCAGCACCGCGGCAGCCCCACTGGCGCCCTGTCGCAGCCGGCCCGCACCGCCATGTCCACGCCGCTGACCTACCAGCAGCCGGACTGCAGCCTCGCCGAGGCGTTCCGCTTCATGGACGAGCGCCAGATCGGCAGCATCGGCGTGCTCGACGAGGCTGGTGGACTGGTGGGCCTGGCCACGCTGCGCACCATCGGCCGGGCCATCTTCACCCGCGGACTCAGCCCGGACGCCTCCATCGTCGAGGCCGCCGAGCGGATCACCGCCATCGGTCCGGAAACGCCACTGTCCGAGGCCAAGGACATCCAGGCGCGGGAGAACGTCAAGTACCTGGTGGTCATGGACGGCACGCGCCCGGTGGGCATGCTCTCGCAGTCGAACATGCTGCAGGCGATCATGGCGCAGCAGACGGTCATGCGCGAGCGCACCAACCGAGCCACCAGCATGGCGGAGCTGCGCCAACTGGCCGGCGAGGTGGGCTACGTCGCCCGCGAGGCCTGGAACAACAACCGCGAGGCGAGCCGCGCCACCTACCTGCTCAGCGAATTCCACCTGCAGCTCCAGCGCCGCTGCATCGACCTCGTCCTCGACGAACTCCACGGCGAGGGATGGGGCGAGGCCCCGCGCCCCTACGCCCTGCTCGTGCTCGGCTCGCTGGCCCGCCGCGAGGCACTGATCAACCCGGATCAGGACAACGCCATGATCATCGGGGACTACCCCCGCGGCAGCAGCGAGCCCCGCCCCCTGGACGAGACCGAGGCGGAGTGGTTCGCCAACTTCGCCGAGCGGGTCAACGTCCGCCTCGACGAGCTCGGCTACGAGTGGTGCAAGGGCGATATCATGGCCCGCAACCCGGAGTACCGCCACGCGCTGGAGCGTTGGCGGCAGCAGTTGCGCTACATCGCCCGGCACCCGAACAGCACCTCGGCCCGGTGGAGCAACATCTTTCTGGATTTCGAACTCCTCTACGGTGAGCAGGGGCTGGTCACCGAGCTCTGGGATTTCGTCCTCGCCACCCTGCAGGAGCAGCCCAAACTGCTGCGCTTCATGACCGGCGACGACGCCGAGGGGCAGCCGGCCGTGGGGCTGTTCAACCGCCTGATCCGCTCGCGCCGCTCCGACAATGGTCACGGCTGCGTCGATATCAAGCGCAAGGGCCTGCGCATCATCGCCAACGGCGCGCGCATCTACGCACTCTCCGCCAACGTGCGGGAGACCAACACCGTCGCCCGGCTCAAGGGCCTGCGCCGCGAGGGTGTGCTCACCAGCGAGATGGTCGACTCGGTCCTGACCGCCCACGAGGAACTGCTCGACCTGCTGCTGACCCACCAGATCGAGCAGCATCAGGCGGGGCAGATTCCGGACAAGTACATCGACCCCGAGGAGCTGGACGACCTGACCCGGCAGTCCCTGGCGACGAGCATGAAAGCGGTCAAGCGCTTCCAGGACCGCGTACAAGGCGTCTTCGGCCTTTAGAATAGGGCGCTCGCCGGGGGGGCAGCACGCCCCCGGCGATGGCGACCCGGCACGATAACCGAGAGGAGGCGGCCACGAAGATGAGCCAAGAGATCCTGATCGTGGACGATGAGGACAACATCGTCTTGTCCCTGGAGTTCCTGATGAAGCAGGCCGGTTTCGAGGTACGCACCGCCCAGGACGGCGAGCAGGCCCTCGAGGCCCTCGAGGCGCGCATCCCGGACCTGGTGCTGCTCGACGTGATGATGCCCCGCAAGGACGGCTACGAGGTCTGTCAGGAGATTCGCCAGCGCGCCGAGTGGGCGCACCTGCCGGTGGTCATGCTCACCGCCAAGGGCCGTGACGTGGAGCGCGAGAAGGGGCTGGCCATGGGCGCGGACGACTACATCACCAAGCCGTTCTCGACCCAGGAAGTGGTGGAGACGGTCCAGCACATCCTGGCCAACGGGGCGCAGTGATGGCCAGCGCCATGGCTCGCCGCCGGCTGAAGTTCTGGGCACCGGCACTGTTCCTGCTCCTGCTGATCGCCGCTGCGCTGGCCACCGTCGGTTACTTGACCCTGGGCCACGTCCCCGAGGGCCCGGAGCGCGCCAACGCGCTGCTCGCCTTCGGGGCCGCCGGCGCCGTGCTCATGGGGGCCACCGTAGCCATCTGGATCCTCCTCGACGCCGCGGTGATCCGCCCTCTGGGTGCCCTGGCCCGCGGCGCATCGATCATGGCCCACTCCAATCCGGCCCACGAGCTGGAGATCCCGAGCATGCACCTGCTCGGCGAACTCCCGGAGAGCTTGCAGACCCTCGGCAGCAATCTCTACGAGAGCCGCCGCGAGGTGGCCAAGGCGCTGGGCTCCGGCGCGCAGGGGGCGGAGAACCAGAAAACGCGCCTGGAGATCGTCCTGCGCGAAATCCAGCAGGGTGTGATCGTTTGCGACACCGAGGGGCGGATCCTGCTCTACAACCCGGCCGCCGGGGAGATCCTGCGCAACGACGCCCTGGGCCTCGGGCGCTCGATCTACGATGTGCTGGCCCGCTCGGCGGTGGACCACACCCTGGAGATGCTCCAGCACCGGCTGGCCATCGCCGAGGACCACACGGTCGCCGAAAACCGGGCCGAGTTCGTCTGCGCAACGGTAGACGACGGTGCCCTGCTGCACTGCCGGATGAGCCTGCTGCCCTCCTCCAGCCCGCTGCGCTCCGGATTCGTGCTGACCCTGGAGGACATCACCCGCAAGATCGAGGGGGTGGCACGACGTGACCACGCCCTGCGCAGCGCCGTCGAATCGCTGCGCGCACCGCTGGCGAACCTGCGCGCCGCCGCCGAGAGCCTCGGGCAGGGCGACGAGGCCATGGCCCGCGAGCAGCGGCAGTCCTTCGAGGCCATGATGGTCCACGAGAGCCGCGAGCTGAGCCGGCGCTTCGAGCGCATGGCCCGGGAAACCCACCGCCTGGTCTCCGCCCCATGGACGATGGCGGACATCAGCAGCGCCGATCTCTTCGCCAGTGTGCTGCGCCGCCATCCCGAGGGGCTGCCCCGGGTGGAGGTGGTCGGCATTCCGCTCTGGATGCACGCCGAGAGCCACTCCATCGGCCTGGTGCTGGAGCACCTGCTGCGCCACCTGCGCGGCGACCTGGGCATCGAGTCGGTCCGGGCCGAGCCGCTCATGGGCGACCAGCGGGTCTATCTGGATCTCTCCTGGACGGGGGCACCGATCCCGCCGGAGAAGCTCGAGGGGTGGCTCGACGAGGAGTTGCCCGAGGCCACCGGACAGCTGACACCGCGTGGCGTCCTGGAGCGCCACGACAGCGTGGCCTGGAGCCAGACCCAGCCGCGTTGTGAAGACCGCGCGGTACTCCGCATCCCCGTGCCGGTGTCGCGGCGCCAGTGGGAGCAACCGGGCGAGCGGCTGCCGCCGCGGCCGGAGTTCTACGACTTCTCGCTGGCCGACCAGGCCGCCGACCAGGGCGAGCTGCTCGACCGTCCTCTGGCCCAGCTCTCCTTCGTGATCTTCGACACCGAGACCACGGGCCTGGCCCCTTCGGAGGGCGACGAGATCATCTCCATCGCCGGGGTGCGCATGGTCAACGGCCGCATCCTCGAGGGCGAATGCTTCGAGCAGCTGGTCAACCCGGGCCGGCCCATCCCCAAGGCGTCGATCAAGTTCCACGGCATCCGCGATGAGATGGTCGCCGACAAGCCCGGGATCACCACGGTCCTGCCGCAGTTCAGTGCCTTCGTCGGCGACTCGGTACTGGTCGCCCACAATGCGGCGTTCGACATGAAGTTCATCCGCCTTAAGGAGGAGCAGTGCGGCCTGAGGTTCGAGAACCCGGTGCTCGACACCCTGCTGCTTTCGGTCTTCCTGCACGACCACACCCCCGAGCACACCCTAGAGGCCATCGCCAACCGGCTGGGGGTGGAGATCAGCGGCCGCCACACCGCGCTGGGCGATACCCTGGTCACCGGCGAGATCTTCGCGCAGATGCTACCCCTGCTCGAGGAGCGCGGCGTCACCACCCTGCGCGAGGCCATCAACGCCTCCGAACAGATGATCGAGGTCCGCAAGCAGCAGGCTCAGTTCTGACGTGACGGGACGGCGCAGCGAGCGACTCACCGCCCTGGCCCTGCTCGGGGTGGTGCTGTTTAACTACCCGGTGCTATCGCTGTTCGCGGTGGACGGCAAGGTGCTCGGGGTGCCGGTGCTCTACGCCTACTTCTTCACCGTCTGGGCCGGACTGATCGCGGCCGTCGCCCGGCTCAACCGGGCGGCCGCACGGGGGTGAGCGCCGTGCTGCCGGCCTGGACCATTCTGCTGGTCTCGGCCCTTTACGTCGGGCTGCTCTTCGCCGTCGCCTATACGGCGGACAAGCTCGGCGACCGCGGCCTGTCGCTGGTCAACAACCCGTACGTCTACACCCTTTCCATCGCCGTCTACTGCACGGCCTGGACCTTCTACGGCAGCGTCGGGCTGGCCGCTGAACACGGGCTGGCCTTTCTGACCATTTACCTCGGCCCCACCCTGATGGCCATCGTCTGGTGGGTGGTGTTGCGCAAGATCGTGCGCATCAGCAAGCTCTACCGGCTGACCTCCATCGCCGACTTCATCGCCGCCCGCTACGGCAAGAGCATGCTGCTCGGCGGCCTGGCGGCGTTCATCGCCCTGGTGGGCACCACCCCGTACATCGCCCTGCAGCTGCAGGCCGTCTCATCGAGTTTCGACGTGCTGCTGCACTTCCCCGACATGGAGGCGGTCCAGGCGGGCAGCGCCGGCCTCCTCGACGACAAGGCGCTCTACGTAGCGGTCCTCCTGGCGCTGTTCACCATCCTCTTCGGCACGCGCCACATCGACGCCACCGAGCGCCTGGAGGGCATGGTGGTGGCCGTGGCCTTCGAGTCGGTGGTCAAACTCATCGCCTTCCTGGCGGTGGGGATCTTCGTCACCTTCGTTCTCTTCGCGGGTCCGGTGGAGCTCTTCCGCGAGGCAGCGGCCACCCCGGCCATCCAGGAACTCGGGCTGCTCACCGGGCTGCCCGGCGGCTACCAGAGCTGGATCGCCATGCTGGCGCTGTCAGCCCTGGCCATTCTCTTCCTGCCGCGGCAGTGGCAAGTGAGCGTAGTGGAGAACGTCAACGAGGATCATATTCGCACGGCCTCCTGGCTGTTCCCCCTCTATCTGCTGGTTATCAACCTGTTCGTCCTGCCGGTGACACTCGCCGGTCTGCTGTTCTTCGGCGACGAGATCCCCGGGGACGACTACGTCCTCGCCCTACCCCTGGCGGTGGATCAGGGCCTGCTCGGGCTGCTGGTGTACATCGGCGGCTTCTCGGCGGCCACCGGCATGGTCATCGTCGCCACCATCGCCGTGGCCATCATGGTCAGCAACGATATCGTCACCCCGGCCCTGCTGCGGCTGCGCCGCTTCCACGCCCGGGGCCGGCACGACCTGTCGAGGCTGATCGTCGCCATCCGACGCCTGGTGATCTGCGTCATCCTGGCGCTGGGCTATATCTACTACCTGCTCATCGCCGACACCCACGCCCTGGTCTCCATCGGGCTGATCTCCTTCGCCGCGGTGGCCCAGTTCGCGCCGGCGGTGCTGCTCGGGCTGTTCTGGAAGGGGGCGAGCCGGCGCGGGGCGCTGGCCGGGCTGGTGGCCGGCTTCCTGCTCTGGGTCTACACCCTGCTACTGCCCTCGCTGGCCGAGGCCGGCCTGCTTGGCGAACAGCTGCTCCGCGACGGGCCGTGGGGGGTCGAGTGGCTGCACCCCTACGCCCTGTTCGGCCTGGAGGGTATGGATCCGATCGCCCACGCCTTCTTCTGGACCATGCTCGCCAACCTCGGGCTGCTGCTGGGGGTCTCGCTGTTCGATCGACAGGGCGACATGGAGCGCATCCAGGCCACGCTGTTCGTCGACGTCTTCCTGCGCTCCGAGCGCGACGCCCGCTTCTGGGAAGGCACGGCCACCGTGGGCGATCTGCAGGATCTGCTCGGCCGCTTCCTTGGCCCGGAACGCTCCGCCGAGGTGATCCGCGAGTACGGCGCCCACCGCGGCCGCCCGCTGGACGAGGCCGAGCAGGCTCGGCCCGAGCTGGTCAACCACGTCGAGCGCCTGCTCGCCGGGTCCATCGGCTCCGCCTCGGCGCGGGTGATGGTCTCCTCCATCGTCAAGGGTGAGGCCCTCTCCTACGAGGGCGTGATGGAGATCCTCGACGCCACCTCGCGGGCCATCGAGTACTCACGGCAGCTCGAGGAGAAATCCCGCGCCCTGGAGAGCGCCACCGAGGAGCTGCGCGCGGCCAACGAGCGGCTCAAGGAGCTCGACCAGCTCAAGGACGAGTTCGTCTCCATGGTCAGCCACGAGCTGCGCACGCCGCTGACCTCCATCCGCGCCTTCGGCGAGATCCTGCTCAACAACCCCGAGATGGACGCCGATCAGCGCCGCGAATTCCTTGAGGTCGTGGTCCGCGAGAGCGAGCGTCTGACCCGACTGATCAACCAGGTGCTGGACCTGTCCAAGATCGAGAGCGGCTCGGCCCAGTGGCAGCTGGAGGACGTCGACCTCTCGCGCCTGGCCCGCGAGGCGGCCGAGTCTACCCAGCAGCTCTTCGCCGACCGGCAGACGCAGCTGCACATCGAGGTCACCAGCGACGACAACGCCGTCAAGGGTGATCCGGACCGGCTGATGCAGCTGATCATCAATCTGCTCTCCAACGCCTCGAAGTTCACCGAGCCCGGCGAGGGGCAGGTCTGGCTGCGCCTGGAGCCGGGCCGCGGCGACACCCTGCGCCTGTCGGTGACCGACAACGGCCCGGGCATCAGCGAGGAGGATCAGCGACGGATCTTCGACAAGTTCCACCAGATCTCTCAGCAACAGGCCGGCAAGCCCAAGGGCAGCGGCCTGGGGCTGGCCATCTGCCGGCTGATCGCCGACGCCCACTGGGGCACCCTGTGGGTGGAGAGCGAACCCGGCGCCGGGGCCAGCTTCGTCTGCGAACTGCCGTGCGCCGGCGGCGAGCACAGCAACGTCACCGGCTATGTAGCGTTCACCGAACACGGACCGACATCCCCAGGAGAGGCATCCGCGTGACCGATCCGCAGCCCCCCGCCTTCCAACCGGCCTGGTGGCTGCCGGGCCGCCACGCCCAGACCGTCTTCCCGGCCCTGCTGCGCAGCCCGCCGCGGATCCCGCTGACGTCGGAGACCTTCGAGCTGCCCGACGGCGACTTTCTGGAGCTGGCCTGGGGCCCCCCGGGCCAGGGGCTGGCGATTATCGGCCACGGCCTGGGCGGCAGCAGCGACTCGGCCTACGTGCGCGGGCTGGTGGCCGAGCTGGCTCGGCGCGGTATCGGATCGGTGGTCCTGCAGTCGCGGGGGGCCGGGCGGCGGCCCAACCGCCACCGGCGCTCCTACCACGCGGCGGCCTGGGACGATCTCGAGGCGGTGGTCGCCGGCCTGGTCGAGCGGCGCCCCGGGCAGCCCCTGGCGGTGGTCGGCTTCTCGTTGAGCGGCTCGATGCTGCTCAACTGGCTGGCCGAGCGCGGCGACTGCCCGGTGGCGCTGGCCGTGGCCGTCTCGGTGCCGTTCGAGCTGGACCGCTGCGCCGACGCCCTGGAGCAGGGTTTTGCGCGCGTCTACCAGGCGTACCTGCTGCGCCGCCTGCGGGCGATGGCCGCGGCCAAGTTCGCCGCACGCAGCGATGCGCCGGTGCCGGTGGAGCGGATCCGGCGCATCCGCCGCCTGCGCGAGTTCGACGACCTGCTCACCGCGCCGCTGCACGGCTTTCGCGATAGCGCCGACTACTACCGGCGGGCCAGCTGCCGGCAGCGTCTCGGCGCCATCCGCCAGCCCACCCGGATCCTCCACGCGGCGGACGACCCCTTCGTACCATCGGAGACCATCCCGCAGGCCGACGAACTCGGCCCCGGGGTGTCTATGGAGCTGCAGCGCCACGGCGGGCACGTCGGCTTCGTCCACGGCACCCGGCCGGGCCGGGCCGGCTACTGGCTGGACGGGCGGATCGCCGGGCTTATCGAGACCGCGCTCGGCAACCCGCCCTCTACCGGCTAGACCGGCGCCGGGCTCAGAAGCGCAGCGTCCCGGTCACCCGCACGTCCCGACCCGGCTCATCGCGGATCTGCCACTCGTCGTTCTCCTCCACCGCCAGCGAGGTGTGCTCCGCATACTGCTCATCGAAGAGGTTGTGCACCGCCAGCGCCAGGGTCAGGCGGTCGTCGGCCCACGGCCGCCACTCGGCCTGAACGTCGTGGAGGTGGTAGCCGTCGCGCTCCGGCTCGTCGTCGGGCACGTCGGTGTGATCGCCTACCCAGGTGAGCGTGTAGCCCAGGGTCAGGGTCTCGTGGGCCGACCAGCGCTGATCGAAGACCAGGCGGTCACCGCCGCCCCCACCCAGGCGCCGGATCACCCCCACCGGGTCACCGTCATCGTCGACGGCCTCGGCGCTGAGGAACGAGAGCCGGGCGTCGTAGGGGCCCACGCCCCAGGCGGCGCGCAGTTCGTAGCCACGCAGGCGGACCGGATCGGGGCGGTTGCGGATTCCGCCCACCAGGGGCTGATTATTGTCCAAGAAGTCTTGCGGAAAATCGTCATGGGGATTCCCGGCCCGGTACTGGTGGGGCGACCCCCAGGGATCATTGCGCTCGATGCTGTTCTTGATGCGCGTCTCGAAGAGCGTCGCCTCGAAGTCGAAGCGGTCGCGGGCCGTGATCCAATCCCGCCCCTGGTAGCGCAGGCCGCCCTCCGTGCGGCGCGACTCCTCGGCCTCGAACGGCTCGCCGTCGTTGAGGTTGGTCTCTTCATCGTCGATGTAGGCCAGCCAGCCGATGGGCAGCACGCCGGCACCGCTGACCGCTTCGCCGTAGCCGGCGAACGCACTCCAGCCGGCGCTCATCTCCAGCTCGGCGCTGAGGTTGGGCGAGACGGCGTCACCGTCCAGGTCCTGCTCCACCAGGTCCGTGTTGTAGTCGTCGAAGCGCAGCCCCGCCGAGAGGCGCAGCCGCTCCCAACGCATCCGGTTCTGCAGGAAGGCGCCGAAGTTGCGCGAGCGGTGGCTGAGCCGCGGACCGTCGGTCTGGCCGATGCGCCCATCCTCGGTGTAGTAGTCGAAACCGGCGGTGAGCCGGTGACGGGTCGGCCCGGCGTCCAGGGTGAAGGTGTTGCGCACGTCGCCACCGTGCTCCACGGCCCGGGTGGCGGTGCTGCGGTCCTGGCGCTCGAGGCGGTTGTCGTTGCGGTAGACACGGGCCTGCCAGTCCACGTGGGGGTCGGCCGGGCGGTAGCGGTGCTCTGCCGTCCAGGTCTCGCGCCGCTGCTCCTGGCCCACCGGATCCTGCCGGGTGGTCTCGCGCGGGTCGCCGAAGTCACTGCCCCAGGAGCCGTAGTGGTGGTCCCCCTCGAAGGTGTTGCGCTGCACGCCGAAGCGCAGCTGGTGCCCGCTGGCCGGAACCCGGCTGATGCGGGCCAGGTAGTCGCGGTCGCGGCCGCCGGAGTACGGCATGCTCCCGCCGCCGCCAACGCGGTAGTCATCCCGGTTGACCGCACCGATGTGGGCCAGGACGCCCCAGTCGCCGCCCAGCCGGCCGAAGGCGGTGGCCGAGCCACGCTCGGCCTCGTCGGGGGGGGGGGGGGCCCCGCGCCCGCGGGGCCCCCACGCCCCCGCGGGGGGGGGCCGGGGGGGGGGGGGCCCCCCGCCAGAGCGGAGGCGCAGGGTGGGACACCCTCCTGCGCCTTTGTCGTTACCGGGTGCTGAAACGCGGAGCAGCCTATGGCGAAGCGTGACTACTACGAGGTGTTGGGGGTCAACAAGAACGCCTCTGACGCCGAGATCAAGAAGGCCTACCGGCGCATGGCCCAGAAGTACCATCCGGACCGCAATCCGGGGGACGAGGAGTCGGCCGAGCGCTTCAAGGAGGTCAAGGAGGCCTACGAGGTCCTCTCGGACGCGCAGAAGCGCGCCGCCTACGACCAGTTCGGCCACGCCGGGGTGGATCCGTCCGCCGGCGGTGGCGGGCCGCGCGGCTACGGTGGTGGCGCCGGACCGGGCGGTCCCGATTTCTCGGATATCTTCTCCGACGTCTTCGGGGATATCTTCGGCTCCGGGGGTGGCCGCGGCGGCGGCCGCAGCCGGGCCTTCCGCGGTGCCGACCTGCGCTACACACTCGAGCTGAGCCTCGAGGACGCGGTGCGCGGTACCGAGGAGCAGATCCAGGTGCCCACCCACGTCGAATGCGACTCGTGCAAGGGCTCGGGCTCCCGGGCCGGCTCCAAGCCGCAGACGTGCCCGACCTGTAAGGGCCACGGCGACGTGCGCGTGCAGCAGGGATTCTTTTCCATCCAGCAGACCTGTCCGCGCTGCGGCGGCGAGGGCGTTGTGGTGACCGACCCGTGTCCCAAGTGCCGGGGCCGGGGTCGGGTCGAGGACCGCAAGACCCTCAGCGTGCGCATCCCCGCCGGCGTCGATACCGGCGACCGCATCCGCCTCTCCGGCGAGGGCGAACCGGGCGAGCGCGGTGGTCCGCCGGGTGACCTGTACGTCCAGGTCGCCGTGCGCGAGCATGAGTTCTTCGAGCGTGACGGGGCCGACCTGCACTGCCAGGTACCGGTGGACATCGTCACCGCGGCCCTCGGCGGCGAGGTTGAGGTGCCCACCCTCGACGGCCGCGTGAACCTGCGCATCCCGCCGGGGACCCAGCCCAACCAGGTGTTCCGCCTGCGCGGCAAGGGGGTCAAGCCGGTGCGCGGCAACCGCCAGGGCGACCTGCTCTGCCGGATCCACGTCGAGACGCCGGTCAACCTGACCAAGCGCCAGCGTGAGCTGCTCGAGGAGTTTCAGGCGACCCTGCAGGACACCGGAGGCAAGCACCATCCGCACACCTCGTCGTGGCTCGACAAGGTCAAGCGCTTTATCGAGGAGTGGCGGATATGAGCCTGGGCATCGGCATCATCGGGGCCGGCGGCCGCATGGGCCGTATGCTGATCGATGTGGTGCACCGGCAGCCGGGGGTGCATCTGGCCGCCGCCACCGACCGGGCCGGTGGCGAGGCCGTCGGTCGGGATGCCGGTGAACTCGCCGGGCAAGGGGCGGTGGGCGTGACCGTCGGGGACGACATTGCGACCGCCGTGTCTGCCTCCGAGGCTGTGATCGATTTCAGCCTCCCCGAGGCGACGGAGGCGGTGACTGCTGCCTGTGCGCAGGCCGGCCGCCCGCTGGTACTGGGGACCACGGGCCTCGGCGAGGCCCAGCGCGAGGCGGTGCGGCAGCTCTCGGAGCAAGTGGCGGTCATGCACGCGGCCAACTATTCGACCGGAGTGACGCTGCTGACCGCGCTGGTCGAGCAGGCCGCCCGCGCCATCGGTGAGCACAGCGACATCGAGATCATCGAGGCCCACCACCGCCACAAGGTGGATGCCCCTTCGGGTACTGCGCTTCGGCTCGGCGAGGCGGCGGCCGATGCCTTGGGACGTGACTTGGGGCAATGCGCCGTCTACGGCCGCGAGGGCTACACCGGGGAGCGCGACCGGCGGGCCATCGGCTTCGAGACGATCCGTGCCGGCGACATCGTCGGTGAGCATACCGTGCTCTTCGGCGGGGACGGTGAACGGGTCGAGCTCACCCACAAGGCCTCGAGCCGCACCACCTTTGCCGCCGGCGCCCTGCGGGCCGCCACGTGGCTGGTGGAACAACCGCCGGGGCTCTACGACATGCGCGATCTGATCGGCGTGTGAAGGCCTGAGCACGGGGCGGCCGCTCGGCCGCTCCGTGCTCAGGCAGCCGAGCGCTTGGCGGGTAGCTCGGCCTGGTATCGGCGCAGGAAGTAGTCGATGGTCTCGGTGCGGATCTGGATCGATCCGCCGGGGCGGTTCTCGTCTAGGTCCTTGAAGCAGAAGTAGGGTGTTCCGGATTGCTCGATGATCGCCTCGATCACCGAGTAGATCGGGGCGTCGTGGCCGCACTTGAAGTTCGACAGCTCCACGGCCACCAAGTTGGGGTGGCGGGCGATGAACTTCGCCGCCCAGAGCTTGCGGGAGCTGTGCTCTGAGAAGTCGTGCTTCCAGACGTCGTCGATGGCCAGCGCCGAGCGCATGGCGCCGGCGCGCACCTCGGCGCCGAAGAGCTGCTCGAGCGTGGCCGGATCGCGGGGCAGGGCGTCCTGCCACAGGATCGGGTAGCCCTTGCGCTGCAGATCATCGAGGATGCCGTGGTTGATGCCCGGATCGTTGTGGTAGGGCCGGCCGAGGACCCCGATACCCACCCGTCCTTCCTGCTCCAGCCGCTGCAGCGTCTGCCGCTGTTCGGCCTCCATCCGCTCGTGGAAGGCGTGCAGGGCTGCCAGGCCCTGTTCCGCGGCGCGCCTTGACTCCCTGGCGCTGATGCCGAGTTCCTCTCCCCAGTCGGCGCGCATCTGTTCGGCACACAGCGCCGCGTCGTCCAGGTTGACCAGGGTCTTGCGGAAGCGGATCCCGTGCTCGGCGAACACGTCCCCCTCGCGGCGGAAGGCGGCGTGGGTGGCTTCGGCGGTGCCCGGCACCGTCGGGCACGCCTGGGCGGCGAGTGCGCCGTCCAGAGCGCCGGGTAGACTCTTGATCATCGGGAAGAAGATGTGGGTGAGCGGGCGCCGGCGGTGTTTGCGGGTAAGCAGGTTATGGACGTGCGGGATGCCGAGCTTGCTCGGGAAGCACGGGTCGATGCTGCCGCGGTTGGCGCCGCGACGGTAGAGTTCCGGATCGGTGTAGTCGGAGAAGACCAGCGCCCGTTCGGGGACGCCGAGCGCTGTGAAATAGCCGAGGAAGAAGGGCGCGCAGCTGTAGAGGTTCAGGACCCGGGGGATACCGATGCGCACCTGACGGCGATAGGCCATCGCCGCCCGGCGGCGGGCCGCAGGGCGGCCCAGCGGGCCGGGCAGGCGGGTCTGTGGCAGCGGGTCGGCGACCCCTTCGACCTGCGGGGTGCGGAAGACCTCGCGGGCGGCGCGGTCCAGGTGATTCGGATTGCGCTCGGCGTCGCGATCGAGCGCCGCCTTGATGCGCTGCATGGTGTCTTTGTCCTCGACCTCGCCCTGCTCGCAGGAGGCGATGATTACGCGCCGGAAACCGGGGGCCAAGGGGACCGAGGTCCGGGGTGGCGTATCGGCCCCGGTTGCCGGCTCGGTGACGTCGCCGGTGGCCACGTCGATGAAGGTCCGCAGGCAGAGGTTGCGGCAGAAACGACACCGTGTGCGCTCGTCGCGGATGGTGTGGTGTTGGAGGCGGCGCGCGCGTTCGAAGCCGATGAACGTCGAGCGGCGGTGCTCGCTGCGGTGCAGTCGGCGGGCCTCGAGCCCCGCGCCGATCGCCCCGGATTCACCGCAGTGGCGGTGCACGCGGATGTCACACTCCGCCCCCACCTGCCGGAAGCGCTCGCGCAGGTAGTCCACCTGTGCCTTCACGGCGGCGAGGTTGTGCTGCGTTCCCCCTTGTAAGACGAAACGCCGTCCCAGATCCGCCGGGTTGGGCTGCCGCGCCACATAGAGCCAGATGTTCTTCGGCAGGACCGCCGCCAGGCCGGCGAGGATCTCGTGGCGCTGCCAGCCCTTGCGCTGGAAGTCGACGATGTCCGACTGCAGGAAGACCGCACAGCCGTGGTTGAACACGGGCATCGCCTCCGCGCTGAGCGCGGTCTCGGCGTAGTCCTCGAGCTCGATGCCAAAGGCGCGCGCGGTTGCCTGCAGGAAGTAGCCGTTGCCCGCCGAGCATTGGGTGTTGAGACGGAAGTCGCGGACCCGGCCGTCGCGCAGGAACATCAGCTTGATGTCCTGGCCGCCGACATCGACGATGCAGTCGGTCCCGGGGTGCTCTTTTTCGCAGGCGTGGGCGTGGGCCACCGTCTCGACGACCGCGGTATCCGCATGCAGCACGTCGCGCAGGATATCCTTGGCGTATCCGGTGGTGCCCACACCGAGGACTTCCAGTTCCGCCCCTTGGCGCAGGACGGCGGTCTCCAGTTCGGCGAGCAGGGCAACGGCGTCCTCGATGGGGTTGCCTCCGGAGAGTCGATAGGCCTTGGCGAGGACCTCGCCGTCCGGATCCAGCAGGACGCCCTTGGTGGAGGTGGACCCGGCGTCGATCCCCACATAGCCGGTCACCCTTTCGCCGGGGGAGAAGCGGGCCGGCTGCCAGGGTTGCGGCTGGAACTCGCGCAGAAACGTTTCCAGCTCGGCGGAATCCTGGACCAGGGGCGGTGCGCCGCCCGGGCGCCGCCCGCCGGTGCGCTGCTCCGTCAGCCAATCGTCCAGCACGCCCGGCCCCGGGTAGCGCCCGGCGTCCGGGTCATCGGCCAGCTCGCTGCGCCCGAACGCGACCGCGCCGAGCGCGGCGAAGTACTGGGCCTGCTCGGGGACGTGGACGGCTGCCTCCAGCGGCGCGTTCCAGTCGACGCCTCGCTCCTCCCAGAGGGCCTGGATGTGGCTTCGCCAGCACTCCTGAAGGCCGCGGATGTAGGTGTTCGGCCCGCCGAGCAGCAGCACCCGGGGGTGGAGGGTGTGGCCCCGGGTCAGGACGGAGAGGTTCTGCTGCACGATGGCCTCAAACAGTGAGGCCATCAGTTCCTCGGCGGCGACCCCCTGCTTCTGTAGGGAGTTGATATCGGTCTCGGCGAAGACCCCGCACTTCCCGGCCACCGGGTGGACGGTGTGGCCGACATAGCCCATGTCGCCGAGCCGCTCCGGCGCGATGGCCAGCTTGGCGGCGATCTTGTCGATCACGGCGCCGGTGCCCCCGGCGCACTTGTCGTTCATGGCCGGGATCTTGCGCTTGCTGCCGTCTTCCAGCGACTTGAAGACGATGATCTTGGCGTCCTGGCCACCGAGCTCGACCACGCTGCCGACGTCGGGGAAACGCGACTCGACGGCCAGCGACACGGCGTGGACCTCCTGCACGAACCGCGCCCCCAGGGCCCGGGCGACGCTGCCGCCCCCCGAGCCGGTGGTGAACAGCCGCAGGTCTTCGCGACGCGCCGCTGGGATGGCTGCCTCGATCCGGGCGAGGAAGTCACGCACGGTCTCCAGCTGGCGCGTTTCGTGGCGGCGATAGTCGTGCCAGAGCAGTGTATCGTCGGCACCGTCGATGACTACGGCCTTGACCGTGGTGGAACCGACGTCCAGGCCGACCAGGATCGGGGCGTGATCAGCGGGGCTGGGCATGACGGGGCTCCCCGGGCTGGTGCTCGGTGGCGGCGTGGCGGGGCGAGTCCGGGTGGCTGGCCATGCGATCGGCCAGGTGATGGACGAACCGTGCCGCCCGGCAGATCGCCCCGCCGGTATGGGGGATCGGGTAGAGCGGGCTGCGCAGCTGCGGGCGTTCGGCGATGTAGGCGCGCAGCGTGTCCAGGTCGGTGCCGCGGGCGGTCAGGGCGTCTTGGAACTCGTTGCGGGCGGACTCGCGCGCCTCGCCCAGCGCCATCTGTGCCCGCGAGTAGGCGTTGATCTCGCCCTCGCCGGAGGTCTCAATGGGCAGGAAGCGGATATCCGGATAGTCGGCCTGCACGGCTGCCTGGGCCCCGTCGGACTGGGTCGAGGGCATGCAGCCGAAGGGCTTGAGCGAGAGGGTCATGTGCGCCAGACGGTTGCGGTGGTAGTAGAGCGTCTTGGCCACCTCAAGGTGTCCCTCGCCACCGGTGATGCGCGGGTGGTAGTAGGGGCGGCCGAGACGCTCCAGGGTGCGCTGGTCGGCCAGCGGGGCTGCACAGTTACCGAGGGCGGCGCGCATGCGGTCGTACTCGCGATGGAGGAGCCGGCCGATCTGCTCGATCAGCCAGTGGCGCAACCGTGTGGTGGTGGCCCGCAGTAGGGCGCGGCCCGTCCGGACGTGAGCCGCCGCCTCGGCCGCCCGGGCCTCATCGAGCTGGCCGTGGAGCCCGTGGCGCATGTAGTCGACCCATCCGGCGACCGGTTCCACCTGGATCTCGGCGCCTTCCCCCTCGAGAAACTCGAACATGCGGAAGTTGCCGTCCCCCTCGGTGGTCTGCGCCCAGAACTCGCCGGTGACCTTCACCAAGGGACGCGGGCGCAGGTAGTCCACCTCGAAACCCGCTTCGATGATCCTGCGACAGCGGGACAGGGCGGCGGTGCAGGTCGAATCCCGCAGGCGGGTGAGCAGGCGGGCGGCATCCTCGGCACTGGACAGGGGGGTCACGGCGGCCAGCAGCCGGGCCGTGGCCGTCACCCGGGGATGCGGCCGTCCCTGGCCGAGCGCCCGCTCGCACTCGCTCAGGCAGGCCTCGAAGGTCCGTTCGGCCGCGGAGCTATCGGTAGCGTAGGGGCGCGCCCGGTAGAAGACGGCATTGAGCACGTCGGCCATGAACAGGGCGTCGAGCACGGCGATGTAGAGACCAAGGTCCACGGAGAGTCCGTCTCCGTAGCCCTCGTCCGGGTGGCCATCGCCGCCGCCCTTCTTGTCGAAGGCGATCACCCGGAACCCCGGATAGCCGGCCTTGGCCAGGGCCTGCCGGTACTGCGCCTCGTACATCCCGAAACGGCAGGGCCCGCACGAGCCCGGCGTGACGAAGACGTACCGGTCCGTAACTTCGTCCCGCGCGAGGTTGCGCTCGGCTCGGCGCCGTTCGAGGTGGTTGATCAGGGCGCCGGCGACGAAGTAGACCGGATTGCACTGGCCGTTGTTGCAAAGCTCCCGGCCGGTCTGCAGATCGCCGCGCTCCGGCGTGGGGATCGCCTCGGCATGGTAACCCAGACCCCGCACGGCGGCGGTGAGCAGCCGATCATGAGCGACGCTGAGACTGCCGAAGAGCAGGGTGACCCGGTCCCGTTCCTCGCGGGTGAACGGCCGCTCGGCGGGGCGCCGGTAGTGACGCCTCGCGCCGTCCTGCGGGTGCGTCGGCGGGCTCGGTTCCATGGGCCACTCGCGTACCGCTGATCCGGTCAGCCTTCCAATCTAATCCTGTTGCCCGAAGGCATCAAATCGCCCCCGGGCCCCTCGCCGCCCGGGGCTCAGCCTGCCGCGCAGTCCAGCAGGCGCTGCAGGATGTCGAAGTAGATCGCCTCCAGCGCTTCGAGGTCGGCGACCGCGACGTGCTCATTCGCCTTGTGAATGGTGGCGTTCAGCGGGCCGAGTTCCACCACCTGCGCGCCGGTCGGGCCCATGAAGCGGCCATCGGAGGTGCCCCCGGAGGTCGATCGCCGTGGACAGCGCCCGGTGTGCGCAGTGACCGCCTGCTCGACGGCCTCGATGAGCGCCCCGCCTCGGGTGGCGAAGGGGCCGCCCGAGTGCCGCCAGGATATCGTGTAGTGGACGCCGTAGTGGTGGAGGATCGCCTCGATACGTTGCTGCAGATCCTCGGCGGAGACCGTCGGGGCGTAGCGCAGGTTGAAGACGACCTCCATGGCGCCGGGGATGACGTTGTCCGCCCCGGTGCCCGCCTGGATGTTGGAGATCTGGAAGCTGGTCGGCGGGAAGTCGTCGTCACCCTGATCCCACTCGGTGGCCACGAGCTCCTGCAGCGCCGGTGCGAAACCGTGGATGGGGTTGTCCGCCTGGTGCGGGTAGGCGACGTGACCCTGCTCGCCGTGGACGGTGAGGTGGCCGGTCAGCGACCCCCGGCGGCCGACCTTGAATTCGTCCCCCAACTGCGCCTGGCTGCTGGGCTCGCCGACGAGGCAGTAGTCGATGGCGCTGCCCCGCTCGGCCAGGGTCTCCACCACGTGGCGCGTGCCATCCACCGCAGGACCCTCCTCGTCGCTGGTCAGCAGGACCCCGATGGCGCCGGCGTGCTTGGGATGGTGGGCGACGAAGCGCTCCACGGCAGCGGTGAAGGCGGCGACGCTGCCCTTCATGTCCGCCGCACCGCGGCCGTAGAGATAGCCATCTTCGACGATGGGCTGGAAAGGTGGGTGCTGCCACGCTGACTCCGGGCCACTGGGGACGACATCGGTATGGCCGAGGAAGCAGAACAGCGGCCGCCCGGTACCGCGCTGCGCCCACAGGTTGGTCACCCCGCCGGTGCTCAACCACTCGGCGCCGAAGCCGGCCGCGGCCAGGCGTTCGGCGATGAGGGTCTGGCAGCCGGCATCCTCGGGGGTCACCGACGGTCGCTGGATCAGCTCCCGGGCCAGCTCGAGGGTTGCGCTCATGGGCGCAGCAGCTCGTTGATGCCGACCTTGGCGCGGGTCTTCTCGTCCGCGTATTTGATGATCACGGCACAGTAAAGACTGTGGCTGCCATCGGCGGCGGGGAGGTTTCCCGGGACGACCACGGCACCCTCTGGAACGTGCCCGAAGTGGACCTCACCGGTGTTGCGGTCGTAGATCTTGGTGCTCTGGCCGATGTAGACGCCCATGGAGATCACCGCGCCGCGGCCGACGATCACCCCCTCGACGATCTCCGAGCGGGCGCCGATGAAGCACTCGTCCTCGATGATGGTCGGGTTGGCCTGCAGCGGCTCGAGTACGCCGCCGATGCCCACCCCCCCCGAAAGGTGGACGTTTTTGCCGATCTGGGCGCAGGAGCCCACCGTGGCCCAGGTGTCGACCATGGTGCCC
This sequence comes from Halorhodospira sp. 9628, assembly GCF_022228075.1. Lineage (NCBI taxonomy): Bacteria > Pseudomonadati > Pseudomonadota > Gammaproteobacteria > Chromatiales > Ectothiorhodospiraceae > Halorhodospira > Halorhodospira sp. 9628. The sequence continues at coordinate 439,918 of NZ_JAJNRF010000001.1, forward strand.
TCGTCCACATAGGCGCCGATGTTCACGTAGGAAGGCATCAGCACCACCCCGGGGGCGATGTAGCTGCCGCGCCGCGCTGCCGCCGGCGGCACCACGCGCACGCCGGACTCGCGCAGGGCGTCCTCGCCCCAGTCGGCGAACTTCATCGGCACCTTGTCGAAGAAGTTGGTCACGCCGCCGCGCATCAGGCGGTTGTCGTTGAGCCGGAAGGAGAGCAGGACGGCTTTCTTCAGCCACTCGTTGACCTGCCAGCCCCCGTTGCCCGGTTCGGCCACCCGTGCCTGGCCGCTATCCAGACGGCGCAGGGCCTCATCGACCGCCTCGCGGATCTCGGCGGGGGTGTCATTCGGGTTGAGGCGGGTGCGTTGTTCGAACGCCTCTTCGATCACCTTCTGGATGTCTGCAGCCATGCTGGGCTCCCTATTGGAAATTTCTCTGGACAAACCGCCGGATCCGCTCCGCCGCCTCGATGCAGGTGGCCAGGTCGGGAACCAGCGCCATGCGGATGCGTCCCGCCCCCGGAGCAACCCCGTCAGGGCCGGTGCGGGAGAGGAAGCTGCCCGGTAGAACCGTGACGTGCTCTTCCTCCCAAAGCCGCCGGGTGAACTCCTGGTCGTCCACCGGTGTGCGCGGCCAGAGATAGAAGGTCGCCGGCGGCGGGGAAACGTCCTCGAGGGCGTCGGCGAGAATGGTACACACCTCCCGGTAGCGCTCGCGATAGCGCGCCCGGTTGTCGATGACGTGGCTCTCGTCGCCCCAGGCTGCGGTGCTCGCGGCCTGCACGTGCAGGGGCAGGGCGCAGCCCTGATAGGTGCGGTAGCGCAGGAAGGCGTGGATCAGGCCCGGGTCGCCGGCAACGAACCCGGAGCGCAGGCCGGGGGCGTTGGAGCGCTTGGACAGGCTGTGGAAGACCAGGCAACGGTGGAAGTCGGTGCGCCCCTCGGCCTGGCAGACCTGCAGCAGTCCGGGCGGGGGATCGTCCTCGTCGGCGTAGATCTCGCTGTAGCACTCATCGGCGGCCACGATGAAGCCGTACCGGTCACTGAGTTCCAGCACACGGCGGTGGTAGTCGGTGCCGGCCACGGCGCCGGTCGGGTTGGCCGGGCTGTTGAGGTAGAGCAGCTGGACCCGCTGCCAGGTCCGCGGCTCGATGGCGTCGAGATCCGGCAGCCCGCTGCCCGGGTCGATGGGCAGGTAGAGCGGGCGCGCGCCGCTGAGCAGCGCTGCACCCTCGTAGATCTGATAGAACGGGTTGGGCATGGCCACGTACGGCCGGCCGCGGCCGATGACAGTCTGGGCGATGGCAAACAGTGCCTCGCGGGTCCCGGCGACGGGTAGCACGTGGTACGCCGGGTCCACGGCCGTCCCGGGCAGGTCGAAACGCCGGCACAGCCAAGCGGCGATCGCCTCGCGCAGCGACTCGAGGCCCCGGGTGGCCGGGTAGCGAGCTACCTGATCCAGGTTGTCGCGGAGCACCCGGGTGAGCAGCTCGGGGGGCGGATCCTGGGGCTCGCCGATACCCAGCCGGATGGGCGCTGCAGCCGGTGCGCGGTGCCCGGCCAGAAGCCGCTCCATGCGCTCGAAGGGGTAGGGCTGCAGCTCGGAGAGACCGCGATTCATAGATCCTCCGCGTCGAGGAGTCCTTGCAGGGCCTGACGCACACAGCGGTACTGCGCCGGCCGGCGCAAAGGCTTGCCCTGGTCATCGGTGATGAAGAACACGTCCTCGGCCCTCTCTCCCATAGTGGCGATCTTGGCGTTCTTGACCCGCACGCCGCACTGCGAGAACGCCCTGCCTACCCGTGCCAGCAGTCCGGGCCGGTCGGCGGTGATCAGCTCCACGACGGTGCGGGTGTTGTCCGGGTCGTCCGTAAAGCGGATCTGCGTCTCGGTGCGAAAGTGCTGGAGCTGTCGCGGGATGTGCCGCGCCACCGGGGCCGGGGGCGGGCCCTGCTCAGCGGCGGCGGCGGCCAGCACGCGGCGCACCTCCTCGATACGTTGTTCCTCCCGCGGTGGCTCGCCGTGTTGTTCCAGCACCCGGTAGCTGTCCAGGGTATAGCCGGCGTCGGTGGTGATCACGCGGGCATCCTGGATGCTCAGACCGAGCCGGTCCAGGGCCCATACACAGCGGGCGAAGAGATCGGTGCTGTCGGGTGCGTAGAGGAAGATCCGCGTGCCGCCTCCAGCGTCCTGCGCGGCGGCCAGCACCAGCGGGAGCTGGGCCGGCAGCGCCTCGGCAATGGCCTCGGTGTGCCAGGCGATCTCCTCGGCGCTGTGGCGCAGGAAGTAGTCCTCCGGCAGCTCCCCCCAGACTTTGCGGATGCGCCCCGGTCCGTAACCGCGCTGGCGGAGGATTCGCCGGGCATCGCGCTGGGTGTCGCGGATCAGCTCGCGCTTGTCCAGCGGCTTACCCAGTCCGCGGCGGATGGCGGCCCGGGTCAGCCCGTAGAGCTCGTTGAGCAGCGCGGCCCGCCAGGCGTTCCAGAGTTCCGGGTTGGTGGCGCGGATGTCGGCGACAGTCAGCAGGTAGAGGTAGTCCAGGTGGGGCTGGTCGCCCATGGCGCGGGCGAACTCGGTGATCACCGCCGGGTCGGAGAGATCCTTGCGCTGCGCGGTGACCGACATGTCCAGGTGGTGGCGCACCAGCCAGGCGACCAGGCGGGCGTCGTAGGCCCCGAGCCCGTGCTGGATGCAGAAGTTATAGGCATCGGTGGCGCCCAGTTCGGAGTGATCGCCGCCGCGGCCTTTGGCGATGTCGTGGAACAACCCCGCCAGGAAGAGCAGCTCGGGTTTTGGCAGCTGCTGCATGATGTCGTGGGCCAGGGGCAGCTCGGCACGGTGCTCGGCCAGGGCCATGCGGCGCAGGTTGCGCACCACGAAGAGGGTGTGCGAGTCGACGGTGTAGACGTGGAACAGGTCGTACTGCATGCGCCCGGCGATTCGCCCGAACGCCGGGATGTAGCGCCCGAGCACGCCGTAACGGTGCATCCGGCGCAGGGCGTGGGTGATGCCCTGGGGCTGGCGGAGGATCTCCATGAACAGGCTGCGGCAACGCAGATCGCGCCGGAAACTCTCGTCGATGAGCGTCCGGTGCTGGCGGATGAGCCGGATGGTCGAGGCACGCACGCCCTTGAGTTCCGGGTGCTGCTGCAGCACCAGGAAGACCTCCAGCAGGGCGAATGGATAGCGCCGGAATACCGAGGGGTCGGTGACCTCAAGGAAGTCGCGGCGGATCTGGAAGCGCTTGTTGATCGGGGTCGGCTCGGTACCCGAACCGGCGTAGAGGATCGCCTCCTGGAAGTGCTGCAGGAGCATCTCGTTCAGCCGCGAGATGTCCATGGCGGTGCGGAAGTAGCGCTGCATGAACTGCTCGACGGCCAGGGTGCGGTCGTCATCGACGTAGCCGAACAGCTCGGCCAGACCGACCTGGTGGTCGAAGAGCAGACGGTCCTCGCGTCGACCGGCGATCAGGTGCAGACCGAAGCGCACGTCCCAGAGGAAGCGTTGGCCGGCGTGGAGGGCCTGGTACTCGGCTTCGGTCAGGAACCCCTCCGCGACCAGCTCATGCACGTGCTCGGCCCCGAAGTGGCGCTTGGCGACCCAGCCCACCATCTGGATGTCGCGCAGACCGCCGGGGCTGGATTTGATGTTTGGTTCCAGGTTGTAGGCGGTGTCGTGGAATTTGGCGTGGCGGGCCTGCTGCTCGGCCAGCTTGGCCTCGAAGAAGGCCGGGCTTGGCCAGATGCGCTCGGCCGACATGGCCTGGCGCAGCGACTGACAAAGCTGCGGGTCGCCGCAAAGCAGGCGCGACTCCATGAGATTAGTCGCGATGGTGATGTCGTCGCCGGCGGCCTCGATGCACTCCTCGACGCTGCGAACGCTGTGACCGATGTCCAGACCTAGATCCCATAACCCGGTGATGAGGGATTCGAGCGAAGGGGTGAGCGCCTCTCTGCGCCCGGGGGCGACCAGGACCAACACATCGATGTCGGACCCCGGGTGCAGCTCGCCGCGGCCGTAGCCGCCCACCGCCAGGAGCGCGCAGCCGCCTGGATCGTCGCCGCCCAGGCTGCCTCGCCACAATTGTCGGACCACCTCATCCACCAGGGCGGCCCGTTCCGGAACCAGTTCCTCGGCGCCGGTCCCGGCGCGGAATCGCTCGGCGAACTCTGCATCAGCCTGCCGCAGGGCTTGGCGCAGGGTGGGCAGCAGCGGCTCACCCGCCTCCAGCGCCCGGGCTAGATCACCGGACTCCAGGACGGCGGGGCGGGCCGTGGCGGGCATGGTGGGGCTCCTGTCGATGGGGCGGCGACTCAGCGGCCGTCCGGTGCCGGGGTGAGGATCTCGTAGCCGGTCTCGGTGACAAGCAGGGTGTGCTCCCACTGGGCCGAGAGGCTGCGGTCCTTGGTCACCACCGTCCACTGGTCCCGCAGCAGCTTGGTGGCCGGTTTTCCGGCGTTGATCATCGGTTCGATGGTGAAGGTCATACCGGGCTCGAGGCGCATGCCGGTGCCGGGCTGGCCGTAGTGAAGCACCTGTGGCTCCTCGTGGAAGCTCTGCCCGATGCCGTGGCCGCAGTACTCTCGCACGACCGAGAAGTTGTGCTCCTCCGCGTGGCACTGCACGGCGTGGCCGATATCCCCCAGAGTGGCGCCGGGCCGGACCTGCTCGATGCCGCGCCAGAGGCAGTCGCGGGTGGTTTCCACGAGGCGTCGGGCCAGGATGCTCGGCTCGCCGACGTAGAACATCCGGCTGGTGTCGCCGTGCCAGCCCTCGGGGTCGATGACCGTCACGTCGATGTTGAGGATATCGCCCTTCTTGAGCTTTTTCGGCCCGGGGATGCCGTGGCAGACGACGTGATTGACCGAGGTGCAGGTGGCCTTGGGGAAGCCGCGGTAGTTCAGCGGCGCCGGCGTCGCCCCGAGCTCCTCCGTGATGTAGCGATGACAGAGCTCGTCGAGGTACTCGGTTGTCACCCCGGGCTCGACCCGGGGGGCGATCATGTCCAGCACGCTCGCGGCCATCCGGCCGGCGCGGCGCATGCCCTCGATCTCTTCAGCGGTTTTGATGGGTACAGACATGCGCCTCATCATAACATGTGGAGTTCGCCTGCGGTGTGTCGCCGCCCGGCCGTGGAGGGTGTTGCCCAGCATCGGCAGGCCGTGCAGTTCATTCTTGTAACCGACTGTCGATAGTGGTATAAACCGCGCTGCTGCGGCGTAAAGGTGCGCCCAGCAAACTGGGAAAACCACTGAATCCACACATACGCCGTCACATTCGACCGGGTGCCCGGTGGCCGTGCGCGACCGGGTCGTCGTCTGCGGGCGTATGGAGGCTCAACCCGATCCAAGGAGATCCGACATGGCCGACGTTTCCATGCGTCAGATGCTGGAAGCGGGAGTGCACTTCGGGCACCAGACCCGCTTCTGGGATCCGAAAATGCGCCCCTTCATCTTCGGTGAGCGCAACAAGATCCATATCATCAACCTCGAGAAGACGCTGCCCCTCTACAAGGACGCCCTGAACTTCGCCGGGCGCCTGGCCAGCAACGGTGGCAGGATCCTCTTCGTCGGGACCAAGCGGCCGGCGCGGGAGCTGGTCCGCGAGCATGCGGCCCGCTGCGGGATGCCCTACGTCGATCACCGCTGGCTCGGTGGCATGATGACCAATTTCCGCACCGTCAAGCACTCCATCGCCCGCCTCAAGGACCTGGAGACCCAGGCGGAGGACGGCACCTTCGACAAGGTGACCAAGCGCGAGGCGCTGGCGCTGAGTCGCGAGCGCGAGAAGCTTGATCGCAGTCTTTCGGGCATCAAGAACATGGAGCGCCTTCCCGACGCCATGTTCGTCGTCGACGTGGGCTATGAGCACATCGCCATCTCCGAGGCGAAGAAGCTCGGCATCCCGGTCATCGGCGTGGTGGACACCAACTGCTCGCCCCGCGAGGTCGACTACGTCATCCCCGGCAACGACGATGCCATCCGTGCCATCGAGCTCTACGTCAGCGGTATCGCCGATGCCGTCCTCGAGGCCAAGCAGGCAACCAGTCATGCCGCGGCCTCGGGCAAGGACGACTTCGTCGAGATCAACGACACCGCATCCTGAGGGGGGCAAACAGAGATGTCCGTATCCGCAAATCTGGTCAAGCAGCTTCGTGAGCGCACCGGCTCCGGCATGATGGAGTGCAAGAAGGCCCTGGTGGAGGCCGACGGCGACCTGGAGGCCGCCGCAGAGCTGATGCGCAAGAAGGGCCTGGCCAAGGCCGACAAGAAGGCCGATCGGGTCGCGGCCGAAGGCCGCATCGTGGCGGCCCGCTCCGATGACGGCAAGGCCGGCGTGCTCGTCGAGGTCAACTCCGAGACCGACTTCGTCGGCAACGGCGACGAGTTCCGCGCCTTCGCCGAGTCCGTGGCGCAACGGGCTCTGGACTCCGGCGCCGAGGACCTGGACGCCCTGCTGGCCAGCGAGGTCGACGGCAAGTCGGTGGAGACCCTGCGCCAGGAGATGGTCGCGCAGCTCGGCGAGAACATCGAGGTCCGCCGTTTAATCCGCTACGCTGGGGACCACCAGGTGGCTCAGTACCTGCACGGCGCGCGGATCGGCGTGATGGTCGAGTACACCGGGGGCGACGAGCAGCTCGGCCGCGACCTGGCCATGCACATCGCGGCCTCCTCGCCGGTTTGCGTCAGCCCCGACGATGTGCCGTCGGATCAGCTGGCCTCCGAGAAAGAGGTACTGCTGGCGCAGGCTCGCGAGAGTGGCAAGCCGGAAGAGATCGTCGAAAAGATGGTCGAGGGCCGGCTCAATAAGCATCTGAGCGAGATCACGCTGCTCGGTCAGCCCTTCGTCAAGGACCCGGATCAGACCGTCGGGGACCTGCTCAAGGCCAAGGGCGCGGAAGTGACCCGCTTCGCGCGCTACGAGGTCGGCGAGGGCAAGGAGAAAAAGGACGAGAGCTTCGCTGACGAGGTGATGGCCCAGGTCCGCGACTCCTGAGCCCGGGCGGCGCTATCAGCAACGGCGGTGCCCGGGGTTCCCGGGCACCGCGCCCGCTCACCGAAAGGCCGGAGTCATGACGGTGCCGCACTATCGCCGGATACTGCTCAAGCTCAGCGGCGAGGCGCTGCTGGGTGACGGACAATACGGGATCGCCGCCAACACGCTCGATCGCATCGCCGACGAGCTCGCCGAGATCAACGCCATGGGGGTCCAGGTGGCGGTGGTCATCGGGGGTGGCAACATCTTCCGCGGGGCCGGCTTGGCCGCATCGGGCATGGACCGCGTCACCGCCGATCACATGGGCATGCTGGCCACCGTGATGAACGCCCTGGCCATCCAGGACGCTCTGGAGCGGCGGAACGTGTTCTGCCGCGTCATGTCGGCCATCAAGATCAATCAGGTCTGCGAGGATTACATCCGCCGCCGGGCGGTGCGTCACCTGGAGAAAGGCCGGGTGGTGATCTTCGCGGCCGGTACCGGCAACCCCTTCTTCACCACCGACTCCGCCGCCAGTCTGCGCGCCGTGGAGGTCGGAGCCGAATTGCTGCTCAAGGGAACCAAGGTCGACGGGGTTTACAGCTCCGACCCGGTCCGCGACCCCGAGGCGAAACGCTATCAGCAGCTCACCTATGATGAAGTGCTGAGCAAGCGCCTGGAGGTCATGGACGCGACCGCCATCGTCCTGTGCCGCGATCAAGCGATGCGCATCATGGTCTTTGACATCACCAGCCCGGGTACCATGGTCGCCGCGGCCCGTGGCGAGCCGGTGGGCACCGTGGTCGACCCGGGTCTGCCCAGCGCCCAGGAGGAATCATCGTGATCGAAGATATCCAGGAAGACGCCGACCGCCGGATGGCCAAAGCTGTCGAGAGCCTCAAGCACGACCTGGCTCGGCTGCGCACCGGGCGCGCCCATACAAGTCTGCTTGATCAGGTGAATGTCGAGTATTACGGCATGGAGGTGCCCATCAAGCAGGCGGCCAACATCAGCGTGGAGGATTCGCGCACGCTCGCCGTTACGCCCTTCGAAAAGCACATGGTGCCCGCCATCGAGAAGGCGATCATGGCCTCGAACCTGGGGCTTAGTCCGGTTACGGCCGGGCAGGTCATCCGGGTGCCGCTGCCCTCACTGACCGAGGACCGCCGCAAGGAGATGGTCCGCCTGGTCAAGAACGAGGCCGAGCAGGCCCGCGTCGCCATCCGCAACGTCCGCCGGGATGCCAACTCGGACCTCAAGGACCTGGCCAAGGGCAAGGACATCACCGAGGACGAGGAGCGCAGCGCCCAAGAGGCCATTCAGAAGCTCACCGATCGGTACGTGGCGCAAGTCGACGACCTGCTCGAGGAGAAGGAACGCGAGCTCATGGAGGTCTGAGCAGGTCGTATGGCGGAGACGAATGGGCCAGCGCAGATCGCCGAGCGATTAGCCGGTGTCGAGTTACCGCGCCACATCGCCATCGTCATGGATGGCAATGGGCGGTGGGCGCAGCGGCGTGGGCAGCCGCGCTACGCCGGCCACCGCGCTGGCGTGCGCTCGGTGCGTGAGGTGGTCGAGGCGTGCGGGCGCCTGGAACTCGAGGCACTGACGCTCTTCGCCTTCAGCAGCGAGAACTGGCGTCGTCCGCGCGGCGAGGTCCGCGTGCTGATGGAGCTGTTCCGGACCACGCTCGATGAGGAGCTGCAGCGGCTCCACGAGAACGGGGTGCGCCTGAGCTTCATAGGCGATCGGGCGCAATTCAATAAGGCCCTGCAGCGGCGGCTCGTCGATGCCGAGACGCTGACGGCCGGGAATACCGGGCTGAATCTGATCGTGGCCACCAGCTACGGCGGACGCTGGGAGATCGCCGAGGCGGCCCGCCACCTGGCGGCGTCGGCGGCCCGCGGAGAGGTCGATCCGCAGGCCATCGACGAGGAGGCCTTCCGCGGCGCGCTGTCCCTTCCGGATGTGGCCGATCCCGATCTGTTCATCCGCACCGGGGGCGAGCGACGCATCTCCAACTTCCTGCTCTGGCAGATGGCCTATACCGAGCTCCACTTCGCCGAGACGCTTTGGCCGGAGTTCGGCACCGAGGAGCTAGCCCGCGCCATCGAGGACTATGCCGGGCGGGATCGCCGCTTTGGCGCCGTATCCTCCCGTCCGCTGAAGTCGGTGCGCCATGCTTAAGGCACGGGTGCTGACGGCACTGGCGTTGGGCCCCCTATTACTCGCCGCCATCTGGCTGCTCCCCACCGGGGTGCTCGCCGTGCTGCTGGGGGCCACGGCGGCCCTTGCGGCCTGGGAGTGGACCACGTTGATCGGGGTTCAGGACACGGCGCGTAGGGCGGCCATCGTGGGCGGGTTCGCCGCCACCCTGCTGCCGGGGTGGTTGCTTCTGGAAGCCGGTGTCGCGGCTGGCGGTATTCTCTATGCGGTGGCCGGTCTGTGGGTCGGGGCCCTGGTGTGGCTCCTGCTCTACAGCCGGCGTGACCTCCCGGCGCCTTCGCCCCTGCGGGCTGCCCTGGTGGGTTGGTTGGTGCTGTGGCCGTGCTGGCTGGCGTTGGTCTACCTCCACGGCAGCACGCCCTGGGGGCCGTTCTGGCATACATTCCTGCTGGTGCTGGTCTGGGCGGCGGACACCGGCGCCTACTTCACCGGTCGGGCGTGGGGCCGCCACCGGCTGGCACCGCGGATCAGCCCCGGCAAGAGCTGGGAAGGGGCGCTCGGTGGGGGTGCCGCTGCGCTGCTCGGGGGCGGGCTGCTGGTGCTCGCCCTGCAGCCGCAGGCCCCGGGGCTGGGAGCGCTGGCCCTGCTGACGGTGGCGGTCGTTGTTGCCTCGGTGGTGGGGGATCTTTTCGAGAGCATGCTCAAGCGTCAGCGCGGCGTGAAAGACAGCGGCGGCATCCTGCCGGGGCACGGCGGGATCCTCGATCGCATCGACAGCCTGACTGCGGCGGCGCCGGTTCTAGCAGCGGGGTTAGCGTGGTGGCAGAGCGGAATCTGATGCAGCTGGCAGTACTCGGGGCCACCGGCTCCATCGGCACGAGCACCCTGGATGTCGCGGCCCGGCATCCGGAACGGTTCGGCGTCCACGCGGTGGCCGCCGGCCGGGACTGGGAGGGGTTGCTGCGGATCTGCCGCGAGCACCGTCCAGCACGCGCGGCCCTTGCCGATGCGGCGGCGGCGGACGAACTGCGCCATCGCCTCCGGGACGAGGGGCTGCAGCACATCGAGGTCGATGCCGGCGAGGAGGGTGTGGCGGCCCTGGCGGCGGATAGCGACGTGGACGCCGTGGTGACGGCGGTGGTCGGCGCCGCGGGTCTGGCCTCTTCGCTGGCGGCCTGCCGCGCCGGCAAGCGGATCCTGCTGGCCAACAAGGAGACACTGGTCGTCGCCGGGGAGCTGTTCATGGCGACGGCGAAGCGGTTCGGAGCCCGGATCGTGCCCGTGGATAGCGAGCACAACGCGGTCTTCCAGGGACTGCCGGCCGGTGCAGATGCCACGGCGGGGGTCGAGCGCATCGTGCTCACCGCCTCCGGCGGCCCGTTCCGCGATCGCGATCCCGACACCCTGGCTGCGGTCACGCCGGAGGAGGCTGTGGCGCACCCGAACTGGTCCATGGGTCGCAAGATCTCCGTGGATTCGGCCACGATGATGAACAAGGGCCTGGAGGTCATCGAGGCCTGCCACCTCTTCGACCTGGAACCTCGGTGCGTCGATGTGGTCATTCATCGACAGAGCCTGGTGCATGCGCTGGTGGGCTACCGTGACGGTTCCTACCTGGCGCAGGTCGGGTCGCCGGACATGCGGGTGCCGATCTCTTACGCCATGGGCTATCCCGAGCGGATCGCCTCCGGCGTCGATCTGGTCGACCTGGCTGCGGCGGGTCGTCTCGACTTCGAGGCTGTGGACGAGCGCCGTTTCCCGTGCCTGCGCCTGGCCTATCAGGCGCTGCGTACCGGCGGCGGTGCCTGTGCCGTGCTCAATGCGGCCAACGAGATTGCGGTGGATGCCTTCCTCGACGGGCGTCTCCGTTTCGACCGCATCGCGCCAGTGATCGAGGAGGCCCTGGCGGCGGAAACCCCACCGCCCCCCCAGGATCTGGATTCGGCCCGTGGGATCGACGCGCGGGCCCGCCGCCAGGCCGAAGAGGCCGTGCGGCGCATCGCGGACTGATTCGACTATGACCATCGTCTGGAGCATCATCGCCTTCCTGGTCGCCATCGCGATCCTGGTGACGGTCCACGAGGCCGGTCACTACCTCGTCGCGCGCTGGTGCAACGTCCGCGTGCGCCGCTTCTCGGTCGGCTTCGGGCGCCCGCTGCTGAGCTGGCGCGGGCGCGGCCCGGACCACATCGAGTACTGCCTGTCGGCCATCCCTCTCGGCGGTTACGTACAGATGCTCGATGAGCGCGAGGGCGAGGTCGATCCCGCCGAGCGCCACCGCGCCTTCAACAATCGCCCCCTGGGACAGCGCACGGCCATCGTCGCCGCGGGGCCCGCGGCCAACTTCCTGTTCGCGGTGGTGGCCTACTGGCTGGTGGCGGTGCTCGGCATGGTCGAAATGCGGCCCATCGTCGACGAGCCCATCACCGATTCACCGGCCGAGATGGCCGGTTTCGAGCGGGGGGAGGAGATCGTGGCCATCGACAGCCGCGATACCCCCACCTGGCAGCGGGTGGCTATGGGGCTGATGAATGCCGGGTTCAACCGCGAGGATGTCCCGGTCACGGTACGCGATGAGGCCGGCAACGAGTTGGAACGCTCCCTTAATCTGCGCGCCGAGCCCCGGCTCAAGGACACCACCGATATCCTCGGCACCATTGGCTTGCGCGCCTACACGCCGGATCTGCCGGCGACCATCGGCCGTCTCGCCGAGGGGGGGGCGGCAGCGCAGGCGGACCTGCGCGAGGGGGATCGGATCCGCGCCATCGACGGCGAGGCGGTCGGTTCCTGGCTTGAGCTGGTTGAACGGGTCGAGCCACGCGCCAACGAGCCAGTGACCCTGACCTACGAGCGGGAAGGCCAAGTCCGCGAGGTTACGCTCACTCTGGGCGCGCAGGAGCGCGGCGAAGCCGAGGTCGGCATGCTCGGTGTCGGGCCGGCCATCCCCGAGGGGTATCAGGAGCGCATGGAACGGGAGGTTCGCCACGGTCCAGTGGCCGGGGTCGCCTACGGCGTGGAGCGCACCTGGGACACCACCGTGGTGACCGTCAAGATGCTCGTGCGTATGGTCATGGGCGAGGCGTCGCTGAAGAATATCGGTGGCCCGGTGACCATCGGCCAGTTCGCCGGGGATACCGCCTCCATGGGGGTGGTGCCGTTCCTCACCTTCCTGGCGGTCATCAGCATCAGCCTGGGCATCATCAACCTGCTGCCCATCCCGATCCTCGACGGTGGCCATCTGCTCTACTTCCTGACCGAGGCCATCCGCGGCAAGCCCGTCTCGGAACGGACGCAGTTGATCGGGCAGCAGGTGGGTATCGTCATCCTGCTCGGATTGATGGCACTGGCCTTCTACAACGATTTTGAGCGTCTGCTCGGTGGTTGAGCCCGGCGGCGACGATACGAGGCGGACAAGGAGCCGGCCCGATGCGGCACACGGTAGACAAGGGGGCGCTTTGATTCGACGCTGGGGGCGCAATGCGGTTGTCGCGCTGCTGCTGCTGGGCGCGGCCACGGTCGCGACGGCCAGGGCGGACTCCTTCGTCGCCGAGCAGATCCGCGTGGAAGGACTGGAGCGCATTGACGAAGGCACGGTCTTCAGCTATCTGCCCGTCGAGCCCGGTGATCGCGTGGGCAGCGGCGAGGTCGCGGAGGCGATCCGTGAACTCTACCGCTCCGGCTTCTTCCGCGACGTGGAGTTGGCTCGGGACGGCGATGACCTGATCGTGCGGGTGCAGGAGCGGCCGTCCATCGCACGGCTCCAGTTCGAGGGCAACGAGCAGATCCGTACCGAGGACCTGCGCGAGGCTTTGCGCAGCGCGGGGATGGCCGAAGGGCAGGTCTTCAACCGTGCGCAGCTGGCGGAGATCGAGCGGGAACTGCGCCAGCAGTACTTTGCCCAGGGCAAGTACGATGTCTCCGTGGAGAGCACCGTCTCGCCGCTGGAGCGCAACCGGGTGGCCATCCGGATCGACATCGAGGAGGGCCCGGTTGCCGAGATCCGCGAGATCCACTTCACCGGCAACGAGGCCTATTCCGACCGCGAGCTGCGCGGCGTGTTCGAGCAGCAGGCTCGGCGCTGGTGGGCGCCGTGGTCGCAGCGGCACCGCTACGCCCGTGATCTGCTCGCCAACGACTTGGAGAGCCTGCGCGGGTACTACCTGGATCGTGGCTTCCTGAACTTCGCCGTGACCTCGACCCAAGTCTCCATCAGCCCCGACCGGCGCGATGTCCATATCGCCGTCAATGTCGCCGAGGGTGAGCAGTACGAGATCGGCAGTATCGACGTCCAGGGGCATCTGGTGGTTCCGCCGGAGGAGCTGCGGGAGCTGATTACGGCCGAGCCCGGCGAACTCTATTCGCGCAGCCGCGTCAACGCCGGCTCCTCGGCCATTCGTTCGCGACTGGCGGAGGAGGGGTACGCCTTCAGCAACGTCAACGTGCGCCCGCGGGTCGACGAGGACGAACAGGTCGTCGATCTGACCTATGTGGTGGACCCCGGGGCGCGGGTTTACGTGCGGCGGATCAATATCACCGGCAATCAGCGCACCCAGGACGAGGTCATCCGGCGCGAACTTCGCCAGCTTGAGGGGGCGCCACTGTCCAGCGAGGCCCTGGAGCGCTCCCAGACCCGGCTCAACCGGCTCGGTTTCTTCGACTTCGTCAACGTCGAGACCCCCCGGGTGCCGGGCGAGGACGATCGGGTGGACGTGGATGTCAGTGTCCAGGAGCGCATGACCGGGCAGCTGCAGGCCGGCGTCGGGTACGGCGATGTCCAGGGACTGCTGGTCAACTTCTCCGTCTCTCAGGACAACCTGCTCGGCACCGGCGACCGGCTGAGCATGACGGTGAACAACTCCAGCGTTTCGACGATCTACAACGTCTCGTACACCGACCGCTACCACACCCAGGAGGGTGTCTCCCAGACGTTGTCGGCCGGCTACCGCGAGACCCGCGCGCGCCGCGCCGACCTGTCCGACTACGACCTGACCTCAGGGCACGCCTCGGTGGAGTACAGCGTGCCGGTCACCGAGGTGGACCGACTGGCGGCGCGGCTGCGGCTGGAACGCATCGGCATCGATAAGCGCTCCGATACGCCGGGCTGGATCCGTAACTTCCTTGAGGATCAGAGCGACGATCGCTTCACTATGATCAAGCCGCGGCTGTCGTGGAACCGGGACACCCGGGATCGCGGCGTCTTCCCCACCGCTGGCGGGCGTCAGCGGCTGTCGCTGGAGGGGACCGTCCCCGGTGATGACCTGGAGTTCTACAAGCTCACCTACGAGAACCGGCGCTACTGGCCGCTGCGCTGGCTCGGTGACCGCACGACGTTCTCAGTGGAGGGGCAGGTCTCCCACGGCGACGGCTACGGCGATACCGACCGCCTGCCGTTCTTCGAGAACTACTACGCCGGCGGTGTGCGGACCGTCCGCGGTTACCGCGGCAACTACCTCGGGCCGCGCAAGGAGGGGGGTGATCCGATCGGCGGCAACGCCCGGGTGCTGACCAAGGCGCAGGTGATCTTCCCACCCACGCCGGAGTCGCAGTCGGTGCGCATGGCCGCTTTCGTCGACGCCGGGCAGGTTTTCAATACGCGACTGGATCGTTACGACTTTGGGTCCAACACTGAGAAGATCATTCCGGAGGGACTGGACCGCGTGGATCTCGGCGAACTCCGGGCTGCGGCGGGTATCTCTCTGATCTGGATGTCCCCGGTCGGTCCGTTGACATTCAGTCTTGCCGAACCTTTAAATGAGTCGCGGGACGACGAGACCGAGACCTTCCAGTTCTCGCTCGGGACGGAATTCTAGGGCTGTCGCGAAGCGGGCAGGGCCGAATGCAGAAGGCGGCAGCCCCCTGGACCGTCCCGGACGCCCGGTCGATCCGTGATCTCCCGGGGGGGTGGCCGAGTTCATCCGAGCGCCGGGTGTGATAGGCTCTGCCGCTTATGGGGTCGTCCGCGGCCTGCGGATGGCACGAGGCGCACGGCGCCGGGAGTAACCGGATCAGACGACGGAGGAGTGAGCGTGAGCGAGAGTGACGCGCAGGGGGCAACGGATATCGAAGGCATCATGAACCTGCTGCCGCACCGGTATCCGATGCTGCTCATCGACCGGGTGCTAGAGTTCCAGCCCCACGAGCATCTGGCCAGCATCAAGAATGTCACCATCAATGAGCCGTTCTTCGTCGGCCATTTCCCGCAAAAGCCCGTAATGCCGGGGGTGCTCATCCTCGAGTCGTTGGCCCAGGCTTGTGGCATGCTCGCGTTCAAGAGTGTTCAGGACACCCTCACGGACAACGACGTCCTCTACCTGGTGGGTATCGACAAGGCGCGCTTCAAGCGGCCGGTTCAGCCCGGTGATCAGCTTCGACACGATGTCTCGGTGCGTCGTGTGGCTCGGGGGATTTGGATCTTCCAGGCACGCGGAAGTGTCGATGGCGAGTTGGCGGCCGAGTGTGAGATCCGCTGCACGGTGCGTACGGTTTGAGTCGAGTCCATCCGAACGCCCTGGTCGACCCCAAGGCCCGCCTCGGCGAGGACGTCGAGGTGGGGCCTTTCAGCGTGATCGGGCCGGATGTGGAGATCGACGAGGGGACCTGGATTGGCCCGCACGCGGTCATCCAGGGGCCGACCCGCATCGGCCGGGATAACCGCATCTACCAGTTTGCCGCCCTGGGGGAGGCCCCGCAGCACAAGGGCTATCAGGGCGAGCCCACGGAACTGGTGATCGGCGACGGCAATACCATCCGCGAGTTCGTCACCTGCCACCGCGGCACAGCGCAGGGGCGGGGCGAGACCCGCATCGGCGATCACAACTGGCTGATGGCGTACTGCCATATTGCCCACGACTGCCGGCTGGGCGACCATCTGCTGTTCGCCAACTCCGCGTCGCTGGCCGGGCATGTGGATGTCGGTGATCACGCCACCTTGGGCGGCTTCGCGCTAATACACCAGTTCTGCCGCATCGGTCCTTACGCCTTTTGCGGTTTCGGCAGCGGGATCAATCGGGATGTACCGCCGTTCGTCACAGTCTCCGGACAGATGGCGGTGCCGCACGGGATCAACTCGGTGGGGCTGCGCCGGCACGGCTTCTCGCGGGAGCGCATCCGGGATATCAAGCGCGCCTACCGCATGATCTACCGACAGGGGCTGCGTCTCGACGATGCGCGCGAGGCGCTGTGCCAGCAGCTCGGCCACTCCGCGGACGTGCAGGGCATGGTCGATTTCATCGACAGCAGCCAGCGCGGTCTGTTGCGCTAGACTGCCGTCGGCCGGCGCAGGGGGGTCCGCCAATGGCCAGTCCCAGGGTGGCGATTCTCGCCGGTGAACTCTCCGGTGACGTCCTCGGCGCCGGCCTGATGAGCGAGCTTCGGGGCCGGTGCCCCGGTGTGCGTTTCGAGGGGGTTGGTGGGCCGGCCATGGCAGCCCAGGGGCTTGAGTCGCTGGTACCCATGGAGCGGCTCTCGCTGATGGGGCTGACCGAGATCGTGCGGCATCTGCCGGGGCTTCTTCGCCTGCGCGCTGATCTGGCCCGGCGCTGGCGGGAGGATCCGCCGGATTGCTTCATCGGCGTCGATCTGCCCGATTTCAACCTCGGTCTGGCCCGGCGCCTGCGTGCGGCCGGGATCCCCACGCTCCACTACGTCAGCCCCACCATCTGGGCCTGGCGTCGTGGGCGCGTGCGGGGCATCCGGCGCTCGGTGGACCGGATGCTGACCCTCTATCCCTTCGAGGAGCAGTTCTACGCCGACAGCGGCGTCGACGCGGTCTGCGTCGGTCATCCGGCTGCTGATCGATTCCCGCTGCAGCCGGATACCGTTGCGGCGCGCCGGAGGCTGGGGCTGGATACGGACGCCACGGTGGTCGCCCTGCTGCCCGGTAGCCGTGGCAGCGAGATCGACCGCCTGCTCGAGCCCTTCCTCGGGGCGGCAGCGCTTCTGGCGGAGCGGCCGGATGCGCCGGACTTTGTCATACCGGTGGCCGCACCGCGGCTGCGCGAGCGGATCGAGGCGGCCGTGGATCGGCACCAGGTCCGCCTGCGCACGCGGCTGCTGGACGGCGACACGGCGACCGCGGCGACTGCGGCGGATGTGGCCCTGACCGCCTCGGGCACGGCAACCCTGGAGGTCATGCTGGCCAAGCGTCCGATGGTCGTGGCGTACCGTCTGTCGCCGCTGAGCTATCAGATCATCCGCCGGTTGATCCATGTCCCTTGGGTATCGCAGCCGAATCTGCTTGCCGGCGAGCCCCTGGTCCCGGAGTACTTCCAGGGCGACGTCACGCCGCAGGTCCTGGCCGAGGCGGCCGCATACTGGCTCGATGAGGCCCCGGCCCGGCTACAGCTGGTCCGCCGCTTCCGGGAGCTCCACGCCTCACTAGCCCGCGGGGCTGATGCCCGGGCGGCAGAGGCCGTTCTGGAGATCCTGCGGTGAGCGGCGACGGCGGCGCGTGGCAGGTGGGTGTCGACGAGGCTGGCCGTGGGCCGTGGGCCGGGCCGGTGGTGGCCGCCGCGGTCATCCTGCGCGAGCCCATCGCCGGTGTCACCGACTCCAAGCGGCTGTCGGCGCGGCGCCGCGAGCAGGCCGCTGGGCTGATCCGCAGCGAGGCCGTGGCCTGGGGGGTCGGGCGGGCAGAGGTCGCCGAGATCGATGCACTGAACATCCGTCGTGCCACCTTCCTGGCCATGTCCCGTGCGGTGGCGTCGGTGGCCAGCACCGCGCGGATCGCCGAAATCCTGGTGGACGGGCGCGAGATGCCGGAGGATTTGCCCGCTCCAGCGCGGGCCGTGGTCGGTGGCGATGCCCTGGAGCCGAGCATCTCGGCGGCATCCATCCTGGCCAAGACGCTACGTGATGCCGAGATGGTGGTGCTCGAGGAGACCTACCCGGGATACGGTTTTGCCCGGCACAAGGGCTACGGGACCGCCGAGCACCGCCACGCCCTCGAGCGCCTCGGCCCGTGCGCCGCGCACCGGCGCAGCTTTGCCCCGGTGCGCAGGATGCTCGGCGGCTGAGGCGCGCACCGCACGCGCTTGGCTGACCCGTTGACCACCGCGACCCTGATATCCTGACGCGACCATGAGTGAAGCCCCACCGTCCTTCGTCCATCTGCGTCTGCACAGCGAGTTCTCGCTGGTCGACGGCATCGTCCGCATTCAGGAGGCGGTGTCCGCGGCGCGGGACGCCGGCATGCCGGCGGTGGCCATCACCGATCAGGCCAACCTGTTCGGCATGGTCAAGTTCTACCGGGCCGCGCTAGCCGCCGGAGTCAAGCCGATCATCGGAGCCGACGTGTGGCTGGCGGACGATACCTTGGAACTCGGCTACGCCCGGATGACGTTGCTCTGCCGGGATCGCGGCGGCTACCGTGCGCTGTCGCGGCTGCTCAGCCGCGCTTATCGCGAGGGTGCCTGCGGCGATATCCCGGTCATCCGGCGGGAGTGGTTGCAAGCGGATGCCGGCGGGCTGTTGGCCCTCTCCGGCGGGGCCCAGGGGGATATCGGTCAGGCCCTGCTGCGTGGTGATGAGGCCACCGCGCGGCGCTACCTCGAGCAGCACCGGCAGACCTTCGGCGAGGACGGCTTCTATCTGGAGCTCCACCGTCTGGGCCGGCCGGGCGACGAGCGCCACCTGCATGCCGCGGTGGCGCTGGCCGCCGACGAGGACGTGCCGGTGGTGGCCACCAATGACGTGCGCTTCATGCGCCCGGCGGATTACGACGCCCATGAGGTCCGTGTCTGCATCCATCAGGGGCGTACCCTGGACGACCCCAACCGGCCACGCCACTACACGGAGCAGCAGTACTTTGCCGACGCCGCGGACATGGCCGAGCGCTTCTCCGATCTGCCCGAGGCGCTCGAGACCACCCTGCGTATCGCCGAGCGGTGCAGCGTGGATCTGGAACTCGACACCAACTATCTCCCGGACTTTCCGGTGCCCGAGGGCCATACGGTGGCCTCGTTCCTGCGCGCCGAGTCCGAGCGCGGCCTGGCGCAGCGGCTCGAACAACGCGGCCTGACTGAGGACGAGGATACCGGCGAGGTCGAGGCGACCTACCGGCAGCGCCTCGAGCACGAGCTGGCCGTCATCGAGCAGATGGGGTTCCCCGGCTACTTCCTCATCGTCGCCGACTTCATCCGCTGGGCGCGGGAGAACGACATCCCGGTCGGCCCCGGGCGCGGCTCCGGTGCGGGATCGCTGGTCGCCTATGCCCTGGGCATCACCAACCTCGACCCCCTGCGCTATGACCTGCTCTTCGAGCGCTTCCTCAACCCGGAGCGGGTCTCCATGCCCGACTTCGACGTGGACTTCTGTATGGAACGCCGCGACGAGGTCATCGAGTACGTCTCGGACCGCTACGGCGCCGAGAAGGTCTCGCAGATCGCCACCCACGGCACCATGGCGGCCCGGGCCGTGGTGCGCGACGTGGGCCGGGTCTACGGTCACGCCTTCGGCTACATGGACCGGATCGCCAAGCTGATCCCTTTCGAGATCGGCATGACCCTGGACAGGGCCCTGGAGCAGGAAGAGGACCTGCGCGCCGAGTACGACAACGACGAAAACATCCGCGAGTTGATCGACACCGCGCGCAGCCTGGAGGGGATGGCGCGCAACGTCGGCAAGCACGCCGGAGGCGTCGTCATCGCGCCCACGGACCTGACCGATTTCTCGCCGCTCTACCGCGACCCGGAGGAGCGCGACGACGCCGAGGCTTGGAAGGTGGCCACCCACTTCGACAAGGACGACGTCGAGGCGGTGGGTCTGGTCAAGTTCGACTTCCTGGGTCTGCGCACGCTGACCATCATCGACTGGACCGTCCAGGCGGTGAACCGCATCCTCGAGCAGCGGGGAGACCCGGCGCTGGATATCGATGCCATCGCCCTGGATGACGGCGCCACCTTCGAGCTGCTCAAGCGCTGTGCCACCACCGCGGTCTTCCAGCTGGAATCCCGCGGGATGAAGGAGCTGATCAAGCGCCTTCAGCCCGATAGCTTCGAGGATATCGTGGCACTGGTGGCGCTGTTTCGGCCCGGGCCGCTTCAGTCGGGCATGGTCGACGACTTCGTCGAGCGCAAGCATGGCCGTTCGGCGGTCGCCGGTTACCCAACCCGCGAGCTGCACCATCCGGACCTGGTGCCGGTCCTCCAGCCTACTTACGGGGTGATCCTCTACCAGGAGCAGGTGCAGCGCATCGCGCAGGTCCTGGCCGGCTACAGCCTTGGCGAGGCGGATCTGCTGCGCCGCGCCATGGGCAAGAAGAAGCCCGAGGAGATGGCCAAGCAGCGGGCCAAGTTCCTGGAAGGGGCCAAGGCCCGGGGTCTGTCCGAGGACCATGCCACCGGCATCTTCGACCTTATGGAGAAGTTCGCCGGCTACGGCTTCAACAAGTCGCACTCGGCGGCCTACGCGCTGCTCTCCTACCAGACGGCCTGGCTCAAGTGTCACTACCCGGCGCCGTTCATGGCCTCGGTGCTCTCCTCGGACATGGACAACACCGACAAGGTGGTGATCTTCCTGGATGAGGCCCGGGCCATGGGGCTGGAGGTGCTGCCGCCGGACGTCAACCGCAGTGACAAGCCCTTCCGGGCGGTGGACGAGCGGACCATCGTCTACGGTCTGGGTGCCATCAAGGGGGTGGGGGAGTCGGCGCTCGATGCGGTGCTGAGCGAGCGCGATACCAACGGGGCGTTCCGGGATATCTTCGACCTGTGCCGCCGGGTCGACACCGGCCGCGCCAATCGTCGCGTGCTGGAGGCCCTGTGTCGTTCGGGGAGCCTGGATCGCCTGATCCCCAACCGTGCCACGGGGATGGCACAGATCCCGGCGGCGCTGGCGGCTGCCGAGCAGGCGACGCGCGACCAGGCCGCCGGGCAGACCGATCTGTTCGGTGGCCCTGCAGAGGCGGTGATCGCCCCCCGTGGCGAGGGCGAAGAGGTTGCCGAGCAGCCCGAATGGCCGGAGGAAGAACGCCTGGCCGCGGAGAAGGCCACACTGGGTCTATTCCTGACGGGGCACCCGATCGACCGTTACGAGCATGAGCTTCCGTATCTGGCTACGGATCGCCTGCAGCGGCTGTCCAGTGGCGCCGGCGGCAATGGCGGAGACGGCAATGGGGGCCGAGGCCGGACGGTTACCGCGGCTGGGCTGGTGGTCGCGCTGCGGGTGCGCAGCACCTCCACTGGCGGCCGCCTGGCCACCCTGACCCTGGATGACCGCACGGGCCGGATCGAAGTGGTGCTATTCCCCGAGGCGTTCGGCAAATACCGGCATGCCGTGGAGAAGGATGCGCTGCTGGTGGTGCGCGGCAGTCTCGACTACGACGACTTCAGTGGCGGGTACCGGATCACCGGCGAAGAGGTGCTGGACATCGCCCGGGCCCGCGAGCGGGCAGCTGGTCGGTTGGTGATTCCGGTAACCGCGGCTCGTGCCGCTAACGGTCTGGTGCCCGAGCTGCGCCAGGTCCTCAGCAGCTACGCCGGGGAGAGTCCGGTCCATGTCGATTACCGCCACCCAAGGGGCCGGGGGCGCGTCGTCCTAGGCCGCAACTGGACGGTGACGCCCAGCGATGACCTGATCAAGCGGCTTGAGTCGGTGGTCGATGACCGTGTGGGGGTCGAGTACCCCCGCTAGCGGCTCTCGCGGTGAATGGCGATCAGGTCATCGATCCCCACGGCGGTGCCGTCGGGTCCGTGGTCCAGGTCATCAATGACCGCTGCGGCACCCGGGAATGCGTCGTCCCGGGTCCAGCGGTTGCGGGTGATCAGCGTCGGGATCCCGGCCGCGCGGGCGGCGCGCAGCCCGTTAACCGAATCCTCCACGGCGAGGCAGTCCTCGGCCGCGAGCCGCAGTGATCGCAGGGCCTGCAGGTAGGCCTCGGGGTCGGGTTTCTTGGCGTTGACGTCGTCGCCACAGATGCAGACCTCGAAGGCCGGTTGCAACTCGGCGGGTAGCACGCCGTTGAACAGGGCCTCGACGTTGGCGCGGGCGCTGGTCGTGACCACGGCCAGGCGCACCTGCCGCTCTCGCGCTTCGGCAAGGATTCGCTCGATCCCCGGCCGGGGCGGGATGGAGCCGGTGCTGAGGCGCTCGGCGTAGAGGCGGTTCTTGGCCTCGTGCAGTCGCCGCGCGAGCGTATTGATATCGCCGTGCCCGGGCGGGGGCGGTTCCCGGGTCAGGGTGTCGTGCAGTCGTTCCCGGCCGCCCGGGACCGCGTTCAGGAGGCGTCGATAGGTGGTTTCATCCCAGCGGTGGGGAAGGCCGAATGCCTCGAAGGCGGCGTTGAAGGCGGGCAGGTGGCCCGCGCCTTCGGTGTCGGCCAGGGTGCCATCGACGTCAAAGAGCAGCGCTTGCATGGGTTTCCGTTCTCCAGGGGTGTCGGGTCGGTGGCGGTGCCGGCGTTATCATCTTAGGGTTCTTGACCCGTCCGGGAAAACGGGCTGGAGTAACCGCGTCGACGGACTCGCCGTATCCGCATGATCCGGAGGAAAGCACTGCATGGCTGAGGGTCGCCCGAAATATTCGCCGGAGTTCCGGCGCAAGCTGGTCGAACTGGTCGAGGCGGGGCACACCCCGCAAGAGTTGGCACGGACCTACGAGCCGGCGGCCAAGACGATCCGCCGCTGGTACCAGGAGGACCGGCAGGAGACCAGCGAGCGGCGCACCGGGGCTGCAGATCGGCGCAGCGCTGGCCCGGGAGGCAGGCAGCAGGGCAAGAGCCCTGGCGCTGCTGCGTCCGCGGCGGGGTCCGGGAAGCGCTCGAAGACGGCGAAGGCCGGTCCCCGGAGCAGGCCGGCGAGTAGCCAAGCGCACCGGCTGGCCGGCAAGCGCGTCTTGGAGCGCCCCGCGGACACGGCTGCGGAGGCTGGGGAGGGGGCGCCCGAGCGGGCCGAACCCGAGCCGGCGGAAGAGCCGGCCGAGGTGGCCCCATCGGCGGACGGCGAGGTGATCGTCGACCCGGCTCCCGAGGGCGGGGTGCCCGAGGAGGAGGGGGTCGAGCTAGATGTGCAGCCGCACGCCGGCCTCGAGACGGAGGGCGATCCAGCCGAGTTGCTTGCCGTCGGCCTGGAACGCGCCGATCAGGGCGATGCCGTCTACGACGACGAGGGTCCCGAGGCGGCTATTCCGATCTACCAGGAGGCACTCGACTGTCTGGATGCAGCGATCAGCGCCGGTGAAGGGGGAGATGCCGCGCGCCGCGACTGGGGGATCACCCTGGAGCGCCTGGGCGATGCGCTCTTCGAGGCCGAGGGGGCGAGTGCCGCACTGCCCTGCTATGAGGCTTGGTGTGAACTCGCCGAGGCCCTGGCCACCGAACACGCCACGGCGCAGTCGCTTCGGGACTGGAGCGTTGCGCTGGGTCGCTACGGCCAGGGGGTGCTGGTCGAGGAGGGGGCCGAGGTGGCACTACCCTACTACCGGCAGGTGATCGAACTGCGCGAGGACATCGTCCGCGAGCGGCAGAGCGCGGATGCCTACCAGGATTGGGCGCTGGCGCTGGAGCGCTGCGGTGCGGTCCAGGAGGCCGTGGAGGGGTTGGCCGAGACGGTGGAGACCTACCGCCACGCCCTCGAGGTGCGCGGGGCGCTGGTCGAGCAGCAGGACACACCGCAGGCGCGCCGGGCTCTCGGGATCGCTCAGGAGCGCCTGGCCATGGCGGTGCTCGCCGCCGAGGGCGCCGAGGCGGCCCTGCCTCACTTTGAGCAGCTCGCCGAACTCTTCACGGAACTGGCCGAGGAGCTGGGCACTGAGGAGGCCGATGCTGAGCGACGGCAGGCGGATACCATGCTCGGCAAGGTACAGATGGCGGCACTGGATCTGGAGTGACACCCGCGTCCGCGACGGTTGGACCTCCGTCGTGGCCCTGGATCCCGGGAGGCGCATTGCAGGCGATCGAAGACATTGAGTGCGACTTGGTTGTTGTTGGTGGCGGGGGGGCCGGGTTGCGGGCCGCTATCGCGGCGGCCGAGCGCGACCCTGGGCTGCGGATCGCGCTGATCTCCAAGGTGGTACCCATGCGCAGCCACACCGTCGCTGCGGAGGGGGGCGCTGCCGGTGTGGCCCGGGCGGATGACAGCCTGGACGGGCACTTCAACGACACCGTCTCCGGGGGGGATTGGCTGTGCGACCAGGACGTGGTTGAACGCTTTGTCGCCGAGTGCACTGGCGAGATGGTCCGTCTCGAACAGTGGGGTTGCCCGTGGAGCCGACAGGCGGACGGCCAGGTACATGTCCGGTTTTTCGGGGGCATGACGACCCAGCGCAGCTGGTACGCCGCCGACAAGACCGGCTTCCACATGTTGCATACGCTGTTCCAGACCTCCCTGCGCTATCCGGGGATTCAGCGCTACGACGAATACTTCTGCTCAGATCTGCTGGTCGACGACGGGGTGGTCTGTGGCGTACTGGCCTTGGAGATCGCCAGCGGCAAGCCGGTGCGCTTCGGCGCACCGGCGGTGGTGCTGGCCACCGGCGGGGCCGGGCGGGTCTACGGGCAGAACACCAACGCCGGCATCGTGACCGGCGAGGGCATGGCCATGGCGCACGCCCAGGGGGTGCCCCTGCGCGACATGGAGTTCGTTCAGTGGCACCCCACCACGCTGCCCGGCAGTGGCATCCTGATCACGGAAGGGTGCCGGGGCGAGGGCGGCGTCCTGACCAACCGGGATGATCGTCGCTATCTGCAGGACTACGGTCTCGGGCCCACCGAACCGTGGCCGCGTCCGAAAGCCATGGAGCTGGGGCCGCGGGATCGGCTCTCCCAGGCTTTCTGGTACGAGGACCAGGCGGGCCGGACCGTGCCCACGCCGCAGGGCACGGCGGTCCAGCTGGATCTACGCCACCTGGGCGAGGACCGCATCCTAGAGCGGCTGCCCATGATCACCGAGGTGGCTCGCCGCTACGCCGGAGTGGATCCGGTTCGGGAGCCGATCCCCGTCCGTCCGGCGGTCCACTACACCATGGGGGGGATTCCCACCGACGTCCGGGGTGCCGCCCCCCTGTCGGGGCTGTTTGCTGCCGGGGAGTGCGCCAGCACCGGGATTCACGGAGCCAACCGGCTCGGTTCCAACTCGCTCGCGGAACTCCTTGTCTTCGGCCGGGCGGCAGGAGAGGCCGCCGCCGAGTACGCCCGCGAGGCACCGCGGCGGCCGCAGCGCGTGGTGGAGCAGCTCGCTACCGAGGCCCTGGCGCCGCGGCTTGAACTGCTGCGCAACGACAGGGGCGAGCGGCTCGCTGCGCTGCGCGCGGATCTCAATCGGGCCATGGAACAGGGGGTGGGGATCTTTCGCAACGAGGCCGGCCTGGAGCAGGCGTGCACGACGCTGGCGGCGCTGCGCGAGCGCCTGCGACGCGGCATTCGCCTCGACGACCGCAGCCGGACATACAACACCGAGTGGCTGACTGCGATGGAGTTCGGGGCCAGCCTGCAGGTGGCTGAGGCGATGGCCTGGTCGGCGCGGGCACGCAAGGAGTCCCGCGGCGCCCACGTGCGCGATGACGCCTATAGCGAGCGTGATGACGAGCGCTATCTGGTTCATACCCTGGCCTACCCCGGTGACGGGACGGGCCCCGTGATCGACCATGCGCCGGTGACCGTTACCCGCTCTGCGCCGCGGCGGCGGGCCTACGGCGCTGAAGGGGAGGCGCAGGCATGAGCGAATCGCAGCGGATCACTCTGGCGGTGCAGCGTTTCCACCCGGAACAGGACGCCGAACCGCGCTGGCAGCGCTATGCCGTGCCGTACACGCCGGATATGTCCGTGCTCGAGGGGCTGCAGTACATCAAGGATCACCTCGATGGCAGCCTGACCTTCCGCTGGTCCTGTCGCATGGCGATCTGCGGTAGCTGTGGCTGCATGATCGACGGCGAACCCGAGCTGGCCTGCCATGTCTTCCTCCGCGACTACGCGCCGGGGCCGGTGTGGGTGTCGGCACTGGACCACTTCCCCGTGCAGCGGGATCTGGTCATCGATCAGAGCGACTTCCTCGAGAAGCTCGAGACGGTGCACGCCTACCTGATCCCGGCCGGGGAACGGACGGCGGCCGAGGGGACCTATCGGCAGACGCCGGAGCAGATGACGGATTACTACGCGTACGCCCAGTGCATCAACTGCCTGCTCTGCTATGCCGCCTGCCCGCAGTACGGTTGGCATCCGGACTTTGTCGGCCCCGGGGCCCTGGCGCTACTCCAGCGCTACAACCTGGACAGCCGTGACGCAGGTAGCGAGTTGCGGCACGCGGTGGTTGATGCCGAACAGGGGGTCTGGGGCTGCACGCTGGTCGGCCACTGCTCCGAGGTCTGCCCCAAGGGGGTCGATCCCGCGCGGGCCATCAATCAGAACAAGCCCGGCAGCAGCGCGCGGTACTTGCTCGACTGGCTGCGGCCCGGTCGTCGTCGACAGGAGGGATCGGAATGAGCCGAGCGCGCGTCTACCGTCCGACCATGCGCGGTTGGTGGGAGCGGCATCCGGCCTACCGCCGCTACCTGTTGCGCGAAGGCAGCAGCGTCCTGCTGGGCCTTTATGCGCTCTGGCTGCTTGCCGGACTGTTGGCCCTTGCTGCTGGGGAAGCCGCCTACCAAGGGTGGCGGGACCTGCACGGCAGCCCCTGGTTGTTCGGCCTCCACCTGGCCGCTCTGTTGGCCGCCGCCTACCACGCTGTCACCTGGTTCCGGTTGCTGCCCCTGACGCTGCCGGTCCTGCGCTGGCGGGGCCGCCGGCCCACCGACCGGGCGGTCGTGCGGGGTGCCTGGGTGGTCTCGGTGGCCCTCTCGGGCGGGGTTTGGCTCTATCTCCTGGGAGGCGTCCGATGAGGCGTTCGCACGAACCGCCGCTGTGGCTGCTCTTCGGTGCCGGGGGCCTGCTCGCCGCGCTGTTCGCCCCGGCGCTGATCCTGCTGACCGGCGTCGTGATGCCCGTGGCTGCAGAGCATGGCATCGAGGTACTGGATTACCACGCGTCCCGCGAGCTGTTCGCCCGGCCGGTGGTGGGGGTGCCAGTGGCCCTCGCGCTGGGGCTGGTGCTCTGCCACGCCGCTCACCGCATCTACCATACCCTGCGCGATCTCGGGATTCCGGCAGGGCGCGGTACCTGGTGGGTCTGCTACGGCGGCGCCGGTGTCGCGGGGGTGCTCGGTGTGGGCGCGGTTGTTGCCCTGTGGTGGTGAACTCAGGGCGGGTCGTTGGGCGCCTGGGGGCGACAGCAGCGTAGCCGCGGGTGGGGCTCCGGCCGTGCCCAGAGGAATCCCTGGCCGACGCGGCACCCGGCATCGATGAGCTGGTCGCGCTGCTGCAGGGTCTCGACCCCCTCGGCCACCACCTCAAGCCCGAGGACATGGGCGAGCTGCAGGATGGTCTCCACGATGGAGCGGGATTCCGGCGTGGTCTCCATGTCCCAGATGAAGCCGCGGTCGATCTTGACCCGGTTGATGGGCAGGCGCTTGAGGTAGAGCAGGGACGAGTAGCCGGTGCCGAAGTCGTCGATGCTCAGCGACACTCCGGCCCGGCGCAGGGCGGCCAGCCGCTCCAGGGTGCGGGGGCTGAGATCCATGATGGTCGACTCGGTGATCTCCAGCTCCAGGTGCCGTGCCGGCAGGCCGGTCTGCTCCAGCGTACGCAGGACCGTCTTTTCGATGTTGCCGTTGTGGAACTGGGCCCCGGACAGGTTGACGGCGATGCGCCCGAACTCGCGTCCCTGGTCCAGCCAGGTGCGCCCTTGCTGACAGGCCTGGTGGAGGATGTCCTCCCCCAGCGCCGCCATGGTTCCGACCTCCTCGGCGACCGAGATGAAGGCGCCCGGGGCCAGTAGCCCCCGGTCCGGGTGGTGCCAGCGGACCAGGGCTTCGATGCCCACGATCTGACCGGTCTGCAGCTCGACCTGGTGCTGGAAATAGGGGACCAGTTCACCGCGCTGCAGGCCCTGACGCATCTCCTGGGCGAGATCCAGCCGGCGCTGGGCATGTTCAGTCAGCTCCTCGGCGTAGAAGCACGTGGTGTTGCGTCCCTCGGCCTTCGCCTTGTGCAGCGCCGAGTCGGCGTTGCGGACCAGCGCCTCGACGGTCTCGCCGTTGTCCGGATACATGCTGATGCCGATGCTACACCGGCACTGGAACCAGCGGCGGCTGTACTGGAACGGTCGCTCCAGTTCCTGGTGGACGGTCTCAGCGCAGGCGAGAGCGTCCCGGTGGTCGCGGATCTCGGCCAGGCAGATGCTGAACTCGTCGCCACCCAGTCGCGCCAGGGTGTCATCGGCGCCGAGGCGCGCCTGGAGGCGGTGAGCCACCTGGCGGAGGACGCGATCGCCGGCGGTATGACCGAGGCTGTCGTTGACGTCCTTGAAGTGGTCGAGGTCGATGAACAGCACGGCTAGCTGTTCACCGGACTGTCGCGAGCGCTCCAGGGCGCGGGCCATGCGGTCCTTGAACAGCAGGCGATTGGCGAGGCCGGTGAGCGCATCGTGGTAGGCCTGGAACTGCAGCCGCTCCTGGGAACGTTTGAGCTCGGTCAGGTCGCTAAAGACGGCAATGTAGTTGACGACTTCGCCGTAGGCCCCGGTGACACGGCTGATGGTCACCCACTTCGGCTGCAGGGTGCCGTACTTGGAGCGGTCCCAGAGTTCGCCGGACCAGCTACCTTCCCGTTGGATCGACTCCCACATGGCCCGGTAGAAGTCGTCGTTGTGGTGGCCCGACTGCAGGATCCGCGGCGTCAGCCCGATGAGCTCGTCCTCGGTGTAGCCGGTCATTCGCGCGAAGGCGTCGTTGACCTGGAGGATGCGGCTCTCGGCGTCGGTGATCAGGATCCCGTCCCGCGTGGCGGTGAAGACCTTGGCCGACAGCTGCAGGCGTCGTTCCATCTCCTTGCGCCCAGAGATGTCACGCAGCGTGGCGCAGCAGAGGGTCTCGTCCTCCAGGTGCAGCGGGGTGAGCACCACCTCCAGCCAAAGGTGTTCGCCCTGCGGGGTAACGTGCACCCACTCAAAACGTTGGGCGCCCTCGATGAGTGCGGTCTCGAGCAGGTTTTGTGCCCGCTCCGCCGCCGAGGATCCGTCCGGCTGGAGTTGCGAGGAGATGGCCTCCGGGCGCAGGCCGATCAGCTGCTGCGGATCCTCCCAGCCCAGCATGCGGGCAGCCGCCGGGTTGCAGGCGATGAAGTGCCCATCGCGCAGGATCAGCATCCCGTCTTCGCTGTGCAGGAAGAGGGTCTGCGTCAGGCTGCTCGAGAGCGCCGGGGCCGGAGTGGTTGGGGGAACCACGTCGTCTTTCACAGGGGTTAGCTCACGGGTCCGGTGCCACGATGCGGTTGCGCAGGGTGCCGAGCCCCTCGACCTCACAGGTGACGATGTCCCCGGCCTGCAGGAAGCGGGGCGGGGTGCGGGCAAAACCGACGCCGGCCGGCGTGCCGGTGGCGATGATATCCCCGGGAACCAGGGTCATGACCCGCGAGAGCGTGGCGATGACCGCGGGGATGGAGAAGACCATCTCGCCGGTATGCGACTGTTGCTGGGTGGTGCCGTTGACCTGACAGGAGAGGGCAAGGCCGTGGGGATCGGGTACCGCGTCGGCGGTGGTGATCCAGGGCCCCATCGGGCAGCTGCCGTCCACCGACTTGCCGAGGAAGAACTGCTTGTGCCGGAATTGCAGGTCACGTGCCGACAGGTCGTTGATCACCGTATAGCCGAAGACATGCTGTAGTGCCTCGCTCTCCGGGATGTGCCGGCCACCCCGGCCGATCACCACGCCGAGCTCCACCTCCCAGTCCAACTCCCGGGTGACGGCTGGGTCGAGGAGGAAGTCCGCGTATGGGCCGGCGACGGTGGTCGTTGCCTTGGTAAAGACCACCGGCGCCTCGGGCAGCGCCAGCTCGTCACCCTTGGCCTGTTGCGACTCTCGGGCGTGGTCGGCGTAGTTCAGGCCCAGGCACATGATGTTGCGGGGTGGCTGCGGCAGCGGAGCCAGGAACGTCAGGGCCTCGGCCGTGACCCGCGGCCAGTCGTAGCCGGCCTCGGGTAAGGTGCCGGCGCACAGGTGTCCGCCCAGATCACCCGCGACGGGTGAGACGGCCCAGCGGTCGCCCTGTTCGTGGATGGCGACCCGGGTGACGCCCTGGTGAACAACGGTGGTGATGCGCATGCTGCCGTTTCCGCCTTGGGGGTTGCGGTCAAGCCTGTCGGCCCCGCATTGTCCCGCATTTGGGGCCGGTCGTCGACGGTGATCGGTCGGATGATGCGGATCGGGGGGCGGCATGCACGATGAAAGTGGCGACAATGCCCTGGAACGGGCGACGCTGGAAGCGGTCCGGCGGATGGCGGCGGCCTTTGCCGATCCGCTGCTCGCCCCGTTGGACGCGGGTGCCGACGGCGTCGCCCAGCGCTACCAAGCGGAAGGGGACGCGCAGGCGGGGACGGAGTATGTGCTGGCGCTGACCAGCGTCGCCGGGTGCCGGGTCGAGGTACGTATCCCGCGAAGCGATCTGCTGGCGCTGGAGGGGTCGGGGGTGGTCCACGCGGTCTACCAGACCCTTGTGCGCGAGTGTGGTGCCCATCTGGCCGAGCGCGAGACGCTGATCGTCACCACCCGAGGGCGACCCGGGCCGGGGCAGCTGCTCAGTGTCTACCGGCGCCGCCTTGGTTAGGCCAAGCCGGCGTCCCCACAGGAGTTTCGCTTCTGGTAAGGTACGCCCACGACGCATTTAGCCTGTGGTATCCGCCCGCCCATCGGAGAGGTCAACGGGGAGCTCATGACCAAGAACTTTCTGGATTTCGAGCAGCCGATCGCCGAGCTAGAAGCCAAGATCGAAGAGCTGCGCAACGTCGGCCAGGATTCCGAGGTCAACATTAACGAGGAGATCCAGCGCCTCGAGGCCAAGAGCCGCTCGCTGACGGAGAAGATCTTCTCCTCGCTGAGCGCCTGGCAGATCGTGCAGCTGGCCCGTCATCCCGAGCGCCCCTACTTCTTCGACTACGTTGAGCGGATCTTCACCGATTTCCAGGAGCTTCACGGTGACCGAGCCTATGCCGACGATGCCGCCATCGCCGGTGGCCTGGCGCGCTTCGACGGCCGCCCGGTGATGGTCATCGGGCAGCAGAAGGGGCGGGATACCAAGGAGAAGGTGCGGCGCAATTTCGGCATGCCCCGACCGGAGGGGTATCGCAAGGCGCTTCGGCTGATGCGCATGGCGGAGCGCTTCGGTCTGCCGATCTTTACGTTCATCGATACGCCGGGCGCTTATCCCGGCGTCGGCGCCGAAGAGCGCGGACAGAGTGAGGCCATTGCGCGGAATCTGGCCGAGATGGCACAGCTGCGCGTTCCGGTGATCTGCACCGTGATCGGTGAAGGCGGGTCGGGCGGCGCGCTGGCGATCAGCGTTGGCAATCGACTGCTGATGCTGCGCTACTCGGTGTATTCGGTGATTTCGCCAGAGGGGTGCGCCTCGATCCTGTGGAAGAGTTCCGAGCGGGCCGCGGATGCGGCCGAGGCCATGCAGATGGCGGCCGAGCGGCTGCACGACCTGGGGGTCGTCGATCGCGTGATCCCCGAGCCGCTCGGGGGCGCCCACCGGGACTACGACGCGATGACCGAGAGCGTGCGCGAGGTGCTGCGCGAGGAGTGGGGGCGGGTCGCGCAGATGAGCCCGGATGAGCTCGTGGCCGACCGGCACCGGCGGCTTGCGGGGATCGGTCAGCCCCAGGGGTAACCTGCGTGCTCGACCCCGGGGCGCTGGTGGCGCGGTTGTTGGCCCTGGCCCCCGCGGCCGCGGGCTACCGGGTCGCCTTCAGCGGCGGGCGGGATTCCACGGCACTGCTTCACGCCCTGGCCGAAGGTCGCGATGAGTTGCCAGCGCCGCTGGGTGCAGTCCATATCGATCACGGCCTGCACGCCGGATCGGCCCGCTGGGCGGAGCATTGCCGGGCCGTGTGCCAGCGCCTGGGGGTGGCACTCGTGTGCCGCCGCGTGGATGTGCCTTCCCCCGTCGGTCAGGGCCTGGAGGCCGCCGCCCGGGAGGCGCGCTACCGGGCTTTCAGTGCCCTGGTGGCCCCCGGCGAGTGCCTTGTCTTGGCGCACCACGCCGAGGATCAAGCCGAGACCTTCCTGCTCCGGGCACTGCGCGGGGGGGGGCTGCACGGGCTGTGCGCCATGCCGACAACCCGACCGCTGGGGCGGGGTCGGTTGGCGCGGCCGCTGCTGGAGGTGCCGCGTGCCTCTTTGACGGCCTACCTGCAGGCCCGTGGTGCGGACTGGATCGAGGATCCGGCCAATCGGGATCCTGCCCATGACCGGGTCTATCTGCGCGAGCATGTGCTGCCGGCGTTGGCGGCGCGCTGGCCGGATGCAGCTGGCCGCCTGCAGGCGGGGGTGGCTGCCCTGCAGGCGGATCAGGCCTTGCTGGATGGCTACCTGGACAGCGATCTGGCGGCGGCGCGTGCCGCCGACGGGCGCCCGGCGGTAGCTGAGCTGCTGCGACTGGCGCCGTATCGGCGTCAGGCCGTGCTTCGCCACTGGCTGGTTCGTTCCGGGCACCGTCCGCCGCCGGGCCGGCGGCTGGCCGTCGGCGTGCAGGCGCTACTTGAATCGGGCGAAGGGGCTCAGCCGGAGTTGCGTTGGCCGGACGGGTGCATCCGCCGCTACCGGGGGCGGCTCCACTTGCTGCCCGCCGAGTCGTTGGGCGCGGATCCCGATCCGGAGCCGTGCTCCTGGTTTGGCCGGGGGGCGCTGAGCCTGGCCGGGGGCACGTTGTCAGCGCGGTGGAGCCCGCGGGGTATCGACGGACAACTCCTTGCGCAGGGGGTGACGGTGGTCTTCCGTGCCGCAGTGCTGGATGCGGATGCCCGGCGCAGGCTGCAGCGCCTGTATCAGCGGTTGGGTGTCCCGCCCTGGGAGCGCAGCCGGGTTCCGGTGGTCTTCTCCGGTCATCGCCCGATCGCCGTGCCGGGCTACGGTGTGGCCCCATCGTGCCGGGCCATGCCGGGGGTGCGACTGCTGTGGCAACCGCCTCGTGTCGCGGGTCAGTCGGCGTCCAGCTGATCGGCCAGGGGCAGGCGCAGCCCGTGGCGGTCGGCGGGGTTGTAGAGCCCGGTCTCGGCATCGTGGCCGCTACCGAAGCCGACGTAGCTGTGCCGGCCGTAGCGCGCCAGACGCTGCAGCGCCTCGCGAGCCTCTTCGGCGTCCTCGGCGGCGAGGGCGATCAGCGGTTGTCCGCCCCCGGTGGTGCTGGCCCAGGCGACGGGGGAACGGTCCACCGGCCGGATCCGATCGGTGACGCAGGCCTTGATCGCCTCGAGGTGTTCGCTGACCGCTTCCCTGGGGCCGACGATCAGAAGGGGGCGGTCGCGATCCGGGGCGCCGGGCTCGACCTCGCCGCGCAGCGCCCGCTCGGCGGCTGCTTCCAGGCCGTCCCAGCTAGCGACCAGGGTCACGGACTCGGCCAGCAGGGTGTCGCGCAGGATGGAGACTCCCTCACCGAGGGCCAGCTGGCGGTACAGGTGGTGGTCCGGGTCGGCCTGTAGGTAGCGGGGAGCGGTCTCGCTGGTGAACTCGATCCGGGTTCGCTCCCCCGGTTGCAGGCGGATGTCCCGTTCGTCCAGACGGCCGTCTTCGCCCTTAAGCACGACGGGGACAGAGACCGGGTAGCCGTCCTCATCCCAGGCAATGTCTACCCGGATCCGAAAGCGGTCGTCCCCCTCGTGGGCGACCTCGAGCGTGCGTTCATCCAGTTCCAGCTCCGGGGCGCGGGTGGCCGAAAGGAACCACTCGAACAGCGCCGGGACGGTTTCGGCGTCCGCGCCCTCGTCCTCCGCAGCTCCCGCGAAGGCGGTCTCGAGGTCCGACCAGCTAGCCTCCTGGTGGGCGTGCCGGGCGTAGAACCGGCGCACTGCCTGGTCGAAAGCCGCTTCGCCGAGGCTTCGGCGCAGGGTATGGAAGAGTTGGGCGCCGCGCTGGTAGCCGATGATCTCGTCGACCGTCCCCCGGTTGTGCCGGAACTCGCTGAGCGGATAGTCAGCCGCATCGGGGAGCGCGGCCTGGCTGCGCAGCCAGTCTCCTCGCAGGCGCTGCGCTTGCTCGGTATCCCGCTGCGCGGCCTGGTGGTAATCGCCCATGTAGTAGGTCAGGGCCTCGTTCCAGTTCCCTTCGTCGTAGTTGGTGTAGACACCGCGGCCCCACCAGTTGTGGACGACTTCGTGGGGCAGCGAGGTCTCCGGGATGAAGGGCAGGGGGATGACCTGCTCGCCGAGGGCGGTGAATCCGGCAAAAGCCAGGCCCACGGGGTATGGTGCGGCGACCACCGAGTAGGTCTCGTGCGGTGGCGGGCCGATCCAGTCGCTGTATTCGTCCAGGTAGGCCCCGGTCTTCTCCAGGTAGAGGTCGTGGTGCTCCGCGAGGTGTTCAGGGAAGAACGTGTGGACGGTCCCGTGACGGACGGATCGGCTGCGTTGCTCCCATTCGCCGGCGAACAGGGTGATGCCACGCGCTGGCGCCGGATGGCGGAACTCGACGCGGCGCAGGCCGTCTGAAATGCGCTCATCGACGCGCGTTCCCTCGGCCACCACCTGGAGAGGTTCCGGCACAGTGACGTTCAGCCGGTAGCCCGTACGCCGTTCCGCCGGGCGGGGGTACCAGCCGGCCTCCGCGGCGAGCCAGGCGCCCTCGGGTCGCAGGTGGGCACCCCGGCTTTCCTCGCCGGGTTCGCCGGACCAGCGCAGCCGGGCTTCAGTGGCCTCCCCGGGGCGCAGGATGACCCCCCGTTGGCCCAGTTTCTCCGCGCTACCGGCGTCGAGCGCCACCTCGTCGATGCGGTATCCCGGCCCGACAGCCAGAGAGAATGGTCCCTCGTCCGGGAGTTGCAGAGTCAGGCGCCCCTCGAGCCGGCCATCGTCGGGGTGCAGGCGGACATCCATCTCGGCCTGTGGGTCATCGGGCCACGAGCTGGCAGCCGCCACCGGCAGGATGGCGAGCAGGGCGGCGGCGAGGATGCGGGCGAGCCTGCACATGCGGGCATCATAGCGCACCCTGGCTGGGCGCGTCGTCCGTGCCGGCTGCCGACGACAAGCATCGGTTGTCGATGGCAACTGCCTTTTTCGACCGCCCTCCTTAGCCTGCGACGATGGCATGTAATCCTGGATCTGAAGACGCGCGGGCCCAGTTCGCCGAACGACTCCGCCAAGCCCTCCACCGGTGTGGAGTCGGTCCGCGGGAGTATGCCCGGCTGGGTCGTATGGTCGGGGTATCCAAGCAGGCGGCGCGCGGCTGGCTCGAGGGCCAGAACTTCCCCACCCGGGAGCACATCGCCCTTCTCGCCCGGGCGCTGGGCGTGCGCCACGGCTGGCTGGAGTACGGCGAGGGGCCGATGCACCCCGGTGAGGTGCTGGCCGAGTCGGGTGGTGCCGAGTATTCGGCGTCCCGTTTCACTCTCGATGAGGGGGAGGTGCGCCTGATCTCGGTCTATCGTCGGCTCGACGTCACCTCGCGGGCCGCCGTGGACCAACTCATCAACGTCCTGAGCGATTGCTTCGGCTCCGAAGGGCCGCGTGGCGGAGACTCCTGAGCCGCCGGGTGCGTTGTGGGCCTACCCCCCTTCTGGTAAGGTTCCGCCATTCCGTTTCCCGGTTCACCCTTCCCTCGGCTGGCTCTGTCCATGACGCGTTATCTATTCATTACCGGTGGCGTGGTTTCCTCCCTGGGCAAGGGCATCTCGGCCGCCTCCCTGGGGACCATCCTCCAGGCGCGCGGCCTGAGCGTGACCCTGATCAAGCTCGACCCGTACATCAATGTCGACCCGGGGACGATGAGCCCTTTCCAGCACGGCGAGGTCTACGTCACTGACGACGGGGCCGAGACGGATCTGGATCTGGGTCACTACGAACGGTTCGTGCGTGCCCCGGTCAGTCGCCGCAACAACTTCACGACGGGCCGGATCTACGAGAGCGTGATCCGCAAGGAGCGCCGTGGGGACTACCTCGGTGGTACTGTGCAGGTCATCCCCCACGTCACCGATGAGATCAAGCGCTGCATCCAGGAGGGGGCCGACGATGTCGACGTCGCGCTGGTCGAGATCGGTGGGACGGTGGGCGATATCGAGTCGCTGCCCTTCCTCGAGGCGATCCGTCAGATGGGTACTGAGCTCGGGCGTGAGCGGTGCCTGTTCATGCATTTGACCCTGGTGCCGTTCATCGGCACCGCCGGGGAGATGAAGACCAAGCCGACGCAGCACTCGGTCAAGGAGCTGCGCTCGATCGGCATCCAGCCGGATATCCTGGTCTGCCGCGCGGCGCACCCGATCCCCGAGGAGGAGCGGCGCAAGATCGCCCTGTTCACCAACGTCGATCCGCGCGCGGTGATCGCGGCGCTGGATGTGCCGAACATCTATCAGATCCCCGAGGAGTTGCATCAGCAGGGGCTCGATCACATCGTCGCCGAGAAGTGGGGCTTGGAGCTGCCGCCGGCGAACCTGGGGGACTGGCACCGGGTCGTGGAAATCATGTCCAACCCGGAGGGCGAGGTGACGGTGGCCATGGTCGGCAAGTACGTCGACCTGACCGACGCCTACATGTCTCTCAACGAGGCTTTGCGTCACGCCGGTATCCAAGCCCGGCAGCGGGTGAATATCCGCTATGTCGACTCGGAGTCCCTGGAGCGCGAGGGGTGCGCGGCACTGGAGGGGGCGGACGCGATCCTAGTGCCGGGTGGCTTCGGGCAGCGTGGTATCGAGGGCAAGATCGAGGCCGTGCGCTATGCTCGGGAGCATCGGGTACCGTACCTCGGCATCTGTCTGGGCATGCAACTGGCAGTCATCGAGTATGCACGGCACCGGGCGGGGCTGGAGAACGCCCACAGCACCGAGTTCATCCGCCACCCGCACCATCCGGTGATCGGTCTGATCACCGAGTGGATGACCGACGACGGTGACCTCGAGCAGCGCGGTGAGGCCGACGACCTGGGCGGCACCATGCGCTTGGGCGGGCAGCCCTGTCGGCTTGGCGCCGGGAGCCTGATCAATCAGGTCTACGGCAAGGATCGGATTGTCGAGCGCCATCGCCACCGTTACGAATTCAACAACCACTACCGTGAGCGCCTGGCCGAAGCGGGCCTGAGCTTCTCGGGGTGGTCCCAGGACGGCCGGCTGGTCGAGGTCGTGGAGCTACCCAACCACCCCTGGTTCATCGGCTGTCAGTTCCATCCGGAATTCACCTCCACGCCCCGGGACGGGCATCCGCTGTTCGCCAGTTTCGTGCGGGCAGCGATGGCCCGTCGCGACGGTACTGCGCAGGCCCTGAATTATGAGCAGCATTGAGCTTTGCGGGTTCCGCGCCGGCCTCGAGCAGCCGCTGTTCCTGATCGCCGGCCCCTGCGTGATCGAGTCCGAGCAGCTGGCGCTGGACAGTGCCCACGAGCTGCGCGAACTCTGCCGCGAACTCGGCGTCCCGCTGATCTAC
Source organism: Halorhodospira sp. 9628 (assembly GCF_022228075.1). NCBI lineage: Bacteria > Pseudomonadati > Pseudomonadota > Gammaproteobacteria > Chromatiales > Ectothiorhodospiraceae > Halorhodospira > Halorhodospira sp. 9628. Next base: position 477,481 of record NZ_JAJNRF010000001.1, read on the forward strand.
AAGTCGTCCTTTGACAAGGCCAACCGCTCCTCGGCCCAGAGCTATCGCGGCCCCGGCATGGAGGCGGGGCTGCGGGTACTTGAGCGGGTGCGCGGCGAGCTTGGGGTGCCGGTGATCACCGACGTCCACGAGGACACCCCGCTCGACGAGGTCGCCTCCGTGGTCGATGCCCTCCAGACCCCGGCCTTTCTCTGTCGCCAGACCAACTTCATCCAGCGGGTGGCCGCCTGCGGGCTCCCGGTCAACCTGAAGAAAGGGCAGTTCCTCGCCCCCTGGGATATGGCTCACGTCGTCGACAAGGCGCGCGCCACCGGCAATCGGCAGATTCTGGTCTGCGAGCGCGGGGTATCGTTCGGCTACAACAACCTGATCTCCGACATGCGGGCGCTGGCCGTGATGCGTGACACCGAGGCGCCGGTGGTCTTCGACGCCACGCATTCGGTGCAGTTGCCCGGTGGCCAGGGTCACGCCTCGGGCGGCCAGCGGGAGTTCGTTCCCGTGCTCGCGCGGGCCGCGGTGGCTGCCGGCGTGTCGGGGCTGTTCATGGAAACCCATCCGGATCCCGAACGCGCGCTGTCCGACGGCCCGAATGCGTGGCCACTGGAGCGGATGCGCGAACTCCTTGAGACGCTGATCGCCTTGGATCGCGTGGTCAAGGAGCGGGGATTCGCCGAGCAATGAAGGAGCGACTGAATCATGGCGAACATCGAGCGTGTCATCGGCCGCGAGGTACTGGACTCCCGCGGCAACCCCACCGTCGAGGCGGATGTCTGGCTGGATGACGGCAGCTTCGGCCGCGCCGCGGTCCCCTCCGGGGCCTCGACCGGCAGCCGTGAGGCGGTGGAGCTGCGTGACGGCGGAGCGCGCTACAACGGCAAGGGGGTGCGCACCGCGGTGGAGCATGTCAATACCACCATCCGCGAGGCGCTGCAGGGCGTCAGTGCTGACGATCAGGCCGCCCTGGACCGGCAGCTGATCGAGCTTGACGGCAACCCCAACAAGGACCGCCTCGGTGCCAACGCCATCCTCGCCGTGTCCATGGCCGTGGCCCAGGCGGCGGCGCGCAGCCGCGGACTGCCCCTTTACCGCCACCTCCAGCAGGAGGGCTCCTCGGCTCAGTTGCCGGCACCGATGATGAATATCCTCAACGGCGGTGAGCACGCCGACAACAGCGTGGACATCCAGGAGTTCATGATCATGCCCCTCGGGTTCGATCGGTTCTCCGAGGCCCTGCGCTGTGGCGCCGAGATCTTCCACGCCCTGAAGAAGGTCCTCAACGAGCGCGGACTCTCCACGGCCGTCGGCGACGAAGGTGGCTTCGCCCCGGATCTGCCCTCCAACGAGGCGGCGCTGGAGGCCATCATCGAGGCCGTGGAGCGCGCCGGCTATCAGCCTGGTGAGCAGGTGGCCCTGGCTCTCGACGTGGCGAGCTCCGAGCTCCACAGCAACGGCCGCTATCGACTCGCCTCCGAGGGTCGTGACTTCGATGCGGCCTCTTTTGCCGACTACCTGGCGCAGCTCGTCGACCGGTATCCGATCGTCTCCATCGAGGACGGCATGGATGAGTCCGACTGGGACGGCTGGAAGATCCTAACCGAGCGCCTCGGGGACCGGGTGCAGCTGGTGGGCGACGACCTGTTCGTCACCAATCCGCAGATCCTGCGCCAGGGGATCGATCGCGGCATCGCCAACTCGATCCTGATCAAGCTCAATCAGATCGGTACGGTGACCGAGACGCTGGAGGCGATCCGCATGGCCGACGAGGCCGGCTACACTTCGGTGGTTTCCCACCGTTCGGGCGAGACCGAGGATGTGGCGATTGCCGATCTGGCCGTGGCGACGCGGGCGACCCAGATCAAGACCGGTTCGCTGTGCCGCTCGGATCGGGTGGCCAAGTACAACCAGCTGCTGCGCATCGAGCAGGAGCTTGGCGACGATGCCCGTTACGTGGGTCGCGACGCGCTCCGCCCCGAGCAGGGGTAGGCCGGTGACCACCGCGTGGGGCCGTCGCGGGAGGGCGCCATGCGTTGGGTGAACGGGTTGCTCGGCGTGCTGCTGATCCTGCTGCAGGGCCAGCTCTGGTTCGGGCAGGCCAGCATCCCCGGCCTGCTTGAGCTGCGCAGCGCAGTCGCCGCGCAGCAGGCGGAGAACGAGCGGGCCGAGGCGCGCAACGAGGCCCTGGCAGCCGAGGTGGAAAACCTCAAGGAGAGCACGGAGGCCCTCGAGGAGCGGGCACGCTATGAGCTCGGCATGATCCGTCAGGATGAGGTCTTCTACCAGGTCGTGGAGGAGTGATGGCGCGCTACTGGGCGGTGATACCGGCGGCGGGTGTCGGTCGGCGTATGGGGGGCGGGGATGGCCCCAAGCAGTACCGTTCGCTGTTGGGTCGGCCCGTTATCGGCTGGGCCCTGGAGCGCCTGCTCGGGCACCCAAAGGTAGCCGGGGCTGTCGTGGCGCTGGCTGCCGACGACGGCTACTGGAATGCCCTGGGCCTGGCCGACGAGCTGCCGGACAAGCCCGTGCACCGTGTTGATGGAGGCGCCGAGCGGCGCGATTCGGTGCGGGCGGCCCTGGATTACCTAAGCGGGATCGCCGGGCCGGAGGACCGCGTGCTGGTCCACGATGCCGTGCGTCCTTGTCTCAGCGCGGCGGAGCTGGACCGGCTGATCGAGGAGGGTGGCCCAGCCGCCGATGGGGCGCTGCTGGCGACCCCCGTGCGCGATACCCTCAAGCGTGCCGCCGCGGGGTGCGTGGATGCCACCGTCTCTCGGGACGGGCTATGGCAGGCGCAGACGCCGCAGCTTTTCCCGCTGGAGCGTCTTTCCGCGGCACTGGATGCGGCCCTTGCGGCCGGTGTCGCCGTCACCGACGAGGCGCAGGCTGTGGAGTGGCACGGCGGTCACCCGCGTCTGGTGACCGGCGAGGCCGGCAATCTGAAGATCACTCACCAGGCTGACCTGGATCTGGCTGCCGCCGTGCTCGCGGCGCAGCGGGCGGCCACAGAGAGGGAGCGAACGGCGTGATTCGTGTCGGGCAGGGTTTTGATGTTCATCGCTTCGGCGGCAAGGGCGAGGGGTTTCGGCTGGGCGGGGTGGCCATTCCGTACCACAAGCGGCTGGAGGCCCACTCGGACGGCGATGTGCTCTTGCACGCGGTCACCGATGCCCTGCTCGGAGCGTGTGGACTGGGGGATATCGGCCGCCACTTTCCGGACGACGACCCGCGCTGGCGGGATGCGGACAGCACCGGGCTGCTGGCATCGACGCTGCGGTTGGCCGCGGAGGCTGGATGGGTGCCGGTGAACGTTGATGGCACCGTGATTGCCCAGGCCCCCAAGTTGGCCCCCTACATCGATGCCATGCGGCAGGCCACGGCGGATGCCATGGAGCTGGCGCCCGGGGCGGTCAACGTCAAGGCGACCACCAGCGAGCGGCTCGGTTTCACCGGGCGTGGCGAGGGGATCGCCGCGATGGCCGTTGTCCTGGTGGAATCGGCCCCGGGGCGGGGTTGATCCGGGCCTTCGGCGGTCCCCTGGGTACGGCGCGACTGCGCGCCTGTCCCGAGGACTTCCGGGTGGATGAAATCCTCCCGTTCCGGCCTTCCGGCGGTGGAGAGCACTGCCTGCTCCAGATTCGCAAGAGGGGCTGGACCACCGAGGCGGTCGCCCGGCTGCTGGCATCCCAGGCCGGCGTGGCGCGGGGTGCGGTGAGCTTCGCCGGCCTCAAGGACCGGCACGCGGTCACCACGCAGTGGTTCTCCGTTCACGCGCCGAAGCCATGCCCGGCCCTCGCGCCGGGCTGCCTGGACGACGGCCTGGAGGTCGTCAGCGCCACACGCAATGCCCGCAAGCTGCGGCGCGGAGCGCTCAGCGGCAACCGCTTCAGCCTGCTTATGCGCAACGTGTCCGCGCCGCGCCGGGCGGTGGAGCGGCGGTTGCTGGCCATTGCCCGGTGCGGGGTGCCCAATTATTTCGGCCCGCAGCGGTTCGGGCGCGGGGGCCGCAATCTGCAGCAGGCCCGTGCCTGGCTGCTCGATGGCGAGCCGGTACGGGGGCGCACCGTGCGGGGGCTGTTGATCTCCGCGGTGCGCTCGGACCTGTTCAATCGTGTGCTGGCGCGGCGAGTGGCGGCGGGTAGCTGGGATGTCGTGCGGCCCGGAGAGCGAGCAGCCCTCGATGGCACCGGCAGTCACTTCCCCGTGGAGGTGCTTGACGCCGCGCTGCGTCGCCGCGTTGTCCAGGGTGATGTCCACCCCACTGGGCCGTTGCCGGGGGTCGAGGGCGACGGGCCGAGAGGCGAGGTGGCCACCCTCGAGTCCGAGGTCCTGTCCGAAGAGCCAGAGCTGCTCGGCGCGCTCGCCCAGCGGGGCGTTCGCGCCGACCGGCGGCCGCTGCGCCTGATGCCTCGGCGGCTGGCCTGGCACTGGCCCGCGCCGGATACCCTCTCGCTTGAGTTCACCCTGACCGCCGGGGCTTACGCCACCACAGTGGTCGCTGAGATCCTCGATACCGCGGAGGAGTGAGGCCCGCGTCCCCGGCGGCCGGGGACGCGGCTCCTAGCCCCGGTTGCGCAGCAGCACGTAGACGGCTCCGGTGCCGCCATCGCTCTCCGGGGCCGAGGCAAAGGCCAGAACGTCGTCGCGGCGCCTCAGCCATTGATCCACCGAAACCTTGAGCACCGGTTGCGGCTGTCGCGAGCCGCGTCCCTTGCCGTGGATGATACGCACGCAACGCAAACCGCGATCAGCGGCGCTCGCTAGGAAGAGCACCAGCTCACGGTAGGCCTCGCGCCGGGTTAGCCCGTGCAGATCCAGCTGGGCCGCCGGCGGGTAGTGCCCCCGGCGTAACTGTCGGATCACGCGTCGCTTGACCCCGGCGCGGTAGTAGAGCAGTTCCTCGCCGGTCTCGACCTCCGCCGGGTCGGGCGGGGGATCGAGCAGGCTCTCGACAACCCGGCGTTCGTCGGCTTCACGCTGGGCAGGGCGGGGCGGCGGGGGAGGCGGTCGCGTATCGGCCCGGTCGTTTTCGTAACGGCGCACGCCGGCCATGGCCCGGCGGAACACGGCCGCCTCGTCCGCCGGGTCGCGGGAGTCGCCGCTGTCGTCTTGCCCGTTGCTCATGCCCAACCCCACGGTGGTGCTCCCCGACACGTTATACTGCCAATCTTGGCGGCAACTGTGTGTTCGAGGCTGCGCCTGCAGGAGCGAGATGTACATTCTGATCAGCAACGATGATGGTTACCAGGCCGAGGGGATCCTGACCCTGGCCGAACGGCTCGGCACCGTGGCGCGGGTGACCGTGATGGCGCCCGAACGGGACCGCAGCGGAGCCAGCAATTCGCTGACGCTTGAGGACCCCATCCGGGTCAATCAGATCGAGCCCCACCGTTACCGGGTCCAGGGAACACCGACCGACTGTGTGCACCTGGCGCTCACCGGGCTGCTGGAGGAGGATCCGGACATGGTCTTCTCCGGCATCAATGCCGGTGCCAATCTGGGCGACGACGTGCTCTACAGCGGCACGGTGGCGGCCGCCATGGAAGGGCGCTACCTGGGGCTGCCGGCGGTGGCCATCTCCCTGGCCGGGACCTGGGCGCCGGTCCACTACGACACGGCGGCGCGGGTGGCCGTCAAGCTGCTCGAGCAGATCCAGGATGATCCGCTGCCGCCGGATAGCATCCTCAACGTCAACGTGCCGGATCTGCCCTGGGATGAGATCCAGGGCTTCCACGCCACTCGGCTCGGCTGCCGCCACCGGGCCGAGCCGGTGATCAAGCAGCACGATCCGCGCGGTCGCACCATCTACTGGGTGGGGCCACCGGGCTCGGAACAGGACGCCGGCCCGGGGACCGACTTCTACGCGGTGCGCAACGGCTTCGTCTCGGTGACGCCGATTCAGGTCGACCTGACCCGGCACCAGGGGCTGGAGCAGGTCCGCGGCTGGCTGGACGGGGTGACCTGGTGATGCGTGAGCGGAATGCAACCGGTATCGGCATGACGTCTCAGCGGACCCGGGACCGGCTGGTGGAAGCGCTGGCCGCCCAGGGGATCCACGATGAACGGGTGCTGGCGGCGCTGCGCGAGGTACCCCGCCACCTCTTCGTGGACGAGGCCCTGGAGAGCCGCGCCTACGAAAACACCCCGCTGCCCATCGGCGAGGGGCAAACCATCTCCCAGCCCTGGGTGGTGGCGCGGATGACGGAACTGCTGCTCGAACAAGGGGTGCCGGAGCGCGTGCTGGAGGTGGGGACCGGCTCGGGGTACCAGGCGGCGGTACTGGCCCGGCTCGTGCCTCGGGTCTACAGCGTCGAGCGTATCGGCTCGCTGTTGCGCAAGGCCCGCGAGCGGCTGCACACCGCCCGCCTGTTCAACTGCCAGCTCCGCCACGGGGACGGCTACGAGGGCTGGCCCGAGTACGCCCCCTACGACGGCATCATCGTGACCGCGGCGCCGGAGGCGCTACCGGAGGCGCTGCTTGAGCAGCTTGCCGACGGGGGACGTCTGGTGGCGCCGATTGGCGGGGCCGGTTACCAGGAGCTGCTGGTGGTGGATCGTCGTGGCGACGAGTACGAGCAGCGTCGGGCGGCCGGGGTCTCTTTCGTGCCGATGCTTGAGGGGCGGATCTGAGTGCGACTGTTCGGACCGCTGTACAGCTGGACGGTACGGTGGGCGGGTCACCGCCGGGCCCCCTGGGCCCTGGGTGGGCTCAGCGTCGCCGAGTCGTCGGTGTTTCCGATCCCGCCGGATGTCTTGCTCGCGCCGATGTCCCTGGCGCGGCCGAACCGGGCGGCGGCCTTCGCCCTGATCGCCACGGTGGGGTCCGTGCTCGGTGGATTGATCGGCTACGCCCTGGGCCACTTCGCCCTCTATCTGGTTGAGCCCTGGATCGCGGCTGCCGACTACGAGCAGGCCTATCGGACGGCGGTGGACTGGTTCCAGGATTGGGGCTTCTGGGTGGTGCTGGTGGCGGGCTTCTCGCCGATCCCCTACAAGGTCTTTACCGTGGCGGCCGGTGCCACCGGGGTTGCCCTGGTTCCGTTTGTGGTCGCGTCGCTGCTCGGGCGTGGGGCACGGTTCTTCCTGGTAGCGGGGCTGGTAGCCTGGGGAGGAGCCCGGCTTGAGCCCTGGCTCCTGCGCCACGTCGAGCGGATCGGCTGGATCAGTGTCGTCCTGCTGCTGCTCGGAATGCTGTGGGTCAAATACGGATAGCCGTCCCATGGTGGGCAACCCGTCGCGAGCGCTGGCCTGGGCACTGATCTTCCTGCTGATGCCCGGGTGCGCGACGCTCTGGGACGGGGACTGGGAAGAGGATGGACACCGTCGTATCTATCTCTACGAGGTGCAGCCAGGCGATACGCTCGGCCGCATCGCCTGGCGGCACGGGCTGCGGGTCGAGCAGCTGCAGCGCTGGAACGAGCTGGCCAACCCGGACGAGATCCAGGCCGGGGCTTACCTAGTGCTCAATCCGCCCGGCGACGAGGGTGCTGCGGGAGGGCACGCAGCGGATACGGCCCCGGGGCAGACCGAGGATACGACCCGGGAGCCGCCCCCGCCGCCGGACGATGCGCCGGACTACGAACTCGGCTGGGTCTGGCCGGCCGACGGTGAAGTGCGGCGCTCCTACGCCACCGACAGCGGTGGCAAGAGCGGCATCCAGATCGGCGGTTCGGAGGGGGACACGGTGCGCGCCGCGGCCGGTGGTGAAGTGGTCTACAGTGGCAGCGGTCTGCGTGGTTACGGCAACCTGGTCATCGTCATGCACGATGACCGCTTCTTGTCGGCCTATGGCTACAACCGAGCCCTGAACGTGGCGGAGGGCGAGCGGGTCAGCGGCGGCGACCCCATCGCCGAGATGGGGCGAGCCCCTGGGGCTGATGAAGCCAGCCTGCACTTCGAGATCCGCATCGACGGAGAGGTGGTCGACCCGGAGGATTACCTGCCTGCGCGCGATTTGTGAAAAGGGGTTAACGGTTCACACTTTTCTTGTTGCGCTGGCGATGGTTTGGTAATAACTTAACCATAGGCCGAGTTGATTCCGTTTCAAATAACGATCATCAAAACAAGGGGTTAGGTCTCCTCGGCAAAGGGTTCTTGGGGGCGGTGCGCTAGCACCGGGAGTTGACAAGGAGCCGATCCCCCATCGGCTGCCCAAGGAGCCGGGCTTGGAAGCCCGGCGAGCGGTTCTGCAGAGACCACTGGGAGGTCCGCGATGACCCTCGATACCGCGGTTGGCAGCGTATACCCGTACGCTGATTCGGAGACGGAGCAGGATACCCCGATGACGGATGACCCCATGGAGCTGATGCAGCCTGGGGGCATGGATGGGGCCAGCGAGCCCGAGCCGGAACGCCGGCCTCGCAGCAGGAATCGATCCAGTGCCGAGTGCCGGACGGCGCTGGACGCCACGCAGCTTTACCTCAACGAGATCGGGCACGCCTCTTTGCTTACCGCCGAGGAAGAGGTCACGTTGGCGCGTCGAGTCCAGCAGGGCGACGCGGCGGCCCGGGCTCGCATGATCGAGAGCAATCTCCGTCTGGTGGTCAAGATCGCCCGGCGCTATATGAACCGCGGGCTCGCCTTCCTCGACCTCATTGAAGAGGGCAACCTGGGGCTGATCCGTGCCGTGGAGAAGTTCGATCCCGAGCGCGGGTTCCGGTTTTCCACCTACGCCACCTGGTGGATCCGGCAGACCATCGAGCGCGGCATCATGAATCAGACCCGCACCATCCGGTTGCCGATCCACGTCATCAAGGAGATCAACCAGTACCTGCGCACCCAGCGGCGGCTGACGCAGACACTGGATCACGAGCCTACGGTCGACGAGATCGCCGAGGCCATGGGCCGCTCAGCGGAGGACGTCCGGCGGATGCGCGGCCTCAACGAGGGGACCACCTCGGTGGATGTCCCCATCGGCAAGGACTCCGACCGGGTGCTGCTCGATGCCATCCCCGACGAGACGCAGAGCGTGCCGGACAGCGCGCTGGAAGATGGCGAGGTTATGCAGCACCTGGAGGACTGGCTCTCGGTCCTCACCGACAAGCAGCGCGCCGTGCTGGAGCGGCGTTTCGGGCTCAACGGACACGAACGCTACACCCTTGAGCAGGTGGGCGCGCAGGTCGGGGTGACGCGCGAGCGGGTCCGTCAGATCCAGATCGATGCCCTGCGGCGCCTGCGTGAACTCATGGAGCGGGATGGCTACTCCCAGGAGGCGGTCTTCGGCTAGCGCGTCAGGCAATCGAGCTGGGACGCGAGGCGTTCTCCTACGGAAAAGGGTCAGGGATTTGATAAGCTGACCTGGCACCCGTAGGAGGCGCCATGGCGAAGAAACTCCACATCCTGGTCGTGGACGACGCGACCTTTACCCGGGATCTGGTGAAAAAGGGGGTCAAGCTCGGCTACCCTGGGTTCGTCGTACACGAGGCCGCCAATGGACGGCAGGCGCAGGCGAAGCTGACCACGGGCGGCTTTGATCTGGTGCTGTGTGACTGGGAGATGCCCGAGGTGAGTGGCCTCGAGGTTCTCGAATGGATGCGCGCCGACGAGAACCTGGCCGAGGTGCCCTTCGTGATGATCACCAGCCGCGGGGACCGGGAGCACGTGGTCCAGGCGGTGGAGCGTGGCGCCACCAACTACATCGTCAAGCCGTTTACCAACGAAAAGCTCTACGAAGTCGTCACCCGTGCACTGACCAAGTCGCTGGGTGTCTCCGCCAAGGCGTTGAAAAAGCTCGGCGGGGGCGAGACCCAGGTGCAGGGCGGCGACTCGGCGGCGGTGCTCGCCGGGGGGCTTTCCGGGGATCTGAATATCGCTGAACGGCTGGAGACCGGTGCCGGCGGTAGCGGCGCCCGCAAGGAACGTGCGGTGCCCCGCGACAAGGTCATCGCCCAAGTGCGCCATTCAGGCGGGACGATCGGCTGCCTGGTCAAGGAGATCGATTTCAACCAGGTCGTGGTGGTCTTCAAGCGCCCCGAGCGCATGCCGACCCTGCTCGAGCAGGCCACCTTCGATTTCACCACCGAGGAGGACGGGCGGACATCCCGGATGAACGCCTACATCCACGCCCTGCAGGCGGGCGAGAAGCGTCAGGACACCGACATCCTGCGCATGACCCTGCGCTTTGTGGATGACGATCCCGAAAAGCAGGATCACCTCGGATACTATTTCAATGTCATTGACGGCTGAGAGCCGCGTTGTATTCGCGAAGCAGTCCGGAGCCGACCATGTCGACGGAAACCGTGCAGCCAGAGATCCAGAGCAGCGCCCCCGATGAGGGCGTGATCCCGGACCCGACGGAGATGGACTCGCGGGCCGCCGAGGCCGCGACCTTCCTCAAGGCCCTGGCCAACGAGCGGAGGTTGATGATCCTCTGCCATCTGGTCGCCGGCGAGCGCTCCGTCGGGGAGCTGGAACAGCTCCTGAAGATGCGCCAGCCGGCGCTATCCCAGCAGCTGGCGCGCCTGCGCGAGGAGGGGATCGTGGCCACCCGGCGCGAGTCGCGAACCATCTACTACCGCCTGGCCAGCCCCGAGACCGAGGCGTTGCTCGAGCGCCTCTACGAACTCTTCTGCCAGCAGTCGTAGAGCACCCCGCAGCCGCCGGCATGGGCCGCCGCGGTTGCGGGGCGGGCCACGCCGGCGAGTGCACGGGAGGGTTCAGAAGCGATAGCGCACCCGGGCGTAGAGGTTGGAATCCCGCTCGAACTGGCCGTAGAAGGTGTGCTCGTTATCGCCACCGAACAGATTCCCGCCCACGGAGTAGGTGAGCGCATCCGAGGCGCGGTAGCGCACGGACGGACGCAGGTAGTAATCGGCGTCGTCCGGTGAATAGAAGGCGAACAGCGACCAGGTCAGGTTGTCCCGCCACATGCTGTAGGTCAGCCGCGTGGTGACCACCTGGCGGTACTCTTCGGGCAGGAGTTCGTCGTCAGCCTGCCACTGGGCCTCTAGGTCGTCGTGGTCCTGCAGCCACTCCAGGTAGTACTGCAGGCCTACGTCCAGATTGGTGACCGCCTCCCACGTGTAGCCGAGCAGCAGGCGCGCCTCCGAGTTGGGCACGTCGCCGCTGCGCTCCCCGTCGCGGTTGTCCACCGAGTCGTAGTAACCGACCTCGGCGTTGGCGATGCCCGGCCCGATCCGGTCGCGGATGCTGGCGCCGTAGGCGTTGAGCCGGGCGTGGGTGACGCGGCCATTATCCAGTTGCTGCTCCGGCTGCGGGAAGAAGCCGCGGTAAAAGTACCCGGCCAGCTCGGCGCTGCCGATACGGTGGGTCAGCCGTGCCGCCAGCTCGCCGTCGTCGGGGAAGGTCTCCGGGTCGTCGGTGCGCGGTGGGTCTACCGTTCTGCGCATGTTGTTGGGGTCAAAGCTGAAGAAGCTCAGCCGCTCCCCGTCGGGGTAGTCGTCGGGCTCGAAGACCGGGGTCCAGACCAGGTCGAGGGTCACGTTGTCGCCGTACCAGGTGCCGCGTACCGCGTCGGACGGGCCCTGCAGATAGTCTTCGTCGCGGCCGGTGAGAAACGAGTTGAAATCCTTGGGGAAGAGGTCGTTGATGAAGAGCAGGTCGCCGGTGCCCCAGGCCAGCACCTGGCGGCCGACGCGCATGTCCAGTCGCTGCCCAAGCGGGAAGGCCACCCGGGCCTCGCGCAGTTCCCCGCGTACCTCCTCGGTGACCTGATCGGCAACGGCGTCGCCGCGGACGCGGAGATCGAAGCGGCGCCAGTCGGCCCGTGCCTCCAGGCGCAGGCGGGCCTCGGCCAGGTTGTAGTCCTTGTCGAGGAGGCGGTTGTCGCGGACGTGGTGGCCGCCGGCGAGCTCCACGAAACCGTCCACTTCAAAGGGCAGCCACTGCTCCTCCTCCTCCCAGGGGTCATCGGCCCACGGGTCGTCGTCCCAGTCGGCGAGGGCCGGTGTGCCGGTCCCGGCCGCCAGGGCCAGGCCGGCCAGCCAGCCGGGCAGGGCGTGGCGTCGGCGGAGACGGACGCTTCTCGCGTGTGCCGGGCTCATCCTCGCTCACCTCCTCAGCCAGTCGCGGGGCGGGTTGCGCAGGCTGCGTTGGGTGAAGACGCTCTCCGGCAGGCCCAGGTCGTACTCCTGGCCGCGGAACTGGACCTCGGTGTGGCCCCCCATGCGCTCGTCCTCGACGCGCATGCGCATCGGTGTCGGGTAGCCGTCGATCTCTTCCACATCGGAGCTCTCGATGCGCCGGTAAACGGTGCCATCGTCGTCCTCGTACTCCGTGGTCAGTGGCAGGTAGGTCTCGCGGTCGATCCACGTGGTGTAGGCCGCGAACTCCACATTCCCGCCATCCCGCGGGGTAGAGCGCACCTTGTAATGGTCGTCGGTGACCTCCACCAGCTCGTGGTCGTCGTCCTCCAGGTGGCGGCCGGAGACGTCCTCGTAGAAGACGTGGGAGCCGACGAAGCTGGTCCGCTTGTCGCCCGGAGCGATGCGCCGCTCCAGGTCCTGATCCGGGAGGTAAAGCCAGCGGTCGTCATCACCGCCGGGGTGTTTCTCCACCAGGAAGACGACGCCGCGGAACTCCGACGGCCGACTGAAGACCACCAGGTACTGCTGATCGCCGCCGTCCTCGACATCCCGGCGCAGGATGGTGAACTGCCGGGTCTGGGTGCGGTCGCGTTCGTCGACGATGCGCATGCGCGCCTCGGACCGGCCGTCCTCGCCGGCGTAGTAGGCGGCGAGGTTGGCCCGCTCGACGATGTCCCCCACCTCCGGCGTCTCCGCGGCCAGGGCGCCGAGGCCGGGGAAGGCGAGCAGCAGGGTCGTGAGCAGCGCGTTCCGCCCGCGCCGGCGCGGGTTGCCTGCCGGGACGAAGTCCTTGGGGCTGTGCAGGGTTCGGTCCATGGCTTACACCTCCTGTTGCGGTTGCGCCGGTTGCCGGGCGTGGGGGAAGAAGAGGCCGGGGGCGAAGCTGATGATCGCCGGCAGCGCCAGCAGGGTCACCAGCGCCGAGGCGGCCATGATGCTGGCCAGGAAGGTGCCGACGGTGATGTACGGCACCAGCGGGGCGGCGAGCAGGGGCAGGAAGCCCACGGCGATGACGATGGCGTTGCGGGTGATGGCGCAGGCTGGCTCGCGGAAGACCTGGGTCAGGGCGCTGCGCCACTCGCCGGTCTGCTCCAGGGCCATGCGCAGGCGCTGGATGAAGTGGATGGCGAAGTCCACCGACAACCCGATAGACAGCGACGAGAGCACCGCCACGGGCATGTCGTAGTCCTTGCCCACCAGCCCCATGACCCCGTAGATGAAGGCGATGGTGACCGTCAGCGGGAGCATCGCCAGCAGGCCCAGTGTCAGGGAGCGGAATAGGGCGATCATCATCACCAGCACCACCGCGAAGGCGGAGAGCAGGGCGAAGAGCATCCCCTCGACCATCTCGCCCTGCCAGACCAGATTGATGTAGGTGGCGCCGGCCCAGTCTAGCTCGACGCCTTCCGGCGGCGGCTGGTCGGCGACGAAACGGTCCACGGCCTCGAGCACCCGGGCCATGTCCTGGTTGTCGCCGCTGGGCAGTTGGAGCCAGACGTTGGCCTCGGTGTAGTCCGGGGTCACGAAGCGCCACAGGTCGTGGGGGCGGTGGGAGCCCTGGAAGCTCAGGATCGCCTGGGAGACGCCGCCGGAGGTCCCGGGCAGGCGGTAGTCCTCCGGCTCGCCGCTGATCAGCTCCCGGTTGACGGTACGGACCAGATCGGCCAGCGAGTTCGCCTTGCCGACCACGCCGGCCCCCACGAGGTGCTCCTGCAGATCGACGATCCAGCCCAGGTGCTCCGGGTTCTGGAAGGCACGGGTCTCGGTCCGGGCCGCCTCGACGGCGTCGAGCAGGTCCTCCCAGTGCTCGGCCTCGTCGCGATCCACCTCGAAGAGCAGGTCATCGATCTCGGTGGCCAGTGCCTCCATGCGGTCGCCGATCGGGCCCTCGTCGGTCGTCTCGGCCTGCAGCCGCTCCCAGCGCTCCGCCAGGTCGTATCCCTCGGCTTCGGCCGCCTCGAGGATCGCCTGCGCCTCGGCATCGAGCCGCTCGGCGACCTCCTCGAGGCCGGTCTGGCGCAGCCGGATGTACGCCTCGTAGGTCCCGGCGAATCGGTCATTGAGGACCTCGTCGGCGACACGGATATCGTGGTTGGCCTTGAACCAGCGGGTTGGATTGTCGTTGATCTGGATCTGGGTGATGCCGAAGACCGCGATGGCCACCAGGCCCACCAGTGCGCCGACGATCCAAGCCCGGCCGCGCACGGCCAGGCGGCCGGTGGCGTCGAGCACCGCGCACATGGGGGATCCTTCCGTGTCGTTTTGCTGGCGCCGGACCCGCTCGGCCATGCGGTCCAAGTTCTTGCGCGAGAGGCTACCGACATAGGCCGGGATGAAGGTGAGAGTCAGCACCAGGGCGAGCAGCACACCGAAGCTGATGAAGCCGCCGAAGACCTGCACCGGCGGGATCGGCGTGAACATCAGCGAGGCGAAGCCGACGCCGGTGGTCAGGGCGGTGAACAGCACCGGCTTGTAGAGTCGCTCCATGACGCCGGCCATCACCGCACGGGGGTCATCGCCGGGTCGGTAGCGGTCGGCGAAGTGCGACAGCACGTGGATGGAGGCGACCACGGCGATGGGCATGAGGAAGATGGGGATCATCGAGCTCATGATGTGCACCGTGAACCCGGTGCCGATGAGCAGCCCCATGGTGGCGATGACCGTGGTCAGGGCCAGGAGCATGGGGGCGATGACCAGCGGGATGTTGCGGAAGAAGAAGAGCATCACCAGGAAGATGATCAGCCCGGCCAGCGGTGCCGAGACGGCCATCTGCTGGAACATCTCCACGCCGAAGGTGTCCTGGGCGACGGGCTGGCCGGTAATGTGGAGTTCGTCCTCGACGCCGATCGCCTCGGCCGCGGCGCGGATCTCGCCGGCGATGCGGTGGCTGTGATCCTTGCTCTCGATGGGCACGAATATGCCCGCCGCGGTGCCGTCCTCGGAGGCGAGCGTGCCCTGGTACATGGGCAGCCGCTCCACGGCGGCGCGGATGCGGTCGGCCTCCTCCTGGCTCTCCGGTGGCGCCGGGATCAGCCAGTCGTAGTCGATGGTCCCCGGTGCCGCCTGCTCGACATTGTCCACGGCGGCCATGGAGAGCAGATCACGCCGGACGACGCCGTCGATCTGCTCGATAGCCCGGGTGAGCTGGTAGTGGGCGGCGAGGGAGTCCGGGTTGAAGACACCCTCGGGGTGGTCGTCGTTGACCTGGCCGACGACGATCATGTCGTGAAGGTTGAACTGCTCCTGGACCTGGTCGTGGAGCACGCGGTCGGCCTGATCTGCCGGGAGCATGTTCTCGGGGTCGGTATCGATCTGGATGCGCGGGATCAGGGCGCCCAGGGTGACCACCAGCAGAGCCATCGCCGCGAAGATCCATCGCCGGTGGTCGACGCACCAGCGTGCCAGCCTCTCGCCCATCGGGAACTCCCTTTTCGATCTGCTCGCATTCAAGCGCCGTAATATGAGAGTATACGCATATTAGAGTTCACGCATCAATGAGGCCCTGCGTCGGGCCGGCGCACTGCGAAAAGCGAGGTCATGGGCATGGCACATTCGGAACCGGACGCGGAGACCCTGGCGTTCATTGCGGCTCAGTTCCGGGCTCTGGGCGAGCCGCTGCGCTTGCAGCTGCTCCACGCCCTGCGCGACGGCGAGAAGAGCGTCGGCGAGCTGGTGGCGCTGACCGGCTCGTCGCAGCCGAACATCTCCCGGCATCTGGCCGTGCTGCGCCAGCACGGGCTGGTTCGACGGCGCAGCTGCGGTACGTTGGCCTACTTCGCGATTGCCGCCCCGCACGTGTTCGATCTGTGTGATGCCGTCTGCGGCGTCGATGGCCGCATGCGCTCGGCGACCCCGCAGCGGCCGTCCGGCGCGACCTGACCGCAGCGGGCCTGTCCGGTGGACCGCGCTTACCTGTTAGACTGAGCCGCCATCGACGGGTCGACAGAAGGCGAACAACATGGCCGCAGGAAAGGAGGGCGTGCCGCGTTTCGAGCCCGCCCAGGCGGTACGCATCCTGGCGTGGATGCGCATCACCGCCACCACAGGGCAGATGATCACCGTCCTCTTCGTCCACTTCGGACTGGGCCTGACCCTGCCGCTGGTGCCCCTGCTGCTGACCATCACCGTTCTGGCGTCGTGGAACGTCTTCGCTTTCTGGCGTCTGCGCAACACCCCCGAGCAGATCTCCCAGTCGGAGGTCGTGTTCAACGTCCTCATCGATGTCGTGGCACTGACGGTGCTGCTCGGGCTCACCGGGGGGCCCTCGAACCCGTTCGTCTCCCTCTACCTCGTCCCGGTTGCGCTGTCCGCCGTCGCCATGCCGGCCAATCTGGCGCTGGTGGTGGCGATCCTCTGCGTCGTGCTCTACGGCCTGCTGCTGGCGGTCTATCTGCCCATGGACGGGCCCCACCCGATCATCGGCGGGGATTTTAACCTGCACATGATCGGCATGTGGGTGAACTTCGTGATCTCTGCATGGATGATCACGGTGTTCGTCCGTTTCATGTCTTCGGTGCTGCGCCGCCAGGACTGGCGCCTCTCCAGGGCCCGGGAGCATACCCTGCGCAACGAGCAGATCGTGGCCCTTGGCACGGTGGCCGCCGGGGCCGCCCATCAGCTGGGCACGCCGTTGTCGACGATGTCCATGGTCGTCGACGAGTTGCGCCAGGAACGCCGGGACGATACCGAGCTGCAGCAGGATCTCGAGCTGCTGCATTCGCAGCTTGCGGTGTGCAAGGAAACGCTGGAAGATCTGAAGGACGCGGGCGCAGCCGGAAGCGATCAGGGCGGGCGCACGGTCTCTCTGCAGCGGCATGTGGCGCGTATCGTGGATACTTGGCGCCTGATGCACCCGAAGATCGAGCCGAGCGTGACGTACCAGGAGCCTTTCGTGGACGTCGAGATCAGCCAGGATCCGACCCTCATGCATGCGCTGCTCAACCTGCTGAACAACGCCGCCGAGGCGTCTTTGGAGAATCACCGCAGCGGGGTCGAGGTCTCGATCAGCAGCGACGGCGAAAGACTGACCCTGGTCATCGACGACGAGGGCACCGGCCTCGATTCCGAGCGCGTGCGCCATGCCGGCCGGGTGGTCCAGACAACGAAGCCGTCGGGCATGGGCATCGGGCTGGTGCTGGCCAACGCCACGGTGGATCGTTTCGGCGGGAGCGTCACCCTGATGGATTCGCCGAAGGGCCAGGGTGCGCGAACGAGGATCGAAGTCTCCCTCGAGCTGCTGCGGGCGGACAACAACCGCGGCGTTGAATGAGGGAGGGAGCCGGTGAGGCTTGAGGAGGAGAGGAGGTAGACCATGTTGAACGGGCCATCGATTCTGATCATCGATGACGATACGACCTTCTCCCAGGTGCTGGGGCGCTCGCTCTCGCGCCGGGGCTGTCAGGTGGATTCGGCGGAAGAGCCGGAGACCGCCCTGCAAAAGGCGCGCAGTCAGCAGCCACAGTACGTGGTGCTGGATCTGAAGCTCGGCGAGCACTCCGGACTGAACCTGGTCGAGCCACTTCGGGATGCGCTGCCGCAGGCACGCATCTTGGTACTGACCGGGTATGCCAGCATCCCCACCGCCGTGGAGGCTATCAAGCGCGGGGCTTACAACTACCTGCCCAAGCCCACGGACGCGGACACCGTGCTTGCCACCCTGGAGGGCAAACCCACTGCAGAGCCGGAAAAGCCCCCGCAGAAGCCGATGTCGCTGCGGCGGCTGGAGTGGGAGCAGATCCAGCGGGTGCTCAACGAGCACGACGGCAACATCTCGGCGGCGGCCCGGGCACTCGGGATCCATCGGCGCACGCTGCAGCGCAAGCTCAGCAAGCGACCGGTCAAGCAATAGTCGCGCGCTGTTTGCACGGGCGTGAATGCTCCGATATGTTCCGGGGAGGGTCGCCGAGCGACCCGATCCGTGAACTCAAGGAGCGATGCCCAGATGCGAGCTTTTAACAAGGTTTTGGCAGCGGCCGCAATGGCCGCTGCCGGGGTAGGGCTGGCCCAGGCCGACGGTCACGGCCCGGACAAGCTGTTCGTCAGCGTGACCTCTGACGATCTGCAGACCCAAGGCATGTCCATGATCCTCGCCACCCAGGGTATGCAGCAGGGCCAGGAACCACGCATCCTGCTCTGCGGCCCCGGGGCCGAGATGGCCACGGACGACTACTCGGCCGATGCCCTGGAGCCGGCCGGTGCCAATCCGCAGCAGATGATGCGCAACCTGATCGATGAAGGCGTTCAGGTCGAGGTCTGCGCCATTTTCCTGCCCAACACCGACTACACCGAGGACGACCTGATCGAGGGCGTCGGTGTGGCGGAGGCGCCGGAGGTGGCCGAGTACATGGCTGACCCGAGTGTCCGCCACTTCTCCAACTGACGGCCAGGCTGCCGGCCCCTGTCCGACGAAGGGCCGGCAGCCGCTGCGATCGCCGGCGCAGGGCGGTGCGGAACGGTCCGCGCAGGATCTGCTGATCCAGTTGCAGGGCGTGTGCAAGGGCTACCCGGAGGGCGGAGCCGTTCGCGTGGTCCTCGAGGATCTGGATCTGGCCATCCGTCGCGGCGAATCCGTGGCCGTGATCGGCCCGAGCGGCTCGGGCAAATCCACGCTGCTCAACCTGATCGGGGCCATGGAGGCACCGGATCGCGGGGCGCTGAGGTTCGACGGCATGGATCTGGCGAGGCTGGACGAAACCGCCCGAACGCTCTTCCGGCGCCGTCATCTCGGTTTCATCTTTCAACAGCTCAATCTCGTCCCGACGCTGACCGTGCTCGAGAATCTGCTCCTTCCGCTGGAGCTCAATGGGGCCCTGGATCGGGACGGAAGGCGCCACGCCAGGGCGCTGCTGGAACGCGTCGGACTGCAGGGACGGGAGGGCACCTTCCCGGAACACCTCTCCGGCGGCGAGCGGCAGCGGGTTGCCGTCGCCCGGGCCCTGGTGCACGGCCCCGGGCTTCTCCTTGCCGACGAGCCCACGGGCAGCCTCGACAGGGAGACGGCCCGAACCGTACTCGGGTTGTTCAATGAGCTCCGCCGTGAGCGTGGCATGACCGCCCTGATCGCAACCCACGCCAGCGAGGTGGCGGCCGCCGCCGATCGGGTGGTTGCACTGCAGGGTGGCCGGCTCGATGAGGTGTCTGCAGCGTGATCCTGGCCCGGGCTGGATGGCGCCATCACCTGCGCCACCCCTGGCAGGCGGCGCTGGCGATCCTCGGCGTGGCGCTCGGGGTGGCGGTGGTCGTTGCCGTCGAACTCGCCAACGCCTCCTCGGAGCGGGCATTCACGCGTTCGGCGGAGGCCCTCACCGGGCAGGCTACCCACCGGATCACGGCCGGCACCGCCGGGGTGGAGGAAAGCCTTTACACCCGGTTGCGGCATGCCGGTATTCGCCCCTCGACCCCGGTGGTCGAAGGACACGTCACAGGTCCGGACGGGCCGTTGCGCGTGCTCGGCATCGATCCCTGGGCCGAGTCGGGGGTCCGCGAGGCGGTAGCCGGTGCCGCTCGTGCGGTGGATGCTGCCCTCTGGCTCGATCGGGACGATCTGGTGGTGCTCTTCCGGGACGATGCGCGGCGGCTGGGGGTCACCGAGGGAGACCCCTTGGCGGTGGAGGTCGCCGGGCGCGAGCACCGGCTGGAGGTGGCTGCGGTGGTTGAGGCTCCGGATCGCCTGACCGCTGAGGGGCTGCGGGATACCGTCGTAGTGGACGTGGCCACCGCTCAGGAGCTGCTCGACCGGCTCGGGCGCCTCGACCGCATCGATCTGGTGATCCCCGAGGGAGCAGCCGGAGCGGTTCGCCTGGCTCGCGTGCAGGAATTACTGCCCGATGGCGCAGTGATCGGCGAGGCCCAGGAAGGCGCGGCTGCCCTCGACGAAATGACCGCGGCCTTTCGCCTCAACCTGACCGCCTTCAGCCTGCTGGCCCTGCTGGTGGGCGCGCTGCTCATCTACAACGCAATCTCCTTCTCCGTGGTCCAGCGCCGGGCGTTGATCGGTCGGCTGCGAGCCCTCGGAGTCGGTCGCGGGCGGCTGTTCCGCGCGGTGGTTACCGAGGGGGTCGTGCTCGGGATCGCCGGCACGCTGGCGGGTCTGCCCCTCGGCTACCTGCTGGCTGACGGATTGCTCGAACTCGTGACACGGACCATCACCGACCTCTACTTCGTCCACAACGTCCGTGAGGTTGCGCTTGCACCCACGGCGCTTTTCATGGCCGCGGCGCTGGGGGTGGTGGCGGCCGCACTGGCGGCCGCCGCGCCGGCCTGGGAAGCTGCCTCGGTTGCCCCGCGCACGGCCTTGGACCGCGCCACGCTGGAGGGGCGTGCACGTCGCTGGGTGCGCCCGCTGGCCGGGGGCGGGTTGTTGCTCGGTGCCGCCGGAGTCGGTCTCCTGTGGGGTGGCAGCGGCGGCCTGGTGGTGGGTTTCGGTGGCGTCTTTGCCCTGCTGGTCGGTGCGGCGCTCTTGGTGCCCTGGGCCGTGGGAGGGCTGGCCGGCGCGCTTGCCGGTCCGGCCGGTTGGCTGCTCGGGGCGCCGGGACGCATGGCCGCGCGGGGCGTGGCGGCCGGGCTGTCGCGCAGCGGGGTGGCGGCCGTGGCGCTGGTGGTTGCGGTGACGGCGGTCATCGGGGTGAGCGTCATGATCGACAGCTTTCGCGGCAGCCTGGCTACCTGGCTGGACAGCACGCTGTCGGCGGATGTCTATGTCAGCGCCCCGTCCCAGACCGGCGAGCCGCCGCCGGAGTTGCCGCCGCAGCTGCACGAGCGTTTGGCCGAAGTAGAAGGGGTCGAGTCGGTGGCGACCTCGCGCCAGTTGCGGGTTCCCTCCGAGTTCGGCGAGATCCAGCTCCGTGCCTTTGATCACGGTCCGGTTGGTGATGCCGGCATGGCGTACAAGGAGCGGGGGCCGGCGGCCTGGGACCGTTTCGAGCGGGGAGAGGGCGCCTACATCACCGAGCCCTTCGCTGCCCACCACAATCTCGAGGTCGGCGATCGGGTGGCCATCCGGACGCCCGCCGGCGAGCGGCACCTCCCGGTGCTCGCCGTGGTTCACGACTACACGACGAGTCAGGGTGCTGTGTTCGTGGCGCGGGGGTTCTACGACGAGCACTGGCAGGACGACGCCGTCGACGGCCTGGCCGTCCACGCCGGGGCGGGGATCGACACCGACGCCCTGATCGCTGCGCTGCGCGAGGCCACCGGTGACGAGGCCGGAGTGCTCACCTTCCGCTCCGATGCCGAGATTCGGCGCCTGTCGCTGGACGTGTTCGACCGCACCTTCGCCGTGACGCGGGTTCTGCAGTTGCTGGCCACCATCGTCGCGGCTGTCGGCGTCTTCGGTGCTCTGCTGGCGCTCGCCCTGGAGCGCAGTGGCGAGGTGGCGGTTCTGCGTGCCTTGGGACTGACGCCGGCGCAGGTCTGGACGCTGGAACTGGCCCGCACGGGATTGCTGGGTGCGTTTGCCGGCGTTCTGGCCATCGTGCCGGGCCTTGCCCTGGCACTTGCCCTGACCGACGTGATCAACCAGCGCGCGTTTGGCTGGAGCCTGCAGTTCCAGGTGGATCCGGCCGTGCTGGCACAGGCCGTGGCCCTGGCGACCGTGGCCGCCTTGCTCGCCGGGCTCTATCCCGCCTACCGTGCAGCCAGAGTACCCCCGGGGGAGGCGATGCGTGAGGATGGCTGAGCGACTCGGCAGGTTACTCCGCGGCGGCGTGGTTGTCGTCACGGTCTTGCTGCTGGCCGGGTGCACGGATCCGCCGGAGCAAAACGGCGCAGCCGGGCAGCAGGGGGTCACGGTTGCCGGGGCGCTCTCCGGCGAACAGGATGCGCAGGGCTTCGCCCGGGCCCTGGGGCCGCGGCCGCTGGTCTTTCCCCGGGATCACGGGCCGCACCCCGACTACCGTCACGAATGGTGGTATATCACGGGCAATGTGTTCGACGAGGACGGTCGTCACTTCGGATTCCAGGTCACCTTCTTCCGTTTCGCCCTGTCCCCCGAGCCGGCCCCGCGCCGTTCGGCCTGGGGGACCAATCAGTTGTGGATGGCCCACTTCGCCGTGACGGACACCGAGGGGGAGACCTTCCACCACTTCGAGCGGCTGGCGCGGGGCGCTGTCGGCCTGGCTGGGGCCCGACCCGACCCGTTCCGGGTGTGGTTGGAGGACTGGGAAGTCCGCGGTGCGCCAGGCCAGGGGCTGAACCGGTTGCGGACCCGGCTCGAGGCCGAGGGGGTCGTGCTGGAACTGGATCTGCGGGCGCGCAAGCCGATGGTGTTCCAGGGCGAGGACGGCTACAGCCGCAAGGGCGACGACCCCGGTAACGCCTCCTACTACTACACGCTCCCTCGGCTACAGGCGGCTGGGCGTCTGGCGGTGCCCGACGGCGAGCACACGGTCTCGGGGAGCGCCTGGATCGATCGGGAGTGGGGCAGCAGCACCCTGAGTGAGGAGCAGACCGGATGGGACTGGTTCTCGATTCAGCTCGACGATGACCGCGAACTGATGTTCTATCACTTGCGCCGGGAAGATGGCAGCATCGATCCGAGAAGCAAGGGCGGCTGGGTGGAGGCCGATGGTCGTCACCGCGTGGTCACTCGAGACGACGTGCACCTCGAGGTGCTCGAGCACTGGACCAGCCCTGACGGCGAGGCCACCTACCCGGCGCGCTGGCGGCTAGAATACCCGGAGGAGGAGTTGACCCTGGAGCTCGAGCCTGTGCTGGCGGATCAGGAGCTGCGCGACGGGTTTCGATACTGGGAGGGTGCGCTGCGCGGTCGTGGCGAGGCTGCCGGCCGCCCGGTGAGCGCGGTCGGCTATGCGGAACTGACTGGCTACGTCGATTAGGAGGGGGAGTCGTGCGCAAGATCCTATATGCCACCGATCTCAGCGAACGGACCGAGGCAGCGGCGCAGCGCAGTCTGGATCTGGCTCGCTTGCACGGGGCCGAACTGCGGGCGCTGCATGTCATCGAGGCCGATCTCGAGGAGGAGACCTTGCGCCTGCTGTTCCGCGAGCAGGGCGGCGGCGCGCAGCAGGCGACCCGTGAGCTGGAGCGGGCCAGTGAGGCGCGAATGAACGAGCAGCTCAGTGCCATCGCCGGCGGTGGGGCGGACCCGGCGTGGTCGGTCGGTTGCCGGTGGGGACGTGGTGCGGCTGAGATCGCTGCAGAGGCGCGGGAGTGGGGAGCCGATCTGGTCACGATTGGTGCCCACGGGAGGCGCGTGGTACGGGATCTGTTCCTCGGCGCAACCGCGGAGCGCCTGGCACACGAGCGCGCCGGGCCTATCCTGGTGGTCAAGCGCCCGCCGCAGGGCGGTTACCAGCGGGTACTGGTGGCCGTGGACGGGTCCGGACGCTCGCGACACGCTGTCGAAGCGGCCGCCCGCCTGGCCCCGGACGCCGCGCTGCAGCTGCTCGGCGTTCACGATACGACACCGCTGGAGCGGATCTACGGGGCGGGCGAGGGGGCTGCTACAGAGCTCCAGGCGGCCCTGCAGGACGGGCGGCAGCAGACCGCCGAGGCCCTGGGTCGCCTCGTGGACGAGTTGCCGGTGCGGGATCGCGTCGACCACTTCGAGGCCCGCGGCGGCGATCCGGCGACGGTGATCCGTCAATTCGCCGAGGAGGCGGATGTCGATCTGGTTGCCATGGGGACGCGGGGCCTCTCCCGCTGGCAGGGTGCCCTGCTCGGCAGCGTTGCCCGCCGTGTCGCCCACGAGAGCGAGCGCGATGTCTTGCTGACCAGCGGCGAGGGCTGAGCGCCGGCGCGGATCTCAGGTGCTGAGGGCCTCGCGGAAGGGCTCCGGGGTGCGGCGCGGCCGGCGTGCGGTGTAGTCGAAGAAGGCGATGGTCGTCCGGGCACGGGCGACCTCCCTGGCGTCTGCCGGGCGCTCGACGCGGTAGAAGAGTTCGGCCCTACTACGTCCGATCGTGCCGGCGCCGACGGCGATGGTCAGGGCGTCGCCGTGGAAAGCCTCGGCCCGGTACGCTACCTCCAGCTCGCTGATGACGATACCGGCTCCGCCACAGTCCCCCTCACTGAAGCCGTAGTGGGCCAGAAAACCCACCCGGGCCTCGTGGAGCAGGGAGACTAGGGCGTCGTTGCCCAGGTGGCCGCCGTAGTTGACGTCGGTGATGCGCACCGAAAGCTCGGTGGCGAAGGGCAGATGCTCGGGCAGTTCGATCGTCATGGTGGCGATCATAAGGATCGGCGGTTGCCATCGCCAGCACAAGACGGGTGGCTAGAGGGCCGTCCGCAGCTCCACGCGGCGGTTGCTCGCCAGCTCGTGGATGTCCTGTTCAGCGTTGTCCTCGTCGATAAGCCGCGCCTCGATCTCGATCCGGTCCTCGGGTAGGCCGAGGTGCACTAGCTCGTCCCGGACCGCCGCAGCGCGCGCTTCGGCAAGTTGCTCGTTGATCTCCGGACTGCCCCGCGTATCCGCATAGCCGATGGATAGCACCACGCCCCAGTGCGGGTTGTCCTCGACGGCGCGGACGAACCGCCGGATCTCGTCTAGAGCGTTGCGGGTGAGGTCGTCGCTGCCCGTGGCGAAGTAGACCTCGGTGCGCGGCCCGCGTGGCAGGCGCGGGAGGTTGCCCTCCCAGGTTGGGCCGTCACTGTCCGCCATGGGTTCGCCGGTGCGGCCAGGGATAACCTGGCCGCGGGTGGCGGTGCCGGCGTCGACGCGCTCATGACGGGCGATGCACTCGCGGTAGTGGCCGAGCGCCCGCTGGAAGGCGGCCGGGGTCAGCCCGATCTCGATCAGCTCCCCGCTGTATCCGGCCTCGTAGCGGATCTGTGGCTCGCGCCCGTCGCGCAGGGCGTCGAGTAGCCACTGCGTCGTCCGGCGGCTGAAACGCAGTGTCCGCGTGTCCGGGTGCAGACGCACCGGCTCGACATGGCGGCGCCGATCCCCGCCCCAGGCTGGCTCGCCAATATAAAGATCCCCCTCGATTTCTTCCCGGGGAGGGCGATTGGCGAAGAAACTCAGATACTGTCGACCGTCATGCCGGTAGCTGATTAAGGCCACCCCTTTTCCGGGGATTTCGTGGGCCATATGGCACCCGGAACGCCCCTCGAAGGCGTGCCATTGCGCGCCATGCGGGTCCATGCGGTGCGTCTGCTGCCCGCTGACAGCCCCGGCGCTTACGCAAATTGCCGCAGCGCAGGCGAAAACGATTGCAAGGGTCCGGGTACGATGATTCATCATGTCCAACATATCGGCATTTGCGCGGGAAACTGAAGTGGAGGGAAAGGGATTCCACAAGGGGGTACAGGGGTGCGGTTATACGCCACCACACAGCGCCCCCATTCCTGCGTTAGTGTTTAGGTCATCGTGGAGGTCGAGCGCTGGACCAGATAGGCAAGGGCTCGGCACACGAACGAACCTCGAAGACTGGGCGGGCCCAGCGTACCGACCCAGCGCTTTGAGGAAGGTCGGCACCCAGGTGCCGGCTGCACGGGAAGTCCCACGTTAGCGTGGGCGACCACCCCCTACCGCGCGGGGGTAGAGCGCGGTACCGGCTGAAACGCTGAACGGAGGACGAAACGTATGGCCGATAACATGTCGCTGACGGGCCTTAGCGATGAGGAAGCTAAGGAGTTCCACAGCATCTTCATGCAGAGCTTCCTGATCTTCACGGCGGTGGCCGTCGTGGCCCACTTCCTCGCTTGGGCCTGGCGTCCGTGGATCCCCGGTGCCGAGGGCTACGGCTCCGTCATCGAGGGTGTTCACAACGTGACCGCCGCTGTTTCCCAAATCGCGCCGCTTGCTGGTTAAGGAGATAGAACCATGTGGAGACTCTGGAAGCTTTACGATCCGCGCCGCGTCCTGATCGGCATCTTCTCCTGGCTGGCCGTGCTGGCCCTGGTGATCCACTTCATCCTGCTCAGCACTGATCGGTTCAACTGGGTCGGCGGTGCTGCGGTCAGCTCGGTGAGCGAGTCCGCTGAAGAGGTGTCCGCTCTGCCCCCGCGGCAGGTCTGACACCCGCTCCCGGGTCAGGTAGGAGGCTCTCCCGCTCTCTCGGAGTGGGGGAGGTTCCTCCCGGGAGAGCCTGCCAGACGCGGCAGGTTGTGAAGAAAAACGGGGCTTATGCCCCGTTTTTCTTTGTCTGTCCGCATTAGTCTCCTGTCTCCTCCGGGGGGTAGGCCGGTCCATACCGGCCTCCACCAGCCAAGCGGGGTGCCCGGGCGCCCTTTTACGTCCGGGCACCCATTCCCTACCGAATCATAGCGCCTGTATGGCGTCTGCGTGGTGCCTGCTAGCGGCGAAGGAGGCGGCCGGCGCGCATCCGCAGCCGTTGCCAGAAAGAGAGTCGGTCGATGAATAGGGTGCCGTCCAGGTGGTCGACCTCGTGGTGCAGGCAGACGGCCTCGAGGTTCTCCAGCTTGCAGTGGAACCGCTCACCGCTGGTGTCCTGAGCGCGGACACTGACCCGGGTGGGGCGCACCACCAGGCCTTGCTGACCGGGGACCGAGAGGCAACGCTCCTCGATGTAACCGGGCAGGCTGCTGCCGGTGATCTCCGGATTGATGAATACGCGCGGCGTCTGTGTCGGATCGGTGCAACAGACGACAATGCGCCGGCGGATATCCACCTGCGGGGCTGCCAGTCCGATGGCGGAGGCGGCGCGCATGGTCTCGATCATGTCATCGACCAGCTCACGGAGTTCCTGGTCGAAGGTCTCCACTGGCGCGGATGGTTCTCGCAGGCGGGGGTCGGGGTGTTCAAGGATGTCTAGCGTGGTCATGGAGGGGTCCTGACGAGAAAAAGGGGCGAGATCCGCAGACCCCGCCCCAGTGTCGAGCCGTCAATGGGCTGCTATCCGCGCAGGCGGATTTACACCATCGACTCGCGCGTTGCCAGCGCGTCGCTCTCGGCAATCTCCGAGGCCGGGATCTCGGCCGCGGCGTTGCCCTCGAAGAAGGCGGGGTACCAGCTGGTGTTCGTCAGGATAGCACCGTGCACCAGCAGGCTGATCAGCAGCACAACACCCAGGAACAGCGGAAGGCCGACGCTGGGCTTGACTACGAGCCAAATACGAGCCTGGTTCATGTGTTAATCCTCCCTTAACCGAGCCACGGCGAGTAGGCGAAAGCCAGCACGTGCGCAACCACGGCGATGCCGAAGAAGATGCGCGCGCCGTCCAGCACGTAGCTGTGCAGCTCTTCCGCCTCCGGCAGGGTCAGCCCGGACGGCCAGACCCTGTTCGGGTCGTCGAAGTCCACGAAATCGTCGCGATCTCTCATAGTAGCTACTCCTTTTATGAAAGGCGTTAGCCTCCGAACCACCCGCCCAATCAACCGGACCGGAGATGGAGCGGGCACCATCCAAATGTCGCAGGGTTAGATAAACAAGAAGGGCGGGTGGCGGTCAACGCTCGGGGGCGCGGTGCCGCACGGGGTGCGCTGCCTTGCCGCGCCACCCTGCGCGGCTACTGCAGAAAAACGTATAAGTACGCGCCAACTGCCCGTTTGTGAAGGGTGTGCGGCGATTTGCCCAATCCTTATCGGTCGCCGCTGTTGGCGGCCACGGGAGCCGCTGGAGCGGTTTTATCGAAAAACCGGGGATTTGAATCGATATTCGCCCGGAAAATCCCGGCGGGCGCGGCCTGAGGAGGCTTTCGAATATCCGGTGGAAACACCGCTCGATGGGAATCATCGGAGGGTGCGACACTGAATCCGTCTCGGAAAAAGGGGGGCGATCCCGAAAGCTTCTTCCGGTGGGACGGACCGCGGTGGCGACGGCCCACAGCGGCCGTTGCACGTCGTATGAGGGGCGGTGGGGGAGCACCCGGGGGCGGGGTGGCCTGTGGCCAACCCCCGCCCATATCAACGCCTGAGGGGTCTCAGGCCGCGCCGGCGAGCCCGCGCAGGACGTAGTGCAAGATACTGCCATGACGGTAGTACTCCCACTCCTGCGGGGTGTCGATCCGCACACGGGCCTCGAAGGTCGTCTCGCCGCCATCCTCACGCCGTGCGACCACACGTACGCTGCGGGGCTGCTCGGTGATGCCCTCGATGTCGAAGGCCTCGTCCCCTGTCAGGCCGAGGTTCTCGGCGTTCTCGCCGTCGCGGAACTGCAGGGGGAGGACGCCGAAGCCCACCAGGTTGGAGCGGTGGATGCGCTCGTAGCTCTCCGCGATCACGGCCTTGATGCCCAGCAGCTTGGTGCCCTTGGCTGCCCAGTCACGGGAGGAGCCGGTGCCGTACTCCTTGCCGGCGAGCACGACCAGTGGGGTGTCCGCCTGCTGGTAGCGCATGGAGGCGTCGTAGACGCTGGTCTGCTCGCCACTGGGCACGTGCGTGGTCCAGCCGCCCTCGGTGCCGGGCGCCATTTTGTTGCGCAGGCGCACGTTGGCGAAGGTGCCGCGCATCATGACCTCGTGGTTGCCGCGCCGCGAGCCGTAGGAGTTGAAGTCCTTGGGGGATACCCCCTGCTCCTGCAGGTACTGCCCGGCAGGGCTGTCCGGGTGGATGGCCCCGGCCGGCGAGATATGGTCCGTGGTGATGGAGTCGCCGACGTAGATCAGGCAGCGGGCGCCGCGGATATCCTGCAGCGGCTCCGGAGTCTTGCTCATGCCCTGGAAGTAGGGCGGGTTCTTGACGTAGGTGGATTCGCGCCAGTCGTAGAGCTCCCCGCGGGGGGCATCGATGGCCTGCCAGGCGGCGTCGCCGTCGAACACGTTGGCGTACTGCTCACGGTACATCCCGGCGGAGATGTTGCCGCGGACCAGGTCTGCCACTTCCTGCTGGGTCGGCCAGATGTCCTGGAGGTAGACATCCCGGCCCTGACTGTCCGTGCCCAGCGGCTCGTTGTAGAGATCCCGCGCCATGGTGCCGGCCAGGGCGTAGGCCACCACCAGCGGGGGCGAAGCGAGGTAGTTGGCCCGAACGTCCTGGTGGATGCGGCCTTCAAAGTTGCGGTTGCCTGAGAGCACCGAGGTCACGCAGAGATCGCCCTCGCGGATGCCGTTGGTGACGGCCTCGGGTAGTGGGCCGGAGTTGCCGATGCAGGTGGTGCACCCGAACCCGACGACCGAGAAGCCCAGATGCTCCAGGTCGTCGAGGAGCCCGGCCTGCTCCAGGTAGGCGGGCACGACCTGCGAGCCCGGTGCCAGGCTGGTCTTGACCCAAGGCTTGGGCATCAGGCCGCGCTCGCGCGCCTTCTTGGCCACCAGGCCGGCGGCGACCAGGACGGCCGGATTCGAGGTGTTGGTGCAGGAGGTGATCGCCGCGATGACGACGTCGCCGTGCTTGAGCATCTCGTTGCGGCCGCCGATCTCGATCTCCACCGCGCCCCGTTCATGGGCATCGTCGATCCCGGGCGCACTGTGGCCGCCCTCGTGCTCGTACTGCTCCTCAGCCTCGTCGGCGGGCACGGCGTGGTGGGCACGCAGGTGCTCCTGCAGCGTCTGCTTGAAGCTGGTCTTGGCCGCGTCCAGCGGGACGCGGTCTTGAGGCCGCTTGGGCCCGGCGAGGCTCGGGACCACCGTGCTCATGTCCAGCGACAGGGTGTCCGAGTACTCGGCCTCGCGGGCACCGGTCTCGCGCCACATGCCCTGCGCCTTGGCATACTGCTCGGTGAGCTCGATGAGTTCCGGGTCGCGGCCGGAGAGCTCCATGTAGGCCAGGGTCTCCTTGTCGACCGGGAAGATGCCGCAGGTGGCGCCGTACTCCGGGGCCATATTGGCGATGGTCGCGCGGTCGGCCAGGGGCAGGTGGTCGAGGCCGTCGCCGTAGAATTCGACGAACTTGCCGACGACGCCCTTCTTGCGCAGCATCTCGGTGACGGTCAGTACCAGGTCGGTAGCCGTTGCCCCCTCGGGCAGCTTGCCCTCCAGACGGAAGCCCACCACCTCGGGGACGAGCATGCTGATCGGCTGGCCGAGCATGGCGGCCTCGGCCTCGATGCCGCCCACGCCCCAGCCGAGGATGCCCAGGCCGTTGATCATGGTGGTGTGCGAGTCGGTTCCGACCAGCGTGTCCGGGTAAGCCTGCGGGGTGTCGCCGTTGTCGTTGCGGAACACCACCTGCCCGAGGTACTCGAGATTGACCTGGTGAACGATGCCGGTGCCCGGTGGGACGACGCGGAAGTTGGAGAACGCCGTCTGGCCCCAGCGCAGGAACTCGTAGCGCTCCCGGTTACGCTGGTACTCGATCTCGGTGTTGAGCTGCAGGGCCTGGCGGTTGCCGAAGTGGTCGACCATCACCGAGTGGTCGATGACCAGGTCGGCCGGTGAAAGCGGGTTGATCCGGCCCGGGTCGCCGCCGAGATTCTGCATGGCGTCGCGCATGGCGGCTAGGTCCACCACCGCCGGGACGCCGGTGAAGTCCTGAAGCACCACGCGTGCCGGCGTGAAGGCGATCTGGTCCTTCGGTTCGGCCTTGGGATCCCAGTTGAGGACCGCTTCGATGTGCTCGCGGGTGACGTTGACGCCGTCTTCCGTGCGCAGCAGGTTCTCGAGCAGGATCTTCAGGGAGTAGGGCAGGCGATCGACGTCGTAATCGCGGCGCGGCCCGTCCAGGCTGTAGATCTCGTAGGCCTTGCCCCCGGCTTGCAGGGTGGTCCGCGAGTTGAAGCTGTCCGTCATGGTCCCTCCAGTGGTTGTGCGATCAGCGCTTCTTATAGTGTATCGAATCGGTTGTGATGCGTCGCTCAAGCCTCGCTGGGCAGTCCCTCGAGCAGGTTCCGGGCGGCTCCGGCGATCGCCTGGCGCCGGAAGAGCAGCGTCATCCGGCCGCCGCCATTGTCCCGCCACAGGCTAGCGCCGCGGATGCCGCACAGCAGCAGCGCGCGGATCAAGGCGGCATTGCGCTCGTTCTCCAGGTGTTGCTGCTCTCCGCGGATCATCAGCCGTGGTCCCATCTGGCTGATGGTCTGGCTGTAGAGGTCACCGATACCGTGGATGACGCTGGTATGGGTGGGGCTCTCGAAATAGGCCGCCTGGCCGCGGGCCTGCTCGATGCCCTCGGCCAGGCGCTGAAGCACCGCCTGACGCTTCATGAGGCGCCGCTCGAGGTGAAAAATGCTCGCCACGTAACGGGTCGTATCGGCCTCCTGGGGGTCCTCGAGCTGCTCCACCACCCGCCGCAGCCCCGGGGCGAGGCGCGCTGCGCCGTAAAGGGCGTCGGTGCAGCCGTCGTACTCCCCAAGCAGACCCTCGATCAGAGGCTCATACCGGCTCGCCTCGGTATCCCCGGTGCGTGCTACCTCGCGGATGCACTGCACCGCCTGCATGATGACGGCGAGGGTCAGGGCCTGTTCCTGTTCGCGCGAATCGCTCACACCACCTCCGTTGGATGCGTCTGCAGGGTCGGCGGGTTACCCCGGTCCGCCGGGTGCGCGGCGGCGATGGCCGCGCCCCCCAGGCACTGATCGTCGTCGTAGAGAACCAGATACTGTCCGGGGGTTGCCGCCCGCTGGGGCTCGTCGAAGCGGAACAGCACGCCACCGTCGTCCGTGTGCGCCACCGCCCCGGCCTGGGGGCGCTGGCGATAACGCACCTGGGCCTGCAGCCGTGCCCCCTCCGCGGGGATCGGCGCCAGCCAGTGAAAGGGGCCGGTTTCCACCGCGGCACTCTGCAGCCAGGGATGATCGTGCCCCTGGACGACGAGCAGCGCGTTGCGATGGGCGACCTTATCGGCCACATACCAGGGGGCGGCGCCGTGATCCGGGTCGCCACCGATCCCCAGCCCCCGGCGCTGGCCCAGCGTATAGAAGGCGAGCCCCTGGTGGCGGCCGATCTCTCGTCCATCCTCGGTGAGGATGGGTCCGGGATCCAGGTCGATGTAGCGCTGCAGGAAACGGGTGAAGTCCCGTTCGCCGATGAAGCAGATACCAGTGCTGTCCGGGCGGTCGAAGTTGGGCAGCCCCGCGGACCGGGCCTCTTCGCGGATGGTTTCCTTGGTGCTGTCGCCGAGCGGGAAACGCACGGTGTCCAGGGCCGTACGGGATACGCCGGCGAGGAAGTAGCTCTGGTCTTTGTCCGGATCGAAGCCGCGCAGCAGGGCCGGCCCGTCGTCACTGGCGCGTCCCAGGCGGGCGTAGTGGCCGGTGGCCACGGCGTCTGCCGCGAACTGCTCCCGGGCGTGGTGCAGGAAGCGGTCGAACTTGATGTGCCGATTGCACAGGATGTCGGGGTTCGGGGTGCGCCCGGCGCGCAGCTCCCGCAGCGCCTGCTCGAAGACCTCGCGCCGGTAGTGCACGGCGAAGTTCACCCGTCGAATGGGGATGCCCAAGTGCTCCGCCACCTCTACTGCCGCGGCGATGTCGTCCTCGGCCGAGCACTGCATCAGCGTGTCGTCGTCCTCCCAGTTCTTCATGAACAGGCCGATCACCTCGTGACCGGCGCGGACGAGGCGCAGCGCCGCCACGGCAGAGTCCACGCCACCGGAGAGGCCGACAACGATTCGCTTGGGGGATTCAGTCATGGGGCCGGATCTATCAGGTGTCCCGGGCCGAGAGGCTACCACAGTCCGCGGGTCACCCCGGTAGACCGGGGTGACCGCCACGGCTCACTCCGGGCCGCGGCCGGGGACAAGCACGCTCTCTTGGCTGCCCGGGACGCCGTCCCACTCCGCCGCCTCGCCGAAGCCCTCGGGGTCGATCAGCTCCAGGAAACGACGGGCCTGAGGGGAGAGGTAGCGGCCGCGACGCAGCATGACGCCGTAGGTGCGCCGCGGGAAGATCGCTGGCAGGTCGCGGATCGCCAGCTGCTCCTGCCCGGTCAGGCAGATCGCGCTGGCGATGCCGACCCCGAAGCCGAGCTCGACATAGCGCTTCATGATCTCCCAGCCGCCGACCTCCAGGCGCACCTGGTAAGGCACGCTGTGCTGCTGGAAGATCAAGTTCACCAGGCGCCAGGTGGTCAGCTGGCGTGGCGGAAGGATCAGCTCGCCGGCGGCCAGGTCCTCGAGGGTGATCTCCTCCTTCTCGGCCAGCGGGTGATTCACGGGCGTGATCAGCTTCAGTTCGAAGGTGTGCGTGGCGCGATAGACCACGTCATCGGGCAGGTCCAGATTCGACCCGACGGCAATGTCCACGCGGTCCTGCTGCACGGCGTGGATCTGCTCCTCACCGATGAGGTTGTGCAGACGGACGTGGACCTTGGGGTGGTGTTCCATGAAGGCGCGTAGCAGATCGGGCAGGACATAGAGTGAGGTCGACTCGCCGGCGGCGATGTCCAGATGACCGAGCTGCTGCCGGCGGTTGCGCGCCACGAACTGCTCGGGCAGGGAGTCGATCCCCTCGACGAGTGGTGCGGCAACCTCGTACAGGCCCTCGCCATCCGGAGTCAGCCGAATCCGGGGGCCCCGGCGCTCGAACAGGGTGATTCCCATCTCCCGCTCAAGGGCCTGGATCTGCAGCGACACCGACGGTTGACTCAGCTCTAGCCGCTCGGCAGCACGGGAGATGCTGCGCTCCTGCGCGGCGTGGCAGAACGCGCGCAACTGCTTGAGCCGGTTGTGGCGGTAGTAATGGCGGGGGGATTCGTGATCCAAGGCTTCTCGATCTTCGTCCATTGGGCCGATCAATATGCAATATAGTTTGGGAAATATTGTCAAATGCTGCGGCGCGCCATACTATCAGTGACGCGTTATTCAGGCGCGGCAGTACGCCACCCGGCTGCCGGCGCCTGGCGAACGTAGCGGTACGGGTTCTGGGCCCCGGGTTAACCCCGCCCGGGGTTCGTGCCCCACGAGGGCAACCGCGATGGCCCCTCGGGCCGACAGCAAGAGACCGTCATACAGGATTTTCGGGGGTACGGCGTACCAGCCCGATTGGGAGGAGCATGATGTTGAAAGATCAAGCGGCGATTGAGCGTGACTGGGCGGAGAACCCGCGCTGGAAAGGGGTGCAGCGGGGCTACGGGGCCGATGAGGTCGTCCGTCTCCGTGGGACCGTGCAGGTTGAGTACAGCCTGGCGCGCCAGGGTGCGGAGAAGCTCTGGAAGTCCATGCACGAGATGCCCTACGTCAACGCCCTCGGCGCACTGACCGGCAACCAGGCCCTGCAGCAGGTCAAGGCCGGGCTCAACGCCATCTACCTCTCGGGCTGGCAGGTGGCCGCGGACGCCAACCTGGGTCAGACCATGTACCCGGACCAGTCGCTGTACCCGGCCAATTCGGTCCCCGCGGTGGTGGACCGCATCAACAACGCGCTGCTGCGCGCCGATGAGATCAACCACGCCGAGGGCAACCCGCCGTTCGACTTCATGAAGCCCATCGTGGCCGATGCCGAGGCCGGCTTCGGCGGTGTGCTCAACGCCTTCGAGCTGATGAAGGGGATGATCCGCGCCGGTGCTGCGGGCGTGCACTTCGAGGACCAGCTGGCCTCGGTCAAGAAGTGCGGCCACATGGGCGGCAAGGTGCTGCTGCCCACCCAGGAGGCGGTCCAGAAGCTGATCGCCGCGCGCCTGGCGGCCGACACCATGGATGTGCCGACCATCCTGGTCGCCCGCACCGACGCGGAAGCGGCGGACCTGCTGACCTCCGACGTCGACGACAACGACAAGCCGTTCATCACCGGCGAGCGCACGGCAGAGGGGTTCTTCCGCACCAAGCCGGGCATCGAGCAGGCCATCAGCCGTGGTCTGGCCTACGCCCCCTACGCCGATGTGATCTGGTGCGAGACCGGCAAGCCGGATCTCGGGTTTGCCCGCGAGTTCGCGCAGGCCATCCACGAGAAGTATCCGGGCAAGCTGCTCGCCTACAACTGCTCGCCCTCGTTCAACTGGGCGGGCAACCTGGACGAGGCCACCATCCGCAAGTTCCAGGACGAGCTCGGCGAGGTGGGCTTCAAGTTCCAGTTCATCACGCTGGCTGGCTTCCACTCGCTGAACTACTCGATGTTCGAGCTGGCGCGCGGCTACAAGGAGCGGCAGATGGAGGCGTACTCCGAGCTGCAGCAGGCCGAGTTCGCCGCCGAGAAGCACGGCTACACCGCTACCCGTCACCAGCGGGAGGTGGGCGCCGGCTACTTCGACCAGGTCACCAACGTGATCCAGGGCGGTCAGTCCTCGGTCACGGCGCTGAAAGGCTCGACGGAGGAAGAGCAGTTCTGAGACGGCGCCTGGTCGCCACCGGCGTAAGCCGACCCCGGGGTGGCGTGCAGCCGTCCCGGGGTTTTTTTATGGTGGTTATGGGTGGCCTACATTGGCCGGTTGGCGCGCGACTCTATAAAATGAAGGGTGATGACCGACGAGCCGAACCAAGACGATCCGCAGGGCCCCGAGGTTGAAGCGGCCAAACCGTCGCTCAAGCAGCCCCCGATGTACAAGGTGGTGCTGCTCAACGACGACTACACGCCGATGGACTTCGTCGTGGAGGTGCTGCAGCGGTTTTTCAACAAGGACCGCAACCAGGCCACGCAGATCATGTTGCACGTGCACACGCGGGGGAAAGGTGTCTGCGGGGTCTATACCCGGGATGTCGCCGAGACCAAGGTCTCTCAGGTCAACGACTACGCCCGCGAGCACGAACACCCGCTACTGTGTACGATGGAGGAAGCTTGAATCGTTCCAGGAACCGTGGCGGTACTGGCCGGTCCAATCTCCGGGGAGGTACCCCGGTCGAGCCCCAGGCGAGGTAATAGGGCATGCTGAGTAAAGAGTTAGAGTTCACGCTCAATCTGGCCTTCAAGGACGCGCGTGAGAAGCGCCACGAGTTCCTCACCGTCGAGCACCTCCTGCTGGCCTTGACCGATAACCCCGCTGCCTCGCAGGTGCTCAAGGCGTGTGGTGCCGACCTCGAACGGCTGCGCGGCGAGTTGCAGGCCTTTCTGGATGAGACCACGCCGCTGCTGCCGGTCAACGACAGCCGCGAGACGCAGCCGACCCTCGGGTTCCAGCGCGTCCTGCAACGCGCCATCCTCCACGTCCAGTCCTCCGGCAAGCGGGAGGTCACCGGAGCCAACGTGCTGGTGGCGATCTTCAGCGAACAGGAGTCGCAGGCGGTCTACTTCCTGCATAAGCAGAACATCTCCCGCCTGGACGTGGTGAACTACATTTCCCACGGCATCTCCTCGGTGGGGGGTGAAGAAGACATGGGCAAGGAAGAGAGTGGCCCGGCGGATGAAGAAGGTGCGGCCGAGCCGGCTCAAGGGGGGTCGCCCCTGGAGCAGTACGCCACCAACCTCAATCAGCGCGCCCGGCACGGGCAGATCGACCCGCTGATCGGGAGGCGCTACGAGATCGAGCGCACCGTGCAGGTGCTCTGCCGGCGCCGCAAGAACAACCCGCTGTTCGTCGGCGAGGCCGGTGTGGGCAAGACGGCCATTGCCGAGGGGCTGGCCAAGCAGATCGTCGAGGGCGAGGTGCCCGATGTGCTCAAGGAGAGCACCATCTACTCGCTGGATCTGGGCGCCCTGGTGGCCGGCACCAAGTATCGCGGCGACTTCGAGAAGCGCCTCAAGGCGTTGCTGCATCAGCTCAAGAAGGACAGCGGCTCGATCCTGTTCATCGATGAGATCCACACGATCATCGGAGCCGGCTCTGCCTCCGGCGGCGTGATGGATGCCTCGAACCTGATCAAGCCGATGCTCGCCTCCGGCGAACTGCGCTGCATCGGGTCGACGACGTATCAGGAGTACCGGGGCATCTTCGAGAAGGATCGCGCCCTGGCCCGGCGCTTCCAGAAGATCGACGTCAGCGAGCCGACGGTGGAGGACACCGTGCAGATCCTCAAGGGGCTCAAGAGTCGCTTCGAGGAGCACCACAACGTCCGCTTCACCGAGCCGGCGCTGCAGGCGGCGGCGGAGCTGTCGGCCAAGTACATCAATGACCGGCGCCTGCCGGACAAGGCCATCGACGTCATTGACGAGGCGGGCGCGCGGCTCCGGCTGCGGCCCCGTTCCAAGCGGCGCAAGACGGTGGGCCTGCCGGACATCGAGTCGATTGTGGCGAAGATCGCGCGGATTCCGCCCAAGCGAGTCTCCAGTCAGGACATGAAGATCCTCGAGAACCTCGAGGGCGAGCTCAAGGGGCTGATCTTCGGCCAGGACGAGGCCATCGAGAGCCTGGCGTCGACCATCAAGATGTCCCGTGCCGGACTGGGCACGCCGGATCGGCCGGTGGGGACGTTCCTCTTCGCCGGCCCGACCGGCGTGGGCAAGACGGAGGTCACCCGCCAGCTGGCCGACCTGACCGGAGTGCAGCTGATCCGCTTCGACATGTCCGAGTACATGGAGCGGCACACGGTCTCGCGGTTGATCGGGGCCCCGCCGGGGTATGTCGGCTACGATCAGGGCGGTCTGCTCACCGAGGAGGTGATCAAGCACCCGCACTCGGTGCTGCTGCTCGACGAGATCGAGAAGGCCCATCCGGACGTGTTCAACCTGCTGCTGCAGGTGATGGATCACGGCACGCTGACCGACAACAACGGCCGCGAGGCGGATTTCCGCAACGTGATCCTGGTGATGACCACCAACGCCGGCGCCGAGGAGATGAGCAAGCGCTCGATCGGCTTCACCAACGAGAACGACACCCAGGACAGCATGGAGGCGATCCGGCGCACGTTCTCGCCGGAGTTCCGTAACCGCATCGACGCGGTGGTGCAGTTCCAGCCCCTGGGGCAGGACACCGTGCAGCGCGTGGTCGACAAGTTCATCCGCGAGCTCTCGGTGCAGCTGGCCGAGAAGCGCGTCACGCTGGTGGTCGATGGCGACGCCCGGCGGTGGATCGGCGAGAAGGGCTACGATCCGCAGATGGGCGCACGCCCGATGGCCCGCGTGATCCAGCAGCACATCAAGAAGCCCCTGGCGGAGCAGCTGCTCTTCGGCGAGCTCACCGGCGGCGGCGAGGTCGAGGTCACGGTCGAGGACGGCGATCTGGCCATCCACGTCCGGGAAAAGGACACCGAGGGGGCGTAGCCCGGCGAGCGGGGCCCCCGTGGCCCCGGCGACGGGTGTTCCGGGGCGGGGCGTTACCGCTCTCGGTAGACGATGCGACCCTTGTTCAGGTCGTACGGGGTCAGCTCCACCGTCACCTTGTCCCCGGTCAGGATGCGGATGTAGTGCTTGCGCATCTTCCCGGAGATGTGGGCCGTGATCACGTGGCCGTTCTCCAGCTCGACGCGGAACATCGTATTGGGCAGGGTGTCGACGATCACCCCCTGCATGCGGATGGAGTCTTCCTTCGCCATGCGCCTCTCTGATTCGTGGTCGCTGCGGTCGGATGGAGTCCCGCTTGCACGGGACTTCTGAACGCGCGAACTATACCGGCCTGTAGCTCTGGCGGCAAGGCGGTGCGCCGTCTATGCGCCGGCGAGCCACCGGCGTCCGTCAAACACCTCGTGGGGACGGAACGTGGCCTTGTAGGCCATGGTCGGGGCGTCCGCAATCCAGTACCCGAGGTATACGTGCTGTGCGCCCAGCCGGCGTGCCTCCGAGAGTTGCCAGAGCACGGCCAGGTTGCCCAGGCCGCGGTGCTCGGCCTCGGGGGCGTAGAAGGTATAGACGGCGGACAGGGCGCCGGGGAGCACGTCGGTGACGGCCACACCGAGCAGGGGGCCACGCTCCGTGCTGCGCAGCTCATAGAAGACGGTGGTGCACCAGGGGGCTGTCAGGAACCCTTCGGCCTCCGCGCGGTCGGGGTCGGCCATGCTGCTATGGGGATGCCGATGGTCGATGTAGCGCCGGTAGAGCGCCAGCTGTTCGTCGGTGAGAACCGGCGGGCAGGCCGCGACGTGCAGGTCGGCGTTGTCGCGCCGGCAACGGCGGTGGCGGCGCCGAGCGCGGAAACGGGCCACCGGGATGCGCAGCGACTGACACGCCGCGCAGCCGGGGCACCGCGGCCGGTAGATGTAGGGTCCGCTGCGCCGGAACCCCTGCTCGAGCAGCAGCTGATAGCGCCGATCATCCAGCGCCAATTGCGGCGAGAGGAACTCGAGTCGCGCCGTTCGCCCGGAGACGTAGGCGCACTCATGGCAATCGGTGCGCAGCAGGGTGACGCGGTTTCGGGTCACGACCCCTCCCGGCTGCGGTGCTCGGTGGCGGGGTCGAGGTCGTTATCCAGGCGCCATGGTGAGTCGCGATGGGAGGCCTGCAGTGCCCGGTCCAGGCGCGCCAGGTATTCGCTGCGAGGGATCTGGCGGACGCCCAGTCGGGCCAGGTGGGGGTTGCTCATCTGGCAGTCGAAGAGCTGAAAGCCCCAGCGCCAGAGCTGCGCGGTCAGCCAGGTCAGACCCACCTTTGAGGCGTCTTCCATGCGACTGAACATGGACTCGCCGAAGAAGGCCCCGTTCAGGGCCACGCCGTAGACCCCGCCGACCAGCTCCTCCTCCAGCCAGACCTCGGCGGAGTGCGCGCAACCGAGGTGGTGGAGTTCGGTGTAGGCGGCGATCATCTCGCGGGTGATCCAGGTGCCGTCCTGGTCGGGGCGTGGGGCGGCGCAGCCGGCCATCACGGCCTCGAACTCGGTATCCAGGGTGACCGTCATGCGGGTCTGGTTGAGCCGTCGGCGCAGGCTGCGGCTGACGTGGAAGTCCCCCGGCAGGAAGATCCCGCGGGGGTCAGGGCTCCACCAGAGGATGGGCTGCCCCTCGCCGTACCACGGGAAGATCCCATTGCGGTAGGCGGCCATGAGGCGCTCGGCGGAAAGATCCCCTCCGACGGCGAGCAGGCCGTTGGGGTCGGCCAGGGCCTGGTCCGCCGAGGGGAACGGCTCGTCCGGGGTGTGTTCGTTGAGCCAGCGTAGCCGCCGCATGGATGAAGCCGCTCTCTTTTGCTCGGGGCAAGTGGGCCTTGAGGGCACCGGAGCATGATACCGCCTGCTCACGCCGTCGTGCAGGCATCGCCGGGGCGACTTGCCGCTGCCGCGGTGGTCACTGACAATGGTGGATTGATTCCTGCAAAGGGTACGAGATCCGTGGCGGAGCCGGAAGAACAACACGGGGACGAGCCGTTCCTTGGTCATCAGCTGCAGCGCCGCCTGCGCGAGGCAACCATGGTGCTGCTCGCGGGCGTGGCCGCCTTCATGCTTCTGGCTCTGTGGAGTTACGACGCCGACGATCCGAGCTGGAGCCGGGTCAGCGCCGTCGCCGAAGTGGAGAACTTCGGCGGCATTGCCGGTGCCTGGTTTGCCGATATCGCCCTGGTCCTGTTCGGCTACCTGGCTTATCTGGTGCCGTTGTTTATGGGCTGGGCCGCCTATCGGGTGTTTCGGATGCTCGACGAGCCCGGGTTCGATCCGCTGGCGCTGGCGGTCCGCTCGGTGGGGCTGGTGCTCGCGCTTCTGGCGGGCGCCGCGCTGGCAAGCCTGCACCTGGAGGGTGAGGCGCTGCCGCTCGGCGCGGGTGGGCTGCTCGGTGAGCTGAGCGCCGGTGAGCTCGAGAGCTGGCTGGGCTT
Source organism: Halorhodospira sp. 9628 (assembly GCF_022228075.1). Taxonomy (NCBI): domain Bacteria; kingdom Pseudomonadati; phylum Pseudomonadota; class Gammaproteobacteria; order Chromatiales; family Ectothiorhodospiraceae; genus Halorhodospira; species Halorhodospira sp. 9628. Next base: position 517,858 of record NZ_JAJNRF010000001.1, read on the forward strand.
CGTCGGGGCGTCGCTGATGGCCGGCGCGCTGTTTCTGGCGGCGCTGACCCTGGCCACGGGGTTTTCGTGGCTGGCGCTGGCCGAACGCGTCGGACGCTGGACGCTGGAGTTGTTCGGGAGATTGCGTGCCTTGCTCGGGCGGATGCTCGTCGGCGGTGTGGTCGTGGGCGTGCGGGCCGCACGGGGGCGGCTGGCGCAGCGGCGCCAGTCGCGTGAGGAGCAGGGAACGGCCCGGGCCGAGCCCCCGCGGATCGCGCCACCGGCGCAGCAGGAGTCGGGTGGCGGCAAAGTGCGCAAGGCGATCCAGTTGCTGCCCCGGGCCCGTGCCGGGGATCCGCCGGAGCAGGTCATTGAGGAGCCGCCGGCCCAGCGCGAACCCTCCTCTGCCGCAGAGAAGCCGCGCCGGCAACGCAAGAGCGAGCGCAGCAAGCGCAGCGGACCCGCCGCAGGCGGCTCGCCGGTGCCGCCGGTGGATTTGCTCGACCAGCCGCCGGCGGGCAAGGGCGGTTACAGCCGCGAGGTGCTGGCGACCATGTCGCAGCAGGTCGAGGAGCGGCTGCGCGATTTCGGCGTCGAGGTCCAGGTCGAGACCGTTCAGCCGGGGCCGGTCATTACGCGCTTCGAGGTCTTGCCCGCCGCGGGCGTCAAGGTCAGCCAGATCTCTAACCTGGCCAAGGATCTGGCCCGGGCCATGTCGGTGCGCTCGGTCCGCGTGGTGGAGGTCATCCCCGGCAAGTCCACGGTGGGGCTGGAGATCCCCAATGAGCAGCGCGACGTGATCGCGCTCTCGGAGATCATCCGTTCCCAGGAGTACGCACGCATGAAGTCGGCGCTGACCGTGGCGCTGGGCAAGGATATCGGGGGCAATCCGGTCACCGCCGACCTGGCCAAGATGCCCCACCTGCTCGTGGCCGGTACGACCGGCTCCGGCAAGTCGGTGGGGATCAACGCCATGATCCTCTCGCTGCTCTATCGCAACACCCCCGAGCAGACCCGGCTGATCATGGTCGATCCCAAGATGCTGGAGCTGTCGGTCTACGACGGGATCCCGCATCTGCTCGCCCCGGTGGTCACCGACATGAACGACGCCGCCAACGCCCTGCGCTGGTGCGTGGCCGAAATGGAGCGGCGCTACCGCCTGATGGCGGCGCTCGGCGTGCGCAACGTCACCGGCTTCAACGACAAGGTGCGCGCGGCCCGCGAGGCCGGCGAGCCGCTGCTCGACCCGTTGTTTGATGCCGCCGACCCCAACGAACAGACCTTGGACGGCGAGACCCCGCAGGCCCCGGAGCTGGAGGAGCTGCCCTTCATCGTGGTGGTGGTCGACGAGCTGGCCGACATGATGATGATTGTCGGCAAGAAGGTTGAAGAGCTCATCGCTAGGCTGGCGCAAAAGGCCCGGGCGGCGGGGATCCATCTCATCCTAGCGACCCAGCGCCCCTCGGTGGACGTCATCACCGGGCTGATCAAGGCGAACATCCCCACGCGGATCGGCTACCAGGTCTCCTCGAAAGTGGATTCGCGTACGATCCTGGACCAGCAGGGCGCCGAGGCGCTGCTCGGCCACGGCGATATGCTCTACGTGCCGCCGGGCAGCGGCGTGCCGCAGCGCGTGCATGGCGCCTTCGTCTCTGACGCCGAGGTGCACCGTGTCGTCGAGCATCTCAAGGCGGTCGCCGAGCCGGAGTACGTCGACGAAGTGCTCCAGGATGCCAGCGAATCGGCCCCCATCCCGGGCCTGCCCGGCGAGGGCGGTAACGGGGGTGGCGGCGGCGGCAGCGAGAGCGATCCGCTCTATGACGATGCCGTGCGCATCGTCACCGAAACCCGGCGCGCCTCCATCTCCGGCGTGCAGCGGCGGCTGAAGATTGGTTACAACCGGGCTGCCCGGCTGGTCGAGGAGATGGAGGCCGCCGGGGTGGTCGGGCCGTTGCAGTCCAACGGCGGTCGCGAGGTCCTGGCGCCGCCGCCGCCGGATGCCTGAGCGTTTCCCACGACGTGCCCATGCACGCAACCCCGGAGGCAAAACGCCCATGACGCCCATCCAACGAACCGCAATCGCGCTCGCCCTGGTGCTGGCGCTCGCGCTGAACGCCGTGCAAGCCGGGCAGCTGGCGGCACTGGAGGACTACTACCGCGATGTGGAGACGGTCCAGGGGGTGTTCAAGCAGTTCACTCTGGACGATCGCGGGCAGGTGATTGAGGAGTCCTCCGGTGACTTCGCCATCCACCGCCCGGATCGCTTTCACTGGTCCTACGCCGGCCCGTTCTCCCAAGAGATCATCGCTGACGGTGAGCGTCTCTGGGTCTACGACGTCGAGCTCGATCAGGTCACCGTGCGGGATCAGCGCGCCGTCCTGGGCAGTGCACCCGCGCAGCTGCTCTCCGGCGATTACGCTGATCTCGCGGAACTGTTCGAGTTGGCCGAGACCGAGGACTACGTCCGGCTCACTCCCCGCGACGGCGGCGAGGCCTTTGATGAGGCCCGGCTGGGTATGCGCGACGGGCACCCGAGTGCGCTGGAGATCGACGACGCCCTGGGGCAGGTGACCCGGGTCGAACTCGACGAGGTGCGCATCAACGAGTCCGTGGATGCCGACCGGTTCCGTTTCGACCCGCCGGAAGGGGTCGACGTCTACGAGACCGATCCGGACGAGGGGGTCCGTTGAGCGCACCTCCGAGTGCACCGCTGGCCGAGCGCATGCGCCCGCGCAGCATCGACGAGATGGCCGGGCAGGGGCATCTGCTCGATTCCGGTCGGGCGCTGGTGCAGAGCGTGGAGGCCGGGCGTCCCCACTCCATGATCCTGTGGGGGCCTCCAGGCAGTGGCAAGACGACGCTCGCCCGCCTGGTGGCCGAGCACGCCGAGGCCCGGTTCCTGACCCTCTCCGCGGTGACCGCCGGGGTGCGCGAGATCCGCGGTGCCATGGCCGAGGCCACGGATCTCTGGAAGACGGGTCGGCGCACGGTGCTTTTCGTCGACGAAGTGCACCGGTTCAACAAGGCGCAACAGGACGCCTTCCTGCCCTACGTGGAGGACGGCACGGTGGTCTTTATCGGGGCCACCACGGAAAACCCCTCCTTCGAGCTCAACAAGGCGCTGCTCTCGCGGGCGCGGGTCTACATGCTGCGGGCCCTGGACGATACGGCCCTGTCCGAGCTGCTCGAGCGGGCGTTGCGCGACCCGGAGCGCGGCCTGGGGGAGCGTCGGCTGCAGGCCACCGACGAGGCCCGGGCTCTGCTGCTGCGTGCCGCCGACGGCGACGCCCGGCGATTGCTCTCGGCCCTCGAGATTGCTGCGGACCTGGTCGATGCGCAAACCCTCGACGCCGATGCCGTGGCCGAGGCGGTCGCCGGCGGGGCACGGCGCTTCGACAAGGGGGGCGACGATTTCTACGATCAGATCTCGGCGCTGCACAAGTCGATCCGCGGTTCGGATCCGGACGCTGCGCTGTACTGGCTGGCGCGCATGCTCGATGGTGGCTGCGATCCGCTCTACATCGCCCGGCGGTTGATCCGGGTTGCCTCCGAGGACATCGGCAACGCCGACCCGCGGGCCCTGCAGGTGGCCCTGAACGCCGCCGAGGCGTACGAGCGTCTCGGTTCGCCGGAGGGGGACCTGGCCCTGGCCCATGCGGCCGCATTCCAGGCCTCGGTACCCAAGAGCAACCGCGTCTACACTGCCTGGCAGGCGGCCGAGCGGGACGTCCGCCGGTACGGCTCGCTGGAGGTGCCCATGCACTTGCGCAACGCCCCGACCGGGATCATGAAGGAGCAGGGTTTCGGCAGCGGTTACCGTTACGCCCACGATGAGCCGGAGGCCTTCGCCGCCGGCGTCGAGTACATGCCGGATGCGTTGGCCGGAACCCGGTACTACGAGCCCTCCGACCGCGGGCTGGAGCAGCGCATTGCCCAGCGCTTCCGGCGGTTGCGCACCCGGCAGGCGTAATGCGCGCCGCGCCGTGGCGCCGACCGCCCGGAAATCATTAGAATGCACGCCGCCATGGCGCCCGCCCCGGAACCAAGGAGCCTGCGACACCTATGATCGACCCCAAGCTGCTGCGTAACGATCCCGAAGGCATCGCCGCCAACCTGGCGCGGCGCGGATTCGAATTCGACGCCGCCGGCTACCGTGCGCTGGATGCCCGGCGGCGCGAGCTGCAGCAGGAGACGCAGACGCTGCAGAACCAGCGCAACGAGCGCTCCAAAGAGATCGGCGCGGCCAAGAAGCGCGGCGAGGACATCGAGCCGCTGAAAGCCGAGGTGGGCCGCATCGGCGAGCGCCTGAACGAAGCAGAGAACGCCCTGAGCGAGGTGCAGGAGCAGCTTGAGGCGCTCCATCTTGGCCTGCCCAACCTCCTCGACGACCAGGTTCCCGACGGTGAAGACGAAGCCGATAACCGCGAGCTCCGCCAGTGGGGTGGGATCCCGGCGCTGCCCTTCAAGCCGCGGGATCACGTCGATCTGGGCGAGCTGCTCGGCGGGATGGACTTCGAGGCGGCCGCGCGCATCGCCGGCAGCCGCTTCGTCACCCTCAGTGGGCCTCTGGCGCGGCTGCACCGGGCACTGACCCAATTCATGCTCGATCTGCACACCAGCGAGCACGGTTACACCGAGGTCTACGTCCCGTACCTGGTCAATGCCCGGGCGCTGACCGGCACCGGGCAGCTGCCTAAGTTCGAGGCGGATCTCTTCCGCGTCGAGCACGACCCCGATTTCTACCTGGCGCCGACGGCCGAGGTGCCGGTGACCAACCTGGTCCAGGAGCGCATCGTCGAGGACCCGGATATGCCGCTGCGCTTCGTCTGTCACACGCCGTGCTTCCGCTCCGAGGCCGGCAGCTACGGCAAGGACACCCGCGGTATGATCCGCCAGCATCAGTTCGAGAAAGTCGAGCTGGTCCAGGTGGTGCGCCCCGGGGAGTCGTGGGATGCGCTGGAAGCGCTCACCGGCCACGCCGAGGCGGTGCTGCGCCGACTGGCGCTACCCTACCGGGTGGTGTCGCTGTGCAGCGGAGACATCGGCTTCTCGGCGGCGCGCACCTACGATCTGGAAGTGTGGCTGCCGGCGCAGGAGCGCTACCGGGAGATCTCCTCCTGCTCGAACTTCACCGACTTCCAGGCGCGGCGCCTGCAGGCGCGCTGGCGCAACCCCGAGACCGGCAAACCGGAGCCGGTGCACACACTCAACGGCTCTGGACTGGCCGTGGGGCGCTGCCTGGTGGCGATCCTGGAGAACTACCAGGAGGCCGATGGTCGGGTGAGCGTCCCCGAGGCACTGGTCCCGTACATGGGCGGGGTGCGCGTTCTGGGCGACTGAGAGCGCCCGGCCCCTGAATCCCGATCACCGGCGTGCGGCGGGATCTCCGGTCGCGGACGGGACGCGGCAGTATCGGGAGGAAGCCCCGCAAGGGGCGGGCCGGGCATTGCGCCCGGCCCGATACGCACGGATCCGGCGGGTTACTCGTTGGCCAGCCCGAGCAGGTGCAGCAGGCTGGTGAACAGGTTGTAGATGGCCACGTAGAGGGTGATGGTGGCCATGATGTAGTTGTCCTCACCGCCGTTGATCATCTCGCTGGTCTGGTAAAGGATCAGCCCGCTCATCAGGATCATGAACATCACGCTGACCGCCAGCGACAGGCCCGGCATCTGCAGGAAGTAGGCGGCCAGGGCGGCGACGAACGCGACCAGGATCCCGGCGAAGAGGAAGCCGCGCATGAAGCTGAAGTCGCGCCGGGTAGTCAGGGCGTAGGCCGACAGGCCCAGGAAGATCGCCGCCGTGCCACCGAAGGCCATCATCACGGTCTGACCGCCGTTGGGCAGGCCCAGGTAGAGGTTGATGATCGGCCCCAGGGTGTAGCCCATGAACCCGGTCAGGGCGAAGATCGACGCCAGCCCCCAGACGCTGTTGCGCAGGTACTGGGTCAGGAAAAGAAGACCGAAGAACCCGCCGAGGACGACGAAGATGTTCAGACGCGGTGCGTCGGTGAGCACGGCCGCGCCGGCCGTCACGGCGCTGAACGCCAGCGTCATGGCCAGCAGGATGTAAGTGTTGCGGATCAGCCGGTTGGTGGCCAGCGCCTGGGTGGCGGCACCGCCGGTTGCCGTCGCGACGCGACTATCGGAATAGCGCTCGGACATAGGGTCTGCCTCCTTGTTCGGTTCCGCGATCGTGGGCCGCAGCGTCTACGGCTAGCGCGCCCATTATCGACGTTCTGGCCGGTCGACGCTACATTGTCCCGCGGGTCGTGCCGTTTCGCTTGCACCCGGCATCCAATATGAATAGATTGGCCGCGCAATCGCGCCAACCGGGGCAAGTGTGCCCGGGAAACGCTCGCCAGGAGGACAATCGCTTGAACATCGTCTGTCTCGATCTCGAGGGCGTGCTGGTTCCGGAGATCTGGATCAACCTCGCCGACATCACCGGCATCGACGCCTTCCGCGCCACGACGCGGGACGTTCCGGACTACAACGAGCTGATGACCATGCGCCTGGCGGACATGGACCGGCACGGCCTGGGACTGGCCGACATCCAGTCCGTGGTGGCCCGGCTCGAGCCGCTGCCCGGGGCCCGCGAGTTCCTCGACGGGCTGCGCGCCGACTATCAGGTGATCATCCTCTCCGACACCTTCTACGAGTTTGCCCGTCCGCTGATGGCGCAGCTCGGCTGGCCGACGCTGTTCTGCCACAGCCTGGAGGTGAGCGAGGCGGGTCGGATTGCCGACTTCCACATCCGCCTCGAGGATCACAAGCGACAGGCCGTGGAGTCGCTGCGCAGCCTGAACTTCCGGGTAGCCGCCGCTGGCGACTCTTACAACGACACGCGGATGCTCGGCGCAGCGGACCAGGGGATCTTCTTCTGCCCACCAGCGGAGATCGCCGGGCAGTTCCCGCAGTTCCCGGTTACCCACGATTACGCCGCGCTGCGCCAGGCCCTAGACGAGGCCTTCGCGCGCGGCTGATTGCGACCGCCCTGCGTCAGGGAAGGGGTCCCCATGCGAGTAGGTATCATCGCCGATACCCACGGCTTCCTCGACCCACGCATCGCCGACCACATCGCCGAGTGTGACCTGGCGGTGCACGCCGGCGATGTGGGTGGGGCCGATGTGCTCTGTGCCATGCAGCCGCGCGAGGAGGTGGTGGCCGTACGCGGCAACGTCGACGGGCCAGAGACCTGGCCGGACCACGAGGCGCACATGCTCGAGAACCTGCCGGCGCACTCGGTCCTTGACCTGCCCGGCGGCGAGCTGGCGGTCATCCACGGCGATGGCTACGAGCCCGCCTCGCGCCGGCATGAGCGCCTGCGCGCGGCCTTCCCGCGGGTGCGGGCCATCGCCTGCGGGCACAGCCACCAGCTGAGCGTCGACGACACCACGCAGCCGTGGGTGCTCAACCCGGGGGCCGCGGGCCGTGTGCGGGTCAACGAGGGGCCGTCGATGCTCATCCTCGACTGCGAGGAAGATGGCTGGTCGGTGCAGGTGGTGCAGCTGCCGCCCCGCAAGTACCGGGCTATTACCGGCCACGAGGAGTAGCCGGCACTCGTGGGGGGCGTACCGCGCCAGCTCCGGGCGCTGCGTGAGCGCATTGAGGGGGCCTTCGGCCCGCAGCGCCCGATCCTGCGGCGCCGTCTGGCCGGGCTCGAACGGCGTGCCCGGCAGGGCAAACCCTTCGACCGCGGGGTGGCGCGCCTGGAGCAGGATCTGGCCGCCGCCGAGGCGGAGGTCGCCCGGCGCCGGGACGAGGCCGTGGCGCTTCGCTACGACCCCGACCTGCCGGTGGTCCAGCGCCGCGAGGAACTGCTCGAGGCCCTGCGCTATCACCAGGTCGTGGTGGTCTGTGGTGCCACGGGCTCGGGTAAATCCACCCAGCTGCCCAAGATGTGCCTGGAGCTTGGCCTGGGCAGCCGCGGACTGATCGGCCACACCCAGCCACGGCGCATCGCCGCCCGGGCGCTGGCCGAGCGCCTGGCCGAGGAGACGGATACCCGGATCGGGGAGACGGTGGGCTACAAGGTCCGTTTCACCGATCAGGTGGGTGAAGAGAGCCGGATCAAGCTGCTTACCGACGGGATGTTGCTCGCCGAGATCCAGTCCGACCGGCACCTGGACGCCTACGACACCCTGATCATCGACGAGGCCCACGAGCGCAGCCTCAACATCGACTTCATCCTCGGCTATCTCAAGCGCCTGCTGCCGCGCCGGCCGGACCTGAAGGTGATCGTCACCTCGGCGACCATCGATCCGGAGCGCTTCGCCGAGCATTTCGACGGCGCACCGGTGCGCGAGGTGTCCGGACGCACGTACCCGGTGGAGATCCGCTACCGGCCCTACGAGGAGCGCGAGGGGGTTGAGCAGCCCCAGGCGGTGACCGAGGCGGTGCATGAGCTCGCCCGTGAGGGCCCGGGCGACGTGCTGGTCTTTCTCTCCGGTGAGCGCGAGATCCGCGAGTGCGCCGAGGCCCTGCGCAAGCAGCCGCCCCGGGGCACCGAGATCCTGCCGCTCTACGCCCGGCTCTCCAGCGCCGAGCAGCAGCGGGTCTTCCATCCCGGCGCCGGCGGGCGAAGGGTGGTGCTCGCCACCAACGTGGCGGAGACCTCGCTGACCGTTCCCGGCATCCGCTACGTGGTGGATACCGGGCGGGCGCGGATCAGCCGCTACAGCCATCGAACCAAGGTCTCGCGGCTGCCGGTCGAGCCCATCGCCCAGGCCTCCGCAGACCAGCGCGCCGGTCGCTGCGGGCGCGAGGCGCCGGGGATCTGCATCCGTCTCTACAGCGAGGAGGATTACGCGAGTCGGCCCCGCTATACCGACCCGGAGATCCTGCGCACCAACCTCGCCGGGGTCATCCTACAGATGAAGGCCATGGGCCTGGGCGATATCGAGCGCTTTCCGTTCGTCGAGCCCCCGGAGCGGCGCTACATCAACGACGCCCTGCGCCTGCTCTTCGAGCTCGGGGCCGTGGATGAGCGCCGCGAACTCACCGACCTGGGCCGGCGCCTGGCGCGCATCCCGGCGGATCCGCGCATCGGTCGCATGCTGCTCGCTGCCCGCGAGATGGGTGTGCAGCGCGAAGTCCTGATCATCGCCGCCGCGCTCTCCGTGCAGGATCCGCGTGAGCGGCCGATGGAGGCGCAGGAGGCCGCGGACCGGGCCCATGCGCGCTGGCACGATCCGAAGAGCGATTTCGCTGCCCTGCTGAGGCTGTGGGATGATTACCAGGCGCAGCGGCGCAGCCTGTCCCGGCGCAAGCTGACGCAGTGGTGCCGGGAGCACTTCCTAGCGCCACAGCGCATGCGTGAGTGGGCCGACATCCGCCGCCAGTTCGCGGAGATGCTCAAGGAGGCGGAGCGCCGCCGGTCCTCCGGCGACGAGGGCGGGCAGGGCGAGTCGGCGGGGCGGTCCGACGAGGCGGACTTCCCCTACGAGGCCGTCCACCGGGCCCTGCTCACCGGGCTGCTCAGCCAGGTGGCCACCCTGCACGAGGAGCGCACCTACCTCGGCGCGCGCGGCGTCAAGCTGCAGATCTTCCCCGGATCGGGGCTGGCGCGGCGTCGCCCCAAGTGGATCGTGGCCGCCGAGCTGATGGAAACCAGCCGGCTCTTCGCCCGCACGGTGGCCGAGATCCGCCCGGAGTGGGTCGAGCAGCTGGCCGGGCACCTGGTCTCGCGTAGCTACGGCGAGCCGCGCTGGGAGAAGCGGGCCGGGCGTGTGGTCACCGAGGAGCAGGTGAGTCTATTCGGGCTCACCCTGGTCTCGGGGCGCAAGGTCGACTACGGGCGGCTCGACCCGCAGGAGGCGCGGCGGCTGTTCCTGCGTGACGGCCTGGTCGCCGGCGAGATCCGTACCCGCGGCTCGTTCCTGGCCCACAACCAGGCCCTCGTCGACGATGTCGAGCGTCTCGAGGCCAAGGCCCGGCGGCGCGACGTCCTCGTCGATGAAGAGCAGCTGGTGGCCTTCTACGATGCCCGCATACCGGCGGAGATCCACGATGCCGCGGCCTTCGAGCGTTGGCGCCGGCGCGCCGAACGGGACGACCCGCAGTGCCTGTATATGACCCGCGAGGCGCTGATGCGCCGGGATACAGAGGAGATCTCCGTCGATCAGTACCCCGACCGAATGACCGTCGGCGGGGTGGAGCTGGCCCTGGAGTACCACCTGGAGCCGGGCAGCGAGCGTGACGGGGTCACCGCCGTGATCCCGGTGGCGGCGCTGAAACAGTTGCAGCCCGAGCCGTTCGAGTGGCTGGTGCCGGGACTGCTGCAGGAGAAGGTAACGGCCTTGATCCGCGGACTGCCCAAGGCCCTGCGCAAGCACTTCGTGCCGGCGCCGGATTTCGCCCGCGCTGTGCTGGAGGCGGTGCCCCACCGGGAGGGGGCGCTGACCGACGCGGTGGCCCGCCACCTGCAGCGGGTTACCGGGGTGGAGCTGCCGCCTGGCGCCTTTGAGGCCGTGGAGCTGCCGGAGCACCTGCGCATGGCCTTCCGCGTGGTAGACCGCGAGGGCCGCACCCTGGAGGAGGGTCGCGATCTGCTTGCGCTCCAGTCCGGGCTGAGCGAGGCGGCCAGCGAGGAGTTTGCCGCCACGGGCGGCGGCAGCGGCTCTGGCCCCGGCACCGAGTGGCACCGCGAGGGCATCACCGCCTGGGATTTCGGGCCGCTGCCCGAATCGGTGGTGCTGGAGGAGGGCGGTGTCCGCTTCCAGGGCTACCCGGCGCTCCGGGATGAAGGGGACTCCGTCACCCGGCTGCTGCTCGATGCTGCCGAGCCTGCTGTGGCACAGACCCACGCCGGGGTGCGGCGGCTGTTCATGCTGGCCCTGCCGCAGCAGGTGCGCGCGCTGCGTAAGCTCGATGAGCTCAAGGCCCTGCGGCTCAAATACCGCGGCCTGGGCAGCGATGATCAGCTGCGTGAGGCCCTGCTGCGGGCGGTCTTCGACCGCTGCTTCCTCGCCGACGGGCTGCCGCGGGATGCCGCGACCTTCGAGGCCCGCCTCGCCGCCGGGCGCGGCGAGCTGGTCTCCTGCGCCCAGGGCCTGTGTGCCGCCCTGGATGACGTACTGACCCGCTACCAGTCGCTGCGCCAGGCGCTGAAAAAGCTCAACAGTCCCGCCCTGCTGGAGAGCCTGCGGGATATCGACGAGCACCTGAACAGCCTGGTTTACCCCGGCTTCCTGGAAGACCTGCCGCCGCAGCGATTCGGCGAGCTGCCGCGTTACCTGCGGGGGCTCGAACGCCGGGTGGAGAAGCTGAGACTTGACCCGGCCAAGGATCGAGCGCCGCTGCGCACCATCCGCCCCTGGCACGAGCGGGTGCATCAACGCCTGGCGGCGCGGGCCGAGCGCGGCGTTCCGGATCCGGCACTGGAGCAACTGCGCTGGATGCTCGAGGAGTACCGTATCTCGCTCTTCGCCCAGGACGTCGGTGCCCGGGAGAAGGTCTCGGAGAAACGCCTCCAGGAGCTCTGGCGGGAGGTGGCGTGAGCCGCCGCACGGTGGTTCTCGCTGGGCCGCCGCACTGGGGGCGCGATACGGCGGCGCGACAGCTCCCCGCCGACGCCCGGATCTGCTGGATCGGCGAGCCGCCGGCGGAGGGGTTGCCCGATCGGGTGGAGCGGCTGGTGGCACGGGACTTCCGGCGCGTGCTCGGGCGCACCGTGGATCTCTTGGTCTACGACGCGCACGCCGGTGTCGATGCAGATGCCCTCGGTGCCGCGGTCGGATCATTGCGCGGGGGCGGCGTGCTGGTCATGCTCACGCCGGCCTGGGGGCAGTGGCCGAGCGCTCCGGATCCGCTGCTCGGTCGGCTGATCCCTGCCGGGCACCGGCGGGAGGAGGTCGGCACCCGCTTCCTCCGGCGCCTGATGGTCGGGCTGGAGCAGTCTTCGAGCGTCGCCTGCCTGACCCCGGCGCAACCGCCCCCCGACCTCGAGCCGGCGCCGCCGCCGGTGCCCCATGGTGGCCACCCCTACGGTTGCCGAAGCGCCGATCAACAGCGCGCCGTGGAGGCGGTGATGCGGGTGGTCGACGGTCACCGCCGCCGCCCGGCGGTGCTAACCGCCGATCGTGGTCGCGGCAAGTCCGCCGCGCTGGGCATTGCGGTGGGTGAGCTCCTGCTTCAACGCCGGGTGCAGCGGGTGGTGATCACCGCGCCGACGATCCACGCCGCCGACGGTCTGTTCGAGCACGCCGCCGAGCGCTGCGGCGGCGTGCGGGTCGAGCGCCGCCGCCTGTGCTGTGCCGGTGCCGAGGTCGTCTACCGCGAGCCCGAGGCACTGATCGACCGTCCGGAAACCGGCGATCTGCTGCTGGTGGACGAGGCCGCGGGGCTGCCGGTGGATCTGCTTCGGCGTCTACTCGAGCACGCCTCGCGCATCGCCTTCGCGAGCACGGTGCACGGCTACGAGGGCAGTGGGCGTGGCTTCGACCTGCGCTTTCGAGGCGTGCTCGATGCCGAGGCCCCCGGATGGCGGGCAGTCCGGCTGGAGACGCCGATCCGCTGGGAGCTCGACGATCCCCTGGAGGCGTGGCTGGGGCGCGTGCTCTGCCTCGACGCCGAGCCGGCCGAACTCGGGGACACCGCAGAGGCCCCGGCAGCGCGGATCGTGCCGGTCAGCCAGGAGGCTTTGGCGCAGGATGAGCAGCGGCTGCGCCAGGCCTTTGGGCTGCTGGTGGCGGCCCACTACCGGACGCGACCCTTCGACCTCCACCAGCTCCTCGATGGCCCGCGGCGGCACCTGTTCTTGGCCGAGGAGGCAGGTGCCGTGGTCGGCGTGGCGGTGGCTGCCGAGGAGGGCGGGCTTGATCCGGCAACGGCCCACGAGGTGTGGGCCGAGCGGCGTCGGCCCCATGGCCACCTGCTGCCCCAGGCCCTGGCCACCCACGCCGGCATCGAGGCGGCACCCACCGGCCGCGCCCTGCGCATCCAGCGCATCGCCGTTCACCCCCGGCGACGGGGGCGTGGGCTGGGCGCCGCGCTGGTCGATGCCGTGACCGAGCGTGGCCGCAGGAACGGCTGTGCCCTTGTCGGCACCAGCTTCGGCGCTACGCCGGGGCTGATCCACTTCTGGCGGGCCTGTGGCTTGCACGCCGTGGCGGTGGGGGCCCGGCGGGATGCGGCCAGTGGCGAAAACTCGGCGCTGATGGCCCGGGGCCTCGATGCGAAAGGTGCCGCGTGGGTGGAGCAGGCCGGCTTTCGGCTCGGTGCCGGGGCCTCGGCGCTTCTGGCCGAGCCGCTGGCGCGCATGGATCCGCAGGTCGCCCTGGCTGTGGTCCGCGCTGCGCAGGGCGCCGAGCCGCCGGCGCCGAGCGACTGGCAGCGGCGGGAGCTGGCCGGCTTCGCCCACAGCCTGCGCGGGTACGCTGCGGCGCTGCCGGCGTTGCGTGTCCTGGCCGAGGCGGTGCTGATCGATTCGGACCGGTCGCGCGGGCGCATGTCGCACTGTGAGGCGGCTTTCATCGGCAAGGTTCTGCAGCACCGACCCTGGGTGGACGCCGCGCAGCGGCTCGGCGTCTCGGGGCGTCGTCCGACTTTGGCCGCCCTGCGCCAGGCGGTGGCCGATTCACTCCCGGAATGACCGGCCCAGGGCCTCCATCCGCGCGCGCTGTTCAAACTGCTCCTGACGCTCGACCTCCTCGGGATCATCCGGGCTCGCCGGGCAGCGGCCGGGGTGGACCAGGGTCAGCCGGCTCAGGCACTCCTCGTAGAGCTCCGGAGTCTCGTAGTGGCACTGGCCGCAGTCCGGCATGTGCTGGGTCAGGGTCTCGTTGCCCTCATTGAGGGCGATCCGCACCGAGGCGTCGTTCTTGCAAATGTGGTCGTGATCGGTGACCACCACCTCGCCGTTGCCCTCGGGGATCGGCGTCAGGCAGCGGTCGCACAGCTCGCGCGTGCGGCGCTGGACCTCCTCGACGATGTGCGGATGCCGCGGGGCGAGCAGGTTGAAGCGCTCCCAGCTCTCGCGGTCGTGCTGGCGCCGGCCGCGTTCGGCCGTGGTCTCGCTGCGCACCGGGACGTGGTGGCGCGGGTCGCCCTCGCTGGCGGCGCGAGCGGCTTCGCGGGCTTCGCGTCGGCGCCGCTCCGAGCGCGCCGCTAGATCGAACTTCTTGACCGCTTCCGCCAGGTGGATGTCCTTGCCTTCGACGATGTACGGCCGCAGCTCCGAGCCGCTGTCGGCGGCGTAGCCCTGAGGGGTACCGTGGCCGGGCAACGGGGCCCAGAGGATGGGCCGGCCGGCGAAGGCGGCGGCGGTCTCGCAGGCCCGCTGCACCGCGTTGGGGTTGACCCCGCGGCCGCCCTCCAGATGCAGGTGCTCCCGGGGGAGGGCGTAGATGACGTAGCGCTGCGACTCCATGGAGGAGTCGATGAGCAGGCTGGCATGGTGGCCTTCGGCGGAGCGCTGGTCGGTGGTGACCTCAAGCTCGGGGAGGCACTGCTGGATGCTCTCGGCCAAGGCAGCCGAGAGCTCGGGATAGGGGCCGCCCCGGGCGGCGATCTGGCGGCGGCGCTGCTCTTGCTCGCGCAGCTCTCGGTGACGACGCCAGGCCGGGATGAGCTTGCTCAGTGCCGCGGCGAAGCACAGCAGCCCGAGGAACAGAAAGACGGGTGCCAGCGCGCTGAGGGTTTCGTAGACTGCCCGGGGAAGATCCGGCGACGGGCGGCTGACCAGGCCAGGCAGCAGGCTGATGATGAAAAAGATGGCCGCGCCACGCTGCCAGTACTTCACATCCCGGGCCACGGCGGCGCTGAAGCCTTCTGCCTGGCGCTCGTAGGAGGCGGCCACCGCCCAGATGAGCAGTGCCAGCACGACCGCCACGATGCTAATGCCGGTTACAACCATGGAGCCGATCATAGAGCGGGCGTCGGGTGTCGGCAATGCACCGCCGGCCGGTGGGGTAACGGTGTGGGTTGGGCGGGCGACGGTGTTTGCAGTACCATCATCGGGTTATCACATCACGGAGGCACCATGAGCGAACCGGAGCAGACGCCGGAGACCGAAGAGCACGTCGACCCGCAGTCGCTGGGCGTCGATGAGATCGTCGAGCAGATGCGCATCGTGCGGGTGCGCTACACCCTGGCCGACACCTCGGCCTACGTGCGCTACCTGCCGCGTTTCAACCCGCAGCCGGAGGATCTGACCGTCCACGTGGACCCCTTCGCCGAGCACCACGAGGGCGCCGAGATCACCGGCGAGTTCCGCCTCCCCGAGCTTGTCAACGAACTCATCCACGCCTACATCCGGGTCCACGTCTTCGCGAGCCGCGAGCAGCGCAACTACTTCGTCGGTGGCTTCGACGACGCGCTCACCCAGCTCGACTTTGTCGGCGGCGGTTTCGGCTTCAACCGCCTGTGGATCACCGTGGGCACGACGAACATCGGCATGCCGGTGTGCATCTACCTCGGGCAGCGTACCGCCGTCAATCGCCAGCCCACCGTCTCGTTGGTGGACCACCGGGAGAACCCCCGGGGCGATGTCGTCTACCGGGCCGTCGGTGGCTACGGGGACCACGTCGGTGAAGAGTACTTCTAAGGGCAGCCGGGGGAACAAGACGTGCGTGCACAGAGAGGCCCGCTGAAAGGGTTGAACGTCCCGCTGACCGGCACGGCCGCGCTGATCGTGATCGGGTTCCTGATCTTTGGCGCCTGGGATCCGGAGTACGCAGAGACAGTCTTCGAAGGGGTCAGCGGTTGGGTCCTCGATACCTTCAAGTGGTACTACATCGGGGTTGTCGCCTTCTTCCTGCTGTTTGCGCTGTTCCTGATGTTCAGCCGCTTCGGCGATCTCAAGCTCGGCGACGACGACCGTCCGCCGGAGTTCAGCTACTTCGCCTGGTTCTCCATGCTCTTCGGCGCCGGCATGGGCATCGGTCTGCTGTTCTGGAGCATCGCCGAGCCGGTCTGGCACTTCCAGGGCAACCCCTTTATCGACGAGGGGGAGACGGCCGCTGCGGCTGAGTCGGCCATGCGCCTGACTTACTTCCACTGGGGATTCCATCCCTGGGCGATCTACGCCATCGTGGCGCTGTCGCTGGCCTTCTTCTGCTACCGCAAGAAGCTGCCGCTGGCCATCCGCTCGGCGCTCTACCCGCTGATCGGCAACCGCATCTACGGGCCGCTGGGGCACGCGGCGGACGTGCTGGCCGTCTTCGGCACCATCTTTGGGGTGGCTACCTCGCTCGGGTTCGGTGCGATCCAGATCAATACGGGCCTGGACGAATTGTTCGGGATCGGGCTAAGCACCACGAATCAGCTGCTCATTGTCGCCGTGGTGACGCTCATCGCGGTCGGGTCGGTGGTCTCCGGGGTCGGGCGAGGGGTGAAGGTCCTCTCGCAGCTGAATCTGATCCTCAGCGCCGTGATCCTGCTCTTCTTCCTGACCCTGGGGCCGACGCTCTATCTGCTCTCGAGCTTTGTCCAGGGTATCGGTGACTACCTGCAGAACGTGGTCTACCTGAGCTTCTGGACGGACGCCAGCGGCGCCCGCGAGGCCGATGGGTGGCAGAAGTCCTGGACAGCCTTCTACTGGGGCTGGTGGATTGCCTGGGCGCCCTTCGTGGGCATGTTCATCGCCCGCATCTCGCGCGGCCGGACGATCCGGGAGTTCCTCGGTGGTGTGCTGCTGGTTCCGACGCTGCTTGCCCTGGCCTGGCTGACCGTCTTCGGCGGTACCGGGCTGTATCAGGAGCTCTTCGGTGCCGGCGGGCTGGTGGACGCCGTGGCGGAGGACGAGACCATCGCCCTCTACTACACCATCGAGGCCGTCGCCCCCGGGGTGATCGCCACCCTCTTCGCGGTGATCGCCACGGTCCTGATCGCCACCTACTTCATCACCTCGTCGGACTCGGCGACGCTGGTGGTGACCATGCTCCTGTCCGTGGGTAATACCGAGCCGCCGACGTACCAGCGTGCCTTTTGGGGTGTCGCTGAGGGGTGTGTGGCCGGTGTCCTGCTAATCGCCGGCGGATTGGCGGCGCTGCAGGCGGCGGCCATCGTCTCGGCGTTGCCGTTCTCGCTGCTGATGCTGCTGATGTGCTACGCCCTGATCCGCGGCCTGCAGGAGGAGAAGCGGCGCATGCAGCTCTCCTGGCAGCCGGGGCAGGGGCCGCCGGCGGCGCCGCACCTCTAGGGGGTGACCCGGACGCCCGCCGCGCGATGCGGCGGGCGTCTCCGGACATCCCGCGGCCTGCAAGCAACCGGCGGAGCGCCCGATGATCGCCACTGCCATCGAAGCCGGCACCAACATCCTCGACGTCACCGCAACGGTGGCGCCCTGGCTGCTCATCGGCCTGGCGTTGGGGGCGGTGGTCCAGGTGTTGATCCCGACCCACCGGCTCCGTCAGTGGCTGGGCGGTTCGGGGGTTGCGTCGGTGGCCCGTGCCGCGGTGATCGGAGCGCCGCTGCCGCTGTGCTCCTGCGGCGCCATCCCCACCGCGCTCTCCCTCCACCGCGGGGGGGCCTCGCGCGGGGCCTCCACGGCCTTTCTGGTGGGCACGCCGGGGATCGGCATCGACTCGGTGGTGTTGACCTGGGTGCTGATGGGTCCGTTCATGGCGGTCTCACGGGTGGTGGGTGCCGTGGCCACGGCCATCGCCACCGGGCTGGCCGTGGGCCGGGTGCCGCCGGCCGTGCCGGCGACGGTCGGAGAGGCCGGCTGCGCGTCGGGGTGCACGGGGTCGACGGACCATGCCGAGTACGCTCCGGACCCCGGGCCGGTGCGCCACATGGGCCGGGTGATGCTCCGGCTCATCGATGACATTGGCACCTGGCTGATCATCGGCCTGATCCTCGCCGGGCTGATGATCACCTTCGTCCCGCCCGGTTCTCTGGCGGCCTGGGGCAGCGGGCTGCTGGCCATGGTTGTGCTGGCCCTGGTGGGGATCCCGCTGTACGTCTGTGCCACGGCGGCCACGCCGGTGGCCGCGGCGATGCTGATCGCCGGGGTGTCGCCGGGGGCGGTGCTGGTCTTTTTGATTGCCGGGCCGGTGACCAGCCTGGCCACGCTGCTGGTCCTGCGCCGGGAGCTGGGCACCCCGGCCGCAGGGGTCTATCTGGGCAGCATCGTCGTAGCGGCCCTGATGGTCGGACTGGTCGTCGATGGCGTGGTGGCCCTGGGCGGGCTCGAGCCGGCGGCCATGGCCGGTGCCGCCCGGGAGATCTGGCCGGAGTGGGTTGAGCGTGCCGCCGCCGGTGTCATGCTGACGTTGATCATTGTCCCGGCGCGCCGGGCGGTGCGCCGCGCCGGCCACTGGGCCTGGTCGGTTGCCCGGGGCGGGCGTCGGGTCCGGACCTGAGGGATACGCCCCTGGGGAGGCCTCGGCGGGCGTTGGAGCGGGGCGGCCCCCAGGAGGGTGGGTGCGCTCAGCTGAACAGGCGCAGCAGGGTCTGGCGCGCCGTCTCCGGCTCGAACGGCTTGTCGCAGATGGTGTCCACCCCGGCCTGGGTCACCCCGGCCAGGCTGGCGTGGTCGGGACGGGAGCTGATCATGAGGATGGGCAGGTGTAGGAACTGCGGCTGTTCGCGGACGTAGCGGACCAGCTCGGCGCCGTCCATCTCCGGCATGTTGTAGTCGGTAACGATCAGATCGAAGCTCGAGCGGTGCAGTGCCTCCACCGCCTCGCGCCCGTTGGCGGCCTCGACGAAGTGCTCCGCCCCGAGGGTCTCGAAGACCCGGCGCAGGTAGCTGCGCGCCATGCGGCTGTCGTCCACCAGCAAAAAGCGCAGGGTGGTGATGTCCACGTGGTCGAGTTCGAGCTCCTGCTCGCTGAGCAGGTCCACGCTGGCGCGCACCGCCCGGTCCAGATCATCGGCGGTGAACGGCTTGGGCAGGATGGCCATGACCCCGGACTGGCGCAGGGTCTCCAGCTGCCCGCGGTCGCGCACGCTGGAGACCAGCATGAAGGGCTGGTCGGCGGTGGCCGGCTCGTCGCGGAGTTCGAGCAGGAAGTCCTCGGCGGTCCCGTCGGGCAGGTACATGGCGCTGACCACCAGATCGGGCCGCATGGCCCGGAACCGCTCGCGGGCGTCGGCCAGCGTGCCGGCCTCCTCCAGGTGGTGGATGCCGGCCTCGCGCAGGCTTTCGGCGAGGATCCGCCGCTGCACGTCGGAGGGCTCCACCAGCAGGACGGCGAGTTCGGAGACGGTGATGGTCGGGGTCATACCCTGGCTCCTTGCATGGATTCCGGCTGCCGGCAGTATGCCCCCGCACGATGACTGCGGCTAGTCCCGCTCGAAGCGCTCCGGGTAGCGTTCCCGGGCGCGGGCGATCTTCGGCGCGATCATGGCCCGGCAGTAGGGGGCCTGCGGGGCGCCGTCGTAGTAGCGCTGGTGCTCCGGCTCGGCGGGGTAGAAGGCGTAGAGTGGCTCGACCTCGGTGACCACCGGGCCGGTCAGGGCGCCGGACTCATCCAGTTCGCGGATGAGCTCCACGGCGGTGCGCCGCTGCTCTTCGTCGGCGTAGAGGATGATGGAGCGGTATTGGCTGCCGACATCCGGCCCCTGGCGGTTGCGCTGGGTGGGGTCGTGGATGGTGAAGAAGACCTCGAGGAGCTCGCGGTAGCCGATCTGCTCGGGGTCGAAGCGCACCTGCACCACCTCGGCGTGGCCGGTGGTGCCGCTGCACACCTGCCGATAGGTCGGGTGCTCGGTCTCGCCGCCGGCGTAGCCGGAGACGGCCGCCTCGACCCCGCGCAGGCGCTGGAAGACCCCCTCGATGCACCAGAAACACCCGCCGCCGAAGGTCGCCGCCCGGGTCTCTGCCATGGTCCTGTCCCCCCGTTCTAAGGTCGTATTCGACAGTGTGGCATCCCGCGGCAGCGGGTGCGTAGCCAGCGCCTAGAAGCGCCAGTTGGCGGAGGCGGCGAAGATCTGCACGTTGGATTCGTACTCGCCGGTGACGCCGCCGAAATCGTCGGCTACCTCAATCTCAGCGTCATCCAGCCAGATGTAGGTGTAGCCGAAGTCGACGCTCAGTTGCTCGGCCGCCGCCGGGTACCAGCTGCCGCCCACCGCCAGCCAGGTGCGGTCCTCGTCGGGGATGCGCGGCGTGCGGTTGCTGTCGCCGGTGGGCGTCTGGTCGTAGGCCACCCCGGCACGCAGGTCCCAGCGCTCGTTGAGGTCGAAGCGGGTGCCCAGGGAGAGCAGCCAGGTGTCGTCCCAGTCGTAGTCATCGGACTGTTCGAGGATTGGATCGCCTGCGGCGTCCATGAGGATGGCTTCATCGAATTGGATGGCCAGCTCGTCGAAATCACTCCACTGGGTCCAGGTGGCGTCGGCGAGCAGGGTCCACTGGCGGTCGAGTCGGTGGCTGACGCCCAGGTTGAGGCTGGCCGGGATGTCCAGATCCGCCTCGCCGCCGGTCTCGTCCACCCGGTTGCCGTCGTCATCTACCAACTCGGCGTCGCCGGAGAGGGTGTGGCCCATCCCGTGGCGGTAGGCGATGCCGACTTGGGTGGCTTCGCTGACGGCGTAGTGGGCGCCCAGATTGAAGCCGTACGACCAACTGTCACCTTCTACGGTTAGCTTCCCGTCGGTTTGGGGCGTAAGGGTTGGGTCAGGAAGGGGCGGGCTGAAATCCGTCTGCGGCGCCATGGTTGACAGCGTCGCATCGGCGTACTGCGCCGACACCCCAAAGCCCACGGAGAGCCGCTCGTCCACCCGCCAGCCGAGCTGGGGGTTGATGTCGATGGTGACCAGGTCGGTGTTGACGGCGTCGTAGCGGCCCACCCAGTCCTCCGGATAGTCGGTCTCGAGACCGTAGGGGACGTTGATGCCGAGCCCGGCGCGCAGGTCCGGGGCCAGGTCGAAGCCGGCGTAGAAGACCGGGGCCAGGGCGCTCTCGCCGCCACTGGCGCTGAGCTGGCCAGTGTCACTGCCGGGGACATCCGGGTAGTCCGCTGGCTCTCCATCCGCCTCGAAATCGAAGGTCGGGTCGATGTAGCTGAGGACCAGTTCCGCCTCGGCACCGCGACCGGCGTGTACGCCGAGGGTGGCCGGGTTGAAGAAGGTGTGGCTGATGTCGTGGGCGTCCGCGCTGCGTCCGGCGAAGGCGCTGCCGAGCAGCGAGGCGCTCTGCTCCTGGAGCTGAAAGGCGGCCCCGTGGGCGCTGGTGGCGGCCCCGCCGAGGGCGAGCAGGCAGGGCGCGAGGTAGACGGCGCGACGGGTCGGGTGCATGGTTTTCCTCCTGGCGCTGGGTGTTGTTGTGTCGTTATCAGCGGTGTCCCCGGGGCACCGCGGGTGCACTCGGTGGCGAGCCACGGCACAACGGTAGGCCGGTCTTTGCTGCGGGATCAATAGGTTGGCCGAGCGCGTTGTGTGCACCTGCAGCATCGACGGCGCGGGGGGTAGTTGTGGCGCCGCGGCGGCTGGTTGATCTTCGCCGGCGGGCTCGTAGACTGGGCGGCACCATCCAGACATGACGGCGGTCTCAGTTGCGGACGGCCGCCGCAGGGCAGGGACGAAACATGACCGCAGAGACGGACAACGGTGCCGGGATCGGCCTCGAGCACGCCCGGCGCCTCTTCCGGGGCTCACCCCACGGGGCGCTGATCGGCCTGGAACTGGTGGAGCTCGGGGACGATCATCTGATCGCCCGGGTGCCGTACCGCCCGGAGCTGGTCGGCAATCCGGAGACCGGTCACATCCACGGCGGCGTGATCACCACGCTGATCGACCAGAGCTGCGGGGCGGCGGTGCTGATGGCCACCGGCCCGGCGGAGCGGATCGTCACCCTCGACCTGCGGGTCGATCACTTGCGCCCGGCGGCCGCCGGGCGGGACGTCTACGCCCGCTGCGAGTGCTACCGCCTGGCCGGTGAAGTCGCCTTCGCCCGGGCCGTGGCCTACGAGGACGACCCGGCGGAGCCGTTCGCCACCAGCATGAGCGCCTTCATGCGCCTGCGCGAGGGGGTGGGCCGTGGCTGAACTCCTGGAACAGGTCCGCTCCGCGCGTGCGGCCGGCGACTGCCAGCGCCTGACCGACCTTGTCCCCTACGCCCGGCTGATCGGCATGCGCTTCGAGCCGTGTCCGGAGGGCGAGGGGCTGTGCATCCGCCTGCCGTACCGCGACGATCTCATCGGCCGGCCCGGCAGCGGCTCGCTACACGGCGGGCTGCTCGGCGCCTTCCTCGAGCACGGGGCGATCATGCAGATCCTCTGGGAGGGGCAGAGCTGCTACCTGCCTCGGATCATCAACTTCCACGTGGATTATCTGCGCCGCGGGGCGCAGGAGACCACCTACGCCACGGTGGAGATCCGCCGTCAGGGGCGGCGTGTGGCCAATGTGCACGCCAGCGCCTGGCAGTCGGAGCCGCAGCGGCCGATCGCCGCCGCCCGCGGCCACTTCCTGCTGACACCGCCGGAGGGGAGCGACGGAATATGAGCGCATCGACGCCGCAGCCGCCGCGGGCCGCCGAGGCCCCCGAGGTCATCGAGCGCTTCGGGGTGCAACTGAACGATCCCTACGCCTGGCTGCGCGACCCGAACTGGCGGGAGGCGATGCTCGACCCCGGGCAACTGCAGCCGGCCATCCGCGCCCACCTGGAGGCAGAGAACGCCTACACCGAGGCAGTGCTGGAGCCGGTGGCGCCGCTGCGCGAGCGGCTCTTTGCCGAGCTGCGCGGGCGGATCAAGGAGGAGGACGCCTCGGTCCCGGATCCCGACGGTCCTTACGAGTACTACGTGCGCTACCGCGCCGACGGGCAGCACCCGGTGGCGTGTCGCCGCCCGCGCGGCGGAGGGGCCGAGGAGGTCCTGCTCGACGGTGACCGCCTGGCCGAGGGGCACGCCTACTTCCAGCTCGGTGACTGGGCCCACAGCGACGATCACCGCTACCTGGCCTACGCCGTGGATACCAGCGGTGCCGAGGCGTACACCATCCGCATCCGCGATCTCGAGCGCGGGGTCGAGCTGCCCGAGTGCCTGGAGCAGGCCCGCGGCGACTTTGTCTGGGCCGGGGACGGGTGCACGCTCTTCTACACCGTCCTGGACGATGAGCACCGGCCGCGCTGGGTCTACCGGCATCGGCTGGGTGATCCGGCCAGCGCGGACGAGGTGGTCTACGAGGAGACCGATCCCGGCTTCTTTATCGGCCTGGAGCGCACCGAGAGCCGGCGGTTTTTGCTCATCGAGACCCACGATCACACCACCTCGGAGGTCCACGCCGCGCCCGCCGACGATCCGGAGGCCGGGTTCCGCTGCCTGATGCCCCGCGAGCGCGGCGTGGAGTACACGGTCAGTGACAGCGGCGAGCACTGGCTGATCCTGACCAACCGGGCGGCGCAGGACTTTCGCATCGTCCGCGTGCCGCTCGAGGCCCCGGAGCCGGGGCGTTTCGAGGAGCTGGTCCCGCATCGCCCCGGTGTGCTGATCCACGACATGCTGCTCTTCCGCGATCACCTGGTGCGCCTGGAGAGCGAGGATGCGCTGCCGCGGATCGTCGTCCGGCGTCTGGCCGATGGCGCCGAGCACAGCGTCGCCTTCGAGGAGGCGGCGTACGCGCTGGGCCTCGCCGGCGGGCTCGAATACGAGACCACCCGGCTGCGCTTTAGCTACTCCTCGCTGACCACGCCGGGACGGGTCTACGACTACGACATGGAGACCCGGGTGCGGAGCCTGCGCAAGGAGCAGGAGATCCCCAGCGGGCACGACCCGGCGGCTTACGTGGCGCGGCGGCTCTACGCCACGGCCGCCGATGGGGAGCGGGTGCCGATCTCGCTGCTCCACCGGGCGGACGTGCAGCCGGGGGCGGAGACGCCGCTGTGGCTCAACGGCTACGGCGCCTACGGCATCAGCCAGCCGGCCGCCTTCTCGCCGCACCGTCTCTCGCTGGTCGATCGCGGCTTCGTCTACGCCATCGCCCACGTCCGCGGTGGCAAGGAGCGTGGCTATCGCTGGTACGAGGCGGGCAAGCTCGAGCACAAGCCGAACACCTTCAGCGACTACGTCGCCTGTGCCGAGCACCTGATCGAGGCCGGTTACACCGGCGCCGGGCGGGTGGTCGTCCACGGTGGGTCGGCCGGCGGCATGCTCGTCGGCGCCGTGCTCAATCAGCGCCCGGAGCTCTTCGGGGCGGCCGTGGCCGATGTCCCCTTCGTCGACGTGCTCAACACCATGAGCGATCCGAGCCTGCCGCTGACCCCGCCGGAGTGGCCGGAGTGGGGCAATCCGCTGGAAGACGAGCAGGCCTTCCGTACGATCCTCGGCTACTCGCCCTACGAGAACGTCCAGGCCCGCGCCTATCCACCGATCCTCGCCACCGCCGGGGTCTCGGACCCGCGCGTGACCTACTGGGAGCCGGCCAAGTGGGTGGCCCGGCTGCGCGCGCTGAAGACCGACGACAATCCGTTGCTGCTCTACACCAACATGAGCGCCGGCCACGCCGGCCCGGGCGGACGCTTCGACTACCTGCGCGAGGTGGCGTTGCGCTACGCCTTCGTGCTCTGGGTCTTCGGTCGCCCCGACGGCTGAGCGCCGGCCCCGGAGGGCGGCGGCTCTGCGGCTGGGTCGGCCGCAGAGCCGCCTAGGGGCGCTTCATCCGCTGCAGCTGCCGGTCGTGGCCGGAATCGTGGCAGGCCATGCACGTGGGGGCATGCTCCATGTAGCGGTTGTGCCGGGCGATGAAAAAGGGCTGTTCCTCGGCGATGGCGTCGGTGATGTGGCAGTCCACACAGTTCTCGCTGGTCTCCTCGGGGTAGCGGGGCAGGGGGTCGTTGTGGGGATTCACCTGCCCAGTGACGGTCAGCCAGACCTTGCGTGTGCCCTGGATCTTGTCGTAGGCGAAGCCCTTGGTGTGGCAGGCAATGCAGTCCACCTGCCGGTGCTCGCTCTGATCCCAGGAAGTCTTCTCGTAGGCGTGGCAGGCCGCGCAGAAGTGGTTGTTGATGGTCAGCTGATGGGCGCCGTAGCCGCCGCCGAGCAGGAGCGAGAGCAGCACGATCAGCAGCGCGATGATGCCGAGGGGGCCGAAGCGTCTCATCCGTGGGTCCTCCGCGTGGCTCAGCGCAGCCGCTTCTGGCCGTCCCAGACCTTGTCAGCCTCCGGCAGCGGGTCCAGGTACTCCAGCCACGGGTGGGAGGCCAAGTGCTCCTCATCCATCTGCAGCGCCCGGCTGTGCTCCATGATCGGTGGCACCAGCTCCTCGATGGGAGCGGCGAACAGATCCGAGGCGATCGCGTAGTCGCTGGCGCGCAGGGCCAGCTCCACGGCGCGGTTGCTGTACTGCTGCGAGGAGGCCAGGGTATCGAGCGCCTTGCTCGGATTGTGGGCGCCGGCGCTGTTCTCCGCCGAGACGTAGTCCCAGTACCACTGCCCGCGGCGGATCATCTGCCGGGCCTCATCCAGCAAGTCGGCGTCGAGCTGTTCCTCGTCCAGCTCCCGGGCCAGGCGGACGGCCTCGTGGGCGCGCACCGACTTCTCCTGGGCGACGTTCAGCTGCCGCCAGACCCGCTCCTGGTGAGACTCGGTGCGCTCGCGCAGCCAACTCGGCGACTTGTCCTCGTGGCAGCCCTGGCACGATTTCTTGATCATCTCCTCGCTACTCAGCGGCGAGGTCAGGTGGTGGGAGGTGATATCGGCCCGGCCCTTGCTCACCCGCGGCATGTGGCAGTCGGCACAGGCGACGTCCGCCTCGGCGTGCACGCTGCCCTGGTACATCTCGAACTCCGGGTGCTGGACCTTGATCATCGGTGTCTCCGAGACCGGGTGCACCCAGTCGACGAACTGCCCCTTGAACCCGTCGCGCTCCGGGTCACCGTCCTCCTTGAACTCGAACATGTCCCCCGGGTCGAGGCCCTCGTCCCAGGGCAGGTGCGGCTTGGCGGCCACGCCGTGATCGCCGTCCTCGAAGTAGTACTCCACGTGGCATTGGGCACAGACCAGCGAGCGCATCTGCTGAGTGGACTTGTTGCGCCAGTCCTTACCCTGGCGCTCCAGGTACGCCTTTAGCGGGACGCTGGTGATCCGTAGCCGCATGTCCTCGTTCGGGTCGTGGCAATTGGTGCAGCCAATGGCGTGATCCGCCGGATCGTGGATCTTGCGGTAGTCGTGGAAGTTCGAGGACCAGAAGTCGTCGCCCTTGGCCTCGAGCAGCTGCGGCATGGTGTTGCCCTTGCAGTTCCAGCAGGTGGCCGGCAGGTCCGCCTGTTCGCTGTAGCGGTTGATCCGGTCGGTGGTGGTCACGTCGATGACCGCATAGGTGTGGCCGCGGGCGCGCTCGTAGTGCCACGAGAAGGGGTAGCCGAGCCACAGGTTCTTCAGGTACGGCTGGGCGTGCCGGTAGCCCTCGGGCAGCGGGCTCTCGCCGTCGTGCTTGTGGTGGGGGACCGAGCCGCCGTACTCGGTCATCACTGTGTCGTCCCAGTTCTTCTGGTACGAGCGATACTGCGGCAGGTGCCGGAAGGCGCTGTTGCCGATGCCCAGATCCCACGCGTCGATCTCCTCGGCGGAGGTGTCGGCGTCGCCGTCCTGATGCGCCGCTGCGGCCCCGGTGGGGGCGCTCCCATCGCCGTTGCCGGCAACGGCCAGGGTCAGGCCGACGATACCGCCGATCAGGATGAGACCGAGTATCACTGTCGTGAACCGAGTTGCCCGCTCGCCCATCGTCCCACTCCGTGGTAGATCGGATTGATCACGATCATCGTAGTGCTCGATGAGCGGAGCCGTCCAATACAGAACCTTGCATGTTCCTTCGCCCGGCGGCAGCCTTGGATGCTGGTTCAGTCCGACCATCCATTGCAGAGCAGGGGAGGAGCAACATGGCCGAGACCAGGCAGGGGCCGCCGGGCGGGAAGAAGCAGCGGCCGAGGAATCTGCCGCGCTGGGCCAGCTGGCTGCTGGCGCTGGGGATCATCTTCGGTGCCGCGGGCCTGATCTGGCAGAACTTGCCGGGGGGCGGTTTCAGCACCGACCTGACCCGGATCGGGCAGGGGGAGCCGATCGGCGTGCTCACGCACGAGACCGCCAACCCGACCAGCATGGGGATCATGGATCAGCTCGATGGGCTCAGCGAAGAGGAGCGGGCCGGCGTGTCGTTCATCGTGGCCGACCTGGGGACCCCTGAGGGGCAGGCGTTCGCCGAGCAGTACGGGGTAAGCACCGCCGGGGTGTTGATGTTCTTCGACGGCGAGGGCGCATTCCAGGATGCCCTGGCTCCGCCGCGGGATGCGTCGGAGATCCGCGATATGGCTCAGGAGGTGGCGGACAACTGATTCATTCCCGCGTCGGGGGGGGGGGGGGGGGGGGCCCCGCCCCCCCCCCCCCCCCCCCCCCCCCCCCCCCCCCCCCCCCGGCCCC